>NZ_JBFAAL010000022.1:0-73379 GCF_040639715.1 Micromonospora sp. NPDC023737
CATGATCGTGTTCATGATCAAAGCTCCTTCGGGGGTGATGACCCACCGGGGGTGTGGGTCAGCGCCACGAACCGGCGCTTCGAAAGCAGAGGGGAAAAGTCTGAGGGCACTGCGTGAAGCACGGGGGGTGTTCACGGGGCCGGGTGTCCCGGGGTGAGACGGGGGGGCTTCACCGCGCCGGGACCGGGTTCAACGACCGGCCGGCCACCATCATTCCCGGGATTCCCGGGGCCCTTCCGGGCTGGCTCGCCGGGCCGTGGCCGGGACCGTGTTCAACCACGGGCAGGCCGTCATCGTTCCCCGGTTCCCGGGGGCCCTGCGCACTAGCGACAGGCCGCGGCCGGAACCGGGTTCAACGACCGGCGGGCCGTCATCGTTCCCCGGTTTCCGGAGGCCCTTGCGGGCTGGCCACAGGCCGTGGCCGGGACCGGGTTCAACGACCGGCGGGCCGGCATCATTCCGGACCATGCCGGACCGGCTTGACGGGTCCGCGGCGGCGGGGGCTGCTACCCCGACCGTCAGGGGTGTTCAACGCCCCCGGCCCGGCCACGATTCCGGCCCCGGGATGCCACCGGTCACACCACAGAACCCACCAAACCACCCAACCACCCCACCCGCAGCCCAACTCCCTCCGCCGCAAACCGGACACCACGCCCAGCCACCCCACACCCCGCCCATGGTCAACTCGACATCCACGAAGTCGGCGCATCCACGCGTCCCGGACACCCCCACATCAAGGAACCCGAGTCGATCAACCTGCTCGGGGTCACCACCAAGACCCCAGCCCGAGGCAATCAACCCACTCAGAGGCCACCACCCGGCCCAACCCGACGAGATCAACCACCCGGCCCCAACCCGACTCGATCAACCACCCAGGCCACCCCGCGCGGCCCCAACCCGACGAGATCACCACCTAGGGGCCACCCACACGACCCCCACTCGACGAGATCAACCACCCAGGCCACCCACCCGACCTCAACCCGACTCGATCAACCACCCAGGGGCCACCGATCCAACCTGAACCCGAGCCCATCACCCCGGGCCACCCACACGGCCTCGACCCGAGGCGATCAACCCCATCCAGGGCGGCCACCCATACGGCCCGACCCGAGGTGACTCAACCCACCCAGGAGCGGCCACCCACACGGTCCCAACCCACGTCGGCCGCCTTCTAGGCGGCCAGCCCCCGCATGCCCGCCGGGACGGGTCAGGCGGAGAGATAGCGGAGGATCGCCAACACTCTGCGGCTGTAGCCGGTGACGTGGGACAGGTCGAGCTTTTCGAAGATCGCGTTCACGTGCTTCTCGACCGCGCTGAGCGATACGTGCAGCCTCTCGGCGATCGCGGCGTTCGTGTGGCCCTGGGCCATGTGATGCAGGACGTCCCGTTCGCGGGCGGTCAGCCGGTTGAGCGGATCGGTGCGGTCCGAGCCGGACACGACCTGGCGTACCACCTCCGGGTCCAGGGCGGTCGCCCCCGCGTACACCCGGTCCAGGGCGTCGAGGAAGTCGTCGACCTGGGCGACCCGGTCCTTGAGCAGGTACCCGACGCCCTCGGGACGGTCGGCGAGCAGCCGGCTGGCGTACCGCTTCTCGACGTACTGGGACAGTACGAGCACGGCGGTGTCGGGCCAGCGGTGGCGGATCTCCAATGCGGCTCGCAGACCGTCGTCGGTGTGGTTGGGCGGCATCCGGACATCGGTGACGACCACGTCGGGGCGTTCGCGGTCGACCGCTTCGAGCAGCTCGTCGGCGCTGCCGACGGAGGCGACCACCAGGTGGCCCTCCTCGACGAGCAGCCGCGCCAGCCCCTCCCGCAGCAGCGTGGAGTCCTCGGCGAGCGTCACGCGCACGGCAGTTCCGCCAGTACGGTCGTCGGCCCGCCGGCCGGGCTGTCCACGCGCAGTCGCCCGTCCAGCGCGGCGACCCGGCGGGCCAGCCCGGACAGACCGCGGCCGGAGGGATCCGCGCCACCCGTACCGTCGTCGCGTACGAGCATCCGGATCGTCCCCTCCCGCGGCTCGATGTCGATCGTGACCAGGTTAGCCGCGGCGTGTTTCGCGGCGTTGGTGAGCGCCTCGCAGGCCACGAAGTAGAGCACCGTCTCGATCTGTCGATCGGGTCGTACGGGCAGGTCGCACCGGATCCGTACCGGCACGGTGGAGCGTTGGGCGACCATGCCGAGCACCTGCCCGAGGTCGCTCTCCTCGAGGGCGGAGGGGTAGACCCGCCAGGCCACCTCCCGCAACTCCTCGAGCGCCCGCTGCACGTCCTCGTGGGCCTGCTTGACCAGGGCGTACGTCCGCTCGGTGTCCTGGCTGCGCCGCGCCCGGCCGAGCAGCATGCCGAGCGCGACCAGCCGCTGTTGCAGTCCGTCGTGCAGATCCCGCTCGATGCGCTGGCGTTCGGCGTCCACGGCGGCGATCACACCCGCCCGTGTGCTGGCCAGCTCGCGAACCCGGTCCTCCAGCGCCGCTCGGGCGCCGCGGTCGAGCAGCCACCGGGCGATCCGGACGTCCAGCGCGCCCACGCTGCTGATGGCCTGCACGTTCAACATCAGCAACACCGTGCCGATGACGACCTGCAGCAGGAACTCCGCCACGGACAGGTCACCGCGCACGGTGGCGGACAGCAGGATCCAGGCGAGCACCGCGCCGATCGCCAGCAGCAGGTACGCCAGCGCGCCCAGCGCACCCGGGAGCAGCCGGGCCGCGAGATAGGTGACGTCCCGCCAGCCGGCCGTACGGATCGGAGGCAACTCGGTCGCGCCGAGCAGCTCGGCGAGCCGGCGGCGTTCGAGCCGTACCAGCGTCGTGGCGTACCGCGGGATCAGCGTGCCGACCCGGCGGCGGGCCCGCGGCACGAGCACGGACCCGGCGGCGGCGACGGCGGCAGCCAGGAGGAAGGCCAGATCCCCGGCGGCGGTCAGCGCGCCGGCGGCGACCCCGGCCCCGACCCGGACAGGGTGGGTCAACGTGCCCCGCCGTGCCCGCCGTCGTCCCAACCACCACTGCGGTAGAGGGTGCCCCGGCCGCTCGGGTCAGGGACGCCCGTCCCCGGGTTGGCGACCGGCGTCGGTTCCGGTTCCCGGCCGGCGCGGCGAGCGCGTCGCACCCGGGTCACCACGAACCAGGCGACCGCCGCCGCGCACACCACGATCACGACGTTCTGGAGTATGCCGACGTACCCCTCGACCAGGTGCCAGTTGTCGCCGAGCAGGTAGCCGGCGAACACGAAGGTGCTGTTCCAGATCAGGCTGCCCAGCGTCGTGTAGAGGGCGAAGATGGCGATCGGCATGCGCTCCACGCCGGCCGGGATGGAGATCAGGCTCCGGAAGATCGGAATCATCCGCCCGAAGAAGACCGCTTTCACACCGTGTCGGATGAACCAGGCCTCGGTCTTGTCCACGTCGCTGAGCTTGACCAGTGGCAGCTTCGCCGCGACCGCCCGGATCCGGTCTCGGCCGAGCGCGGCTCCGATCCCGTAGAGGGCCAGGGCGCCGAGCAGTGAGCCGAGCGTCGTCCAGAAGATCGCCCCGACCACGCTCATCCGGCCTTGACCGGCGACGAAACCGGCCAGCGGCAGGATGACTTCGCTCGGGATCGGCGGGAAGAGGTTCTCCAGCGCCACGGCCAGGCCGGCGCCGGGTCCACCGAGCCGTTCCACCAGGTCCGTGACGTAGCCGACGATCCCGTCCTGCGGCGGTTGGGCGTCCGCCGCGAGACCTCCCGTGGCGAGCAGGGCGTGCGGGGTTCGAATCATGGGTCAACGCTACGAACTGTTCCTGGGAGACGAACATGAGGATGGCCTTCCAAGCGTGCGGTGAAGCCACAGCGCCGGGATGCGGAAAACCGCATCCCCTGGCGACCGGCGGCGCGGGACGCCGGGTCGGGTCGGGAAGGCTCAGTGGTCGCCGCGACCGACGTGCACCTCTGCGCGTTCGAGCAGGTCGTCCAACCGGTCCGCCATCCCGGAGGAGATTTCGTCCCGCTTTGCCGCTTCGGCGATCCGTTCGCGCAGCTTCCGCACGTGCTTCGCCCGGTCCTTCGGCTTGCCGCGGACGAGGTCGGCCAGTTCGTCGCGCAGGTCGTCGGCGGTCCGCCGGTCGACCTGGCCCTGCGCCTGTGCCTGTACGAGAAGTGCCACGAACTCGGTGGCGAGCTGCCGCAGCTCGATCGGCCCGGGTGCCTCGGTCGTCGGTGCGGGTGGGGACGGCGACGGCGACGGCGGCGGCTCGGGCGCGACGGAGGTCGACGGTGACTGCGGCGTCGCGCTCGCCGTACCGGCGGCCGACGGTGTTCCCCGGTCGTTGTCGAGGGCGAGCATCACCCCCAGGGCGAACACGAGCACCAGCGCGGCGGCCATGATGGCGGCGAGCGGACTGCGGGACCGCCGTCGTGGCGCCGGGACCTGACGCCGGGGCGTGCTGGGCGGTTGGTCGATCAGCGTGGGGGCCTGCGCGGACGCGACAGTCGCCCGCCCGGCCGGGCGGGGTCGCAGGACGGCGGTGGCCGGGTCGGCCGACGAGTTGCTCAGGACCGCGGTGGGCGGGTCGGCCGGGACGGCGCCGAATCGGGTCGCGAGCTGCGCCGCGCTCGGCCGCCGGGCCGGGTCCGCGGCGAGGCAGGAGAGGACCAGGTCGGCGATGTCGGCCGGCAGTCCGGGAACCCGCAGCGGCGGCACGGGGCGGTGCCGCTGGTGCACCTCGACCGCGTCCTCCCAGGTCTGCACGGGCAGCGGCGGGCGGCCGGTGAGGGTGCGGTAGAGCAGCGCGCCGAGGGCGTACACGTCGCTGGCCGGGTCGGGCGGGCCGGCGGAGAGCCGCTCCGGGGCGACGTAGGCCGGGGTGCCCATGAGCAGCTCACCGGTCTGCCCGGCCAGCGGGTGGTGCGGGCCGGCGAGGGTGGCGATGCCGAAGTCGAGCACCTTGGCGCCGGCCTCGGTGAGCATCACGTTGCCCGGCTTGATGTCGCGGTGCACCACCCCCATCCGGTGCGCGGCGGCGAGAGCGGAGGCGACCTGCCCGGCCGTCCGGACCGCTTCGGGCCACGGGAGCGGACCGCCGGTGACCCGGTCGGCCAGGTTGTGGCCGTCGACCAGTTCCATGACGAGGTACGGCACGACCTCGCCCCCGGGCAGGGTCGCCTCGCCGTAGTCGTACACCCGGGTCACGTGCGGGTGGGTCAGCCGGGCCGCGGCGCGGGCCTCGCGCCGGATGGTGGCCCGCAGCTCCGGGTCGGCGGCGAGTTCCGTGGCGAGGGCCTTGACCGCGACGGACCGGCCGAGCACCTCGTCGTCGGCGCGCCACACCTCGGACATCCCGCCGAGGCCGATGCGCTCGCGCAGGACGTACCGATCGTGCAACCGGAGAGCGGGCGTGAACGGCGACATGGCCGTCCAGTCTGCCTGGCCGCCGCCGTAGGCCACCACTTTCGGTGCCCGATTCCGCACCGGTTGGCTCGCTCGTGCCCGGATGGCCGGTGCGAGATCGGCTCGGTACGCGAATCCGGGACGGCCACGGTGGGCGGGCGCTCGCCGCGGGCGCGGGGCGGAGCGCCGTCAGGGCAGCGGGACAGCACCGACTGTGGCTGGATCTGCCTCGAAGACGCGGAGGGGGAAGCGAGCGGTCGCGACAGTGGCGGGGCGAGTCGGGCGTGCGACGGTCAGCCCGGATAGAGGTCGTCGCGCAGGCGAGTGAGCAGCTCCGGCGTACGCTCCGGCGGCTCGGCCTCGACGCAGAGCCGCTCCATGGCCAGCGCGTAATGGTCCAGGTCGTCACGCTTGTCGAGGTAGATGGCGCTGGTCAGCTGTTCGATGTAGACGATGTCGGGCAGGTCCTGGTCGCCGAAGCGCAGGATGCTGAACGCTCCTCCGGCGGCGGCGTGCCCGCCGGCGGTGAACGGGATGATCTGCAACCGGATGTTCGGCGACCGGGTCGCCTCGATGAGCGCGGTCAACTGGCCTCGCATGACCTCCGGGCCGCCGATCGGGCGGCGCAGCGCCGCCTCGTCCAGCACGGCCCACAGCTGCGGTGGATCCGCCCGGCGCAGCAGTTCCTGGCGCCGCACGCGCAACCCGACCCGTCTGTCGATCTCGTCGGGCGCCGCCGTGCCGTGCCCGAGCAGCACCACCGCCCGGGCGTACGCGGGGGTCTGCAACAACCCGGGAACGAACTGCACCTCGTACGTGCGGATCAGCGCCGCCGCGGCCTCCAGACCGAGGTAGGACTGGAACCAGCTGGGCAGCACGTCGCCGTACCGGTGCCACCAGCCGGGGCTGTTGGCGTCCCGGGCGAGTTTGAGCAGTACCTCCCGCTCCTCGTCGTCCTTGACGCCGTAGAGGGTGAGCAGGTCGGCGACGTCGCGTTCCTTGAAGCCGACCCGGCCGAGCTCCATCCGGCTGATCTTCGACTCGGAGGCGCGGATCTCCCACCCGGCACCCTCGCGGGTGACTCCGCTGGACTCACGCAGGCGGCGCAGCTGGGCACCGAGCAGCATGCGCAGCACGGTCGGCCCGGTCGTCGGGCCGCCGTCGGCGGGAACAATCGTCACGTGCCGACCTCCGCGTACCAGCTCGGTCGGGCACCCGGCCCGACCGAGCAGTAAGCATGCCACGGACGCGCGCGGGAGGGGTACCACCCGCGCACCGGCGGTGACGGTCAGGCGATCAGATGGTCGAAGTCGCCGTCGCGGGCGCCGAGCACGAAGGCGGCGATCTCGTCGACCGTGTAGATGAGCGCGGGTCCGTCCGGGTAGCGCGAGTTGCGTACGGCCACGCCGCCACCCCCGGGCAGTTCGGCCAGCTCGACGCAGTTGCCGCTGGGGTTGCTCCGGCGGCTCTTCTGCCAGTCCAGCGGTGGGAGCTGGTCGACGGGGACACCGTTCATCGGCTGCTGCATGAGGAGGGGTCTTTCTGTTCTAGAGCCGGCCGATGCCGTGGGGAGGAGCGGTGGCGGCGCGGAGAGAGTGTCGACATCGGACTCTGCTGCACGTGCATCTGCTATTGCATCTGCATCGGACGGCGAGCATGATAACCCACGTGAACGGTACTTATCTGTTCACGTTGAGTTACCTAACCTGGGTCGTGACCAGGGATAACGAGGGCCCGCCCGGGCATGTCGGAACCCGGGCGCTGGCGTGACGGGAGGGCTCGGGTGCCGGATCCGGTGAGTTTGGCGTCCGGCATCTGCGCCGCGGGGGCACTGATCTCCTCATGGCAACTGCGCCGCCGGGCGCTACGGGCCGAGGCCGAGATAGAGCATCTGCAGGCGGAGCTCGCCGCCGAACGGCACGCCGCCAGCCACGACCCGCTGACCGGCCTACCCAACCGCCGCGCCTTCTACCGACTGGCTGCGGCGCTGCTCACCGACGCCTCCGGGCGGTCGGTGGTGGCCGTGGTGCTCGACCTGGACGATTTCAAGCAGGTCAACGACCAGTACGGGCACGCGGCGGGCGACCAGGTGCTGATCAGCGTGGCGGAGCGGCTGGCCGCGTTCGCCGGCGACAACCTCGTGGCCCGACTCGGCGGTGACGAGTTCGCGGGCCTGCTGGTCACTCCGACCCTCGACCGGCGCTGGATCGACCACGCCAGCCGGCGGCTCTACGAGATGCTCGCCGCGCCCATCTCGATGGGGGGCTTCACCCTGCGGGTCACGGCCTCGGTGGGCCTCGCGCCGGTTACCGGCCCGACCCAACTGCCCGAGGCGCTACGCCAGGCGGATGCCTCGATGTACCGGGCGAAGAGTCTCAACTCGGGCCGGCAGGCCCGTCAGCTCGTCGACAGCGGGCACCTGCCGGAGTGACATGGGCGGCCGATGCTCCTTCAACGCGCCGGACGGTGGAACGTGACGGCCACGCCGATGAGCACCTCGCACCTCGCCCCATCTAGTTATCTTCCTCCCTTTTATAGGCCCTATGTCCCGTTCAGTACCATTTCGGCATTTCTCGGCATATCTAGGCCTCTTTGCGAGGCATCTGCACCTGTATGTCTGAGAGCGATCGTCCATCACCCGACTGCAGAAATAGGAGGTCGCCGCCCCTCTGAGGCGGTCCTTGACCATCCATCCGGTTGTTCGGAATATGAAATCGCCCGCATGGCCTAGTCCTCACAAAGTGGACATAAAGGGCTTTCTTCCTCCCTAACGTCGTCCGGGTGGTCGTTCACATTCACGGCGGCAACTCGCCCACCCTCCCCGGCCGAACCGCCGCGTCCCACCTCCCGGTGCCGGTCTTCGTCGACGTCAGCGGACGACGCGCCCGCCTGATGCGCTGGGGTGCTGTACTCCTGGCGGCTGGCACCCTCGTGTATGTGCCGATCGTCGGGATCGCCGTCCTGACTGGACCCGCGGTGCCCCGGGCCGCGCCGATCTCGGGCGACGAGACCGGCATGGAGATCGGTGACCAGCCGCCGGAGCAGAGCGGCCCACTGGTTCCGCTCGTGGCGGCGGCCAACGAAGATCTGGCCGGCTCCGCCCCCGAGCCGCCCAACGAGGCACGGCCCCGGCCGTCCCTCGTACCCGAACCGGCGCCAAAGCCTCACGTGCAGATTCCGGCCCTACCACCGTCGAGGTCCGGCAAGCAACCGTCCCCGCCGCCCCCCTCGACCGCGGCACCCACTCCGCCGTCACCGTCCGGCGCCACGACGAGCCCGTCCGGCGCCACGACGAACCCGTCCAGCGCGGCGCCGAGTCCGTCCACCGCAGCTCCCACGCCCACCGCGCCGCCGACCGTGCCCGCCCTGATCGACGCCGCGGGGAGGGGCCGATGACCGTGACGACGAGGCGTCCCACGTCCCCCTCGCCACGGCGGCGACGTCGGATCCGGCTTGCGCCGCGCGCGAGCTGGATGGTCTGCGGGGCCCTGGTCACCGTCCTGGTCAGCCTGCTGCTGGTCGAGGCGTACGCGAACTCCGAGTTCACCCCGGACCACGTTCGGGAGACGGGTGACCAGAGCACGGTGCCGGCCGAGATCATCTCTGGCGGACCGGTGATCGACACCACCGGAGGCCAGACGCAGTCCTATCGCATGCCGCCCCGCACCATCGCCCTCACCTTCGACGACGGCCCGGATCCGGTGTGGACGCCACGAATCCTCGAGGTGCTGCGACACCACCGGGCGAAGGCGACCTTCTTCGTGGTGGGCAGCCAGGTGGCGCGCCATCCCGACCTGGTCGCACGAATCGCCGCCGAGGGTCACGAACTGGGGGTGCACACCTTCAGCCACCCGGACGCGACGGTGCTGCCCGGTTGGCAACGGCGGCTCGAGTACACCCAGACCCAGATGGCAATCATGAGCGCTGCGGGCGTCCGGACGAACCTGCTGCGCTTCCCGTACTCGTCGCGGGCCGACGCCGTGGACGACGAGGCGTGGGCGGCCATCCGGCAGGCCGGCCGGCTCGGCTACCTCACGGCCGTGAACGACACCGACAGCCAGGACTGGGCCCGGCCCGGAGTGGACGCGATCGTGCGGAACATGACCCCGCCGGACGGGCAGGGCGCCGTCGTGCTGATGCACGACGCGGGCGGCGACCGCGCGCAGACGGTCGCCGCGCTCGACCGGTTCATTCCCGCGATGCTGGGGCGAGGCTACGACTTCGTCACCGTCGGAAGCGGCGTCAACCAGACCCGGGACGAGACCGACGAGGACGACGTGGCCGCGGTTCCCGCGAACCGGCCGGTGTCAGAGGCCACCCGCTGGCGGTCCGGGTCGGTCGTCACGGCGGTGCAGGTCGCCGACCTGTTCATCGCCGCGCTCCGGGTGCTGTTCGTGGTGGTCGGGCTCCTGATGCTGGCCCGTACACTGCTGCTGCTCGTCCTCGCGCCCCGGCTGGCCTGGCGCCGCCGCCGTGGCTACTGGGGACCGCCGGTCACCGAGCCCGTGTCGATAATCGTGCCGGCCTACAACGAACAGGCCGGCATCGTCGCGAGCGTCCGGTCGCTGGCCAACGGCGACCATCGCGGGATCGAGGTCGTCGTCGTCGACGACGGCTCCACCGACGGGACCGCCGACCTGGTGGAGGCGCTCGGCCTGCGCAACGTGCGGGTGATCCGCAAGCCCAACGGCGGCAAGCCGAGCGCGCTCAACACGGGTATCGCCCACGCCAGCCACGAGATCATCGTGATGGTCGACGGCGACACGGTGTTCGAGCGGGACTCCGTACGCCGGCTGGTGCAGCCGTTCGCCGACCCGTCGGTGGGCGCCGTCGCCGGCAACGTCAAGGTGGCCAACCGCCGAGGCCCGCTCGGGTGGTGGCAGCACATCGAGTACGTCATCGGCTTCAACCTCGACCGCCGGCTGTACGAGACGCTCGGCTGCATGCCGACCGTGCCGGGGGCCATCGGGGCGTTCCGCCGCCGGGTGCTGCTCACCGCAGGCGGCATGAGTGACGACACCCTCGCCGAGGACACCGACATCACGATGGCCGTCCTCCGGGCCGGCTGGCGTGTGGTGTACGAGAAGCGGGCCAGGGCGTGGACCGAGGCACCCGCCTCCCTGACGCAGTTGTGGCGGCAACGGTACCGCTGGAGCTACGGCACCATGCAGGCGATGTGGAAGCACCGCCGGGCGGTGCTCGACAGCGGCCCGTCCGGCCGGTTCGGCCGCCTCGGTCTGCCGATGCTCGCCCTGTTCGGGGTGGTGCTGCCACTGCTCGGTCCGGTGCTGGACGTGATGGCCCTGTACGGACTGTTCTTCCTCGGCGCCACCGAGACCGCCGTGGCGTGGCTGCTGATGCTGGCCGTGCAGGCGGTCACCGGGCTGGTCGCTTTCCGCCTCGACCGTGAGCGCCTACTGCCACTGCTGGCGCTCCCCCTGCAGCAGTTCGCGTACCGGCAGCTGATGTACCTGGTCCTGCTCCGGTCGATGATCACCGCGCTGACCGGTGCCCGGCTTCGATGGCGAAAATTGAAGCGTGCCGGTGACCCGCCGACCGGTCGCCCCGGACAGGTGGTGGACGGAACCGTGGTGAACGCCGGCGTGATGGACGGCAGCTGATGAACGCAAGCGTGGTGGACGGAAGCGTGGTGGACGGAAGCGTGGTGGACGAGCACCGGGTGCGGCCGGAGGCGACCGGTCGGACCGCCGGGCCGGTCGGTGCCGGAGCAGGCCGGGACCGATGGTTCGACACCCTCCGCGCGCTGGCCCTGACTCGGGTGATCGTCTACCACATGTGGGGCTACGCCTGGTTGAGCTTCGCGTTTCCCGCCATGGGCGTGATGTTCGCGCTCGGCGGCTCGCTGATGGCCCGTTCCCTGGACCGTACGTCGGTTCAGGCGGTCAACAGCCGACTGCGACGGCTGTTGCCGGCATTGTGGATGCTGGGCGCGGTGCTCGTGCCGTTGATGGTCTGGCAGGGCTGGCCCGACCGGCCGGCGTGGCCCGGGCTGTTGACCTGGCTGATCCCGATCGCCCAGCCCGCGGGCAGCGCCTGGGCACAGGACGTGACCGGGGTGCTGTGGTACCTGGTCACGTACCTCTGGCTTGTCCTGCTCTCGCCCGTACTGCTCGGCCTCTACCGCCGGTGGCCGCTGCCGACCGTGCTGCTGCCTCTCGCCGCCGTGGTGCTGCTGCAGACCACGTCGCCACCGCTCAGCGGCAACGTTCACTCGGTCGTCGTCGACCTGGCCACCTTCGGCGCCTGCTGGCTCGTCGGCTTCGCTCATCACGACGGTGCGCTGCACCGCATTCCATTGCCGGCGCTGATTCTCGCCGCGGCCGTGTGCCTGGGGGTCGGCGCCGGGTGGACGATGACGAGCCCCGCGGACGGCTTCGACCTCAACGACATCCCATCCGCGCAGGCCTTCTACTCGCTGGGTTTCGTGCTCCTGCTGCTCCGGGCACGCCCCCCGATGGCGTGGCTGGCCCGGGCCCGGCCACTGGACCGGCTGGTCACCTGGCTGAACAGTCGGGCCCTGACCATCTACCTCTGGCACAACGCGGCGATCGCGATCTGCTTCGTCGTCGGCGACCAGATCGACGCCTGGCGGCTCGGGCAGGTCGGATACCTGGCGGTGGCGCTCGTACTGCTCTTCGTCGTCGTGCTGCTGGTCGGCTGGGTCGAGGACGTGAGCGCTCGACGGCGTCCCCGGCTGGTGGGTTGGCCGACCCGCACCCCCGCGGCGACCACGCGCGCCACACGCGCGTCGGTCCCCGCCACAGCGCGGCAGGTCCGGGCGAGCACCCGGACCTGACCACGGTCACAGCAGGAAGGAGGTGCATGCGGAACGGGCTCCGGCCGGTACGCCGGGGCCCGTCCGCCGGTCAGAAGGGGCGCCGGGGCCGGGGAAGCCAGCCCGTGAAGCGTCGCTGCAGTACGTCCACAGGAACGCGGCGCAGCTCCGCGGACGCTGCGGCGAGACACGCCGCCAGATAGACACCGAGCGCCGCCCGATCGCGCCCGTACTCCTCCAACAGCCGGCTCCGCTTCGTGGAGCAGGGCCAATCCGTACCACAGGTCGAGCAGATCCAGTCCGGCGTGACCGGCAGATGATCGTCAGGCAAGGCTTGGTGTGGACGTGCGCCACCGTTCATCGCGGCATTCCTCTCCGTCTCCGACGGCGGTCGCATCGCCGTCCCCGTGCGGTGCGGAACCCGGAACTACCCCCCAGTGGCATTACGAAGAGCGCTCGCGACCTGGCGAACGTTACAAACAATTCCCACGAAGACGGTTCGGGTACGGCGGAGCCACCCGTCGGATGCCCCGCCGTACGTCAGGCCAGGCCGGCCAGGTGCCGATCCAGGGCGGCGTACGACTCGGCCGCGCCCTGCGTCATCCCGGTGTCGAGCATGCCGTCGCGCTCCTGCTTCGTGTCGAACCGGCTGGTGCCGGCGACGACGGTACGCCCGTCCTGCTCGGTGAAGACGAGGGTCTCCACCACCACGTGCCCGGGCATGCCCTCGTACTCGAAGGTCTGCACGATCCGCTCCGGCACCACGATCTCCCGGAACTCACCCCGGAACGCGTAGGAGTTGCCGTCCTTGGCGTGCTCGACGAACCGGTATCGGCCGCCCACCCGGAAGTCGATCTCGACGTCGAGCGCGTTGCCCCGCCCCCACCACTGCTTCAGGTGCTCCGCCTGGTTGTGTGCGGCGAACACCAGGTCGCGTGGCGCGTCGAAGGCGCGGGTGAGGGTGATCTCCAGGTCTGACGGCAGGTCGATCGCGAGGTCACTGAGCTGGCTCATCGTCTTACCCCTTCAGGTCGTTGAGGAAGTCGCCCAATGTGTCGTAAACGCTCTTCCCAGAGCCTTCGATACTGGTCGACCCACTCGGCGAGGGCCGGCTGCTGGCCGAGCGGCCGTATCCGCCGCCGGACACCGGTCCGCCGCGGTCGGACCGAGCCGCGAACCCACCTGACCGCCGCGCACCCACCCGTGCGCCCAGAGGACGTTCAGGCGGAATCTCTCGATGAGGTTGATACCTCAGAGTCATATTGATGAATCTCAGGTATCAGCCTCACGGCCATGCACCTGCCTGCCGGGGTGGGCCGACGAGTCGGTACGCCCGCCGCGGCCGGTGAACCGTACGAGGAATGGCCGCCGAATCGCCGATGCCCGCTCGGGAGCTGACCGGTCGGGGATCAGCGCCAGCCGTAGCCGGCGCGCAACGCCCTGCCGACCCGCTCGAAGCGGGCCCGGTCCAGGATCGCGCCCTCGCGGCGGATGCTGTCCTCCCGCATGGTCAGCACCCGATCCAACCGGATCCAGCTGGGCCGCATGTCCCGATCCCAGTCACCCGGGCCGAGCGCGAGCCAGTGCCGCTGTCCGTCCCGGGCGCTCTGGCTGGACAGCATCAGCCCGAACAGGGTGCGGCTCTTCCGGCCGACCACCAGCACCGGACGGTCCTTGCCCTGGCGCGGGTCGTCCTCGTACGGCACCCAGGTCCACACGATCTCGCCCGGGTCGGCCTGCCCGTCCAGCTCCGGGGCGTACGACAGCTCGCGGCGCTGCAGCGCGGCGACGTGACGCCGGCGCGCGACCTGAGCCGGCGTGGGCTCCCCACGTCGCTGACGGGGAACGATCGCTCCACCGGCCCGGCTGATGCGTGCCGCCATGCTCTTCAACAGACCTGCCACGGCCCGGAAGCCTATCCATAGCGCCTCCGGCGAGCCCAGCCAGGGAACCGTCGGCAGCCGCGGCCGCAGAAGAACTACCGCCGCCGGAAACGCCCGCACCCGCTGACCGCCCGGGTGGCAAGGGGTCATCGACGCCGACACGGAGTGACGGGCTGACGCGGGCGCAGCCGGGCGGGCACAGTGGAGCGATGATGGTTTCTACCGGGCCCGTGGCCCGATACGCGGAACGGATGCACCGCCTGATCGGCCCCGAGCACCACATCGCCTCCCCGCTCGGCGCGTGGCTGCTGCTCGCCCTGGTCGGCCCGGCCGCCACCGGCCAGACGCGTACGGAGTTGGAGGAGGTGCTCGGCGCGGACGCCGACCGGGCCGCCGCGACGGCGCGGGCGCTGCTGGACGCACCGCACCCGCTGGTCGCCTCCGCCAGCGCGCTGTGGGAACGTACAGCGGTCGACGCGCTGGCGCAGTGGCGCGCCGCGCTGCCGAAGAGCACCGACACGGGGCCGCTGCCCGAGCAGGCGGCCCTGGACGCGTGGGCGCGGGAGCACACCATGGGCATGATCGAGAAGTTTCCGCTCACGGTCGAGCCGGACACGCTCCTGGTCATGGCCACGGCGCTGGCCACCCGGATCACCTGGGCCACCCCGTTCCAGGTGGCGACCGCCGATGCGCTCGGACCGGGCAGCGCCTGGGCGGGCGAGCTGCGCCGGGTGCTGCGCACCCCGTGGCACGGCCACACCTGCTGGATCGCCGGCACCGGCCGGGCCGGCGACGTGGCCGTGCACGCCGCCCAGGCGAAGCCGGAGACCGTCGACGACCGCGAGGCCGGCCTACTGGTCGTCTCGGTCGCCGCGCTGCCCGAGGTACCCGCGTCCGACGTCCTCGCGGCCGCCCACGAGGTGGCGATCAACGCGACGACGTCCCCCGGGAGGGGGCGCCGTTCCCTCTACGACCTGCCGCTGGGAGAGACCCCGCTCTGGACGCTGCGCGAGGAGCACACCCGGGCGTTCGGGCGTGAGGAGCGGCTCAGCGCGGTGCTCCCCTGCTGGGAGGCGGACAGCCGGCACGACCTGACCACGAAGGGGCTCGGCTTCGACCGGGCGGTGGGCGCCCTCGGCGAGCTGATGGGTGCCCCGGGCCTGGGCTACGACGCAGCTCAGGCCGCGACGGCCCGCTACGGCCGGTACGGCTTCGAGGCGGCCGCGGTGACCGCGCTCGCCGCGGTGGCCGGCCTGCCGCCGGAAGCCGTCGTGCGCGTCGCCAACCTGCGTTTCGGACATCCGTACGCCGTCGTTGCCGTCGCCACCGACACCCGCGACGGTCTACCGGCCGGGCCGTGGCACGGCGTGCCGGTCTACTCGGCGTGGGTGGCCCGGCCGGAGGAACTGCCCGAGGCCGACCTGGCCGATCGGCCCGACCTTCCCTGACCTGCCCTCGCGGCCGATCGGCGGGGTGGCGGTGGGGGCCTCCGGTCGTGGTGGGAGGCCCCCACCGCTCACGCCGATACCAGCGCCCTCTCCTCACGCTCGGCAGCGCGGGCGGCGATACGCCGCTCCCGCTCCTGCGCACCGACCAGGTCGTCCGGCAGCGAGTCTTCTACCTCGAGGTCGAAGCGACGCAGCAGCCGGATCGCGAAGCCACCGAGGGTGATCAGCACCAGGGCCGCACCGAAGCAGACGTACGCGAACGCGATCCCCCGGCCCGGCCCGGTACCGATCACCGCGCCCACCGAGCCGGCCAACGCGCCACCGGGGGCGAACATCGGCTCGAACAGGCCGGTGGCCGCCGGGGCGAGCAGCGCGAACCCGATCGGCAGGGTCGACCAGGAGATGGTCTGGTTCAGGCTGAACACCCGGCCGTGGAAGCGTTGCGGCACCTTGACCTGCACGATGGTGGCGTAGATGGACTGCGCCGTGGTCATCGCCATGGCCAGCCAGAACACGCCGACGCAGATCATCACCAGCGAGGCGTCCAGGCCGATCAGGACGCAACCGATCGCGGTGCCGAGGTTGGCGATGAGCACGCCGATCATCCGCCGACGCCGAGGGCCGCCCCAGAGCGACATCAGCACGCCACCGGCCACCGCGCCGAGCGCCTCGGCGAGCGCCACCTGCGCCACCTGAGTCGCGGTGCCGAACGACAGCACCAGCGGCGTGATGAGCACCAGCGCCGGGGCCAGGAAGATGTTCCCGAGCGCGAAGTAGCCGAGCATCAGCCGGAACCCGCGGTGCTGCCAGGAGTAACGCAACCCGTTGGCGATCGCGACGAGCAGCCGCTCCCTCGGCCGCCAGCCCAGCGCGTTCGGGAAGCGGACCAGGGCCAGGGTGAGTACGGCCAGCACGTAGCTGGCCACGTCGAGCAGCACGATGCCCTTCAGCTCGATGGCGGCCAGCAGACCGGCGGCGAACACCGGCATGAGCAGCATGGCGAAACCGTTGGAGAGCTGCGTGATGCCCATCGCGTGCCCGAGGTAGCGCTTCGGCACGAGCTGCGGCACGGCCGACTGGAACGCGATCCGCTGGAACGACCCGGCCACCTGACTCAACGCCACGAGACCGTAGATGTGCCACAGCGCCAGACTGTCCGTCCAGAGCAGCGCGGCGAGCACCACCTGCACGCAGCCGGCGCTGCTGCTGGCGATCATCATGATCTTCCGCCGGCTCACCCGGTCGGTGATCGCCCCCGCGATCGGCAGCATCAACACGCCGCAGAGCAGTGCCAGCGCCCAGAGCAGACCCAGATTGGCCACCGACCCGGTCCGGTTGAACAGCCAGATCGGCAGCGCGAACGCGGTCAGCGCCGACCCGGTGGTGGAGACCAGCTGCCCGGCGGTGACCGCGACGAAGCGGGCCATGCTCGGCTTCACCGTGTCGGGTTTGGGCTGCTCCTCGACGCCGACGGCCAGCGTGTCGTGGACCGCCCAGCTCGCGTCCTCGCCCCGCGTCTCGCGGCTGAGTTCGGCGACGGTCCCGTCGCCGACGGCGCGGTGCGTGCGGGTGACGATCTCCGCCAGCTCGTCCGCTCGGTACTTGAGGAAGAAGTGCCCGGCCTGGTCGAGCACCACCAGCGCCAGCGTGTCGCTGAGGAACTGCCACTCCGCGTACCGCTCGGTGTAGTAGTCGGTGACCGGGTCCTCGGAGCCGACCACCGAGACGATCGGGGTACGCAACTTCGTCACCCGACGGTCGAGCAAACCGGTGAAGTACTCCTCGGAGGCGCGGGAGTCGGCCCGCATGTTGCTGATGATCCGGTCGGCCTGCTCCGGATCCAGCTCGTCGGTGTCCACCCCCATCGACTTCAGCCAACTCGCGTAGTGCCGGTTGCTCCGCAGTGCCTCCAGCCGGGTCCGAACCGCCGCGAAGATCCCCTTCGGGCGGGCGAACGGGAACATCGCGCCGATGTAGAGCGCCTCCAGCTCACGGCCGGTCGCCTCCACCTTGCGTGCCACCTCGGTCACGATGGCGCTGCCGACGCCGCAGTGTCCGTAGAGCACGATCGGGCCCTCGATGCGTTCGAGGATCTCCTCGGCCACCCGCGTGGTCAGCTCGTCGAAGGGCACCGCGTCCTCGCTGAGCCCGACGTCGTGTCCCGGGATGGCCAGCGACCAGAGCGCGTGCCCAGCCGGCAGGGCGTCCGCGAGGGGCTGGTAGACGATCGCGCTGCCGCCGCCGTACGGCACGCAGACGTACGAGACGACACGCTGGTTCGCCGGGATCGGCTTGGTCAGCTCGTAGAGCAGCCGGCGCGGCCCCGCCTCGCCGGTCGCGCCCGACATGAAGGCGGCCAGTTCCCGGATGGTGCGCTGCTGGAACAGGTCCATCACGCCGACCGGCCGCCCGCCGTGCTCCGCCTTGCGGATCTTCGCGACCACCTGGGTGGCGAGCATTGAGTGCCCGCCGAGGTCGAAGAAGTCGTCGTCGATGCCCAGCGTCGGCACGCCGAGCACCTCCGACCAGATCGCCGCGAGCAGCCGCTCGGTGTCGTCGCGCGGCTCCACCAGCGCCACCGACGCCTCGCGAGTCACCACCGGCGCGGGCAGCGCCCGGCGGTCCAGCTTGCCGTTGGGGCTGAGCGGCAGCGCGTCGAGAGTCACGAACGCGGCGGGCACCATGTACTCCGGCAGCGTCTCCTTCAGCGCTGCCTTCACCTCACCGTGCTCGGCCGCCCCCACCAGGTAGGCGGTCAGCCGCTTGTCGCCGGGCGTGTCCTCCCGGACGATCACCGCGGCCTCGGTCACTCCGGGCCGCTCGCGCAACGCGCTCTCGATCTCGCCCAGCTCGATCCGCAGACCACGCAGCTTGACCTGGTAATCGACCCGACCGAGGAACTCGATGGCCCCGCCGGGACGGTCCGTGCCGCCCGCGGCGGGCGCGAGCCGCCAGCGCGCCAGGTCACCGGTGCGGTACAGCCGGGCGCCCGGCTCGCCGGAGAACGGGTCCGGCACGAACCGCTCAGCGGTCAGCGCCGGCCGGCGGTGGTAGCCACGGGCCAGCCCCACACCGCCGATGTGCAGCTCACCGGCCACCCCGACCGGGCACTCGTTGCCGGCCGCGTCGAGCACGTGCAGCCGCATGTTGGCGATCGGCGCGCCGATCGGCACGCTGGTCAGACCGGCCAGCAGCGCCGGGTCGCAGTACCAGGAGCTGACGTCGATGGCCGCCTCGGTCGGGCCGTACAGGTTGTGCAGGCCGCACCAGGGCAGCCGGGCGGTGAATTCGGTGGCGGTGGCCAGCGGCAGCTCCTCGCCGGAGCAGATCACCCGACGCAGCGCGGTCGCCGCCTCGACGCCCTCCTCGGCCAGGAACACCGTCAGCATCGACGGTACGAAGTGGGTGGTGGTCACCGCCTCGGCGATCAGCAGGTCCCGCAGGTAACCGGCGTCCTTGTGCCCGCCGGGCTTCGCCAGCACCAACCTTGCGCCCTCGCGCAGCGGCCAGAAGAACTCCCACACCGACACGTCGAAGCTCGCCGGCGTCTTCTGCAGCACCGCGTCGTCCGGGCCGATCCGGTACGTCCGTTGCATCCAGTCCAGCCGGTTGACGATGCCCCGGTGGGTGTTCGGAACCCCCTTCGGCCGGCCGGTCGAGCCCGACGTGTAGATGACGTACGCGAGCTGCTCTGGGCCGCTCGCCGGGGCCGGGTCGGTCGTCGGCTGGTCCGCCCAGGTCCGCTCGTCGTCGAGGACGAGCACGGTCGCGCCGGTCTCCGGCAGCACGCCACGCAAATGCGCCTGGACCAGCACCAGCGGCGCGGCCGCGTCGGTGACCATGAACGCCAGCCGGTCGGCCGGATACTCCGGGTCCAGCGGCAGGTAGGCCCCGCCGGCCTTCAGCACGCCGAGCAGACCGGCGACGAGTTCCACCGAGCGCTCCGCACAGACGCCGACCAGCGTTTCCGGGCCCACACCGGCCGCGCGCAGCCGGTGCGCGACCCGGTTGGCGGCGGCGTTCAGCTCGGCGTACGTCACCGAACGGCCCTCGAACCGCAGCGCCACCGCGTCCGGCGTACGGGCGGCGCGCTCCTCGATCGGGGCGTGCAGGGTCTGCTCACGCGGGAAGTCGGTGACGGTGTCGTTCCAGGCGGCCAGCAGCTCCCGCTCGACCGGGGCGAGCAGGTCCAGCGCGGAGACCGGAGTGTCCGGCGCGGCCACCACGGCCCGCAGAAGCGTGCCGAACCGGTCGGCCATCCGCTGCACGGTCTCCCGGGCGAACAGGTCGGTGTTGAACACCAGCTTGCCCCAGAGCCCGCGGACGGTCTCCACGACGTGCAGCTCGATGTCGAACCGGGTGGCCCGCAGCTCCATCGGCGTCCAGGTGAACGTCACGGTGTTGTCGCCGGGGACCTTGGCGTACCGGCCGATGTCGTAGTTCTGCAGCACGAACATGGCCTGGAACACCGGCGACCGGCTGACGTCACGCGGCAGTCCCAGCTCGTGCACCACCTTGGCGAACGGCACCTCGCCGTGCTCCAGCGCGTCGAGGACGCTGTGCCGGGTCCGCTCCAGCAGTTCGCCGAAGGTGGGCCCGCCGGCCAGCTCGGCGCGCAGCGGCAGCATGTTGATGAACATGCCGACCACGTTCTCCAGCTCCGGGACGGAGCGGCCGGCGACCGAGGCGCCGACCACGAAATCCTCCTGGCCGGCGTGGCGAGCCAGGAGGACCTGGTACGCGGCGAGCAGCGTCATGAACAGTGTGCCGCCGTAGGAGTGGGTGAGTTCGTACAGGCCGTCCCGGGTCGCTCCGTCCAAAGTGAACTCGACGAAGTCACCACGGTAGGTCTGCGTGGCCGGGCGGGGCAGGTCCAGCGGCAGCTCCAGCGGGGTCACGCCACCGAGGCGCTGCCGCCACCACTCCAGGTGTCCCTGCGCCGCCGGCCCGGCCAGCTCCTGCGCCTCCCAGACGGCGAAGTCGCCGTACTGGACGGGCAGGGCGGGCGGCTCGGCCCCCCGGTACAGGGTGACCAGGTCACGTAGCAGCAGGTCCACCGACCAGCCGTCACCGACGATGTGGTGTTTGCCGAGGAAGAGCACGTGCTCCTCGGGTGCCAACCGGATCAGCAGGGCACGCAGCAGTGGACCGTGCGCGAGGTCGAACGGTTCGGTCGAGGCCGCCTCCACCAGCTCCTGCGCCGCCGTCGCGTCGGCCGCGTCCACGACGGTGAGCGGCACCTCGACGCTCTCCTCGATCACGACCGTCGGCCGGCCGTCGGCGTCCGCCGGGAACCGGGTGCGCAGCGACTCGTGCCGCCGGGTCAGACCGTCGAGCGCCGCGCGCAGCGTCGGTACGTCCAGCGGGCCGCGTACCCGCATCGGGACCGCGATGTGGTAGGCCGCCTCACCCGGGGCGAGCTGGTCCATGAACCAGACCCGTTCCTGGGCGTACGAGAGCGGCACCTCCGCGTCGGGCGGACGCACGGTGATCCGCGCCGCGGGAGCGGCGGACTGCCGCCGCCGCAACCGCTGCGCGATGAGCGCCTGCCGGGCGGGGTCCCGCGCCGGATCCTTCAGGTCGGTCATGAGGGCTTGTCCTTCTCCGCCGCCAGGAGCGCGGCGACCTCGGTCTCGGAAAGCCCGTCGAGCTCAGCGGCGATCCGCTGCTCGATCAGGGCGGCCAGGTCGGCCACCACCGGGCTGGTGAACAGCGCCCGCATCGGCAGGTCCACGTCCACCTCGGCGCGGATGCGGGCCATCGCCCGCATGCCGCGAAGGCTGTTGCCGCCGAGGACGAAGAAGTCGTCCAACGCGCCGACCTTGTCCTCGTGGAGGATCTCGGCGTAGACCTCGGCGACCAGCGCCTCGGCCTCGGTGCGCGGGGCGACGTAGCCGCCGGCGGTGGGGCCGGCCTGCGGCGCGGGGAGCGCCGCGACGTCGAGCTTGCCGTTCGGGGTGAGGGGCAGCGCGTCCACCACGACGAGGGCGGCCGGCACCAGGTGTGCGGGCAGCTCCTGGGCGAGGTCCACGGCGAGGGTCGCCGGGTCGGCGGTGCCGACCAGGTAGCCGACCAGCTCCGGCTCGCCGGAGTCGGTGCGCACCACCACCGCCGCCTCCCGCACGTCGGGCCGGGCGAGCAGCGTCGACTCGATCTCACCGAGTTCGATCCGCATGCCCCGGATCTTCACCTGGTCGTCGCGGCGGCCGAGGTACTCCAGCGTCCCGTCGGACCGCCAGCGGGCCAGGTCCCCGGTGCGATACATCCGCTGCCCCGGCGCCCCGTACGGGCAGGGCAGGAACTTCTCCGCCGTCCGGCCGGGCCGGCGCAGGTAGCCGCGGGCCAACTGGTCACCGGCGACGTACAGCTCCCCGACCACCCCCGGCGGCACCGGGTTGAGCGCCGCGTCGAGCAGGTACGCGCGGGTGTTCCAGGTGGGACGTCCGATCGGCACCGGACCGGTGGGCACCGCCTCCCCCGGCGCGATCCCGGCCGCGACGCAGCCGACGGTCGCCTCGGTCGGGCCGTACTCGTTGATCACCGCGACGTCCGCGTGTCCCTGACGCCACCGCGCCAGCTGCTCGCCGGTGAGCGCCTCGCCGCCGATCACCAGATCACTGGTGGGCGACAGCTCGGACTCCAGCAGCGGCAGGTGGCTCGGGGTGACCTTGAGGAACGTCGGGCGGCCACCCGTCCGGGCGGCGGCGTCGTCGAACGCGGCCAGCCGCACCGTGCCGCCGGCGGTGAGCGTGCCGAGCAGGCCGGTGACGGTCAGGTCGAACGAGACCGGCGAGTGCAGCAACGCCGTGCCGCCCAGCCCGGGGTAGGTGTGCCGGGCCCAGGCCAGGTACGTGGCCACCGCCCGGTGCTCCACCACCACTCCCTTCGGCCGCCCCGTCGAACCGGAGGTGTAGAGCACGTACGCCGGGTGCTCCGGGCGCAGCGCGGCGAGCCGATCCGCGTCGGTGAGGTCGCCGTCGGCCAGTTCGGCGCCGGTGCGCGCGTCGAGCACCAACGCCCCGTCCGGCACCAGCCCGGCGGTCTCCGCGCTGGCCAGCACCAGCGCCGGCTCGGCATCCTCGACCAGGTACGAGATCCGACCGGCCGGGTAGCCGGTGTCCACCGGGACGTACGCGGCGCCGGACTTGAGCACCGCGAGGATGGCCACCACCAGCTCCGCCGAGCGGGGCAGCGCCAGCGCCACCCGGCTCTCGGGGCCGGCGCCGTGGCTGACCAGCAGTCGGGCGAGCCGGTTGGCCCGGGCGTTCAGCTCGGCGTACGACAGCGCGACGCCCTCGTGGACCAGCGCGGTGGCGTCCGGGGTGGCCGCCGCCTGCCGCTGCAGCTCGTCCACCACCGTGGACGCCGGCAGCTCGTGCGCCGTGTCGTTCCAGGTGACCAGCACCCGCTCCCGTTCGGCATCGTCGAGCAGCGGCAGCGCCGAGACCCGCTGCTGCGGGTCGGCGACGGCCGCCTCGAGCAGGCGGACGTAGCGGGCGATGACGGTCTCGGCGGTGGCCCGGTCGAACAGCGCGGTGCGGTAGACCAGCCGGCTGGTCCCGGTGGTGATGTCGAAGGCCAGGTCGTCCTTGGTGGTGCCCAGCGGCACCGCGTCCAGTCCGGACTCCGGAATGTAGTTCAGCGCGGTCTGGAAGATCGGCTGCACCGACGGGTCCCGCTGCGGCGCGATCGCCTCGACGAGCCGCTGGAACGGGGTCTGCCCGTGTTCCAGCGCGTCGACCAGGCCGTCGCGCACCCGGCCGAGCAGGTCACCGAACGTCGGGTCGCCGGTCAGGTCGCACCGCAGCGCCACCGGGTTGACGAACATGCCGATCAGCGGCGTCAGCTCGGAGCTGTCCCGGCCGGCGGTGGAGACGCCGACCACCAGCTCCTCCTCCCCGGCGGTCCGGGACAGCAGCGCGGCGAACGCGGCCAGCAGCACCATGTACGGGGTGGCCGCCCTGCCGGCCCCGAGTGCCGTCGCCCGCTCGAGCAGCCCTTCGGGCAGGTCGAAACGGATCTCGTCGCCGGCGAAGCCGAGCTGGGCCGGGCGGGAGCGGTCCAGTGGCAGCCCGGTCACGGCGGGCGCCCCGGCCAGCCGCTCCCGCCAGAACGTGAGCTGCCGCTCCAGCTCCGCGCCGGCGAGCTGCTCGCGCTGCCACACCGCGAAGTCGGCGTACTGGATGGGCAGCTCGGGCACCTCGGCGGGCGTGCCGGTCAGCGCGGCCCGGCTGAACGCGGCCAGTTCCCCGGTGAGGATCCCCGACGAGTGGCTGTCGTAGACCGCGTGGTGCACCACGAACAGCAGCGTCACCCGGTCGTCGGCGAGCTGGTGCAGCCGGGCCCGCCACAGCGGCGGGGCGTCCAGCGGGATCGGCGTGCGGGCGAGTTCGGTCAGCTCGGCGTCGTACCGCCGCTCCTGCTCGGCACCGCTCAGCTCGCGAAGGTCGACCACGGGCAGCTCGAAACGCTCCGCGGCGCGGACCACCTGCACCAGGGTGCCGTCGTCGACCCGCAGGTGGCTGCGGAGCGTCTCGTGCCGGGCGACGACCTGGTTGAACGCGTCGGTGGCCTGCTCCGCGGTGACCCCGGCCGGAAAGACCCACGGGTTGGAGATGTTGTAGACCGGCGAGGCCGTGTCGAGCTGGTTGGCGATCCAGATCCGCTCCTGGGCGAACGACGCCGGGAAGCTCCACTCCTTGGTCATGACGCCGTCTCCCGGACGCTGCGCGGGCGCATGTCGGTCCACACGCCGTCGATGTGTGCCAGGCACTCCTCGCGGCTGCCGGTGAACCCGGCCTCGTGCCAGCCCGCGGGCAGTTCCCGGTCGCTCGACCAGATCGAGTACTGCTCCTCGTCGTTGCGGACGACGAGGAATCGGGGTTCGGCCATCAGATCGCTCCAGTGCTCTCGGGGGTGTACGGTTCGGCCATCGCGACGGCGATCTTGCGGGGGCCGGTGAACGGCTCACGACCGTGCGCCGCGGTCATGTTGTCCACCACCAGCACGTCGTCGCGCTGGTAGTCGAAGCGGACGCTCGCGGCCCGGTACGCGGCCCGCAGGTGGTCCATGACGTCGGCGGGGATCTCACCGCCGTCGCCGTAGTAGGTGTTCGACGGCAGGTCCTCGGCGCCGAACATGTCGAGCAGCCCCTCCTGGTAGTCCTTGGGAAGGGTGCTGATGTGGAAGAACGTCGCGTGGTTGAACCAGCGCGGGATGTCCGAGCCGGGACGGTGGTGTGCGACGTCGCGTACCGCCCGGGTGCGCAGCCCGCCCCTGCCCCGCCACTCCAGCTCGATCCGGTTGGCCGCCGCGTACGCCTCGACCTCGGCCCGGTCATCGGTGTTGAACACGTGCTGCCACGGCGTCCCGAAGTCCTCGTGGAAGTTGCGCACCAGCATCCACCGGCGCCGGATGAACTCCTCCCGCACCTGCGGGTCGATCTCCTGGTACACCCGCCGTACGTCGGCCAGGGGCGTCGCCCCCTGCGTCTCGGGTGCGGTGATGCAGTAGAAGAACAACGTCAGCGGCCAGCGGGCCTGGTACGAGTTTTCGTTGTGCAGGAAGATCTCCTCGTCCGGCGGGTAGTCGGTCGAGGTGTAGACCCGACCCTTGATGGCGTGCCGGGGCGACGAACGCTCCGTATAGGTCAGCGGCTCGCCGGAAAGGGCACGGACCACCTGGTCGAAACCGTCCACCCCGCCCACGTCGAAGCCGCGGAACAGCAGCCCGCCGTGCTCGACCAGGGCGGCGCGCAGCTCCACCCGACGGTCGGCGATGAGATCGGTGAGGGATCGGCCGTCGTTCTCGACGACCACCGGCAGTGTGGCGATCGTGTCGCTCATGAGTCTCTCCAACTCCTGTTCTCGTTCTCAGGCGCGCGGCAGTCGCGGGATTGCGGGGATGGCCGCAGAGGCCGTCGGTTCGTCGGTGGTGGGGGCGGCGGCGCGCAACTCCTCGATCCGGGCGGCGAGGCCGGCCACGGTGGGCGTCTCGAAGAGGCTGCGCATGGGCAGCCGGACACCGGTGGCCTTACGCATCGCCGCGATCAGCTGCACCGCCACCAGCGAGTTGCCGCCGAGGTGGAAGAAGTCGTCGTCCACCCCCACCTCGGTCATACCGAGGGCGTCCCGCCACACCTGGGCGATGGCGATCTCCAGCTCGGTGCCGGGCGCGGCCGATCCCCCACCGGACGCCACCGGCGCCGCCGCGGCCTCCGGCTCGCCCTCGACGCTCTCCGTGGTGACCCGACCGGCGCGCTCGCGGATAGCGGCGACCGTCCTGGTGGCGATGACCACCTGCGCCCCGAGCCCGGCGGTGAGGCTCCGGCGGAATGCCTCCGCCCCGTCCACCGGCCGGATGTCCTCACTCGACCCGGCCGGTGCCTCCTCGACCGGCGCGATCGCGGCCAGTCCGCCGGCGACCGCACCCTGGTCGACCCGGCGCAACACGAAGTCGCTGATCGCGACCAGCTCCCGGCCCGCCTCGTCGCGCAGGGTCAGATCGGCGGCGACCACCTCGTCGGTGGCGCCGGCCCGGTGCCGCAGGTGGCTGGTGAAGCGCACCGGCAGCGGCCCGCGCACCACGATCCGCCCGTACGACATCGGCAGGTAGGTGCCGGAGCCCTGGCCCCGGCCGAACGCGGTGGCCACGTCGAGCAGGGCCGGGTGCAGACCCCACGCGGCCAGGTCGCCGGCCGCCTCGGCGGGCGCCTCGACGCGTGCCAGCTCCTCCCCCTCGCCGAGGTGGTGCTCCCGCAGCGCCTTCCATCGTGGACCGAAGGTCAGCATGCTGGTACGGCCGCGGCCGAACGAGGCGTCGTCGTCGACGCGGCGGCCCGCGACGGTCACCTGCCGGACCGGCGGGGCCGGCTCGGTGTTCCAGCCGGCCGTACCTCGCACGTGCGTCCGCAGCCGCCCGCCGCTGAGGCTGCGCACCGTGAAGTCGATGCCGTCCTCGGCGGCGGTCAACTCGACCCGGTACTGCGCGGTCGTGCCGTCCGGCACGGCGAACGGTTCCAAGAAGATCACGTCGCGCAGCTCGACCACCGCGTCGTCGGCGGTGGCGGGCGACGCCGCGGCCACCGCGGCGCGCACCGACTCCAGGTGCGCGGTGCCCGGTACCACCGGAACCCCGCCGATACGGTGCTCGTCGAGCATCCAGTGGGTGGTGGCCGAGACGAGCCCGTGCAGCACGGTGCCCTCCGGCCCGCTGACCCGGGTGGTGAGCACCGGGTGGTCGACGCTGCTGGTGACCGTGTCCCGTCCGGCGGCGCGGAAGCCGGCGGGCACTTCGGTCTCGACGGCCATGCCGACCTCGGCCCAGCCGCCCCAGTTCTGCGACAGCACCGGCGCCCGCCAGCCCTGCCCGGCACGGGCGTGCGCGTCGAGGAACGCGTTGGCGGCGCAGTAGTCGACCTGCCCGAACCCGCCGATCACCGCGGTGATCGACGAGCAGAGCGCCACGAAGTCCAGCGGCAGGTCACCGAAGACCTGCGCCAACGCGAGGGTGCCGGCGAGCTTCGGCGCGAGCACCCGTTCCGCCGCGGCACGCTCCTTGACCTCGGCCATGCCGCCGCCGGGCAGGCCGGCCGCGTGCACGATGCCGTCGATTCCGCCGTACGCCTCCTCGACCGCGGCCCGCACCCGGCGCAGGGCGTCCGGGTCGGTGACATCGGCGGCGAGCACCAGCACCCGGGCGCCGGCCGCCTCCATCCGGCGGATCGCCGCGATCGCCCGGCCGGCCCGGTCGTCGGGGCCGTGCACGGCGAGGTGGTCGTCCCACTGCTCCCGTGGAGGCAGCCCGGAACGGGCCAGCAGCACCAGCCGGGCCCGCGCCCGCCGGGCGAAGTCCTCGGCGAGGGTGATGCCGATGCCACCGAGACCACCCGTGATCACGTACCGGCCGCCGTCGCGCAGCGCGCCCGGCTCACCCTCCGTGTCGACGGTGACCTGCTCGTAGTCGGCCACCCAACGGCGGGCGCCCCGTAGCGCCAGCTCCGCCCGTGCCGGGTCGCGCGGGCGACGCAGTTCGGCCACGAGGGTGCTTCCGCCGTCGTCGGTCGGGTCGGCGTCGATCAGCCGGACGGCGAGCCCGGGCAGCTCGGCCGGGAGCACCCGGGCCAGTCCGGCGAGGGTGGCGTGCTCCGGCCGGACCAGGTCGTCGCCGCGTACGTCGCCGACGCCGGCGGTGACCAGGTCGAGCGTGCGAGTGTCCTCCTCGGTGGTCAGCCCCGCGCCGGCGAGCGCCTGCACCAGGTGCAGCGCGCTGAATAAGCCCCGCTCCTGCGCGGCCCAGGTCGCCGTGATGTCGGTGCCGGTCGGTCCACCGTCCAACGTGAACGCGTGCACGATCCGGGCCGGTACGCCGTCGGCGGTCAGCGCGGCGACCAGCGCGTCGTAGTCGTCCCGCGATCCGGGGCGCAGCCGGTATCCGGTCGGCGTCGCGGCGAAGTCGTCGCCGGGGCGTACCTCGATCGGGTCGGCGCCCCCGGCCCGCAGCCCGGCGAGCAGCGCGTCGCCGCGCGGACCGTCGACAAGGACCAGGCAGCGACCCAGCGGCTCGGTACGCGGCTCCGGGGCGGCCTGCCGCCAGACCGGCACGGCGAACCACTCCGGCAGCGGCCGCGGCCCGGAATCCACAGTGGCCGTCACCTGCTGCTCCGGGTCCGGGTCGACCCAGTAGCGGCGCCGCTGGAACGGGTAGGTGGGCAGCGGCACCCGCCGCGCCTGCGGATCGGCCCCGAGTCGTACCGGCGTACCGGCGCACCAGAGCACGGCGGCGGCGCCGAGCAGAGTGGCCAGGTCACCGGTGGAGTCGCCGGAACCGGGGAGGCTGCCCAGCGGGGTGAGCCTGCGCTGTTCGGAGGCGGCCTTGGCGACCTGCATACGGGCCAGGTTGGCCAACTGCGTCCCGGGACCGCACTCGACGAGCTGCCAGGTGCCCTCGCCGAGCAGGGTGGCCACGCAGTCACCGAAGCGCACCGGCCGGCGCAGGTGCGACGCCCAGTACGCCGGGTCGGTGGCCTGCTCGTCGGTGATCCAGGTGCCGGTGACGTTGGACAGGAACGGGACCGTGGGCGGACGCAGGGGCACCGACGCCATCAGGGCGGTGAACTCGCCCAGGATCGGCTCCATCATCGGCGAGTGGAAGGCGTGCGAGGTACGCAGCAGCTTGCTCTTGCCCTTGAGCGTCTCGGCGAACGCGGTGACCGTCTCGGTCTCGCCGGCCACCACGCAGGTGCCGGGGCCGTTGACCGTGGCGACGGCCAACCCCTCGGGCAGGCGCTCGGCGACCGCCGACTCGTCCAGCGAAACGGCGAGCATCGAGCCGGCCGGGAGGGACTGCATCAGCCGGCCGCGGGCGGCCACCACCCGTAGCGCGTCGGGGAGGCTGAGCACGCCGGCCACGGTCGCGGCCACGTACTCGCCGATGGAGTGCCCGATCATCGCGGCCGGCTTCACCCCGGCGTCCTGCCAAAGCCGCGCCAAGGCGTACTCGACCACGAAGAGGGCGGGCTGGGTGTAGCGGGTCTGCGTCAGCTTCTCGGCTGCCTCCGGCTCCCGGCCCAGGATCAGGTCCCGGATGTCCAGCCCCAACTCGGGGTGCAGCAGTTCGGCGCACTCGTCGACGACCGCGGCGAAGCCGGGCTCCTCGGCGTAGAGCTGCGCGCCCATGCCGGCGTACTGGGCGCCCTGACCGGAGAACAGGAAGCCGACCCGAGGGGGCGGACCGTCGGCCACCCCGCGGTGCAGGCGCCGCGGATCACCGAGGCCGGCCACCGCGCCGGACAGGTCGACGGCCACCACCGCCGCCCGGTGCGGGTACTCCCGCCGACCCACCCGCAGCGTGTGCGCCACGTCGGCGAGGTACTCCGGGCCGGCGTCGGCCGATTCGCCGAGGCGCTCCGCGAGCCGCTGCACCGCGCTCTCCAGCGCGGTGGCGGTCTGCGCCGAGACGTGCAGCAACTGCGCCGGACGCACCCGCCGTGCGCTCCGGTACGCCGCCGGCGCCTGCTCCAGCACCACGTGGGCGTTCGTGCCACCGATGCCGAACGAGCTGACGCCGGCCCGACGCGGAGCACCGTCGGTGTCCCACTTGGTGAGCGTGTTCGTAACGTAGAAGGGGGTGTCGGCGAAGTCGATGGCCGGGTTCGGGGTCTCGTAGTTGATCGTCGGCGGGATCAGGCCGTGCTCCATCGCGAGCACCGTCTTGATGACGCTCACGATGCCGGACGGCTGGCTGAGGTGGCCGATGTTGGACTTCACCGAACCGATGCCGCACCAGCCCCGGTCGTCGGTCTCACTGCCGTACACCGCGGAGAGCGCGGCCACCTCGATCGGGTCGCCCATGGCGGTGCCGGTGCCGTGCGCCTCGATGTAGCTGACGGTGCGCGGGTCGACGCGGGCCATCGCGACCGCCTGGGCGACCGCCTCCATCTGCCCGTCGACGCTCGGCGCGGTGAAGCCGACCTTACCGGCGCCGTCGTTGTTGATCGCGTTGCCGAGCACGACCGCGCGGATCGCGTCGCCGTCGGCGATCGCGTCGGAGAGGCGCTTGAGCAGGGTGACGCCGACGCCGCTGCCCCACACGGTGCCGTTCGCGCCGGCATCGAACGGCCGGCACCGCCCGTCGGGCGAGGTGAAGCCGTCCATGCCGAGGTAGCCGACGTGTGGCAGCTCGACGTTCACCCCACCCGCGAGCGCCATGTCGCACTCACCGTTGCGCAGGGCCTCGCAGGCCAGGTGGAACGCGACCAGCGACGTCGAGCAGGCGGTGTGGACGGTGAGGCTCGGACCGCGCAGGTCCAGCCGGTACGACACGGTGGTCGCCACGTAGTTCGGCGAGTTGCCGGCGGCGATGGAGACCGCGCTGTGCGGGTTGCCTCCGACCCGCTTGTTGCGCAGCACGTAGCGGTGCAGGTAGGTGTTGCCGCCGGTGCCCGCGTACACGCCGACCGCGCCGTCGTAGCGCGACGGGTCGTAACCGGCGTCCTCCAGCGCCGTGTGACAGGACTCCAGGAAGAGCCGGTGCTGGGGGTCGGTCATCGCCGCCTCCCGATCGGTCATCCCGAACAGCGCGGCGTCGAACTCGTCGTACCCGTCGATCAGCGGGGCCCGGTCGACCCAGCCCGGATCGTCCACCTCCTCGACGGTGGCTCCCCGGGCCAGCTGCTCCTCGCGGCTGAGCTCGGTGATCGACTCCACCCCGTCGACCAGGTTGCGCCAGAACTCGTTCACGTCCGCCGCGCCGGGCAGGCGGGCGGCCATCCCGACGATCGCGATCGGCTCGATGCCGTCGCCGTCGCCGGACAGGTCGATTGCGGTCGGAACGTCCATCACGGCTTCCTTCAGTGCGTGGTGCCGCCGGGGCGGCGGGGTGGGTTTCGACGGGTACGGCCGCGCCGGGCGGCGGCTCGCAGGGCAGCGCGGGCCAGCTCCGGCCGGTCGGTGGCGCCGTCCAGGCTGGCGGCGAGCGCGCGGATCGTGGGGTGGCGGAACAGGTCGAGCATCTTGATCGAGCGACCGGTGGCGGCGGCAAGCCGGGCGTGCACCTCGGCGAGCGCGAGCGAGTGCCCGCCGATGTCGAAGAAGTTGTCGGTGACGGCGATCCGGTCCCGCTCCAGCACCTCCCGCCAGATGCCGGCGACCAGTTCCTCGGTCTCGGTGAGCCCGTCCGGTCCGGCGGGCAGGACGGCGCGCGGCGGTTCGGTGGCGGCCACGGTCATGGCGCCGAGCTGGGCCACCCGGACGGCCGGGCGGGGCAGCTCGGCGGCGACCTCGCGGGCCGGCACGTCGGGGTCGGCGGCGAGCGCGCCGACCAGTGCCGCCAGGTCGGCCAGCAGCGCGTCGATCCGCTCGCCGTCGAAGAGGTCCGGGTTGTGGACCACCTCGACGCCGATCCGGCCGGCGCCCTCGACCACGTACACGGTCACGTCGAACGGTGAGCCGGGCTTCGGCACGGGGACCGCCGCGCCGACGAGGCCGGTCAGCGCCAGGCGGGGCGGGGCGAAGTTGAGCACGTTGAACAGCACCTGCACCAGTGGCGCCCGGGAGGTGTCCCGGCCGACGCCGAGCGCCTCGACGATCCGCTCCAGCGGCGCGGCCGGATGGCTGGTCACCTCGTGCAGCTCGGTTGCGCACCGGTCGACCAGCTCGGCGAAGCTCGCCCCGCCGGTACGCACCCGGACCGGCACGGTGTCGATGAAGAAGCCGACCACGTCGTCGAAGGCGGCCAGCCTCCGGTCGGCGACGATCGCGCCGAGCACGTGGTCGTCGCCGCCGGTGAGCCGGGCGAGCAGCTCGCCGAAGCCGGCCAGCAGCACCGCGGCGACCGTTGTCCCCCGCCGTTCGGCCAGGGTGCGCACCGCCCGATCGGTCGCCTCGGGCAACCGCACGGCGGCCTCGGCCCCGGTGTAGGTCTGCACGGCCGGGCGCGGGCGGTCCCGCGGCAGGTCCAGCACGGTCGGCGCGCCCTGCAGATGCGCCGTCCACCAGGACAGATCGGCCTCGCCCCGACGCCGGTCCCGTTCCGCCCGCCACACCGCGTAGTCCGCGTAGCCGGCGGTCAGCGCGGGCAGCCGCGGAGTCCGCCCGGCTACCGCCTGCTCGTACGCGGCCCCCAGGTCGTCGTAGAGGACCGTCTCGGACCAACCGTCGAAGACCGCGTGGTGCAGGGTGATCGCCAACACGTGCTCGGCCGGTCCGAGCCGGTAGACGGTCACCTGCCACGGCGGTCCGGTGGCCAGGTCGAACGTGTGCCCGGCGCCGGCGGTGAGCATCCCCGCCAGTTTCCGCTCGCGGTCCTCGTCGCCGGTCAGGTCGACCACCGGCACGGCCACGTCGGTCGGCTCCTCACGGACGGCGTACGGCACACCGCCGGTCTGCGGGATCCGCCAGCGCAGCACGTCGTGCCGCTCGACGACCGCCCGCAGCGCCGCCCCGAGCGCGGTGACGTCGAGCGGGCCGCGCAGCCGATGGGCCAACGCGATGTTGTACGGCGCGCTGGACGGGGCCAGCTGGTCGACGAACCACAGCCTCCGCTGCGGTGGAGACAGGGTCGGCGGGTTGCCGGTGGTGAGCCCGTCGCCGTCCGCTGTCGGGGCGGCGGCGACCCGTTCGACCAGGCCGGTGAACGTCCGGTCGGTGAGGACGTCCCGAGTGTCGACGTGCCGGCCGAGTTCGGCACGGAGCGCGGCGACCAGCCGCATCGCCGCGATCGAGTTACCGCCGGCGGCGAGGAAGTCCGTCTCCGGGGTAGGGACGGTGCCGAGCAGGCGGGTCCAGATACGACGTACCGCCGCGTCGAGCGGCTCGTCCGCGCCGGCCGGCGCCTGTTCCGTGCCGGCCGCACGGGCGGCGTCGGCCAGGGCGCGCAGTGCCGACCGGTCCAGCTTGCCGGAGATCGGGCTGACCGGCAGGTCGTCGAGGCGCAGCACCCGCGCCGGCAGCATCGCGGCGGTCAGCCGGGGTCCGGCGTAGTCACGCAGCCGTTCGTCGTCGGGCGCGTCGACCGGGGTGACGAACGCGACCAGTTCCGTACCGGCCGGTCCGGGCATCGCCTCGACCACCACCCGGTCAACTCCGGGCAGTTCGGCCAGCACCGCCTCCACCTCGCCCAGCTCGATCCGCTGGCCACGGACCTTGACCTGCCGGTCGGCCCGGCCGAGGTAGACGATCCGGCCGTCGGGAAGCTGCCGGACGAGGTCACCGGTGCGGTACAACCGCGCCCCCGGCACCTCGGCGAACGGGTCCGGGACGAACCGCTCGGCGGTCAGCCCCGGCCGGTTGAGATAACCGTCGGCCAGGCCGGGCCCGCCGATCAGCAGCTCGCCGGTCTCCCCTGGCGGCACCGGACGCAGGTCGGCGTCGACCACGTACGCGCGGTGGTTGGGCAGTGGTCGGCCGATCGGCACCGGATCGGTCTCGTCGGCGGTCAACCGGCAGCTCAGCGCCAGCACGGTGGTCTCGGTCGGCCCGTAGCCGTTGAGGAAGGTACGCCCCGGCGCCCATCGGGCGGCCAGCTCGGCCGGCACCGCCTCACCGCCGCAGAACACCACCCGCCAGTCGGGCAGCTCGGCCGGATCCAGCATGGACAGCACGGTGGGCGTGATGAAGCCCCAGTTGACCTCGTGCGCGGCGATGAAGCGACCGAGCCGGACCGGGTCGGCGCGGTCGGCCGCGCCGATCAGCTGAACCGAGCCGCCGAGCAGCAGCGGAACGAACAGGTCCATGGTGACCGTGTCGAAGCCCAGCGAGGCGATACCGAGGCTGCGTACCCCCGCGTCCGCGCCACTGAACGACACCACGCCGTGCAGGAACTCGACCAGGTTCCGGTGGGTGGTGAGCACCCCCTTCGGGCGGCCCGTCGAGCCCGAGGTGAACAGCACGTACGCGAGGTCCTCGGGCCGCGCCGGGCAGGGCGCGAGGGGCGCCGGGCCGGGCAGCCCGAGCGCCTCGATACCCGAGACGCCGGCGAACTCGGTCTCGGCCGCGTCCCCGATCACCACGGTCACGCCCGCGTCCGCGGCGATCTCCCGTAGCCGCCGGCGCGGGCCGCCCGGCTCCAGCGGCACGTAACACGCCCCGGCGAGCAGCACGCCGAGAACCGTCGCGACCAGCTCCGGCCGCCGCTGGCCGCAGACACCGACCCGGTTCTGCCGGCCGACGCCGCGCGCTCGCAACGCGGCGGCCACCCCGCCGGCCCGGTCCAAAAGCTCGCGGTAGCTGAGCCGGTCGTCCCACTGCCGCACCGCCACCGCGTCGGGGGTGCGGGCGGCCTGCGCGACGATCAACTCGGCCAGCGTCGCGTCCGGCCAGGGCAGCGACTCCCCCTGCGCCGCGCTGATGGTCAGGATGTCGGTCACCCGTTCTCTCCCCGGTAACTCATCGGATCGGTGATCTGCAGACGCAGCTCGCTGAAGTAGCGCCGTCCCTGGGCGTCGGGGACCCAGGCGTCGTCCGGGGCCGGCAGCATCTCGCTGACCGCCAGGGACGCCTCGTCCCCGGCGGCCCGGGCCATGGCGCACAACATGCTGGCGAACGCCGGACTGCTCAGATCCACGAAGCAGGGCTTGGGTTCGGTCGCGAACTTCACGTACACCTGTTCGGGCAGCCCGAGCCGGCCACGCCAGGCACGGACGGCCAGGAAGGGCTCCCGCTCTCCGGTCGCCGCGGCCAGCCCGCTCTCCCCCACCGTGGTCCGCCAGGTCTGCCGGGCCACCACCAACCTGTCCAGCGTGATCCGGGGCGTGTACGGCGCGGTGGCCACCAACTTGAACCCGTCGACGGCGTGCGCGGCGAGCACCCCGGCGAAGATCTCGATCAGCGGCCAGCGCTGCCCGTCCGGGGCCGTCGCGACGAGCCCGCCCGCCGCCTCACCAACGGTCAGAGCCACCGTCGGCAGCACCCGCCCGGGATCGGCGCCGGGAGCGGATACGAACGCCAACTGCCGGTCGGTCGGACCGGTCAGCGCCTCGGCGACCCGGCCGGTGTGGCGCGGCCAGTCGGCGGGCAGGAGCAACCGGATCCGCCGTTCGCCGAGGTCCTCGGCGAACGCCGAGCGCAGCCGCGCCCCGTCGGGATGGGACAGGGCCAGCGCCTCGCAGTCGAAGGACGGCCAGGCGGTGTGCATCTCGCCGAGGACCACGGTGTACTCACCGCCGGCGAGTGATTCCGCGTCGGTCGCGCAGATCTGCAGATCCGGGCTGTGCACCCGGGCACCGCTCCACCCCGGACGACCGGCCGGAAACACCTCGGCGACCCGGTCGACGAGGTCGGCCACCCGCAGCCGAACATGGGTCGTCCCCGCTGGCAGGTCGGCGAGCCCGAACAGTCCCGCCCAGCGAGCGGCGAATTCGGCGGCCACCGTGTCCACCGGCCGTTCCCCGTCGCCCCAGAAGAGCCCCTGCATCAGGAACCACAGGTCGGACAGGGCCACCTGCCCGCCGCCGGCCTCGGCCCGCAGCTCCTCGTAGAGCTCGCGGGACGCCGCCACGTACGCCTGCTCCAGCGCCCCGGCCAGCCAGCGAGCGGCCCGCAGCAGCACGTCCAGCGGCGCCGCGATCCCGTGCAGGAACGGCGCGCCGAACACCACGTCGAGGTCTCGGCTGGTGTCCTCGTAGCAGAGTGTCCGCCCGGCGTACATCTGACCGGAGCGCCGTCGGGGCGGCATACCGGTCAGCGCGGTGAACGTCGCATCGAGCGCGTCCAGCGCGCCGCGCAGACGGTCCGGGTCGCCGGCCGCGGCGGCGACCTCGTCCCGGGCGGCACACAGCTCGTCGAAGCCGGCTCGGGCCGCTTCCCGCGCCGGGGCGTCGCCGATCGACTCGATCCGTTTCCGCAACACGTCCTCGGCGGCGGGGCGCACCGGCAGTGCCGCGTCCCACGTGATCAGCTCCCGCTCGACGAGCCGGTCGAGCAGCGCGTACCCGTCCTCGGGGCGGCGAAGCCCGACCGCCGGGTCCGCGACCAACTCCCGGGCGCTGCGCCGGCCGTCGGCGGCGGCGAGCAGCGCCGCCTCGACCGGGGTGAGCGGCACGGGTGGTCGACCGGGACGATGTACGGCACGGTCGACCAGGTGCAGGTGCGGAGCGAGGCACGGCGGCCACCAGGCGCGCACGGTGAGTTCCCGCCCGATCCGGTCGGCGTACGCGGCCAGCGCCCACGATTCGAACCACACCCGACGACGGCGGGTGAGGGCGGGTCCGGGGCGCACCTCGACGGCCGCCGGCCGGGTCGGGTCGACCGTCACCCAGCAGCTCGGCCCGAAGAAACCGATCGTCTCGTTCTTGCCGCAGTAACGCTGCCAGTACCTGAGCAGTACCCGTTCCCGCTCCCGTCGGCGTGCGTTGCGGGGCGCGTCCGCACCGTCTCGTCGCAACGCGTCGAGGGCTGCCAGCATGTTGCGGTTCTGCCAGGTGATCGCCTCCCTCAGCAGCCGGTGGTCGGCCAGCTCGCTCAGCCGCTCGACGCCGACCGCCACCGCCTCGGCGAACTCCTTGTCGAAGTGCTCGACTCCCGACCCGGTCGCCAGCAGCTCGTCGGCGGCGGCCGCGGCCTGCGGTGCGGAGAACGCGGTGAGCCCGTCGGCCGGAAAGCCGGTGGTACGCAGGACGGCGTCGCGCCAGACCGACCAGCCGGTGTCGCCCAGCGGCACCCGGTGTGCACCGGGCGGCGCGGCGGACCGGGCGGCCGGCCCGCGCCCGGCGGCGCTGCTCGTGAGGGCGGCGTCGAGGTCGGCGCGGATCGCGGCGAGCAGCTCGTCCAGCGCGTCGTGCAGGAAGAAGTGCCCGCCGGCGATCTCGTGCAGGGTGAAGCCGGCCGCGCTGTGCCGGCCCCAGGCTTCGCTGTGCTCGCGCGTCACCGCCCGGTCGTGCCGGCCGGTGTACGCCACGATCGGCACCGGCAGCGGATCACCGGGTTCGTAGCGGTAGCTGTCCACCCGGCCGAAGTCGGCCCGCAGCAGCGGCAGCAGCAGCTCCACCAGTTCGGGGTGCTCGAGAACCTCGGCGGGCAGGCCGCCGCCCTGACCGAGGCGACGCAGCAGCTCGTCGTCGTCCACTCCGGAGAGACCGTCGAAGAGGCTGGGCGCGGTGACGTGCGGGGCGCGCGCCCCACCGACGTAGAGCCGGATCGGGAGCGGTCGCCCGTCGCGGCTCAACTCGCGGACCACCTCGAAGCCGAGCCGGCCGCCCATCGAGTGGCCGTACACGGCGTACGGGCCGGTGGCCCGCTCGGCGATGGCCCGGGCGACGTCCCCCACCTGGAACCGGGGGTCCTCGGTGATCCGGTTCTCCCGGCCCGGCAGCTGCACCGGCAGCACTTCCACACCCGGGCCGAGGCCGGCCTGCCAGCGCCGGAAGGCGCTGGCCCCGGCACCGGCGTAGGGCAGGCAGAAGAGCTGCACCGGGGCCCCGCCACGGCCGCCGGCGGAGACGAACCAGTTCACCGGGTGCCCTTCCGAGGGGGATCGATCCAGTACCGCTTCCGCTGGAAGGCGTAGGTGGGCAGGCCGGTGCGGCGGACACGGCCCTCGGGATGCAGCGCCGCCCAGTCCACGTCCTGCCCCGCCACCCAGGTGCCGGCCAGCTCACGCAGCGCTCCGGGCTCGCCCGCGACCCGGGCGCCGGTCTCCAGCAGCTCGTCCAAGGCGGCGACCGCGCCCGCCAGGTCGGTGACCACCATCGCGGCCCGGCACCGGAACGCCCGCCGGCCGAGCGCGAGCGTGGCGGCGACCTCGGCCAGGGCCGGGGCGGCGCCGGTGAGGTGCCGCCGCAGCCGGGTCAGTGCGTCCCGCAGCGCGGCCGGCGTACGCGCGGAGACCGGCAGCAGGTGCGCCATCGGGGACGGCTGCCCGCCGACCGGTTCGACCGGCGGCGGTTGCTCGACCACGACGTGGGCGTTGGTGCCGCCCAGCCCGAACGAGCTGACGCCGGCGACCCGGCGCGGCGCCTCCGGCCAGTCCCGCACCTTGGTGGGCACGTAGAAGGGACCGCCGGCCAGGTCGATCTCCGGGTGCGGGCGCGTGTAGTGCAGGTTCGGCGGGATGGTGCCGTGCTGGACGGCGAGCACCGCCTTGATCAGGCCGGCTATCCCGGCGCCGGCGTCCAGGTGCCCGATGTTCGTCTTCACCGAACCGAGCGCGCAGCTCTCGGCCGGCCCTCCTGCGTACACCTCGTTCAGCGCGGCCACCTCGATGGCGTCGCCGAGCGGGGTGCCGCTGCCGTGCGTCTCGATGAGGTGGACCTTGCCGGGTGCCACCTCGGCGGCGGCGAGCGCGTTCGCCACCGCGGCGGCCTGCCCGGCCGGTCCGGGTACGGCGTATCCGGCACGGTCCGGGCCGTCGTTGGTGACCGCCCAGCCGGGCAGGATCGCGTAGATCCGGTCTCCGTCGGCCTGCGCGTCGGCGAGCCGGCGCAGCGCGACCACGCCGACGCCCGAGCCGAACCCGGACCCGTTGGCCGCCTCGTCGAAGGCGCGGCACCGACCGTCGGGGGAGGCGAGCCCGCCAGGGGTGTGCCGGTAGCGGGGCCAGGTGACGTTGACGCCGCCGGCGAGCGCGAGGTCGCACTGGTAGTCGGCCAGGCTCTGCGCGGCGAGGCAGACCGCGACCAGCGAACTGGAGCAGGCGCTCTGCACGGCCACCGCCGGCCCGGTCAGCCCCAGCCGGTACGCGACCTGCCCGGGCAGGTGGTCGGTGAACTGCCGCCCGATCAGCCGGGCCTCCCAGTCGTCCGGGTCCACGTCTCCGACGACCGCCGGGTTGTCCATGAGGTGGAACAGGAAGTAGCGGTTGGCGGAGGTGGCCGAGTAGACGCCGACCAGTCCGGGGAAGCGGGTCGGGTCGTGCCCGGCGTCCTCCAGCGCCTCCCAGGCGGTTTCGAGGAAGAGCCGGTGCTGCGGGTCGGTGCGGGCCGCCTCCTGCGCGCCGAAGGAGAAGAACTCCGCGTCGAAGTCGGCGACGCCGTCGAGCCGGCCGGCGGCCCGCACGTGCCGGGGGTCGGCGCGCAACGTCGACCCGATGCCGAGTTCGGCCAGTTCCGCGTCGCTGTGGTCGTGGATCGAGTCCACTCCGGCGCAGAGGTTCCACCAGAAGGTGGCCACGTCCGGAGCGCCGGGGAAGCGACCGGCGAGACCCACCACGGCGATCTCGTCGCCGGTGTACTCGCGGGCGGCCACCGACGGCGCGGGCGGGGTGACCAGCACGGGAGCCGGCGCCCGATCGGCGGGCCGCGCGGCCGGCACCGGGACCGACGCCGCATCGGCTGGCTGCGCGGTCGGAACGGGAGCCGACGTCCGATCGGCGGGCTGCGGTTCGTCGAGCAGCCGGGCCTGTGCGGCCACGGTGGGGTGCGCGAAGAGGCGCAGCATGGGTAGCCGCACCCCGAACCGCTCGGCGAGGCGCTGCTGCACCTGACCGAGGAGCAGGGACTGGCCGCCGACGTCGAAGAAGTTGTCGGTGCGCCCGACCGCGTCGTGGCCGAGCACCGCGCGCCAGATGTCGTGCACGGCCCGCTCGGTCGGCGTGGCCGGCCCCGGTCCGGTCGGCACGGTGTGCTCCGGGTCCGGCAGCGCCCGCTCGTCGACCTTGCCGGTGACGGTGAGTGGGAACTCGTCGACCGGCACCACGGCACGGGGCAACGCGTACTCGGGCAACTGGCGGGCGAGCGCGACACGCAGCGCGGCCGGATCGAGCAGCCCGGCGGCCGGGCGGACGTACGCCAGCAACTCGCCGTCGCGGGCGACGGCCCGGACGCCTGCGACGCCCGGTTCGGCGGCGAGCAGCGCCTCGATCTCGGTCAGTTCGATCCGGAAGCCGCGTACCTTGACCTGCCGGTCCAGCCGGCCGAGGCAGCGCAGCTCTCCGGTGGGCAGCCACTCGCCCAGGTCGCCCGTCCGATACGTCGGCACGCCGTCGGGGTCGGTGCGGAACCGGTCGCTGTGCTGGTCGAGGTAGCCGGGGGCGAGGTGGGCGCTACGCACGACGATCTCACCGTTCTCGGCCAGCCGCAGTTGGTAGCCGGGCAGCGCGGTACCGATCGGCAACGCCCCGGTGGCGGCCGGGTCGGCCTGCGCCAGCGGCAGCGCGTACCGGGCCGCGAAGGTCATCTCGGTGGCGCCGTAGCCGTTGACCAGCACACATCCGGGGGCGAACCGGCCCTGTCCACGGGCGGCGTCGGCGTGGCTGGCTTGTTCCCCGCCGAGCAGCACCACCCGCACCCGGTCGAGCCGTTCGACGCCGGGCACGTCCAGCAGGAAGCGGTAGACCGTGGGCGTCGAGTGGTAGATGGTGACGCCGTGGCGGGCGAGCTGCTCGACGGCGTACGCCAGCCCGTGCCGGCGCAGGTCGACGGGGACGACCGCAGCGCCGGTGAGCAGCGCCGGGTAGAGGTCGGGAATGGCCGCGTCGAAGCTGAACGAGGCGAGCAGGCTGAGCCGGTCGGCCGGTCCGATCTGGAGGGTGTCGATCTGGTTGCGCGCCGCGTGCAGCAGGTTGCGGTGGGTCTGCCCGACCGCCTTGGGCACGCCGGTCGAGCCCGAGGTGAACAGCACGTAGGCCAGCGCGTCGGAGTCGACCGGTTGCGGGCGCAGCGGGGCGGGGCGCGGGTCGGCCACGACGAGGACGCGCGTGCCCGGCCGACCGGCGGCGAGCGTCGCGGCGAGTTCCTCGTGCTCGGCGGCACAGAGGATGGTGGTCACTCCGGCGGCGGCGAGCATGTGCCGCAACCGGTGGTGCGGGTAGCCCGGGTCGAGGGGCACGTACGCGCAGCCGGCGGCGAGCGTGCCGAGGACGGCGGCGATGGTTCGGGGCCCGTGCGCGGTCAGCAGCCCCACCCGGTCGCCCGCCCGGGCCCCGCCCGCGACCAGCGCCTCGGCGTACCCGCCGGCGAGGCCGGCCAGCTCGGCGTAGCTGAGCTGCCGGGCCTCGGTGAGGACGGCGGCATGTTCGGGACAGGCGGCCGCGACATCGCCGAAGCGATGGATCAGCGTCTCGTTCGTCATCTCAGGACGTGGAGTCGTGTCCACTATGGACAGACGCGCGGCAATGGACAGCCGTGATCATGATCCCCCCCAGGACTTCACATTGACAGCAGCATAAGTCTCGATGCCTGGGAGAAGAGTTCATCGATGAGAGTCCGACCGAAGAGCCGATCGGGGCCTCAGACGAGGGGCGGGGGAAACAGACCGATCATCCGTCCAGCACCCAGAGTAATTGGGGCATAGAGAGCGACAAGCGGTTAATCTTCCGGCCGGTGCGCTGTATCACCGACAAATTTCCGGAACTTCGCCGGATGTCGGACCTTGGACAGGAACGCGCGGGTGGTCCGTGCTCAACCATCGTACGACGGAGGAAGCGGCTCGACCGCACCGTCGGCGCTCATCGGCAGCCGCGCCACCATCTCCCGGAACTCGGCGACCGTGACCGCCTCCCGGAGGGTGGCGAACACCGCGCCGGTACCCACCTGGGCGGTCACCTCGTCCACGCCGGCCCGCTCCCCCACCCGGCGCAGGAACTCACCGGGGCCGGCCGGCGTCGGTCCCGCGTCCGCGGCCGGTCCGGAGAGATAGCCGTCCAACTCGTCCGGGAGCCGCCCCGCCAGATCGTCCGCCGGGCGCCCGGTGACCCGCTCCGCCATCGTCTGCAGCACCGCGCGGGCGATCGTGGCGGCCTGCTCCGGCGGCAGCCCGGACCGCCGGGACACCGCGTCGATGAAGCGGGGAAACCGCACGCCGCGCCTCCTTCGTCACCGGCCCGGCGCTTACCCCGGTCCGGAACCGGCAAACCAGAGCCGGATCAGTGCAGCAGATCCGCGGCGTGCAGGTGATCGAAGATGATCTGATCGACCGGGGAGACCCGATCCCGGTCGGCGTACCCGAGCCAGGCCGACTCGGCGATCTCGCCGGATGGACGCAAGGCACCTCGATAGCCGGCGGCGTAGCAGGTCATCCGCACCTCGATGCCCGGCGCGTGACCGTGCGCCTGCGCGGTGAACGTCCCGACGTGCACCGCGCTCTCCACGTCCACCTCGACGCTGAGCTCCTCGGCGATCTCGCGGCGCAGAGTGTCCCGGTCGCTCTCGCCCGGCTCCCGCTTACCGCCGGGCAGGTACCAGACATCCCGGCCCTGGGAGCGGGTGCTGAGGATCCGTCCGTCCGTCAGCAGGATCCACGCAACCTTGTCGATCTCAGTCATGACACCCCCTCCACCTCGGCGCACATCGTAGACACCCGCCCGCGCCGGCTCCCGGCGGCTGCCGGGGTGGCGGAAGTACGACACGACGCAAGTCCGCCGCGGCAGTTCGACGGTCGACGGCGGTCATCTGGTCGATGCTCCATCGCGTACACCGGTCGTCGTCCGGGCCGTCGGCCCGCGACGGGAGCCACCGGGTGGGCGCGTGCGCTGGGGGCCCGCGCCCACCCGGTGCACCGGCCGGCGCGCACCGACACGGGGCCTGCCGTTCAGCTCGCGGGAGCTGGCGCGCGTTCGTCGGCGAGCAGGTCGAGCAGGAGCGCGGCGGTCCAGCCGAAAGCGGGCGAGCCGAGCCCCGCCCCGGTGTCCGGGTGGAAGTACTCGTGGCAGCCGGCGGTCGCCACCAGCTCGGCCATGGACCGCCCCAGTCCGGCGGCCAGGTCGGCCCGCCCGTGCCCGAGCAGGCCACGGCGGACCAGCCAGTTGATGTTCATCCAGCTCGGACCGCGCCAGTAGCGCAGCGGCTCGAAGTCCGGCGCGGTCCGGTCGTAGCTGGGCAGCGGCCGCGACATCCGCCGCGCCACCCCGAACCGGGCCGAACACGCCTCGGCGACGACCGCCGCGACATGCGGGGCCGGCAGGTCCGGCAGGATCAGCGGCGCGAGTCCCAGCACCGTCCGCGCCGGTATCAGTCGTCCGGTCCGCAGGTCCCGAGGTTGGAACGTCCCGGTGGCCGGGTCGTACAGCCGGTGTACCAGCGCCTCGGTGATCCGGGCCGCGCGTTCCCGGTGCGGCCCCGGGTCGGCGTCGACCAGCGGCGCGATCGCGGCCAGCGCGTGCTCGGCAGCCCCCGCCGCCGCGTTGAACAGCGGGCACTCGACCAGAAACGGATGCCGACGGGCCAGCTCCGCGTCCCGGTAGCCGCCGTCCCGGTACGAGGCGACGATCGTCACGTACCGCGCGTAGTCCAGGTCCGTGGGCCGGTGCGCGGCCGGAGCGTGGGCGGTGTCGTGCCGGCGGTACGCCCGCATCACCGCCGCGTCGGCCGCGACCGCCGCCATCGGGGCGTCCCAGGCGGGGCTGTTGTCCAGCCCGGACTCCCACGGGTGCACCACACAGGCCAGCCCCGCCCCGCCCACGTCCCGCCAGGTGGCCAGGTAGCGCTGCTGGGCCACCAGCCGGGGATAGAGCCGGCGCAGCGCCGCGCGAGCCGGGTCCGAGGCGGCCCGGCGGTACGCGAGCCAGGCCGCGAGCGCGTGCACCGGCGGCTGGACCAGGCCGGAGGTGGCGGCGGTCGGCGCCGCCTCGGCCCGCGCCGACGCCCAGAACTCGGGCCCGGGAAAGTACGCCCCGACCGGCAGCCGGGGATTGAACACGATGTGTGGCACCCGCCCGTCGGCCCACTGGGCCCGGAACAGGCTCTCCAGCTCCCGCCAGGCGTACTCCGGGCGGAGGTGGGCCCACCCGATCGCCATGAACGCCGAGTCCCAGCTCCACTGGTGGGGGTAGAGGGTGCGGGACGGCACCGTGTGGTCGTGCTCCCAGTTGGCCTCGAGGGTGGCCACGGCGAGCCGGCGCAGCCGTTCGGCGTCGCCACCCGGCCCATCGACGGCACCACCGTCAGCTGGCCCGACGACGGCACCACCGTCAGTCGGCCCGCCAACCGCTCGGGCCAGGTCGCCGGCCACCTCGTCGAGCGAATCGTCGGACAGGCCGCCGGTGCTCACGCCGCCGCCTGCCGGGGTTCGGCGTGCCGCAGCACCGTGGCGGCCTGCTGCAACGCCCGCACCGGGTCGCCGCGGAGCCGGCACTCCAGGGCCAGCCATCCCCGGTAGCCGATCTCGAGCAGGGTACGCACCAGCGCCGGCCAGTCGAGATGACCCGCGCCCGGCTGGTACCGGTTGGAGTCGCTGACCTGGACGTGCCCGAGGTACGGCGCGGCGGAGCGCAACGCCCGGTGCACGTCGTCCTCCTCGATGTTCATGTGGAAGGTGTCGGCGACCACCCGTACCGAGGGCAACCCGACCGCGGCGCAGAGCGCGACCGCCTCGTCGAGCCGGTTGACCATGTGGTCCTCGTACCGGTTGAGCGGCTCCAGGAAGAGGGTGACCCCTTCGGCGCGGGCGTGCTCACCGAGGGCGCCGAGGGCGTCCACCAGCACCTGCCGGTCGCCGGCCGGCGGCCGGGGCGGTTCGAACGGCGGGAGCCGCCGGGAGAACATCCCCCACGCCGCGGGGGTCATGACGCCGGTCCCACCCAGCTCGGCGATCACCGAGAGCTGGGAGCGCAGGTTCCGCACGGCGTCGGCGGAACGTGCCGGGTCGAAGTCGCCGATGAAGTGGTCCATCTCGACGCAGACGGTGGGCATCACCACGCCGGCGGCGCGGGCCCGGCGAAGTTCGGGCAGCCGGCGGGCGAACGCCAGGTCGCCACGCCCACGCAGCTCGATCCCGTCGTAGCCGAGCGAGGTGGCCAACGCGTACTTCTGGATCAGGTCGGTGCCCGGCAGGAGCTGCTCCTGGCAGGCGATGTGGATGGTCATGCGAACCTCAGCACCACTTGGAGAACGTCACCGTCACCGCGGTCGAGCAACGCCAGCGCATCGGCCACCGCGCCTGCGTCGACGACGTGACTCACCAGCGGCAGCGGGTCCACGTTCCCCTCGGCCACCAGTTCCATGAAGGTCTGGGCGACCCGGGCCCCGGTCCACCGGCCGGCCATGCCGGGCGCCGGTGTCGGCCCGGAGACCTGGGCCGCCACCAACTGGATCCGGTTGTGGTGGAACTCCTCGCCGAGGCCGAGGCCGGCGGCCTGCCCCTGGTAGAAGCCGGCGGCCACGACGCGGCCGGCGTGGGTGGTGGCCCGTATCGCCTCGTGCAGCGCCGGGTACGCCCCGGACAACTCGAGGCAGACGTCGGCGCCCCGGCCACCGGTGGCGCCGCGCAGCACGTCCGCGGCCGATTCGACGCCCGCGTCGACGGTCGCCCGGGCACCGTAGCGACCGGCGTGCACGAGCCGGGTGGCGACCCGGTCCACGGCCACGACGCGCGCCCCGGAGAGCACCGCGAGGCGGGTGGCGAGCAGCCCGATCACACCCTGCCCGAAGACCCCGATCCAGTCCCCGAGGTGCAGGTCGCCGGCGAGCACCGCGGTGAGGGCGATGGCGCCGGGTCGGGCGAAGACGGCGGCGAGCGGATCGAGACCGGGTGCCAGGGGCTGGACGGCGTCGGCGGCCACCACCGCCTCGGCCCGGTGCCCCCAGATGCCCCAGACGGTCTGCCCCGGGTGCCGGTCGGTCACCTCGGGCGCCACCTCGACTATCTCGCCGACCTCCTCGTAGCCGAAGCCGACCAGCGGATAGGGCACGGGGGTCTGGCGAGGCACGAACATCCGGGAGATGTCGTCCCAGTCCTTGCTCAGCCGGGGGTTGCTGCCGCGGTAGAGGGTGAGCTCGGTGCCGGCGGAGATGCCGGAGTAGCGGGTGCGGACGCGGACCTCGCCCGGACCGAGTGGGTCCACGGGGCAGGGCTCCAGGCTGATCCGTCGGGGCCCGGCGAGAGAGACAACCCAATTGACCATGAGTCACATCCCGGTAGCGCCGGGCTTCATCGTAAAACAAAAAATCGGCATATGTCTTGTAATTGATCAATCGAAGGGGTTGAATCCCCGATGTACCCTTCGAGAGGAGTGCCGCCGATGTCATTCACTCCGATGCGGACGCTCACCGCCACCCTGGTCCTGGCACTCGCCGGATCCACCCTGCTGGCCTGCGGCGACGACGGGACCGACAGCAACGACAAGAAGATCACCGTCTGGAGCCTGGAGGACGTCGCCGACCGGGTCACCGCCACCAGGGCGATCATCGCCGACTTCACCGCGCGGACCGGGATCCAGGTCGAGCTGGTCACCGTCAACGAGGACCAGTTCCCGTCCCTCATCGCGTCCAGCGCCGCCGCCGGGGAACTGCCCGACGTGGTCGGCTCCGTCTCGCTGGCCGGCATCCGCACCCTCGCCGGCAACGAGCTGCTGCACGCGCGCGCCAACGGCGAGATCGTGCAGACGCTCGGTCGGCAGACGTTCTCCCCCCGGGCCCTGGAGTTGACCGCCGACGACGGTCGTCAGCTCGCCGTCCCCAGCGACGGCTGGGGTCAGCTGCTCGTCTACCGCAAGGACCTCTTCGACGCGGCCGGGCTCCCCGCGCCCGACACGTACGAGCGGATCGCCGCCGCGGCGGCCCGGTTGAACACCGGCGGAATCGCCGGCATCACCGCGGCGACCGCGCCCGGCGACGTCTTCACCCAGCAGACGTTCGAACACCTGGCGCTCGCCAACGGCTGCCAGCTCACCGACGACTCCGGCGCCGTGACGCTGGACTCGCCGCAGTGCGTCGAGGCGTTCCGGTTCTACGGCGACCTGATGCGCAACCACTCGGTCAAGGGCGCGCAGGACGTGGACACCACCCGGGCCACGTACTTCGCCGGCAAGGCGGCCATGCTGATCTGGTCACCGTTCGTCCTCGACGAACTGGCCGGGCTCCGCGACGACGCCAAACCGACCTGCCCGCAGTGCGCGGCCGACCCCACCTTCCTGGCGAAGAACAGCGGGTTCGTCACCGCGATCAAGGGCCCGAACGGCTCGCCGGCCCAGTACGGCGAGATCAGCTCCTGGACCGTGCTGGACGGCGCCGCCGCCGACCCGGCGAAGAGTTTCGTCGAGTACCTGCTCGGCGACGCCTACCCACGCTGGTTCGGCATGTCCCCGGAGGGCCGGTTCCCGGTACGCAAGGGCACCGCGGACGAACCGGAGAAGTTCCTCACCGCCTGGAACTCCAGCCAGGCCGGGGTGGACGCCAAGAAGCCGCTCGCCGAGGTGTACGGCGACCAGGTCCTCGACGACCTGCGCACCAGCCCGGACACGTTCCAACGCTGGGGGCTGACCCAGGGGCAGGGCAAGCTCGTCGGCGCGATCCTCGGTGAACTGCCGGTGCCGAAGGCGCTCAACGACGTGATCGCCGGCAAGTCCGACGCCGCAGCGGCCGCCGGCCGCGCGAAGAAGGACGTGGAGGCGATCAAGGCGGGCGTCAATTGACCACCACCGCACCCGGCACCGGCCGCTCCCCCATCCGGGAGCAACCCGCCGGCCGGCGACCGCGCCGCCCGTTGACCCTGCGCAGACGTGAGTCCCGAGCCGGACTCGCGCTGGTCGCGCCGACCCTGCTCGTCGTACTCGCCGTGATCGGCATCCCCATCGTGTGGACCGTGGTGCTCGCCTTCCAGCGGGTCCGGCTCGCCACGCTGCGCCGCACCGGCCTCTTCGGCGAATTCACCCTGGACAACATCGAACGGGTGCTGCACACCCCGGGCTTCGCGGACACGCTGGTCACCACTCTGATCTACAGCATCGGCAGCACCGCCGGGTCGATCGTGCTCGGCCTGGTCGCGGCGCTGGTCGTCCGCCGCCCGTTCCGGGGCCGCACCCTGGTACGGGCTTCGATGCTGCTGCCGTACGTGGCGCCGGTGGTCGCCATGACCTTCGTCTGGCAGGTGATGCTCGACCCGCAGCTCGGCATCGTCAACCACTGGGGTCAGCGGCTGCTCGGCTGGGACACGGCCGTGCCGTTCCTGTCCCAGGAGTCCACCGCGCTCGCCACCGTGATCGCGTTCGAAGCGTGGCGTTACTTCCCGTTCGCGTTCCTCTTCCTGCTCGCCCGCCTCCAGGCCGTGCCGGGTGAACTGGAGGAGGCCTCCCGGGTCGACGGCGCCACCCCCACGCAGCGCTTCCGGCACATCCTGCTCCCCCAACTGATGCCGGTGATCGCGCTGCTCGGCGTGCTGCGCTTCATCATGACGTTCAACAAGTTCGACGACGTCTACCTGCTCACCGGGGGCGCCGCCGGCACCGAGGTCGTCAGCATCCGGGTCTACGAGTTCCTCACCGCGCGTACCGACATCGGCGCGGCCGCGGCGCAGGCGGTGGTGCTGGCCGTGGTGCTCGTCGTGTTCGTCCTGATCTACCTGCGCTTCTTCGCCCGGAGGGTGGACTGATGGACCGCGACCGGGTCGAGACGGTAGGACTGCGCTGGCTGCGGCGGCTGGTCATCGCCGCGTTCCTGCTGGTCACCGTCTTCCCCTTCTACTACATGCTGGTTCTCTCGCTACGTCCGATCGAGCGGCTCCTGCTCGACCCCGGCGCGCTGGTGGTCGGCCTCGGCGAGCTGACCGTCGGCACGTACGCCGAGGTGCTCAAGGCCACCGAGGACGGCGGCCAGGGATTCCTCGCCTTCATCCGCAACAGCGGCCTCGTCGCCCTCGCCGCGACCCTGCTCACCCTGGTCGTGGCGATCCCCGGCGCGTACGCGGTGTCCCGGCTGCGCTTCTTCGGCCGCCGCCAGGTCGACTTCCTCTTCCTGGCGGTCTACCTCTTCCCGTCCATCGTGATCGCCATCCCACTGTTCGTGGTCTTCACCCGGGCGGGGCTGCGCGGCTCGCTGGTCGGACTGGTGCTGGTCTACATCTCGCAGACGCTGCCCGTCTCGGTCTACATGCTCAAGAACTACTTCGAGACCATCCCGGTCAGCCTCGAGGAGTCCGCCGCGATCGACGGCGCCGGCCGGCTCGGCATCATCCGCCGAATCAGTCTCCCCCTCGCCGCCCCATCGATCATGGCGGTCGCGCTCTACGACTTCATGATCGCCTGGAACGAGTTCCTGTTCGCGTTGCTCTTCCTCGTCGACAAGCCGCACCGGTGGACGGTGTCGCTGGGTCTTGCGCAACTGGCCGACGGGGTGGAGGTGCCGAAGACGGTGCTGATGGCCGGCTCAGTGGTCCTCACGCTGCCCATCGTGCTCCTCTTCTTCGCCACCGAACGCCTCCTGACCGAAGGCCTGACCAGCGGCGCCGAAAAAGCCTGAACCTCAGACGGCACGCACTTTCACGGAAAGAGTGCCCATCTCACGCGGGATGGCCACTCTTTCCGTGAAAGAGGGCCCAGACTGCGTGAGGGGGCGGGGATGGGGCTGGTTACGGTAACGGCATGGGAAGCGCGACGCGTTGGGAGACAGACACCGGGCCCGAGCACTCGCAGTGGTACATCGACCGGTTCCGCCGGCTCGCGGCCGAGGGGGCGGACCTGACCGGCGAGGCTCGTCTGGTGGACGCGCTGGTGCCGCCCGGTTCCCGGATCCTCGACGCCGGCTCGGGCACCGGCCGGGTGGGTGCCGCGCTGGCCGCGCGGGGTCACACGGTGATCGGGGTGGACGCCGATCCGGCGCTGGTCGAGGCCGCCCGGGCCGATCATCCCGGCCCGCGTTGGCTGCTCGGTGACCTGGCCGAGCTGGACCTGCCCGCGGTCGGCGAGGCCGAGCCCTTCGACGCTGCGGTACTGGTCGGGAACGTGCTCACCTTCGTCGCGCCGGGCACCGAGCAGGAGGTGCTGCGCCGCCTCGCCGCACACCTACGTCCCGACGGTGTGCTCGCGGTCGGCTTCGGCACCGACCGCGGCTACCCACTGAACGACTTCGACGCCGACGCGGTCGCCGCCGGCCTGCGGCTGGAGCACCGCTTCGCGACCTGGGACCTGCGCCCCTGGCGTGACGACGCGGACTTCGCCGTCACCCTGCTGCGCCGCCCCGCCGACTGACCTGGGCACCGGCCCGCCGACCGAGGAGCAGACGAACGCGGCCCATCGGCTCGGGCTGGACAGCTTCCGACCGGTCAGCCCGGCGCGGCGACGGCCCGCGCCGCCGTCGGGTCGAGCGTGGCCCCTGCGGTCACCAGGCTCACCACGCCGGCCGGCAGCCGGGTGGGGCGCACGTCGCGGTAGCCGAGCATGGCCAGCGCCTCGCGGTCGGCCACCACGTGCCGCCGCCCCAGGTCGGTCACGATCGACACCGCCCCGCCGGTGGCACCAGGCGCCGCGACCGCCTCGACGACGGCGCCCCGGCCGGGCCGCACCACGACCTGGTCGGCGCGCACCGCGCCCCCCGTCGCGACCGAGCGAGGCGCGGCGGCGGAGTCCGGCGCGCGTACGCCCACCCGAAGCTCCGCCACCCCGGCGTCGTCGCCCACCCGGGCACACAGTCCGCCCCCGTCGACGCTCGCCAACCGTGGTGGCACCGCGGGCGGGGCGGCCGGACCGGACGGAACCAGGCCGGCCACCTGGGGCAGCTCGGCGAACCGGCCGAGGGTCAGCGCTTCCGCCTCGCCCTGGCCGGTACGCGCCAGCAGCAGACTCGCCTGCAACTCGGTGATCCCGGCCAGCCCGTCGCGGACGGCCACCGCGTACTGCCGGCCCCCGCCGGAGTTCCGCACCAGGTAGACGTCGCCGATCTCGGCACCCGGTACGCGGGCGGACCGCTGACCCAGGCCGGGCAGCGCCGGCGGCGCGAGATCGGCCCCGGCCGGCAGCGTGTTGAGCAGCGCGGCCGCCACCGGCACGGCCCGCGCCCGGGTGGTGGCCAGCGCGGCGAGCACCCGGGCGGAGTCGCGGACCAGGTAGCGGCGCGCCTGCCACAGCAGGTGCAACCCGCCGTCGGGATCCCGCGCCAGCAGCGCCTCGTCGCCGAGCTGCCGGCCCCCGCGCGGCTCCTCGCCGATCAGCAGCACCGAGCGCGGGACGGTGCGGTCGACGTCGGTGGGCGTGATCGAACAGACCGTCCACGGGTCGTTCGCGAGCCGGGCCGGCGCGGGCAGCGAATCCGGAGCGTCGGCGATCCCCAGCGGCAGGCCACGCGGCACGCCTTCGATGGACCGGCGGGACACCAGCACCGTCCTCGGCTGCTCGGCGCCGACGATCAGCAGCGCCGAGGCGTAGTTGAGGACGGGGTGCAGCTTCTCGTCCCGGTAGACGTACCGGGCGCCGGACTCCTTCTCCACGATGACCGCGCCGGTGTCCCGCCAGTTGCTTCCGCCGCCTGCGAAGAGCCCGTACAGCGCGAAGCCGCCCAGCCCGATCGCGGCGACCAGCACGCTGGCCAGCGCGGCCCCGGCGAGCCGCCGGAACGGCGACTGCGCCGGATCGGTCTCCCGCATGACCAGCGCGGCGACGGCCCGCTGGACGGTGAACTGGTACGAGTGCAGCTGGTCCTGCCGCGACGGCATGACGTCCCTTCCGGTGCTCGCTCGGGGCACAGGATATGCGTTGCGTCGATCTTCCGTGAACCTTCGGTAACGCACGCCGCCGCCTCGGTGGTGTGGTGCCGTACAGTCGCCGCCGTGAATCCCTCCGACGGCGGCCGGCCGTGGCAGCGTCCCGACCGCAGCGATCCGGTGCTCCCCGGGCCGGCGCACGGCGCCGCGGCGCTGGCGCTGCTCTGCGCGGTCGTCACCCCGGCGAGCTGGCTGGCCGTCGCCACCGGCGTCTCGGCCCTGGGCGACCCGGAGGTGCCGCGGGCCGCCGGCCAGGTCTGGGTCGCCGCCGTGGCGGCTTTCGCGTCGCTGGCGACCGGCACGCTGCTGGTCCTGCTGCGCCGGAGTCCTCCGCTGCGCCGCCCGGTCGGCGCGGTCGCGATCGCGATGACGGCAGTGGCGGCGGCGTGCGCGCTCGGGGTCGGTTGACCGAACCCGGGTAGCATCCCGCACTGAACCGGCGAGAAGAGGACTGTGTGGGCGCGCGCTTCGAGGAACTGGCCTGGCGGGAGACGCCGATCGGCCTGATCAGCCTGCGCCGGCGCCGCGACCCGGCACTTCAGGTCGAGGTGTACGAGGTCAAGCTCGACGACGAGTTCCTGATGTCCAGCCTCTTCCCCGTCGCGGAGATCGAGCTGGCCCGGCTCGGCCTGGCCCCGCTGGGCGGCGGCGAGCTGGAGGTGGTCGTCGGTGGTCTCGGTCTCGGCTACACCGCGCGCACCGCGCTCGCCGACGACCGTGTGCGGTCGCTGATCGTCGTGGAGGCGATCGAGGACGTCATCGACTGGCACCGGCGCGGCTTGCTGCCGTTCGCCGCCGGCCTGGCCGACGACCCGAGGACCCGTCTCGTACGGGCCGACTTCTTCGCGGCCGTCGAGGGCGACGGGTTCGACCCGGACCGGCCGGAGCGTCGCTTCCACGCCGTGCTGCTCGACATCGACCACTCTCCGCGGCACGTGCTGCACCCGCGGAACGCTGCGTTCTACACGCCGGCCGGGCTGCGGCGGCTCGCCGGTCGCCTGCACCCCGGCGGGGTGTTCGCACTCTGGTCGGACGATCCGCCCGACCCGGCGTTCGAGGAGGCCCTCACCGAGGTCTTCGCCACCGCGCAGGCACACGTCGTGCCGTTTCCCAATCCGCTGACCGGTGGTGAGTCGACCAACACGGTCTACGTCGCCCGTCGCGAGGCCTGACCGCGAAGGCCCTGCCCGGGCAGGGCGGTCGCCCGCTCAGAACCAGGTGTCGCGCATCTCCAGGGTGGTCCGGTCCAGGCTGGCCAGCAGGTCGAACTGCGGACCGGTGCGGGGCAGCTCGTACCGGAAGAACCAACGCGCGGCGTGCCGCTTGCCGCTGTACAGGTCGGCGTCCGGCGCGGCGGAGCCGGCCGCCTCGACGACGAGCAGCTGTTCCAGCCACATCCAGGCGATCACTACGTGACCGGCCGCCTCCAGGTAGACGGTGGCGTTGGCGAGCGCGAGCTGTGGGTCACCGGCGCTCCAGAGCCGCCTGGTGACGTCGGTGAGCCGCCGCACGACCACTGCGAGCTGCTCGGCCAGCTCGGTGGTCTCGCCACCGATCTTCCGGGCCCGCTCGACGGTCGTGCCGATCGTCTCGGCCAGCGCGGCCAGGCCCGCCCCGTCACGCAGGGTGACCTTGCGGCCCAGCAGGTCCAGCGCCTGGATGCCGTGGGTGCCCTCGTGGATCGGGTTGAGCCGGTTGTCGCGCCAGTGCTGCTCGACGTCGTGGTCGCGGGTGTAGCCGGCGCCGCCGTGCACCTGGATGGCCAGGTCGTTGGCGGCGAGACACCACTGCGACGGCCAGCTCTTCACGATCGGGGTGAGCGTGTCGAGCAGCAGGTGGGCGCGGGCCCGGTCGGCCGGCTCCGGGGCGCTCTTCTCCTCGTCGAGCAGCCGCCCGCTGTAGAGCACCAGCGCCAGCGCGCCCTCCACGTAGCTCTTCTGCGCGAGCAGCATCCGTTTCACGTCGGGGTGGGCGACGATGGGCACCTGTGGTGCCGTCGGGTCCTTGTCGGCCAGGGGCCGGCCCTGCGGCCGCTGCCGGGCGTACTCCAGAGACTTCAGGTAGCCGGTGTAGCCGAGGGCGGTGGCGCCGGCGCCCACCCCGATCCGGGCCTCGTTCATCATGTGGAACATCTGCGCCAGCCCTTGGTGCGGCTCGCCCACCAGGTAGCCGACGGCACCGGCCCGGCCGGCCGGGTGGTGCGCGCCGTCGCCGAAGCTGAGCAGGGTGTTGGTCGTGCCCCGGTAGCCCATCTTGTGGTTCAGGCCGATCAGCGCGACGTCGTTGCGTTCGCCGGGCTCGCCGTCCGGGCCGAGGAGCAGCTTCGGCACGATGAACAGCGATATCCCCTTCACCCCGGGCGGGCCGTCGGGACGTCGGGCCAGTACCAGGTGGACGATGTTCTCGCCCAGCTCGTGCTCCCCACCGGAGATCCACATCTTGGTGCCGTACAGCCGGTGGGTGCCGTCGGCCTGGGGCTCGGCCCGGGTGGTGATGTCCGCCAGCGAGCTGCCGGCGTGCGGCTCGGAGAGGCACATGGTGCCGAAGAAGCGTCCCTCGATCATCGGACGCGCCCAGGTGTCGATCTGCTCCGGGCTGCCGTGGGCGAGCAGCAGGTTGGTGTTGCCGAGAGTGAGCATCGGGTACGCCGAGGTGGCCACGTTCGCGGCCTGGAACCAGGCGAAGCAGGCGGCGGCCACGGTGTGCGGCAGCTGCATGCCGCCGACGGAATCGTCCAGCGTGGACGCCAGCAGGCCGGTCTCCGCGAACACGTCCAGCGCTGTGTTGATCTCGGGGATCAGGCGTACCTGCCGGCCGTCGAAGGTGGGCTCGTCGAGGTCGGCCGCCCGGTTGTGCGGGGCGAAGTGTTCGGTGGCCACCCGCTCGGCCAGTTCGAGCACGGCGTCGAAGGTCTCCCGGGAGTGCTCGGCGTAGCGGGGGCGGACGGTCAGCCGGGTCACGTCCAGCCAGTCGTACAGCAGGAACCGCAGATCGCGCCGGGAGAGCAGGGTGGACGGCACGGGTCTCCTCTCACGGGTCGCCTGCGGGACCTTCGGCGGGCCGGGTGGTCGTCGCGCAGTACGACGCTGATCGTCCCCGTCATCCTGTCCGATCGGGAGGCCGGGCGCATCACCCGCCGACGGCCGGAGGATGCCCCTCGTGCCTCTGGGCTTAGGTGTTCGGCTCAGCGGTTCAGCATCCTGAGCACTGTGCCGGGCCCGACCGGTCGGGCCCGGCACTCGTTCCGTGGCTCAACGGCCGAACGTGCGGTCGAGCAGGTCGAACATGGCAGCCCAGTGCCGCTTCTCGGCGGCCTCGTCGTAGGCGGCGGTGTCGGACATGGTGAACCCGTGGGGCGCGCCCTCGTACACCTCGGAGCGGTACCGGACGCCGGCGGCGTCGAGGGTCCGCTCCAGGGTGGCGATCTGGTCGGCGGTCATCGAGTGGTCCTGGTCGGCATGCGCGAAGTAGAGCTCGCCGGTTACCGAGCCGACCCCGAGATGCGGGCTGTCGGCGGCGTCGGTGACCACTCGGCCCGCGTGGAAGCTACCCAGCGCGGCGATCCGGTCCGGGTACGCCTCGATGGCCCGCAGCGCGTTCATCCCGCCCATGCAGTAGCCCACGATGGCGACCGGCCCGGCCGCGACGTCGTCGCGTGCGGCCAGGTAGTCCAGGTACGCCGCGGTGTCGCGGGTGACGACCTCCGGGGTCAGCGCGGCCATGTACGGGCCGATCTTCTCGAAGATCTTGCCCCGCTGCTCCGCGTCGCCGAGCATCGAGAGGTCGAACAGCGGCGACCGGCCGGCCCGGTAGAAGAGGTTCGGCACCAGCACCACGTACCCGCGGGCGGCGATGGTCTCGGCCATCTCGACCATCCGGGGCCGTAGCCCGAACGCGTCCATGAAGACCAGCACGGCCGGGAAGGGACCCTCCCCGTCGGGGCGTACGAGGTAGGCGTCCGCCACCCCGTCGCTGGTCTTGACGTCGACCGTCGTCGTCTGCACTGCAGCCTCCTCGCACGTAACCGTGGTTCCGCCGCAGAACCTACCGGCCGAATCGTTGCCCTCCGCAACGACCCGGGGAGTTCACCCGGCCCGGCTCACCGTCGGCCCGCTCTTGGGACCTGATCCCGGAGCGGCCACCCGCCTGGATCACCCGGTCACCCGGCCGTCGCCCGCTGCGCGGAGGGCACCGTGCAGGAGGAGCTCCACCAGTTCCCGGTTGGACAGCTCCGAGGCACCTCCGCCAGCGAATCGGCCCCGGCCGCCCACGAACGTGAGGAACACCTCGGTCACCTGCTCGACCGGTAGGCGCAGCGCCTCCCGCTCCGGCTCCAGCAAGGCGGCGACGGCGTCCCGGGTCTCCGCCTGGCTCGCGTCCCGGCCGGCCGACCGCTCGCGCGGCGCCTCGCCTCGCCGCCGCGACCGACCGTGGCCGGACGCGTGCAGGGCGCCGAGCACCGTGCCCATCCGTCCGAGATGGGCCTCCAGCGCGTCAGCGGCCTCGACCAGCCGGTCCGCCAGCGGCTGGTCCAGCGGGATCGAGCGGAGTTCACCCAGCACCGTGGCCGGGTCGAGTGCTGCGGCGACCACGGCGTCGAGCAACTCGTCCTTGTCGTTGAAGACCCGGAAGATCGTGGCCTCACCGATGCCGGCCATGCGGGCCACCTGGGCCGTGGTGACGCTGGCACCGTGCTCCGCGACGAGCGGCAGCGCCGCCCGTACCACGGCTTCTCGTCGTTGCTCCGGACTCATTCCCGGCGCGCGTCGCCGGGCAGGCGTGTTCGTCATACCTCGAAACGTACGGAGTGAGTACTCACTCCGCAACGGATTTCCGACCGCTCCCGCGACGAATCGCGGCCCGGCGACTCGATCCACGCACTCGAAGGAAGGGACGGTGTGACGTACTGTGGCACGAGCGCGTCCGGCCGCTCGCACCGCGGCCGGACGCGCACATTCTCAGACGCCGGGCCGGCCTGCCCACGTGCCAGTCGCCCTGCCGGACGGCGAGGCTGCCGCGCCTCCGGGATCAAACCCGCTCGCCCGGGGTCGGCGCACGAATCCGGTCACCATCGCGGCAAGCCCTTCGACAAACCAACGGCGAAGGGGGCGCAGCCGAACGACTGCGCCCCCTTCTTCGTGCCGCGACCCGACTCAGCGGTGCCACTTCTGGTTGGAGGTGCCCCCGCAGGCCCACAGCTGCAACCGCGTACCGCTGCCGGTCTGCATGTCCTTGGCGTCGACGCACTTGTCGGCACGCTTGTTCACCAGGTCATGCGCCTGGTTCAGGTTGAACTTCTGGGCAGAGCTACCGGTGCAACTGCTCAGCAGGATCTTCGCGCCGTCCGCCGTCGACCCGCCCGCCACCGTCATGCACCGGCCGAACGCCCGGACCGTCCCATCGCTGTAGAACGTCCACCGCTGGTTCGGGCCGCCGTTACAGGTCCAGATCTGCAACTGCGGGTTGCTCGTGTACGCGCCGTCGGTCACGTCGATGCACCGGTCGCTGCCGTACCCGATGATCGGGCCGGCCCCGCTCACCGGCTGCGGCCCCGGGTTCGCCGGCGCGGTGCTGGTGTGCGGTTTCGGGGTCGTCGCCGGTGGCGGCGGCGCGGCGGTCTTCGTGCCGCCGGGCTGCGCCGGTCCCCCGGTGGCCGTGCCGCCCGGAACCGGACCACCCTGCGCCGGCCGGCTCGGCGTGGCCGCACCGCCCGGACCCGCGGGCGAGCGCGACGGAACACCCGCGGACGCCGTCGGGCGGGGCCCCGGCAACCGGGAATCACGCTGGTAGCTGCTGGTGTACGCCTCGGTCAGCGCGACGAACCTGCGCACCGCCGGCGAGTCCGGCACGCCGCCGGCCCGCTGCACCGCCTCCGGTCCCCACTGGAACGCGGCGAGCGCCTTCTGGTACGTGTCGCCCTGTCCCACCTGGCCGACCTCCCGGACCAGCCGGCACATCACCGCACCGAGCGCCCCGATCGCCTGGTGCGGATCCCACGGCGAGGCGGTGGCGGAGTTCGGGGCGTACCGCGCCCACACCTCGGGGTTGAACTGTGCGATGCCCTGCGCGCCGTTCGAGCCGAACAGGTTCGGGTTGAACGCCGACGCCGCCATCAGCTGGGCGGCGACCCGCGTCGACGGCACCGCCGGACAGACCTTCCCGGCGGCGAGGATCGCCGGCAGGTAGGCGTCCGGCACCGGCATCGCCGGCGTACCCGCGCTCGGTTCCACCCCGCCGACCGGACCCGGGGACCGGGTCGGGTTGCTCTGGGTGAACTCCGGCTGGCGCGCGTACCAGCCGGCGTAGCCCGCCACCACGCCGACGTACCGCTCGGCCTCGTCCGGCACGCCGCCGGCGTCACGGACCGCGGACAGCCCGGAGCGGTACGCCGCCAACGCCAGCTGCCACCGGTCACCGTTCGGGTCGGTCTGCCGTACCTGCCCGGCGAGGTCGCACATGTAGTGCGCGAGCGCGACGATGTTCGCCTCCGGGTCCTCCCGCCGCGCGTCCGCCCCCGGTTTCCACTCGTCCCACACGGCGTCGGTCAGGCCGGCGACACCCGTACCGCCGCCCTCGGTGCGGGCCGCCGGATCGAACCCGGACGCGGCCATCACCTGCCCGGCGAGACGAGCCGGGGTCAGCGTCGGGCAGGCCAGCGCGGCGGCGGAGATGGTCTGCACCTGGCTGGCCGGCACCGGTTGGCCGGTCCGCACGTCGTCGGCGGTGGCGGCGCCGAACCCGGACACGGCCGCGACTCCGGCCGCCGCGGCCAGCGCGAACACCGCGCCCGCCGCGACGCCCCGCCGCAGCGGAGTGTCCAGCCGCGCCCACCCGCCGCGCAGCACCCGCCCCGCCGGGGACGGCGGCGTCAAGCCTCGTCGAGCACGACGGGACACGTCGGTGAGCAGGCTGCGCAGCTTCGACGAGCCACCGGCGCCGGGCGTGGGTCGCATTTCTGTTGTTCCTCCCTGCGTACCGTCTCCGCATGCATGACGGTGCGCCGGCCCGGCTGGTTCACCCGCCGCCCGATCTGTTTCCGCCGCCTGCCGGTCGGCGGCGGGGCCGGTCCGCCGCCGACTCCGGGCCCCGGTACGGCCGGCTCGCACCGGCCAGGGGTCAGCCGTGCAGTTCGGCGGCGTCCACGGTCTGCGACAGCAGCATCGCGATGGTCATCGGCCCCACCCCGCCCGGCACGGGAGTGATCAGGCTCGCCCGGTCGGCGGCGGCCGCGAACTCGACGTCGCCCACGTTGCCCGGGTTGTAGCCGGCGTCCACCACCACCGCCCCCGGCTTGATCCACTCGCCGCGCACCAGCTCCGGCACGCCGGCCGCGGCCACCACCACGTCCGCTTCCGCGACGTGGGAAGCCAGGTCGACGGTGCGGGAGTGGCAGTACGTCACCGTCGCGTCCCGCGCCAGCAGCAGCATCCCCACCGGCTTGCCGAGGATCGCGCTACGCCCCACGACGACCGCCCGGCGCCCGCGCAGCGGCACGTCGTACGCGTCGAGCAGACGCATGATGCCGGCCGGTGTGGCGGACACGAATCCGCGCTCCCCGAACGCCATCGCCGCGAACGACGCCCCGGTCACCCCGTCGACGTCCTTGTCCGCGACGATCGCCTCGAACGCGGCGCGCTCGTCGATCTGCGCCGGCACCGGGTGCTGCAACAGGATGCCGTCCACGGTGGGATCGGCGGAGAGTTCCCGCAGCACCCCCACCAGCTCCTCCGTGCCGACAGAGGCCGGCAGGTCCACCCGTCGCGACTCGATGCCCACCGCCGCGCAGCGGTTCACCTTCATCCGCACGTACGTGTGCGAGGCGGGGTCGTCCCCGACGAGGACCGTGGCCAGGCACGGCCGCCGTCCCTGCGTACGCTCGAACGCCGCCGCCCGCTCCGCGGTCTCGTCGAGCAGCTTGCGGGACAGGGTCTGCCCGTCCATCAACGTCGCGGTCATGTCCGGCTCCTCACCCTCGTGGTGAGGAGCACCCAGGCGGACGATGCTCCAGCTGACAGCGCTCCCCGGTGGTTAGCCACCCTCGCCAGTCGCGCAGCTCCAGGCTACCAATGGGCGACCGGACCGCCCAGCCGCAGCGCCCCGCCGGTGTCACGCGTCGTCCACCCCGGGCATCGCGATTCGAGGCGTCACACCCGCGCCCGCACTTCGTCGCGCTGCCGCTCGCCGATGGGCGACGCGGACGGCCGCCGCGCGGCGACGACCACCGCGGCGGCCGCCACGAGGGTGAACACCGCCACTCCCACGAAGGCGATCAGTGTCTGCCGATCGAGGCGGGTCAACGGCAGGCCCCGCTTCGCCTGCCAGGTGAGCACCACGAACACCCCGGTGTAGCCGAGACCGGCGACACCGACCAGCCGGGCCCGTACCCGTTCGTCGCGGAGCCAACCGTGACGCGCCGCGAGTACGCCCAGGATCGCGGTGATGAACAGCAGCACCTGGATGGCGTGCAGGCCGACGAAGTGCGGTACGCGCAGGTCGCCACCGGTCGTGCTCCAGTGGGTGAGGAACATTCCGTTGCCGTCGGGGTCGCCGATGCCGTGGCCGCCGTTCATGGATACCGGGTCGCCGTTGGCGTCGGTCACCGTACGGGCGCTCGCGGAGTTGCTGAGCCACAGCGCGACGACCATGCTGGCGATGGCGAGCCCGAGTCCGGCGCGCAGGGCGCGGGACATGGCACGGTCGCCGGTGCGTTGGATCAGGACCAGCACCGCGATGATCATGGTGATCAGCAGGAGCGGTGCGACGCCGATGTTGAACACCGTCCGCACGGTTTCGGCGACCGGCTCGTCGTTGTTGTTGAAGTGGCTGACGGTGCCGTGCGCGGCGGCGTAGGCGACGGCACCCACGTCCAGCAGGCCGGCGACCGCGAAGGCGGTGCCGAGCCACCAGCCGAGACGTCTGCCCCTGCTCAGCCTGCTGAGCAGCCACGCGAGCGTCAGGCCGTACGCCCCCATCGCGAAGCCGAACTTCATCGGCTTCACCCAGATCGATTCGCCCATCAGCAGGCGATCGTCGACGAACAGACCGACGGCGGAGACCAGGGCCAGGGTGAACATGAGCGTCGCGTTCGCCACCAGCGGGCGGTGCCAGCCGCGCAGGGCGTTGAGGCATGTCGCGAGGACGGTCATCGGGTGCTCCATACGAGGATCAGCCGGCCGTGCCATGTGGACGGACCGGCTTCGGACGATGCTGATCTATCCACCAGCCTCGCTGTCCGCGCACCGCACAGCCATCCGACGTACCCCCGCACACACCTGCCGGTCAACCCCCGCTGGAGCCGGGGGTTAACCCCCGGTCCGGGCGGCGCCGGAGTCGGAGTTTCCGATCTCGCCGCTAGCGGGCCGGGTCGGTCGGCGTCAGGTCGGCGCGGGTGAGCAGCGCACGCAGTGCGATGCCTTCGGCGGCCAACGCCTCGGCCCCGCCCTCCTGGCGGTCGATCACGCAGACGGCGGCGTCGACGCGCGCGCCCAACTGCCGCAGCTCCTTCGTCGAGAGCACCACCTGCCCGCCGGAGGTCACCACGTCCTCGACCACCAGCACCTGCCGCCCGGCGACCTCCGCGCCCTCGGCCAGCCGCGCGGTGCCGTACGGCTTCGCCGCCTTGCGGACGAACGCGCACGGCAGCCCGGTGTGCCGGCCGAGCGCCGTGACGACGGCGATGCCGCCCATCTCCAGCCCGGCGAGCACCTCCGTGCCGGCGGGCACCAGGGCGGCCATCTGTTCGGCCAGGGCGTCCAACAGGACGGGGTCGGCCTCGAACTGATACTTGTCGAAGTACTCGGTGGCCACCCGTCCGGAACGCAGCACGAATTCGCCGGTGAGCCGGGCCCTGGCGTTGACCTGGCGGGCGAGATCATCGAGATTCATGGCAGTGATCTTGACACGGCAGGCGCGGACCGCGGCGGGCAGGTGACCGGTCCTCGACGCGTACTCGAAGCACAGAAAACAGGCACCGCGCCGGTGCCCGCCCGCGTCCTCCCCCACCCGGATCCCGCGTCCGGTTAGCCTGGCCGAATGGCCGTCGACCTGTTCGCGGGAATCCCCGTCAGCGATTACGGCGCGGCGCGGACCTGGTACGAGAGGCTGCTCGGCACCCCGCCCGCGTTCCTCCCGAACGACACCGAAGCCGTGTGGGAACTCGCCGAACACCGGTTCGTCTACATCGAACGGCTACCCGAGCACGCCGGCCACGCCAGGCACACCATCTTCGTCGACGACCTGGAGAGCCGGGTGGCCGCGGCCGCCGAGCGAGGGCTGGAGCCGGCCAGACAGGAGACGTACGAGAACGGCGTACGGAAGATCACGTACGTCGACCCCGACGGGAACGAGATCGGATTCGGCGGAGCCCCCGGCTGACCGGACGCCGGCCTGACCTGGCCGGCCGCGCCACACGTTGCCCGCGCACCCTCGAAGACCGCAGGCTACGCTCACCGCCGTCGCCGTGGGGAAGGACGGGCGTGATGATCGGTGTACGGCAGTTTCGCTGGCCGGACTACGACGCCGTGACCGAGCTGTGGAGGTCGGCGGGCCGCGACGTCCTACCCCGAGACGAGCTGGAAACGAAGCTGCTGCGCGACCCACAGCTCTTCCTCGTGGCCGAAACCGGCGAGACGGTCGTGGGCGTGGTGCTGGGCACCTACGACGGTCGGCGAGGGTGGATCCTCCGGCTGGCCGTCGACCCGGCGTGCCGCCGGCAGGGCGTCGCCACCCGCCTGATCGGTGAACTCGAGCTGCGGTTCGCAGCCGTGGGCTGCCCGCGAGTGAACCTGCTGGTCCTGCCGGAGGACGACGGGGCGCTCCGGTTCTGGCAGGCCCTCGGCTACCTGCCGTTTCCCGACGTCCTCTGCTCCAAGCCGATGGACACCCCGCGGTAGGGCTCCCCCGGCGACCTCATCCCCTCCTGCCCCTGCCGCGATGGACAACCGACTGCACGAGCACGAGATCCAGATCACTTGGGTGACGGCCGGCCGAACCGGCGCCGTCCTCGCCACGTGGGTGCGGTGACAACGCTGGACCTGATTGGCGACCGGAGGACGGCTGACATGCCCAACCAGATCATGAGGAGCCTGGCCGGAATTCTGACCGGCAGGGGAGCACGCGCCGCCGCCGGCGCGACGCTCATCGCCGACGGGCTGGTCGGCATCGACGTTCCCGGCGGACGCAAGCGGACCGGCATCTTCGGCTCCCTTGTGGTGCTCGCCGTCGGCCTGCTGTTCGTCGGGATCGGCTGGTGGTGGCACGGCCAGCATCAGCCGTACGCCGGTGGGACGTCGACGACCGCCACCGTCACCGGGGTCACGAGCTCTCGCGACACCGACGGCCGCATGATGTACTCGCGGGTCCTGACGTTCACCACCTCGGACAACCGGCCGGTGGAGTTCACCGAGCCGGAACAGAGCAGCAAGCGCCCGAGGGTCGGTTCCACCGCGACGGTCTCCTACCTGCCGCAGGACCCGGAGTCGGCACGCATCATCCCGGAGACGGACTGGCTGCCGTACGGCATCATCGCCATGGGCGCGCTGGCGGCGATCATCGGTGCGGTGATCTTCGTCGTACGTCTGGTCACCCTCGTCGCCGGCGTCTATCTGCTCGCCGGCGCAGCCCGGCGCAAGGTCCGCCAGTAGGTGACGCATCGTGCCGTCCCGACTCCGCCGCAACGCACCCCGGCAGGTACGCCGGCCGCGCCGTCCGGTTCGGCACCCCCACGCGGTACGGCCGGTCGTCGACGTAGCGCAGATCACGTGAACGCTCAGGCCGGATCTTCCGTGCTGGAAGTGCTGGTCGGACCGCGCGGGGCCCGGCAGCTTCGAGACGAGAGAGATCCGGATGGCGAAGGTAGTAGTTGGGGCGACCCCTTTCCAGGGGCACGTGAGCCCGGTCCTCACGGTCGCGGCGGAGCTGGTCAGGCGTGGCCATGAGGTGGTCGTGTACACCGGGTCCCGCTTCGAGCAGCACGCGCTCGCGATCGGTGCACGGTTCCGGGCGCTGCCCCTGGAGGCCGACCTCGACGACCGGGAGTTCGACAAGCTCTACCCGGTGCGGGCCACCCTCCCGCCGGGCCCGGCCCAGTTGGCGTTCGACTTCGAGAACGTCTTCGTCGGCCACCTGCCCGCGCAGGTGCGCGGTCTGCGGGCGCTGCTGGCCGAGTTCCCCGCCGATGTGATCATCGGCGAGCTCGGGTTCCTGTCGATTCCGGTGCTGAACCTCTCCACGCCGCCGGAGCACCGCCCGACGCTCGTGACGCTGGGCACCATCCCCGTGCTGCTCCCGCGCGAGGACACCGCACCGGTCGACGCCGGTACCGAGTCGACGCCGGACGAGCAGGCGGACAGCGGCAACGCGGCGCAGCACGCCGAGGTGCCCGACGTCCTCGTCCAGCTGCAGAAGTTCACCGAGGCGACGTTCGAGTCGTTGGGCGCGACGCTGCCGGACCTGCTCTTCCAGGCGCCCCTGCAGCGCACGGACCACTACCTGCAGCTGACCGTGCCCGGCTTCGAGTTTCCACGCAACAACCTTCCGGCGAACTTCCGGTTCGTCGGCATGCTGCCCCCGACCGTCGGCCGCGACTACGTCGAGCCGGCGTGGTGGCCCGAGCTGTCGGCCGGCCGTCCGGTGGTGGTCGTCACCCAGGGCACGGTCGCCAACGTCGACCTGAACGAACTGGTCATCCCCACGCTGCGTGCCCTCGCCGACCTCGACGTCCTCGTGGTGGCCGCCACCGCACGCGAAGACGGGCCGGACCTGGTACGCCAGGCGCTGCCCGAGGTACCGGAGAACGTCCGGCTGGCCGGCTTCGTACCGTTCGACCGGCTGCTGCCCCACGCCGACGTACTGGTCACCAACGGCGGTTACGGCGGCGTGCAGACCGCCCTGTACCACGAGGTGCCGCTGGTGGTCGCCGGCGCCAGCGAGGACAAGCCGGAGGTGGCCGAACGGGTCGAGTGGACCGGCACCGGCGTCAACCTGCGTACCGGCACGCCGCAGGTGGCGGACCTGCGTACCGCGGTGCAGACGGTCCTCGGCGACCCGGCCTACCGCTCCCGGGTCGAGGTCCTCGCCAAGGAGATCGGCCAGTACCAACCGTTCGACGCGATCGCCGAGATCGTCGACGGGGCCGCCCGCCGCTGAGCGGCCGGCGGGAAAGACGGATGCGCCGCGGCGGCCCGGAGGTTCGGACCGCACCCGTGGCGGCGACCACCGCCTCGATCTCCGCGCTCTGTCCCGAACCGGACGATCGGGGTGGTGGCCATCCTGTCGCGCGCCCTGTCCTCGGGTCTGCCGGGAACGCCCCCGCGGCTGGCAGATCCACACGAGGGCATACTGAGTATGCTGCCCGCCGTGCATCCTGATCAGCGAACGACAGCACTCGCCGCCGTGGCGGGAGGCATCCTGCTCGGCGCCCTCGACTTCCTGTGGATCACGTCGGTGCCGTACCCGTTCGCCGAACTCGGCAACTCCACCGCCACCTGGGCGGTCGCCGCCTTCGCCTTCGGCTACTGGGTCCGATCCGGCCGGGTACGCCCGGCCCTGGGCGCGACCGTCCTGCTCGTCGTGGCCGTGCCCAGTTACTACCTGGCGGCGGCGCTCATCCAAGGCGACGCGTTGGCCGTGCTGTGGCAACCGTCGTCGCTGCTCTGGATGCTCTTCGGCGTCCTCGCCGGGGTCGTCTTCGGCACCGGCGGCACCTGGGCCCGCAAGACGGGCTGGCGACAGATCATCGGCAGCGCGCTGCCGGCCGCGGTGTTCTTCGAGGAAGCGGCGAGGTTCGCCCGCCACGCCAGCGACCCCAACTATCCCCCGGGCGCCGGGTGGAACGTCGCCATCGACGTGGCCCTCGCCGTCCTGATCGTCGCGCTCATCGGACGGACGTTCCGGCAGCGAGCGCTCGCACTGGTTGCCGCCCTGCCGCTGGCGGCGATCATCTTCCTCGGGCTCACACTGGTCGGCTGACCGCTACGCTTCGCCGGCGGTACGCCCTGCACGGCAGGCGGGTTCGGAACATTTCGCGCGGCCTTGTATCGTGCCGCCCGTGACGCGCTGCGACTGGTCAGATGTACGTGAACGGCTTGCGCGGCTGGCCGCTGCGCCGGACGTCGTCGACGACTTCAGCTATTCAGGCCACGGTTGGGAGCTTGAGCCGCCATTGAGCGCCGACGATCTGGCCGACGCAGAGGCTGAGCTTCAAATCACCCTGCCCGGCGAGTACCGGTCCTTCCTGCTGGAAGCGGGGCGAGGGGGTGCAGGGCCCGCCTACGGACTCTTCCCCATCCGGAAGCTCGACGGGCACTGGCAGTGGGAGGGCGACGGCGCCGATCTGACCGAGCGGGACACTCTCAAGCTGCCCTTCCCACACGTCGAGGCGTTCAACCCTGTCGACGGTCTGCCGGATCCGCCGGACGAGGAGGACTACGACTCGGAGGAGGAGTTCAACGCGGCTGAGGACGCGTACTGGGAACAGCACCAAGCCGTCGTCTACAAGCCCGAACACTCGGTCGGCCTGCTGTACCTGTGTCATCTCGGCTGCGCGCTGCGAGAGGCTCTCGTTGTCAGCGGCCCGGCACGGGGCCAGATGTGGGCGGACGACACGGCCGACGACGGTGGTTTCCGGCCGCTCCACGACGACGACGGGACACCGCTCGGGTTCGCCCGCTGGTACCGGCGCTGGCTGGAGGCGGCCGAGGTGTCACACGGCATCCGCGCGTAGGACCTCACCATCGTCCACACCGCACCAACCACCGGCCGGCCCCTGAGCCGTACGGATCAGGTCAGGCAACCAACTTCACCTCGAGACCCGGCTCGTCCTCGTAGTCGGTCGCTTCAGCCGGCACCAACGTCGTCCGGAGGCCGTAGCGGTCCTCGGTGAAGTGCGGCGGGACACGGCGCTAGACCGCCTGCACCGGCAACTCCAGGAGCTGCGCCGCGAGCCGATCTCGATCTTCATCCGTGGCCACGTGACCGACCGTACGGCGCATCCACCGGCCCGGAACCCACCCGACCACCCGCCGATTGACCGAAACGACCGGCCGGCGGGTCGGACGCCGGGCAGGATTGAGCCGGATCGTCCGAGCGGGACCACCCCGCCAGGGGAGGTGTCGAATGGTCGCCGTCCGGATTCCGCCGAGCTACTTCGGGATCCCCTTCGGCCTCGCCGGCCTGGCCAACACCTGGACCGTGGCCGGACAGGACGGCGGCGCGCCGACGTCGATCGGCGACGCCCTGCTCGCGCTCGCCGCACTGACCTGGCTCGCCGTGTTGGCGGCGTACGGAGCGTACGCACTACCCAGACCGAGAAGGCTCGTCGGCGACATGGTGGATCCGATCACGGGCCCGTTCGTCTCGCTCGCCGTCATCACCCCGATGCTGCTCGCCGCGCAGGGCGTCGCCCCGCACGACATGGGCGCCGCGCGGATCCTCGTCGACGTGTTCCTGGTCCTCACCGTCCTCTACGGCGGCTGGATAACCGGGCAGTGGATCTACGGCCGGATCGACATCGACCAGATCCACCCCGGCTACTTCCTGCCCACCGTGGCCGGCGGATTCATCGCCTCGGCGGCCGCGCGCCTCGTCGGTCAGCACACCTTGGCGGACGTCATGTTCGGGCTCGGGTTCATCTGCTGGCTCGTGCTCGGGTCGATAACCCTGAACCGTCTCTTCACCCGGCCGCAGCTGCCGACACCGCTCATACCGACCCTCGCGATCGAGGTGGCCCCCTCCGCCCTGGCCGGGCTCGCGCTCTTCGCCCGCAACGGCGGCCAGATCGACATCTGGGTGATGCTGATCTCCGGGTACGGGCTGGTGCTGGTCCTCGCGCAGATCCGGCTTCTCCCGCTCTACCTGCGGTTGAGCTTCGCCCCGGGCTTCTGGGCGTTCACGTTCTCCTGGTCGGCAGTGGCCACGATGGCCCTGCACTGGCTCACCGGCAGCGAACCGCCAGGCCACCGTATCTACTCGTACCTCGTGCTGGCGGCCATCTCGGCGCTGATCGGCGGCATCGCCGTACGGTCGATCGTGGCCGCGGCGCGCGGCCGGTTCCTGCCCCCGCCCGCCCCACCGGCGGCACCGTGACCGGCACCTGGGTCACCGCCGCAGCTCGCCGAGCTAGCCGCTCGCCGCGTTGTGCTTCGCTACCAGGCTCGGGAGTTCGTCGAGCGAATCGATGCGGAACAGGCACTGCTCGGACACGGCCGGAATGTCGAGGAGGTAGCCCCACGGCGAACGCCTGATCAGGCACGCCTTCATACCGGCCGCGACGGCCGGGCGTGCGTCGTTGTCGGCCCGATCGCCGACGTACAGGATCGAGGACGCATCGCCACCACCTTCGCGAACGACGTGCTCGAAGAAGACCGGTGACGGCTTCGCCACACCCCAACCGGCCGACGTGCCGATCACGTCGACGGGCAGGTCGAGAGCGCGGAGAATCGTCTCCGCGTGAGCCGGCTGGTTGCCGGCCAGGCCCACGAGCAGGCCCTGATCCTGCAGAGCGGCGAGGCACGACCGCGCGTCGGGGTACAGATCCTCCTCCCCGAACGACTCCGGTTCACCGGCGGCTTTCCGGCGTTCGAGCTCGACCGCGAGATCGAAATCGGGCCGGAAGATCCGAAACGGCTCCTGCCAGTCCGAACCCCGTGCGATCGCCGCACCGAAGACCGCCGAAAACGTATGCCGTGGAACGCCGAGCCAGTCCGCCCAGGCCTCGAACTCGCGGGACTCGTCGAGAATCGTCCCGCCGATATCGAAGAAGACGGCGTCGATCATCGGCTCCCCCGTCCCGGTCGCGTTGTCAGCGGATCATAGGAGATCTTCGAGCTCAGGTGGGGCGAGACGTCCACGCTGAAACCCGGCCCCTCCGGGCCCTCCGCCGTCCCCGCCCGACCGTCGCCATCCAACAGCCGCAGGCGTACCCGGTGAGAGGGTCATCCGCGCAGTGGAATGATCTGGTCAGGCCGGCCCCCCGGTCGCTGGTCCAATTCCGGGCCACAGGCTATGTCGACCATGTCGACGTGCGGGTCCTCGCCCGCCACCCCTGACAGCCGGGCGCAGAGCCGGACGTGAACCTCGGCGGCCACATAGCCACCACCATGTCCGGTCCCGTCATAGGCGACGTCCACCTCAAGGCGCCCGCCGTGGCCCACACGTTGTCCGAACAGGATGCCGTGTCGGTCGGCGCTACTGGCGGCTGTCGCCAGGGCAGCCAGCCGCTCGTCGATTGCCTCCGGGCAGCGTGACTGGCACTGGCAAGCGTGGCCGGCCCGGCGCTGCACAGCTTGTGTCTGACCTCACGCCCAGCCCGTTGGACCTTCACATCCATGTGATGGTTCAACCATAGTCGCCATGCGAACTGGAACAGCACGGCTGGCTGACGGCCCGGAAGCGGACCCGCGCCCGAGGCTCCCGCTGGGCGCATTGACAGCGATGGCCACCGCTTCCTCCATCACCGTCTTGACCGAGGCGCTGCCAGGCGGCCTGCTGCCCACCATGAGCACCGACCTTCGGGTTGGAGAATCCTCCATGGGGCAAGCGGTGACGATCTACGCGATCGGGTCCGCGGTCGCGGCGATCCCATTGTCCGCGGCCACATCCGGATGGCGGCGAAAGCGATTGCTGCTCAGCACCATGGCTGGGTTCGCGATCGCCAACACGATGACGGCCGTCTCGGACCAGTACCTGCTGACGATGATCGGCCGATTCATTGCCGGCGTGTGCGGCGGCCTGGTCTGGGCGATGATGGCGGGTTACGCCCGGCGCATGGTGCCTGGCCCGCTCCACGGCAAGGCGATCGCCGTCGCGATGGTTGGGACACCGCTCGCCCTCGCCCTCGGGGTACCGGCAGGAACGCTCCTCGGTCAGGCCCTTGGCTGGCGGGTCGCCTTCTGGGCCATGACCATCATCGCGTTGGTCGTGCTCGCCTGGCTCAGCGTGACGATCCCGGACTTCCCGGGCGAGCGCCGCCAACGTCGATCCGGAGTCGCGCACACCCTGCGCCTGCCAGGCGTGGCAGCCGTCCTGTTCGTCGTGCTGACAGTCGTGCTGGCACACACCATTCTCTACACGTACATCGCGACATTCCTCGACAAGTTCGGCATGGTCGATTCCACCGCCCTGGTGCTGCTCGTGTTCGGCACGGCGTCGGTGGTGGCCACCTCCGTGGTGGGCTCCCACATTCAACGTCGGCTGCGCATCCTCACCCTCGGCGGCACCCTCCTGTTCGCCGCCGCGGCCACCCTCCTGGCAACACTCGCCGACAACCCCGTTCTCGTGTACGTCGCAGCAGTGCTGTGGGGACTCGGGTTCGGTGGCATGGCCACCCTTCTTCAGACAGCCCTGGGGGACGCGGCCGGCGCGGCCGCCGACACCGCCCAGGCCATGCTCGTCACCTTGTGGAACACCGCGCTCGCCCTAGGCGGAGTCATCGGTGGCCTGCTCCTCGACGGCGTGGGCGCCGGATCCTTCCCCTGGTCCGTACTCGTCCTCCTCGCACCCGCGCTCGTCACCGTCGCCGCCGCTCACCGGCACGGCTTCTCCGCAACGCGGCCGGCATGAACAGTTGTCGGCCCTGACCCGCGCGACTCGGCCCCCGCCAACTGCGGCACGGCTTCGCATCCCTGCTGTCGGACAGCGGCATAAGCATCGGCCAGCTCGTCGATCTCTGCGGCCACGCCGGCACGACCGCAACCGAGCGCGTCTAGCGGCACCCGACTCCGGCCGGTTGCTCCTGAGCGGCGCGATCGCCACGGAACGGATCTTCGGCTCCGACGAATAGTCACCCAGTTGGACACCCAGCTACGACAAGGGAGCATGTCCATCGATTGGACGTGCTCTCTGAACTGCGCTGCCGCCCTGACCGGGCTCATACCCGAGCTGCTTCGCGGCCACATGCCGCGCACGTCTATCGAGCGCTACAACACCGGCCAAATCCACCAGGACCATAGGATCGGTCTGGCAGCTCCGACCGACGACTGCAACGTCCCGGTGCCCACCCCTACCGACCGCACACATCGCCACAGACGCCTCGGATGACTCCCGCACGAGCCCGCGGCCACCACATAACCCCAGCTCAAAACCGGCCGAGTTCCGACCAGGACCGTCACTCATCCGGCCCTGCGAGGAGCCCCTGACCCGGCCCATGATGGTTGCGCGCATCGATGCAGACGGTCGTTCAAGCCGCTTCTGCTGGGCCGATGTTGCCCTCTTGACGAGGCACATCCGTCGCAGTCTAATTGGTGATCATGTAGGGGAGGCCACGCGTGGGAGAGTTCCGGCTCGCCGTTCTGACGTGGCAGTGTTTCCTTATTTTGTCTCGACCAGCGTGTGTGGATCGTGGGGCTCGGACGCAACCTTCCGCACCCGTTCGTCAGAGATGTCGCCCAATTTGGGAAGGAACCGGAAATGAGCATGAGGTCCACGAGTCGGCGGCAGTTCCTGCAGCGGTTGGGAGGCACCCTTGCCGCCGGGGCAGGCATCGCGCTTTTCCCGGCCGGGTTCGCCTCGGCATCGTCCAAAACAGGTACGACATCGACCCCTGGCCATACGGGCGGCGGGCTGGCGTACCGGGAGGGCTGCCCGCAGTGTACGTACCCGGGAGACCCCGGATTTGTCGCCAGGAACCCAGGGGAGCTGGATGCGGCAAAAGCCAGCTGGGAAACGCCGGAATATGGGTATTACACCGGCCATAATCCTTCCAACCCTGGCACAGCCATCGACTCCCCATGGCAACTCGTCGCGGTAAACGCGTCCACCGCCTACGCCCTGGGGTACTTCGGGCAGGGCGTCGCGCTGGGCATGATGGATTCGGGCTACCGGACCACACACGAAGCATTTCAGACCGGGCTCATCGTTCCGGTGAGAGCGGAGGGTGTCTACGGCACGTCCGGCTTCGGGTATCGCAACGCAGCAACCCCGGCGAACCCGTTCACCGCGGGCGAGCCTTTCACTGTGGCCGGCGATCAGGCGAGAACAAGTGACTACTCGCACGGGACCGGCATGCTTGGGGTCACCTCCGGCATTCGCGACGGCAAGGAGCAGCACGGCATCGTCTTCGGGTCGACGATGTACGTCGCCAAGACCGGCGGTTCCGACACCCAGTCCCACGGCCCCTTCCACGATTACGTGTACTGGCATACGGCCAACAAGGCCCTGGTCGACGCAGGCGCCCAGGTCATCAACAGCAGTTGGGGCTCTTATGTCCAGACTATTGACAGAACCCGCTTCGACGGCCTAGGAAACGACCTCGGGGTCAACGGCAACCTTGCCAACGCCTACCAACTGCGTGGCAAGGACAGCGCCAGCGCCACGGCGATGGCGACCATCCTCCCCAACGAGTACCTGAAGGATCTGGAGTACCAGTATTTCCTCTTCAAGAAGAGCTATTCGGAAGGCGGCATTCAATACAATCCGAACTATCCCGGACGCTCCTTCATGGACGCGATCTGGGACGCCATCAAGGACAGCGGCACCGTCAACGTAAGGTCGGCCGGTAACAACGACTGGAGCAACCCGTTCTATCGCCCCGCGTATCCCTTCTTCAACCCCTTGGCGGAAAGGCAGTGGGTATCCGTCGGCGGGGCGCAACCGCCCACCGCGGCCAATCCCGAATACACGAAGCAGTCCGGGTTCAACGAGGCTGGGCTCGCCAAATGGTGGACCGTGTCCACCCCTTCAAACAGCGTTCGGACCACGAGCAGCGGTGGTGACACCAACTACTCGAACTCGAGCGGCACGTCGCCGGCGACGCCCGTCGCGACCGCGGTGATGGGGGTTCTGCTCTCCCGCTATCCGAACATGGACGCCAGGCAGGTGCGTGAGCTGATGCTCACCACGGCGAACAACAAGATGTCCGACGGCGTGAGATTCCTCGGCACCGGGCAAACCTCCCCCTCCGGGGCATCGATCGCCTGGACCGCTCCCGACGGCCTTCCGGACGACCGCTGGGGCTGGGGGATTCCCGATCTGGCCAAGGGCATGTACGGCCCCGGCCAGCTCCTGAGCCCCATGACCTACAACATGGACAAAGCGCCCCTGGACGTCTGGTCGAACGACATCAGCCAGATCGCGATCAAGGAAAGGGAGCGGGAGGATCTGGAGTGGCTGGCGGCCTACAAGGAGCAAGGCATCGCCTACGCCGGCGAATTCGGCCCCAATGTGCTGAGCCCGGACGGCACGCTCAGCGAACAGGCCTTCATGCTTCAGGGCATCCTGGCTGACCCCTACATCCAAGCCATCACTGACGGCCGTCCCGAGTTGTACGACAAGATCACCTACGCGGACGCGGTCAAGTGGCGCAAGGAATGGATGGACAAGCGCGCGGCCTACATTCAGAACAACATCGACAACAACCTGTACACGGCATCTCTGACCAAACAGGGCTCCGGGACGCTGGTCATGACAGGCGACAACACCTACGAGGGCGGCTCGACGGTTGAAGGCGGTAAGCTCTCGATCACCGGCTCGCACGCAAGCTCGATCGACGTCAAGGGCGGCACGCTCGGCGGGACCGGTTTCGTGGCAGGCAGCATCGACGTCCACAGCGGCGTACTGCAGCCCGGTCTGTCAACAGAGGAAGCGGCGTCCGCGCTGTCCATCACCCTCACCGACGTCGCGCCCGGCAACGTCCTGAAGGTCGGCGGCGACGTGACCGTCAGCCGAGCGGGTCGCCTCGCCATCACCATCTCCGGCGACCACGACTACACGAGCGTACGGGCCACGGGTGACCTGGTGCTGCACGGCGAACTCGCCCTGGACGTTCGCGCGCCCCTCACTCCGGGCACGGTACTGACGATCATGAGCGGCGACTCGATCAAGGGCAACTTCCACTCCCTGCCGGAACGGCGGGTCCTGAACGCGGGCCGCCACATGTTCAGGGTGTCCTACCAGGACGGCAAGGTGACGCTGACCGTCGTGCGGAGGCTGCCCGGGGCAGGGGCCGACCGCGCCTAGCACCTAGGGCGTGTCCTGCCGATCTTGTAGTGGTTGATCGTCGACGATGTGCCGGTGGTACGTCGTGGTGAACTGACCGATGAGGCGTGGGCGGT
>NZ_JBFAAL010000023.1:0-73229 GCF_040639715.1 Micromonospora sp. NPDC023737
GGACTTCGACAACACCGAGGCGGCCCGGATCACCACGGTCCGGGTGCTTCCCGGCTGGGGAACCTGGCCGCGCCGACGTGGCCGGGGGTGACCTGGCCTGGGATGACCTGGCCGGGGGTGATGCGGTTATGTCCGGCCTGACTTCCGGGCCTTCCGGCTGCCGGGCTTCGCGCCGCTCATTGCCGCACGGTCAGCCGCAGGGCCGAGGGCCGGCTCGCCTCCAGTTCGAATCCGCAGGCCATCAGGAACCGGACGGCACCGAACTCACCTACCGCCCGCGCCGTGGTGATCCGAGCTCGCTGCATCTCCTCGGTGAGCAGCGCGACCAGCCGACGGCCGATGCCCAGTTGTCGCAGCTCCGGCGCCACGACCACGCCATCCAGGACGATCTCGCGCTGGTCACCGAGATCGACGCCTCGCAGCAGGTCCTCGCTCCGCTCGTGCGCGCGCAGCTCACCGACCAACGCGCCGCCCGGTAGCTCAGCGAGGAACCGCCACGATCCGTCCGGCAGGCCCTGGCGCTCCCGCCTTACCCGGATTTGCCGGCGGAGCCGTTCACGCCAACGCCGCTCGTCCCGGCGTTCACGGTCGAGGTCGTAGGTCACCTCTGGAACCCGTAACGGCCACTTCTCAGGTGGCAGCGTGTACCAGTGCGCCCACCACGCGCCCGGCCAGTCGGTGAGCTTGCGCACCTCCCGCAGGTCCAGGTGTGGCGGGTAGCGCCGGCCCGCCTCGTCCCGCCGCCCGTCGTCCGCCGGGATGGGCAGATCGTCGGACCCGTTGTCGCCGGTCAGGGCGGCGCGCGGCACTCCCACCGTCAGCGCTCCCCCGGCCGCCCGGACCAGCCGATCCACCGTCGCGAATCTCGGCTCGGTGCCCTGGCCGCTCTCGATGCGCGCGAGGGTGCTCTTGGGGACGCCCGAGCGCTCGGCGAGTTCCCGCTGGCTGAGGTCGGCCTGCCGACGCAACGCACGGAGCATCGCCCCCACGTCGATCCGGTCGCTGGTGTCCGTCACCTAGCGATCGTCCCGAGCCGGCTCTCCCGTTTCAACAGCCTCGGCGCTGCCTGTGGATAACCCTGTGGACTGTGGATAACCCGCCTGCACGGAGTAGGTCTCCTTCGCTGCCTGTCGAGCTGCCCCATATTTGAGACCAGCTACAAAAGGATGCATACGGCGCAAATCCAATGCCGCCAGCCCCGGCCGCAAATCCCAACGGTCTCGCCGGGGACGGACGAACGCGGTGCCCGCGAGCGCCCGTCCCACCCGGCAGGCAAGGCACGTCGAGGGGGCTTGAGCCGCCTCGGCCGCTGCGCCGCGTGAGCCGCGTGAGCCGCCTCGGCCGCTGCGCCGCCCGGACCGCTGAGCCGCGCGAGCCGCCCCGGCCGCTACACCGCCTGGACCGCCTGGACCGCTGAGCGGCGTGAGCCACCTCCGCCGCTACACCGCCTAGACCGCTGAGCCGCGTGAGCCACCTCCGCCGCTACACCGCCTGGGCCGCCTGGACCGCTGAGCCGCGTGAGCCGCCTCCGCCGCTGCGCCGCCTGGGCCGCCTGCACCTCGGCACCCTTCGTCCGTCGCGGGCGCACCCGTGCCCCATTTCTGGGGCAGCTCGACAGCGTCCACAGGAGCACTACCGGCGGGGCTGAGCGCCGGCTTCGATAGCCGCCGCGGCGCCGCAGTGGCGAGGCGGCGAGGCGGCCACGCGGTCACACGCGCCCCGGCCACACGCCCCCGGTCACCGTCTCGCGGGTCACGGGGTCACGGGGTCACGGCAAGCGGCCACAGGCACGGGCCACGGGCACGGGGCACGGGCCACGGGCACGGGGCACGGGCCACGGCCACGGGGCACGGGCCACGGCCACGGGCCACAGGCCACAGGCCACAGGCCACGGCCGCGGGCACGGGGCACGGGTCACATCGTGGGGCCGGGTGGGGAGATGATGCGAAGGCGGGACTACGGTGGGGTCGTGGCGCTCTCGTTGGCATTCTCGCCCTGCCCCAACGACACCTTCATCTTCCACGCCCTGGTGCACGGCCGCGTGGCCGGCGCTCCGCCGGTCGACGTGACCTACGCCGATGTGGACGTCACCAACACCGCGGCCGAGCGTGGGGCGTTCGACCTGGTGAAGGTGAGCTACGCAGCGCTGCCGTGGCTGCTGGACAAGTACCACCTGCTGCCCTGCGGCGGGGCGCTGGGCCGCGGTTGCGGCCCGCTGGTGCTCACCCGCGGCGACCGTACCGACCTCTCGGGCGCGACCGTGGCGGTCCCCGGCGACCGCACCACCGCGTACCTGCTCTTCCGGCTCTGGGCAGCCGACCGCCCGCCGGCGCGGATCGAGGTGGTTCCGTTCCACGAGATCATGCCCGGCGTGGCCGCCGGCCGATACGACGCCGGCCTGGTCATCCACGAGGCCCGATTCACCTACCACCGGCACGGCCTGACCGCCCTGGTCGACCTCGGCGAGTGGTGGGAGGCCGACACCGGTCTCCCCATCCCGCTCGGCGCGATCCTGGCCCGGCGCGGCGTGGTCGACCCAGAGGCCGCCGCCGGGTGGATCCGCGAATCCGTGCGGCAGGCCTGGGCCGACCCGGCCGCCAGCCGCGACTACGTGCTCTCGCACGCCCAGGAGATGGAGCTCGACGTGGTGGACCGGCACATCGGTCTCTACGTCAACGAGTTCTCCGCCGACCTGGGAGATGCGGGATTCGCCGCCGTCGACGCGCTGCTGGGCCGGGCCGCCGCCGCCGGGCTGGTGCCTCAGACCTCCAGCTCGCGCGCCACCGCGTGGACCAGCTGAGCGATCTTCTGCGCGGTCTTCCGGTCCGGGAATCGACCCCGGCGCAGGTCCGGCTGAACCTTCGCCTCAAGCACCTTGATCATGTCCTCGACGAGGCCGTGCAACTCCTCCGCCGGCCGGCGGCGCAACTCGGCCATCGACGGCGGCGCCTCCAGCAGCTTGACCCCCATGGCCTGCGCGCCACGCCGGCTGTCGACCACACTGAAGTCGATTCGCTGACCACCCTTGAGGTCGGTGACACCCGCCGGTAGCGCGCCCTTCGGCAGGAACACGTCGCCACCCTCGTCGCTGGTGACGAAACCGTATCCCTTGGTCGCGTCGTACCACTTCACTCGACCCGTAGGCACCTGAGATCCCCTGCTTCGTTTGAGACGTTTACTGCTCCAAGGCTAGCTGGATCATGCGGTCCAGTGCCCCTGGGAATCCGCTGAGATCGTCGAGCACCACTTCCGCCCCAGCCGACCGCAGCTCATCGGCCGAACAAGGGCCGGTCGCCACGCCTATCCCCGGCACCCCGGCCGCCTCCGCGGCGACCATGTCCGCCACATGATCACCGACGTAGTGGGTCGCACCGTGCTCGCGCAGGGCGGTGGCCTTCCCCTCGGCGAAGAGGTCGCCGGCCACCTCGTCCACCGCCAGTCCGAGGTGATCCAGGTGCAGCCGGGCCAGCCGGCCGAGCTTGGACGTGACCACCAGCACACGTCCGCCCCGCGCCCGGACCAGCTCGATCGCCTCGCGGGCGCCGGGCAGCGGGACGGTCGGGGTGATCGCGTACGCCGGGTAGAGCTCGCGGAAGATCGACACTGCCGGCTCGACCTGCTCCGGCGGGAACCACCGGGCGATCTCGGAGCGCAGCGGCGGCCCGAGCCGGGACACCGCCGCGTCCGCGTCGACGGGCACCCCGGTGCGCGCCGTGAGCGCCCGGTACGTGGCGGCGATGCCAGGGCGCGAGTCGACCAGGGTCATGTCGAGATCGAACCCGACCGTCAGTGCAGGCATGCGGAGAACGTACCGGCCGGCGCCACAGCGCTCCGGAGGCCGGTACCCGGTGAGCCAGCCGGACGTCCGAGGGGCGGGAGCACCCTGTGCCGGGCTAGCGTGGAATGACGATGACCACCTCACTCGCCGACCACCTGCGGTCGCTTCCCGACGAGTCGCTGGCCGCCCTCCTGCAGCTGCGGCCGGACCTCGTCGTGCCCGTGCCGGCCGACGTCTCCGCGCTCGCCACCCGGGCGCAGTCCCGCGTGTCGGTGGCCCGGGCCCTGGACGGGCTGGACCAGTTCACCCTTCAGATCCTCGACGCCGCCCGGCTGACCCGGGACCCGGCCGACGGCACCACCTCCACGGAGGCCGTGCTCGCCATGGCGACATCCGGGGCACGGCCGCCCGCGCCGGCCACCATCCGGGGCGCGGTCGACCGGCTGCGCGCGCTCTTCCTGCTGTACGGCACACCGGAGGCGCTCAGCGTGGTCGCGAGCGTCGACGAGGTGTCGCCGTACCCGGCGGGGCTGGGCCGACCAGCCGCGGACCTGGACTCGCGTAGCGCCGCGCTCTGCGCGGACCCGGCGAAGCTGCGCCGGACGCTGCTGGCCGCGCCGCCCTCCGCCCGGGCGATCCTGGACCGGCTCGCGGCCGGACCGCCGGTGGGCAGCGTGCCTCCGGGCGCCCTGCAGGCGCCGCCGCTCGGCGAGGAGGACCAACTGCCACCAGACCCCGTGAACGGTGGCGCGCCGACCGGGTCGCCCGTGCGCTGGCTGGTGGAGCACCGGCTGCTCGTACCGGTCTCCGCCGGCACCGTGGAACTTCCCCGCGAGGTCGGGCTGTTGCTACGCCGCGACACCGGGCCGCTCGGACCGCTGCGGACCAGCCCGCCGGCGGTCGCCGCGGCGCCCCGCGAGCCGAAGGCCGTCGACTCCGCCGGGGCCGGCCAGACCATGGAGGTCGTACGCCACACCGAGGGGCTGATGGAGCAGCTCGCCGCCGAACCGGCCCCGGTGCTCCGTTCCGGCGGCATCGGCGTACGGGACCTGCGCCGCCTGGCCCGCACCGGCGGGCTGGACGAGCCGACGACGGCACTGCTGATCGAGGTGGCGTACGCCGCCGGGCTCCTCGGCGAGCTGGAGCTGCCCGGCGTCACCACCAGCCGCTACGGCGCCGACCAGCAGGTGCTGCCGGCCGCAGGCTACGAGGTGTGGCGGGCCGCCTCCCTGGCCCAGCGCTGGGAACAGCTGGCCCGGGCCTGGCTGACGATGACCCGGCAAGTGGGGCTGGTCGGGCAGCGCGACGACCGGGACCGGCCGATCACGGCGCTCTCGGCCGAGGCGGAGCGCGCCGGCGCCCCGGCCGCCCGGCGGGCCGTGCTCGGGGTGCTCGCCGACCTGGAACCGGCCACCGTGCCCACCACCGACGAGGTGCTGGCGCTGCTCGATTGGCGCTCGCCCCGGCGCAGCCGGGGGCGGGAGAACGCGCACCGGGAGGTGCTCGCCGAGGCCGCTCAGCTCGGCGTGACCGGCCTGGGGGCGCTCACCTCGTACGGGCGGCTGCTGCTGGCCAACGTCACCCACGCCGACGACGGCACCGACGACCCGCTCGGGCTGCACCTGGAGGCCGACAGCGAGGAACCGTCGACGGCGGCGCGAGCGCTGGACGCGCTCCTGCCCGCCCCGGTGGATCACTTCCTGATGCAGGCCGACCTGACCCTCGTGGTACCGGGCCCGCCCGAGCCGACGCTCGCCGCCGAACTGGACGCGGTGGCCGAGCCGGAGTCGGCGGGCGGCGCCAGCGTGCACCGGGTGACCACGGCGAGCGTGCGCCGGGCGTTGGACGCGGGCTACACCGCCGACGACCTGCACGGGCTCTTCCGGCGGAGGTCCCGGACACCGGTGCCGCAGTCGCTCACGTACCTGATCGACGACGTGGCCCGCCGGCACGGCGGGCTGCGGGCCGGGTCCGCCGGCGCGTACCTGCGCAGTGACGACGAGGCGTTGCTCAGCGAGGTCTGCGCCGACCGGCGGTTGGAGTCGCTGGCGTTGCGCCGGCTGGCGCCGACCGTGCTGGTGAGCCCGTACCAGGTGGGGCGCCTGCTGGGCGCGCTGCGCGACGCCGGGTACGCCCCGGTGCCGGAGGACGCCAGCGGCGCGGCGGTGCTGTCCCGCCCGAAGACACGGCGAGCGCCGGCCCGGGTGTCGGTGGCCACCCGGACGCTGGACCCGCTGGCCGCGCCGAGGGTGCCGATGCCGCGCCTGCTCGGAGTGGTGGAGCAGATCCGGCGCGGCGACGCGGCGGCGCGGGCGGCCCGACGGGCCCCGGCGGCGGTACGGGGCGGCGGACGAGGTGCCGCCGGTCCGGCGCCGGTGCAGGGCCACAGCGACGCTCTCGCGGTGCTCCAGCAGGCGGTCCGGGACAAGGCGCTGGTCTGGGTCGGCTACGTCGACGCGCACGGGGCGACCGCCTCCCGGCTGGTCAAGCCGGTCTCCATCGGTGCCGGCTACCTGCGCGCGGAGGACGAGCGGACGGAGATGCTGCACACCTTCGCGCTGCACCGGATCACCGCGGCGGTACGCCCCGACTGAGCCGCCGACCGACCGTCGCCGGGCGGGTGGCCGACGCCGGCAACCGCGCCGGTCAGCGGCGGCTACGTCGTACCGTGCCGACGATCGAGACGATCAGCAGCAGCGCGAACCCGGTGCCGGCCGCCTCGCCCACCGAATTGACGAAACCCTGCCGGAGCACGAGCCAGCCGTAGAGGAACCAGCCGAAGACGGCCACCGCGGCGACCACGTACGCGACCACTGTCGCGGTTGACACCTTCTCGCCCTGGTCGTGCTCCCGGGCCACGTCATGATCGAGCGCCATCTGCGCCTCCCCGTCCGGTACGACGCCGGACGTTCAGCGTGGCACCGTTGTGGCGCGAGTGACAGGGCGAAACACCCTGGTTTCCGCCCCGCTGACCAGCCGCTCAGGTCGGTGCCGTCCCGTTCTTGGACGTTCGCGAGTGCCGGGACGGTTGCAGCCGGTACGCGTTTCCCTGCCCAACTCCGGCCGCGTGCAACACTGGATGGTCGGCCCTCGGTGGGTACTCCACCGTGCCGGGCAGCCCATCGGACGGAAGGACGCTGGCGTGAGCGGTGGACCCCTGATCGTGCAGTCGGACAAGACCCTGCTGCTGGAGATCGACCACCCTGACGCGCAGGCGTGCCGGATGGCCATCGCCCCGTTCGCCGAGTTGGAACGTTCCCCGGAGCACGTGCACACCTACCGGCTCACGCCGCTCGGCCTGTGGAACGCCCGGGCCGCCGGCCATGACGCCGAGGGTGTCGTCGACTCGCTGATCAAGTTCTCCCGCTATCCGGTGCCGCACGCCCTGCTGGTCGACGTGGCGGAGACCATGGACCGGTACGGCCGGCTCCAGCTCGTCAACGACCCGGTGCACGGCCTCGTCCTGCGGGCACTGGACCGGCTGGTACTGGTCGAGGTCGCCAAGAGCAAGAAGCTCGCCGGCATGCTCGGCGCGAAGATCGACGACGACACGATCGCGGTGCACCCGTCCGAGCGGGGCCGGCTCAAGCAGGCGCTGCTGAAGCTCGGCTGGCCTGCCGAGGACCTCGCCGGGTACGTCGACGGCGAGGCCCACCCGATCGATCTGGCGGAGGCCGGCAAGGAAGGCCGGAAGCCGTGGACGCTGCGGTCGTACCAGCGGGAGGCCGTCGAGGCGTTCTGGGCCGGCGGCTCGGGCGTGGTCGTGCTCCCCTGCGGCGCGGGCAAGACGCTCGTCGGGGCGGCCGCGATGGCCGAGGCGAAGGCGACCACGCTGATCCTGGTCACCAACACGGTGGCCGGGCGGCAGTGGAAGCGTGAGCTGATCGCGCGCACCTCGCTGACCGAGGAGGAGATCGGCGAGTACTCGGGCGAGCGCAAGGAGATCCGCCCGGTCACCATCGCCACGTACCAGGTGCTCACCTCACGGCGCGGCGGCGCGTTCACCCACCTGGACCTGTTCGGCGCCCGCGACTGGGGCCTGGTCATCTACGACGAGGTGCACCTGCTGCCCGCACCGATCTTCCGGTTCACCGCGGACCTCCAGGCTCGCCGCCGGCTGGGCCTGACCGCGACGCTGGTCCGGGAGGACGGCCGGGAGGGCGACGTGTTCAGCCTGATCGGCCCGAAGCGCTACGACGCGCCGTGGAAGGACATCGAGTCGCAGGGCTGGATCGCCCCGGCCGAGTGCACCGAGGTCCGGGTGACGCTGACCGATGCGGAGCGGATGGCGTACGCGACGGCGGAGGCCGAGGAGCGGTACCGGATGGCGGCAACCGCCCGGACCAAGCTGCCGGTGGTGAAGGCGCTGGTCGACCGGCACCCGGACGACCAGGTGCTGGTGATCGGGGCGTACATCGACCAGCTGCACCAGCTCGGCGAATACCTCGACGCGCCGATCGTGCAGGGTTCGACCACGAACAAGGAGCGGGAGCGGCTGTTCGACGCGTTCCGCTCCGGGGAGCTGCGCACCCTGGTCATCTCGAAGGTCGGCAACTTCTCCATCGACCTGCCCGAGGCGGCCGTCGCGATCCAGGTGTCCGGCACGTTCGGGTCGCGCCAGGAGGAGGCGCAGCGGCTCGGCCGGGTGCTCCGCCCGAAGGCCGACGGCCGGCAGGCGCACTTCTACACGGTGGTCTCCCGGGACACCATCGACACCGAGTACGCCGCGCACCGGCAGCGCTTCCTCGCCGAGCAGGGGTACGCGTACACCATCGTGGACGCCGACGACGTCCTCGGCCCCTCGCTGCCCTCGTTCGACTAGCGCGTGTTGCCCACCGCGGCCCGACTGGGATCGAGCGGCGTGGGGCCTGGGTGGCGGGTTGACGGGCCGCCGTGCCGCGGCCCGTCAACCCCGCTAGTTTTGATCAGCTCTTGCCGCCGCCGGCCCGGAAGGCGACCCAGGCGTCGCTCATCCGGTCCGCCTGACCCGGCGTGAACATGTTCATGCAGGAGTCCTGCGTGTAGTCCATGAAGTTGTGGATCGGGTCCAGGCCGGGCGCGGTGCAGGTGTCGGCGCCCACCGGGCAGTCGAACTGGGGCGCCGCCTCCCGCGGAGTGTCCGCCACGAAGTCACCGGACGCGGAGCACCCGTGCGCGAAGGTGTGCTCCAGCATCAGCCAGTGCCCGACCTCGTGCGTCAGCGTGTCACCGAGGGAGTACTTGCCCGCCGTGCCGCCCGGCATCGACTCGTCGAGCATCACCACGCCGTCGATGTAGTCGCGGCCGTTGTTGTAGCCCTTCGGGAAGTACGCCCAGCCGAGGAGCCCGCCGCCGATGTTGGCCGCGTACACGTTCAGGGTGCGGGCGTCTCCGGTGTAGAGCGCCTTCTTCATGTCCCGCTCGTTCTTGCCCGGCACGACGGTGTACCAGTCGCTGTTCACCGTCCACGTCGTGTCGACCAGCGAGAACCGGAACGGCGTGTCGGAGGCGTCCGGCGCGGTGCGGCCGGCGTATGAGTCGTTCAGCACCTCCATCTGGTCCTCGATCATCGTGTTCCAGCGGGCCGTCTCCGCCGAGCTCAGCGGGTGGTCGGAGATCATGTGGAAGACCGTGGGGATGGTGACGCTGCCGTTGGGCAGGCGCGGCGAGTCCTTGATGACCCCGTACGCGTTCGCCTCGTTCTTCGAGTACAGCTCCGGCTCCTGCGCGGTGGCGCCCTCGGCGACCCGGGCCACGCTGGACGCGTCGGTGCCCGGCTCACACACCGCGCCGCCCGGGGAGACGGTCACGGGTGCCGCCGCCACCGCGCTGTAGGCACCGCCGGACGCGAGGAACGTCGCGGCGGAGGCGGTGAGGACCGCCAGTCGGAAGATCGGTCTCCTGCTCATCGGTGCACCTTTCAGGGGATGGAAGCGGTGCGGCATCGACGCGGGGTTGCCACGACCAGGTCGATGGCGTCGTCTGTCCGGTATGAGACCACGTCAAGAGCGTCGGCAAAAGCCCTGCTCAAGGGGCTGACGTCGATGTAACGAAAGGCAGCCGGGGAACGCTTTCGAAGAGGCACCCGGACGGGCGGGAGGAACGCCCGTAGCGAAGATCGGCGTCGCCCACAACCCGGTGAAGGTCCGGTTTACCCAGCCGGATGCAGTTGGCAACATCGATGCGACCGCTCGCGCGTGACGATCCCTTCCAGCAGCGCCGGCTCGACGTTTCGGGTGATCCCACGCGCCCGCCCTCCTGGCAGACGGGAGCCTTCATGGGCAACAGCACTGATGCCACCGCGACACCGACCACAACGGAAGGCGCCCGGCCGGGCGTCAGCCGCCGGTTCCTGCTCGGCGGCGGTGCCGCGGCGGCCGGTGCGACGGTGGCCGGCCTCGTCACCGCACAACCGGCCGCAGCCGCCCCTGACTCCACTCCGGACCTGCTCACGCAGCTGCCGCCGGTCGGCCGGATCCCGCGCCGGTCGCGGATCGTGGACTACGAGCTCAGTGAGCTGATCGTCCTGCTGCGGGCCCGGAAGGTGACCTCGGTCGAGCTGACCGAGGCCTACCTCGACCGCATCGACCGGCTGAACGGCCCGTTCGAGGTCTACGGCGACAACGGCGGGTACAACGCGTTCGTCCGGATCGACCGGGAGGGTGCCCTCGCCCAGGCCGCGGCGGCGGACAGGCTGCTCCGCCACGGCCGGCGGTCGCCCCTGCTGTGTGGCATTCCCTTCGGAATCAAGGACTCGATCGCGGTCAAGGGGCTGGAGGCGAAGAACGGCACCCACGCGTACGACGGGAACCTGTCGCGCCGCGACGCGACCATCGTGGCGCGACTGCGCGCCCAGGGTGCGGTGATCATCGGCCACACCATCGCCTCGGCGTTCTCCGGCAGCATCGCCGGCACGTTCGCCGGCAACGCCTGGAACCCACGCTTCATCCCCGGCGGGTCGAGCCAGGGATCCGGGGTGGCCGCCGTGGCTCGACTGGCTGCGGCCACGATCGGTGAGGAGACCGGAGGCTCCATCATCATGCCGGCGGCGGCGAACGGCGCGAGCGCCATCAAGCCCTCGCTGGGCCTCGTCTCCACCGCCGGGACGATGCCGCTCTCGCCGGGCTACGACGTGCTCGGGCCGATCACCCGTTCGATCCGGGACGCGTCGCTCGTGCTGGCCGCCGTCCTCGGACCGGACCCCGCGTCCGACCCGCTCACCCTCTCCGCCCCGGACCCGTTCCCCGCGCTGCCGGTGGCCGCGCGGCGTGGCGGTCGCCCCCTGGCTGGTACGACCATCGGCATCCCAGAGACCGACTGGATGACCCGAGGCGGCACGGGGGTCCCGCCCGCAGAGACGTACGACGGCGACTACCGGGCCGCCTTTGAACGGTTCAAGGCCGAGCTGGCCGCCCTGGGAGCCACGGTCAGGGAGTTCCCCGGCCTCGACGTCACCGTGGCGGCGAACGACCCGTACTTCCGCACCACCGAACGTCTCCCGCTGCCCGACGGCAGTGTGGTGTCGCCCGCCACGGCGCTGCTCAATCCGAACCGGTACGAGATCCGCTACTGGCAGGCGATCCAGGCGTTCGCCGAGTCGCACCCCGAGAACGCCCCCGCGTTGACCCGGCAGTTCGGCGACCTCGCCGAGGCCGCGGCGATCGCCGGCGCGATCCCCACCGCCGTGCGTGACGAGGGCGAACGCCGCCGCCGTACGCTGCAGGCCAACTACCAGCGGGCGCTCGACGAGGCCGGCGTCGACTTCATGCTCGTGCTGCCGATGGGCGCGCAGATCGGGCCCCGGTTCGGCGGCACCCAGCTCCGCAACTACCGCAGCTTCTACCAGCTCCCCAACGCGCTCACCTGGCCCATGGTGACCTTCCCGATCGGTTACGACAGCACGGAAGGGCTGCCGATCAACGCCGCCTTCTGGGGACCCCGGTTCTCCGAGCCGGAGCTGGTCCAGGCTGCTCTGGACTACCAGGACCGGCATCCGCAGCACCATCGAGCGGCTCCGCCCGATCCCGTCTTCGTGCCGCAGCACACGCGGGGTCTGGCTCCGGCCGAGGAGACGGTGCCGCCTGAGCTGTCGAACGACCCGCTCGTCGCGGAGAGGGCGTGGTCATGACCGAGCCCTTCCTGACCGTGGAGTGGCAGCCGCTGCTCAACGCGGGCCTCCCGCTGCGTGAGCCGGACGATGAGCCCGAGCCGGCGCTGACCGTCGAGTGGGGGCCGAAGCTCGGCACGAGCTGGTACGCCTACGGCGAGGACCTCTCCGAGGAGGCCGACGCCCGGTAACGAACCGCGACCGCCCGCCAGCTGCCTGCTTGATCGACTCGGCTTCCTTGAAGTCGGGGTGTCCAGCCCGAGCCGGACACCCCGACTTGTCTGCCAGCCGAGTCGGTCGAGCGGTTCAGCGCCGGTAGCGGATCAGCTCCAGATTGCGGCGACTGCCTCGGCGTGGGCGGCGCCGACGGCCCGGCCCGCCTGGGCAGCCGGACCCCGGGTCGCGGGTGACAGGGCGTTGGTGCCGAACGCGTCGACGGAGGCCTGGTCGGCGCTGATCACGTGCACCTTGGCCGGGGCAAGCTTGGCGATCTCGTCGTCGAGGTTGCCCCACGGCTGCGGGGTGCCCTCCAGGATGGGCTGGATGATCAGCACCCGGTCGGCACCGGCGGCGAGGTCGGCATTGGTCATCGAGCGCACCCCGCCGTCGATGTAGTGGCGGTCGCCGATCGCCACGGGCGGCCAGATGCCGGGCACCGCGCAGCTGGCGGCCACCGCATCGCGCAGGGACACCCCGGAGTCGCCGGTGAAGACGGTCACCTCACCGCTCTCGGCGTCGACGGCGGGCAGCCGTACGTCCCGACTCGGCCAGGCCTTGACCGGGAGCCGGGCGTCGATCGCGGCGAGTCGAGCAGCAGGGTCCACGTTCTGCGCGGCGAGTGCGAGCGCACCCAGGCGGCGGCGGGCCTCCGCCGGATCGGAGATGCCGGTCAGCACCGCGCCGTACTCGCCGAAGAGCTTCTCCGTGTCGACGTCCACCTCGATCTCCGCGGTCTCCGCGCGCAGCTGAGCCGCGTACAGGTCGTCGAGCGGGGTGCCGCTGGTGATCTGCGCGGCGACCGCCGAACCGGCCGAGGTGCCCACCACCAGGTCGGCGGCGAGGATCCGGTCGGCGAGCGCCGGATCGGCGTCGGCGAGGCCGCGCAGGACCCCGAGTTCCCAGGCGATGCCGGCGACTCCGCCGCCGGCCAATACCAGTGCGCTACCCATGAACGGAGCCTTTCACAGCGCCCAGGAGCCAGGAAGGCGGTTCGGCTGTGACGCGCGTCGTTGACTCCGGCGGCCCGGGGGCGGCACGCGGCTCCGCCATGCCGCCGAAGCGGAGCCGAAGCCGGAGCCCGATCCGGCAGGCCGTCAGGCGGTCAGAGCACTCGGGTGACCTGCTCGGCGACGATGCGGGCGTCGAGCGTGGACCGGTCCAGGTTCGCGCAGATCAGCACGGACGCTCCGACGGAGAGCGGGGCGAGCAGCCACTTGAGTGGCTGTTCGTGCTCGGCCGCGTCGACCAGCAGCCGGTCGCCGACGCCCAGGCCCCACATCTCGGCCATCTCCCGTGCGAGCCCGCCCCACTCGCCGTACGTGGTGCCGTCCGGACTCGCCGGGTCGGACGGGCGGATCTCGGTGTAGTTGGGCGTGGTGCCCGAGTGCCGCAGCACCTCGGTGGACCAGTCGAGGAAACCCACCGGCACGTCGGCCAACGGCTCCGGCCCGGTGCCGACCAGGTAGCGGTGCGTCCCGTCCGGCACGTCCTCCAGCCAGTCGTCGAGGCGCTCCGGGGTCACGAACACCGCGTCGTACGGCCGGTCACCGCCCGGTTCGAGCACCGGAAGGCCGGCGAGGGCCCGTGGCCGGTAGGACACCGACATCCCGACCGACCAGGCGCCCAGCAGCACGGCGGCGGTACGCCAGTGCGGCGGCAGCAGCACCGCCACCCGGCTACCGGGCGCAAGCCCGCAGCCGTCGCGCAGCAGGCCAGCGCTGCGTGCCGCCCATTCACCGAGCTGCGTCGCGGTCAGGTCGATCCGCGCGCCGGTCGCCTCGTCGAGGTAGCTGAGCATCGGCCGGTCGGCGTCGTGCGGAGCCTGCCGAACGGTGGTCACGGGGGTGCTGGCGGTCATCGTGGACGCTCCTCCCTGCCGGTGCGCCCCACCTTAGCCACCGACGCGCCGGTCGGCGCGGCACCCGGGCTCACCCCGTTGTCGACGAATCACCAAGAGCGTGAGCTGCCCGCGACCGTCGGGCCGCGGGCAGCTCAGGTAGGAGGGACTACTGCTTGACCTTGACGACGTCGGCGGGACGCTCCACCTTCACCTCGACGCCGTAGTCGAAGAGTTCGAGCGTCGCGGTGGAGTTGCCGGTGTCGAGCCGGCCCTTCGCCGTGGACCGCCAGGTGCTGTCCAGCACCACTGTCGCGATCCGGCCGTCGGCGTCGAGCGTGACCTCGCCGGAGGCGCTCGTCGATCCAGCCGTGGACTCGGTCGCATACTCGAAGTGCAGCGTGCCGTCCGGGTTCTCGGTGATCGTCGCGTCCGCCCGCTTCAACGCCGTGAAGAGGGCCGCCGGGTCGGGTGAGGCGGCACCCAGGACGTCGTTCCCGTCGGCGAAGAAGGACAGCCGGTCGTACTTGCCCGGGTACTGACCGTAGCGGCCGTACGTCTCACCGGGGCCCTTGTCGGCCGGCAGCGGGCCCTGCGGTCGTTCGCCGCCCTCGTACCGGGTGCCGTTGATCAGCAGCTCGACCATGACCGAGTCGTCCTTCGGGGCACGCACGTACCCGGTGGCGGTCCTCGGGTCGAACGCCCCCTCGTACTTCTGGCCGCCGCCCGTCTGGGTCAGCCGCATCCGGTAACTGATGTTCTCGCTGGCGGTGACCGCCGAGACCAGCTTCATCCCAGGCGAGGTCGGCTGCGACACGCCCTCGGCGGTGACCGCAGGGCGGTCCGACGTGGGCACCGTCGCCACGGTCACCGCCGTGGCGGCCCCGAGTGCCAGGAACGCGCACGTCGCGCCGGCCATCACGGTGTTCCGGCGCCGCCGCGCCCGCCGGCCCTGGCCGAGCAGCGCTTCCATCGGAGGTACGGAGTCCGGTTCGCCGTCGACGATGTCGTGCAGTCGGTGGGCGAGCTGCTCATCGAGTGTGTTCATGACTGATCACCTGCTTACCGCGTAGGAGGATTCATCGAGTAGGTGGCGGAGCTTGTCCAGCGCCTTGGCGTTCTGGCTCTTGACCGTGCCGAGCGAGCAACCCAGCACCCGGGCGACCTCACGCTCGGTCAGGTCCTCGTAGTGGCGCAGCACCACGACCGCGCGCTGCTTCGCCGGGAGCGACATGAGCGCCCCGCGCAGGACGAGGGCGTCGGGGCCGACTTCGCCGGCCGGAGCGGCCCGGTCGGGGACGTCCGCCACGAGGTTCTCCCGGCGACGCCGCCGCCAGCCGGACGTGTGGTTGTTGACCAGGGCGCGACGCAGGTAGGCGTGCGGGTCGTCGAGCCGGGACAGCCGCCGCCACCGCTCGTACACCTTCACCAGGCTGTCCTGGAGCAGCTCCTCGGCCCGCCAGCGATCGCCGGTCAGCAGCATGGCGAGCCGGATGTGTCGCCGCCAGGCCACCTCGACGAACGCCACGTACGACCGATCCGCCGTGGACATCGCTTCTTCTTGGTCGGTCACGCCCCTACCACGCATCAACGCCGGGAAAGGTTGTCCGCGGCGCGCCGGTTGGCGGCGGCGTGGATGCTGCGCGCCCTTCGTCGACTGTTCACGTGCACGCAAGCTGATGCTCCCCGAAGGGTGCCAGCCTCCGACCGGGCACGACCTTACGGAGGAAGTCCTTTGACCCTGAGAAGAGCCTTCACCGCGCTGACCGCAGCCGGTGTCGCCGCCGCCAGCCTGACCGGCGCCACCCCCGCCTCGGCCGGCGGTAACCACCACCCGGGCAAGCCTCTCGCCTTTGACCGGGTCGCCACCTACCCCGTCTTCCAGAACCGCCCCGCCGGTGAGGACCCCACGTCTCCCACCGTCGCCGAGATCTCGGCGGTCAGCGAGGACGGGCGCACCCTGATCTACACCGACGCCCTCGGACGCCGGATCGGTTTCCTCGACATCTCCCGGGCCGACAAGCCCCTGGGCCTCGGCACTCTTTCCCTGTCGCAGCTCGGTGACGCGGAGGACGAGCCGACCTCGGTCGCCGTGGTCGGCAAGTACGTGCTCGTGGTGGTGAACACCAGCCGCAGCTACACCGAGCCGTCCGGGCGACTGGACGTGGTCGAGTTGGCCACCCGTAAGCGGGTTCGCAGCTTCGACCTCGGCGGCCAACCCGACTCCATCGCCATCAGCAAGGACCAGCGGTACGCCGCGATCGCCATCGAGAACGAGCGCGACGAGGAGGCCACCCCGCCCGGCGGCGAGGAGGGCGACCTGCCTCAGCTCCCCGGCGGTTTCGTGCAGATCGTCGACCTGACCGGCGTGAACCCGGCCGGATGGCGGGTGCGGCCGGTGCCGCTGACCGGTCCGGACGGCCAGGCGCTGCCCGCCCTCGTCAAGGCCGGCCTCACCGCGCCCATCGATCCGGAGCCGGAGTACGTCTCCATCAACAGCCGCAACGAGCTGGCGGTGACGCTGCAGGAGAACAACGGCGTCGCACTGATCGACCTGCCGAGCGGTCGGATCAACAACGTGTTCAGTGCGGGTACCGCGACGATCAGCGGGGTCGACACCAAGAAGGACGGCGTCATCGACCTGACCGGCACGATCACCGACGTGCCGCGGGAGCCGGACGCGGTGGCCTGGATCGACGACCGCTACCTCGCGACGGCCAACGAGGGCGACTGGAAGGGCGGCACCCGGGGCTGGACCGTCTTCGACAGCCGCACCGGCAAGGTCGCCTGGGACGCGGGCAACACGTTCGAACGGCTCGCCGCGACGTACGGCCTGCACAACGAGGACCGCGCCGGCAAGAAGGGCACCGAGCCGGAGGGCGTGGCGGTCGCCGAGTACGACGGCGTGCGGTACGGCTTCGTGGGTTCGGAGCGGAGCAACTTCGTCGCCGTCTACGACCTCGGCAACCCGACCAAGCCGGTCTTCAAGCAGGTGCTGCCGTCCACCAACGGGCCGGAAGGGCTGCTGCCCATCCCGTCTCGGGGGCTGTTCGCCATCTCCAGCGAGGAGGACGACGCCTCGGTCAACGTCCGGGCCTCGGTCTCCCTCTACCAGCTGGGCAAGGGCACGCCCGCGTTCCCGAGCATCGTGTCGGCCTCGGACGAGCAGGGCACGCCGATCGGCTGGGGTGCCCTCGGCGCCCTGAGCGCCGTCCCCGGTGAGCCGAACCAGCTCGTCAGCGTCACCGACGCGGCGTACTCGCAAACCCGCATCCTGACCGTCGACGTGAGGCACTCGCCGGCCGTCATCAGCGGCGCGCTGCCCGTCAAGGACACCGCCGGCAAGCCGGTCGGCTACGACGCCGAGGGCATCTTCGCCCGTCCGCAGGGCGGCTACTGGCTCGCCGTCGAGGGTGCCACCGGTCCGGAGAACGCACTGGTCCGCCTGGACGCCGCCGGGGTCACCCGCCAGGTCGTCCCGCTGCCGGCGGACGTCGCCGCCGGGCTCGGCAAGCAGGGCCTGGAAGGGGTCACCGCCACGACCGACCGGCGCGGCCGGGAGATCGTCTGGGTGGCCGTGCAGCGTGAGCTCTCCACCGATCCGGCCGGCATCGTCCGGCTCGGCCGGTACGACGTCGCGGCCGGCACCTGGAGCTGGTTCGGTTACCAGTTGAACAGCACGGACGTGCCGGCAGACTGGGTCGGCCTCTCCGAGATCACGGTGGTCGGTGACCGGCTCGCGGTGATCGAGCGGGACAAGCTGAACGGCCCTGCCGCCGCCCTGAAGCGGGTCTACACCGTGCCGATGCCCGACTCGGCGGCGGCACCCGGCCCGCTGCGCGTACTGCCGAAGACCCTCGCGCTCGACGTGCTGCCCGCGCTGCGCGCGACGAACGGGTGGACGCAGGAGAAGCTCGAGGGTCTGACCGTGGCCGGCAACGGCCAGGTGTACGCGGTCACCGACAACGACGCGCTCCAGGACGCGACCGGCGAGACGGTCTTCCTGCAGCTGGGAACCAGCCGGAAGGTCTTCGGCCGCGACTGAGCCTCGGTAACGTTCGACTGCTCTGCCGCCGGCCCGGCGTCCACCCCGCGTGGGCGCCGGGCCGGCGGTCTTCTGGGGCGGCGCACCCGCGCCCGTTCACGCTCGCCTCAGGCGCGGCGGAGCAGGTAACGGGCTCGCCGGCCGGCGTCGGCGAAGCCCAGCCGTCGGTACAGCTCGCCGGCCGGGTTGTCGTCGTTGACGCAGAGCCAGGCCTCGCGGGCCCCCTCGGCGGCGAGCGACCGCAGCACGCTCGCCACCAGGTACGCCCCGACCCGCCGTTTCCGCCACGCCGGTACCACCCCGACCTGGTCGATCCAGGCGCCGACGACGTTGACGAAGCCGACGGCCTCTCCGTCCGGGCCTCGGGCCAGCAGGGACAGGTCCGGCCGGTATTCGTCGTCCTCGCGCAACTCCCCCAGCCACTCGTCGGCCTCGGGCGCCACGAAGCCCGGCCGGTCGGTGAACGCCGCACAGTAGGTGGCGAAGCGATCCGCACCGGATTCGGCGGTCACCGGCTCGGTCACCACCGTCTCGGGCAGCGGAACGGCGGGCACGACGTCGAGGTGGTGTCGCAGCACCGACTCGGAGAAGGTCCGGTGCAAGCCGTGGGCCGTGAAGAGCCGCTCCGCGGCGGCGCTCCACGTCTCGGTGGTCAGCAGCAGGTCGGCGTGGCCGGCCCGCTGGTCGGCCCAGCTGATCAGCCGGGTGCCGAGTCCTCGACCGCGCCACCGCGGGTGCACGAGCCCGGTGGCGGTGGCCGGTCCCTGCGGACCGGCGCTCGGCGGCGCGCTGTCTCCGACGCCGACCGCGGCGACGAGCTGACCGTCGTGCCAGGCGCCGAGCGTGTACGACTTGAGCAGGCGCGCCCGCAGCAGCGGAGGTCGGGCGAACAACGGCAGGCCGCCGTCGACCGCGAGGCAGGCCTCGGCCAGCCCGGTCAGCGCCGCGAGGTGTTCCTCGTCGAGCTCACCCCAGCTGAGGGTGTCCATCGGTTCCACGTGTCCTTCTCACCGGTTGGGAAGGCCGCGCCGACCACGCGCCCGGTGGCAGTAGGCGACGCGAGCGGTTCAGGTGTCAACCGGATTCACGGCCCAGCGCGAGCCCTTCACCGGGCGCGATCCCATCACCGAGCGCGACTTCGACGCCGCCCACGGCCCACCCAATCCAGACGCTTTGCTCTGCACCCGTATACGCACCAGCCACGTTTAGTGATCGCCCCTAGGATCGGTGCTGGTGCCGGGCGATCCCATATCCGCAGGTCCAGACGGTGGCGCATATGAGGGTGCAGAGCAAAGCGGCGAAGTGCGGTACCAGTCCGCGCCACGTCGGGTCACGCCGCGTCACTTTGGGTCGACGTCACGCTGGGTGACTCAGGTGTCGGGCAGTTCGGGACCGCCGTCGAGCAGTGGGGCCAGCAGGTCACCGGACTTGTCCACCCGCCTGAGCACCTCGTCCGCCGTGTACGGCTTCGCCGCCGGCCGCTTACCGGCCGCGCCCGCCTCGACCTCGTCCCAGGTCAGCGGCGTCGACACCGAGGGGACCGACTGGGCCCGCAACGAGTAGGGAGCGACAGTGGTCTTCGCCGCGTTGTTCTGGCTCCAGTCGATGAAGACCTTCCCGGGCCGCAGGTTCTTCGCCATCTTCGACACGACGACCTTCGGCTGCGCCCGCTCCAACTCCTGGGCGATCCGCTTCGCGTACGCCGACACGTCGTCCGACGATTGCGTGCCGGCGATCGGGCAGCAGAGTTGCATGCCCTTCTTGCCGGACGTCTTGGGGTAGCTGTCAATGCCGTCCTGGGCCAGGCGGTCGCGCATCGACAGCGCCACCTGGCAGCACTGTTTCAACGCCGCCGGCGCTCCCGGATCGAGGTCGACGACCATCATGTCCGGGTGCTCGCCGACCTTCCACTGCGGTGTGTGCAGTTCCAGCGCGGCGAGGTTGGCCAGCCAGACCAGGGTGGGCAGGTCGTCGGCGACCACGTAGTCGATGGTCTCCCGTCCCTTGCTCGACCCGGGCGCGGGCAGTGTCTCCGTACGCACCCAGCCGGGAGTGGCGGCCGGGGCGTTCTTCTCGAAGAACGAACCCCCTTCGACGCCGTTGGGGAAGCGGATGCGGGTCAGCGCCCGGTCCCGCAGGTGCGGCAGGAGCACGGGGGCGATCCGCGTGTAGTAGTCGATCACCTCGCCCTTGGTGAACCCGGCGGCCGGGTAGAGCACCTTGTCCAGGTTGGACAACTCCAGCGCGCGTCCCTCGACGTCCACCCGCAGCCGCTCAGCTGGCATCGTCTACCTCCTCGGCCGGCTTGTCCGGTCGGAGCCGGAGCACCCGCGGGAAGCGCAGCCGCCCGTCCGGGGTGCGCTGGCCGTACTTCACCTCCACCACGACCCGTGGTGTTACCCAGATCGCGCCGCGCGCATCCTCGCGGGGCACGTCCCCGACGAATGGGGGGTCCGGCGTGCGCAGCGGCTCCAACTCGGCGAGGAGTTGTCGTTCCAGGCCGGCCCCGATCCCACCGCCGACCCGGCCACGGTAGGTGAGCCGTCCGTCCGGGCGAGGAACCCCGACGAGCAGTCCGCCGATCTTCCGCGCCCCCGGGCGCCATCCACCGATGACGAAGTCCCCGGTCACCTCCAGCTTGACCTTCACCCAGTCCGGCGAGCGCACCCCGGCCCGGTAGACGGCACCCAGCCGTTTGGCCATCACCCCCTCCAGACCGTGCTCGCCGGCCGCCTGATAGGTGGCCGGGCCGTCGGAGAAGACCGGCGGCACGGCCCAGCGGGCCCCGCCCAGGCCGAGGCCGTCCAGGGCCGCACGGCGGCGTTCGTACGGCCAGCCCGTCAGGTCCTCGCCGTCGTGGCGGAGCAGGTCGAAGATCATGTAGGTCACCGGCATGACCGCCGCCAGACGAGCGGCCTTGTTCCGGTCCCGTACGTGCATCCGCTCGGCGAGCGCGGTGAACGAGGGCTGCCCCGACTCGCCGAGCAACACCACCTCGCCGTCGAGCAGCGCGTCGTCCACCTGCTCGCGCAGCGTGGCCAGCTCCGGGTACGCCACGGTGATCTCCACGCCGGAGCGCGCGTACAGGTGCTGCCGGCCGCCGGAGATGTCGGCGAGTGCTCGGACGCCGTCCCATTTGAACTCGTACGCCCAGCCGGCACCCGCCGGGAGCTGCCCGGTCATCGCGAGCATCGGCTTCAGAGGCGCGCCGGGCACCTTCTGACTGTAGTTCGCGGCGGAAGTCCTCGCGCCCGCTTCGATCCTTTGCGATCCTGAGCTTTACCGGGGAGAGGAGCCGACATGCGGGCCATCTGGAAAGGAGCGGTCTCGTTCGGGCTGGTCTCGATCGCGGTCAAGCTCTACTCCGCCACCGAGGAGAAGGACATCCGCTTCCACCAGGTGCACCGGGAGGACGGCGGACGGATCAAGTACAAGCGCACCTGCTCGATCGACGGTGAAGAGGTCACCTACGACGACATCGCCAAGGGGTACGACATCGGCGGCGGCGAGATGGTGATCCTCACCGACGAGGACTTCGCCGACCTGCCGCTGAGCACGTCCCGTGCGATCGACGTGCTGGAGTTCGTACCGGCCGACCAGGTCGACCCGATCCTCTACAACAAGGCGTACTTCCTCGAGCCGGACGGTTCGGCTACCAAGCCGTACGTGCTGCTGCGTGACGCGCTGCTCGACTCGGAGCGGGTGGCCATCGTCAAGGTGGCGCTGCGCCAGCGGGAACAGCTCGCCACCCTGCGCGTACGTGAGGGTGTGCTGCTGCTCAACACCATGCTCTGGCCGGACGAGGTGCGCCGGCCCGATTTCGGTTTCCTCGACGAGGATCTCAAGGTCCGCCCCCCGGAGCTGGCGATGGCCAGCTCGCTGATCGACTCGATGACCGGCGACTTCGAGCCGGACGTGTTCACCGACGACTACCGCGCGGCGTTGCAGGAGGTCATCGACGCCAAGGTGGAGGGCCGGGAGGTGGTCCAGCCGGAGGAGGTCGAGGAGGCTCCCGCCGCCGCGGTGGACCTGATGGCCGCGTTGAAGGCCTCCGTGGAGCGGGCCCGTTCGGCGCGTGGTGAACCGGCGGGTGGCGGGCGGGCTGCGGAGCCGACTCCGATCTCGGCGGCCCGCTCGGCGCAGAAGAAGGCGGCGGAGAAGAAGGCCGCCAAGGCACCGGCGAAGAAGACCGCCGAGAAGAAGGCCGCCCCGAAGAAGGCGGCGGCCAAGAAGGCGGCGCCGAAGAAGGCCGCCGGGGCCGAGAAGAAGGCCGCGCCCAAGAAGGCCGCGGCCAAGAAGACCACCCGCAAGACCGCCTGAGCGCTGCCCGCGGGCCGATCTGTCGACTCCGGGGTGGGCACGGATGGCGTTGGGGCGGGTACCGTGTGCGTCGGCTGTCCCCCCGGCACCGGTGCCGGCCACCCACCTCTTCCCAGGGAGTCGACGAGTGAGCGAGCGGACCCAGAACCGGTCGAAAACGGAGCGGCGGCTGGCTGCTCAGCTGGCCGCGCAGAAGGCGGCTGAGGCGAAGCGCCGCCGGCAGGCGTGGCTCGGCGGGCTTGCCGCCCTGGCCGTGGTCGCGGTGCTGGTCACCGTCTTCGTGCTCGTCAACCCCGGAGGCGACGACAAGTCCGCCCCGCAGGCCGGGGCCACCCCGTCCGCGGCCGCCGAAGGCGAGCAGGCCCCCGCCACCCCCGGCGCCCCGCAGCTGCCCGAGGGCGCTGACCCGGCCCTGGGCACCGCGCCGAAGGTCACCGCCGGCAAGGGCGAGCTGAAGAAGCTCACCGTCACCCCGCTGATCAAGGGCACCGGGCCGGCGGTCAAGGCCGGCCAGACGATCACCACGAACTACGTGGGCGTGCTGTACAAGGACGGCAAGGAGTTCGACTCCTCCTGGAGCCGGGGCGAGCCCGCGAGCTTCCCGATCGGCGTCGGCCAGGTCATCCCCGGCTGGGACCAGGGCCTCGTCGGGGTCAACGTGGGCAGCCGGGTGCAGCTCGACATCCCCTCCGAGCTGGCGTACGGCGACGACGCCGCCAACGGCGTCTCCGGTCCGCTGCGCTTCGTGGTCGACGTCCTGGCCGCGCAGTAGCCGGGCGGCATTCCGGTTCGTCCCGATCCGTCAGCTAGTGGCGGTGCAGTTCCCCACAGAGGTCTTCCAGCCCCTTCCTCACGTCCAGTAGGTTCCGGATCACCCTGGGCACTCACGCCCGGGGTGACCCGGACGCGACGTGGAGGTACCCGTGACGGCGCTGGACGGCCCCGGGCCGACCGCTCGGCTCATGTGGCGGCACTACGAACCGGTACACGCGGTCACCTACTTCCATCCGCGATCACGAGCCGCGTACGAAGCGGCCGGGCTTCGCGGGTACTGGCGGGGCTACTTCGCCGGCCGGGCCGCTCCGCTCGGCGCGACCGCCGCCGCCCCGGTGATCGCCGCGTTCTACACGTTCGCCCCACCGATGGTGAGCCGGGCGCTGCCCGCCGTATGGCGGCTGGCCACCCCGCAGGAGGCATTGCGGGCCCGGCTCACCGGTGCGGTGCAGGCGCTGGCGGAGTTTACGTACGAGCTGCCCGAGACGCATCTGGTCGAGGCCGCTGACCTGCTCGAGGAGGCGGCCGGCGAGGTGGAGCCCGGTGGCCGGGTGCTCGGCGCCGCCAACGCCGCCCTGCCGGCCGGCGAGTACCCGCTGGCCCGGCTCTGGCAGGCCGCCACCACCCTGCGGGAACACCGGGGCGACGGGCACATAGCCGCGCTCGTCGCCGCCGACCTCGATCCGGTGGAGACGCTGGCCTGGCGGGTCGCGGTCGACATGCCCGCGCAGAACCTGCTCGGACGAGGCTGGACCGAGGAACAGTGGCAGGCCGCCCGCGAGCGGCTGACCGAGCGGGGTTGGCTCACGCCGGAGGGGCAGCCCACCGAGCGGGGCCACGCCGCGTTCCGGGCGGTCGAGGACGCGACCGACGCCGCGGCCGCCCGGCCCTGGCGCGTCCTCGGCGCGGACCGTGTCGAGCGGTTGTGCGAGCTGCTGCACCCGATCGCCGGCGCCTGTCATTCGGTCCTGCCGCCGGAAAATCCGATCGGCCTGCCGGCGCTGGCGGGCTGATCGCTCGCCCGGCCCGGTGCCGGTGCCGGTGCCGGTGCCCAGGGTCGGGCCGTCGGAGGGGCGGGCTCGCCGAGGCGTCAGGTCGTCGAAGGTGCGGGCTCCCGGCAGGCGTCCGGCCTTCGTGGTCGCCCGGCCGTGCAAGACCACGCGCGGTCGGGGACGCTCGGCACACCTGGCTTGCCGATCAACGACGATCGGGCAGGATGGGGGCGTGGTGGACGCAGTGATCTTCGACCTGGACGGCGTGATCGTGGACTCGGAGCCGGTCTGGGAGGAGGTTCGGCGGGCGTACGTGGCGACACACGGCGGCACCTGGCAGCCGGACAGTCAGCGCCGGCTGATGGGGATGAGCACCGGCGAGTGGGCCCGCTACCTGAGCGACGAGCTGGGTGTGTCCCGTACGGCCGAGCAGGTGGCCACCGAGGTGATCGACGAGATGACCCGGCGGTACGCGGAGCGCGTACCGCTGATCGACGACGCCGACGAGGTGGTACGCCGGGTGGCCGCGCGCTGGCCGCTGGGGTTGGCGAGTTCCTCACCGACCCGGCTGATCGCCGCGACGCTCGCGGCGACCGGGCTGACCGGCTCGTTCCGCACGACGCTCTCCACCGAGGAGACCGCCCGGGGCAAGCCGGCGCCGGACGTCTACCTCGCCGTGGCGGAGCGGCTGGGGTTCGATCCCAGGCGCTGCGCCGCCGTGGAGGACTCGTCGAACGGGGTGCGTTCGGCGGCCGCCGCCGGTATGCGGGTGGTGGCGATCCCGCACGGGTCGTACCCGCTGGACGAGGACGCCGCCGAGCTCGCCGCCGTGACGCTCGGCTCGGTCGACGAACTGACGCCAGAGGTGGTGGAGCGGCTCTCTTGAACCGCCGCCCCGGCAGTGCCGACCGCCTACGGTCGGTGCAGGGGGCGGCGGGTGGGCCAGGGGTTACGGAACAGGGCAGGTCAGGAGGAGACGGCGATGAAGGCGATCGTTTACGAGCACACCGGCGACCCGTCGGTGCTTCAGCTGGTCGATCGGCCGGTGCCGGAGCCCGGCCCGGGTGAGGTCCTGGTGCGGGTTGCCGTCTCCGGCGTGAACCCGACCGACTGGAAGGCCCGGCGGCACGGGCCGATACCGGGTGAGTGGCAGATCCCCGGGCAGGACGGCGCCGGGGTGGTCGAGGCGGTCGGCGAGGGTGTGGACCAGCAGCTGATCGGCGAGCGGGTCTGGATCTGGGAGGCCGCCTGGCAGCGGCCGTGGGGCACCGCCGCCGAGTACACGGTGGTTCCGGTCCGGCAGGCGGTGAGCCTGGGTTCCGCCTCGTTCGATCTGGGCGCGTCCCTCGGCATTCCGTTCCTCACCGCGCACCGGTGCCTGACCGTCGGCGAGTACATGCCCCAGAAGCTGCACGCCGGCGCGCTCAGCGACCACACGGTGTTAGTGCAGGGTGGGGCGGGCGCGGTGGGCAACGCCGCGATCCAGCTGGCCCGCTGGGCCGACGCGTGCGTCATCGCCACGGTGAGCAGCGCGGAGAAGGCGCAGCTCGCGGCGGCGGCCGGCGCCAGCCACGTGATCAACTACCGCGAGCAGAACGTGGTCGAGGAGGTCCGCAAGATCGCGCCCGACGGGGTACACACGATCGTCGAGGTCGCTCCCGCGACGAACGCGGCCACTGACGCGCAGGTGCTGCGCAACGGCGGTGCGATCTGCGTCTACGCCAACGAGGGCGGCGACGAGGTCACCGTTCCGATCCGTCCTTCGATGACGCCCAACGCACGCTGGCAGTTCGTGCTGGTCTACACCGAGCCGAAGGCGGCGAAGGCGCACGCGATCCGCGACGTCTGCGCGGCGGTCGTCCAGGGGGCGGTACGGGTGGGCCCGGAGGCCGGGCTGCCGCTGCACCACCATTCGCTGTCCGCAGCCGCTGCGGCCCATCAGGCGGTGGAGAACTCGGTGGTCGGAAAGGTGCTGATCAGCACCAGTGAGCAGTGACGACCTGCGCTGAACGGATTTCTCCGTCATCGGGACGGAGGCGAACAACTTTCGCAATAATGGCATTGCGGGTCGCCCCGCGTGGAACGGGCGGCCCCGGCGCGGTGCGAACGCCGGGGCCGCCCCTGGGGAGGCAGGTCTGCGAGAGTCCACTCCCTCTGACAGGCGTCGGCCCGTGCAGAAACGTTACTGGGGACTCAACTCTCGTACGGTGAGTTCACCGTCCGCGTACCGCGAACGGACGACCTTCTTGTCGAACTTGCCGACGCTCGTCTTCGGCACCGCGTCGATGAAGGCCCACCGCTCCGGCAACTGCCAGCGGGCCACCGAAGCGGAGAGGAAGTCCCGCAGCTCCTCGGCGTCGACCGAAGCGCCCTCCCGGATCACCACCGTCGCCAGCGGACGTTCGTCCCAGCGCTCGTCCGGCACCCCGACCACGCACGCCTCGAGCACGGCCGGGTGCGCCATCAGGGCGTTCTCCAACTCGACCGAGGAGATCCACTCCCCACCCGACTTGATGACGTCCTTAGCCCGGTCGGTGAGCGTGATGAAGCCGTCCGGCGAGAGCATCCCCACGTCGCCGGTACGCAGCCAGCCACCGCGGAACTTCTCCTCGTCCGGGGCGTCCTCGCCGACGTACCGCGCGGTGACCCACGGCCCGCGGACCTCCAGCTCGCCCACGGACGTGCCGTCGGCGGGCATCGGCCTCCCGTCCGGCCCGACGATCCGCGCCTGCACGCCGGCCGGGATCCGCCCCTGCGTGTAGCGGTAGCGCCAGGCCTCCTCTCCGGTCGCCCCGGCGGGCGGCCGGGAGACCGAACCCAGCGGCGACATCTCCGTCATGCCCCAGGCGTGCACCACCTGGATGCCGTACCGCTCGGCGAAGGCGCGCATCAGCGCCGGCGGGCAGGCCGAACCGCCGACGATCACCTCCTTCAAGGAGGAGACGTCCACCTCGTGGGTGTCCAGGTGGTTCAGCAGATCGGCCCAGATCGTCGGCACCGCGCCCGCCAGGGTGGGCCGCTCGGCGGCGATCATCTCGGCGATCGGCGCGGCCTGGAGGAAGCGGTCCGGCATGAGCAACGAGGCGCCGGAGAGGAACGCCGCGAACGGCAGCCCCCAGGACATCGCGTGGAACATGGGCACGATGGCCAATTCCCGGTCGGTCGGGCTGAGGCCGAACCCCTCCGGCATGCAGACCTGGAGCGAGTGCAGGTAGATCGAGCGGTGCGAGTACGCCACGCCCTTCGGGTTGCCGGTGGTGCCGGACGTGTAGCAGAGCGCGGCCGCGTCCCGCTCGTCCACCTCCGGCCAGTCGTACGTGTCGGGGCGGCCGGCCAGCAGGTCGTCCCACCGGTGCACGACGATCCGGTCGCCGGCCGCCTCGACGAGGGGTGCCGGATCGCCGCCACCGACCACGACCACGTGCCGCACCGTGGTCATCGCCCCGATCGACCGCGCCAGGAGCGGAATCAGTGTGGTGTCGACCAGCACCACCCGGTCCTCGGCGTGGTTCGCGATGTAGGCGACCTGGTCCGGGAAGAGGCGGATGTTCAGCGTGTGCAGCACGGCGCCCATGCTCGGCACCGCGAAGTACGCGATCAGGTGCTCGTTGTTGTTCCACATGAAGGTGGCGACCCGCTCGTCGCCGGTCACGCCGCACTCGGCGCGCAATCCGTGGGCGAGGCGGGCGGCGTCCCGGCCGACCTCGGCGTACGTCATCCGGTGGGGCTCGGCGCCGGTCCACGTGACCGACTCGGCCGTGCCGTGCACGGTGGCGCCGTGGTCGAGGATCCGGGAGACCTGAAGGGGGGCGTCCATCATCGTGCTCCGCATGGGTGACAAATTAGTGTCGCCGGTCACACCTTGGGAACCCCGGAAACCCGCCTACCCCCGGCCGTGACTCGTAGATTGTCCGGGTGAGCATCTCCTGGGCCGATTCGTACGTGGGTCAGCTGCGCGCCCTGGCCGGGGACCGGACGCTGATGTTCGTCGGGGCCCGAGCCGTGGTGCGGGACAACGCCGGTCGGGTTCTGCTGATCCGGCGGTCGGACAACGGCCAGTGGGCGATGCCGGCCGGCGCGATGGAACTGGGTGAGTCGATCGCCGACTGCGCGGTACGCGAGGTGCGCGAGGAGACCGGGCTGCGGGCACTTCGGGTGTGCGCCTTCGCCCTCTACACCGGCCCCGACCGGACGCACACCAACATGTACGGCCACACGTACCAGATCTTCACGACCGCGTTCCGGGTCGAGGAGTGGGACGGCACGCTGTCCAAGGTGACCGACGAGACCACCGACGCCAGCTTCTTCCACCGGGAGCAGTTCCCGTCGCCGCTCTCCCCCTCGGTCCTGGAGACCCTCGCCGATCTGGACGTCTTCGAACAGACCAACCGCCTGATCCTCAAGTGACCGCCGCGCCCCGTCGGGGCCCGGATCGGCGCCCGGCCACGGGCCGGGATCGGTTCCCGCCCACGGGCCCGGATCGATGCCCGGCTTCACGCCCGCGGTCCAGGCCCGGGCCGAGGGTCAGATCATCGTCTGGGAATTGGCCTCCATCTGCGCGGCGGCCTGCTCCTTCGACTCCTTCGACAGTGGTTTGCCGCCGGCCGCCGGCGCCTTGCCGCCGAGCGGGTCGACACCGCCGGTGGCGCCCTGCGGGCCGGCGCCGCGCAGCTGCGCGTTCGGCATGAAGACGGTGACCAGCACGGCCACGATCGCGATCAGCCCGGCGGTCAGGAAGACCGGGTGCAGCGCCGCCACGAACGCGTCCTGGATCGCGTTACGCACGGGGCCGGGCAGCGCCATGATGGTCGCCGGGTCGTTGATCGAGATGCTCGTCCCGCCGGCCGCCTCCGCGGCGGCCCGCTGGTCGGGGGGCAACTGGGCGAGCGCGCCGGGCAACCGGCTGGCCAGCCCGGTGGCGAGCCCCGACGAGAGCACGGTGCCGAGGATGGCAACCCCGAACGAACCGCCGAGCGACCGGAAGAAGGTCGCCGAGGAGGTACCGGCGCCCAGGTCCCGGACGGAGACGGCGTTCTGCACGGCGAGGATCAGCGACTGCATGCAGAGCCCCAGCCCGACGCCGATCACGACCATGTAGAAGAAGGCCAGCCAGAGCGTGGTCGCGACGTGCAGCTGGGTGAAGAGCAGCATGCCGACGACCAGCACCACCGAGCCGGCGACCGGGAACCACTTGTACCGCCCGATCCGGGTCATGGCCCGGCCCGTGAGGATCGAGGTGCCGATGATGCCGACCATCATCGGCAGCATCAGCAGACCGCTCTGGGTCGGCGAGGCGCCCTTGACGATCTGGAGGTAGAGCGGGATGAAGATGATCGACCCGAACATCACCAGGCCGATGACGAAGATGGCGGTGTTGGCCAGCGCGAAGGTACGCAGGCGGAACAGGTGCAGCGGCAGGATCGGCTCGGCGACCCGGCGCTCCTGGAGCACGAAGAGCGCGCTGAGCACCGCCCCGGCCACGATGAGCCCGATGATCACGCCGGAGCCCCAGGCGTACTCGTTGCCACCCCAGCTCAGCGCCAGCAGGATGGAGCTCACCCCGGCCACCAGCAGCGCCGCGCCCAGCCAGTCGACGGTGCGCTCCCGGTGTTCGAACGGGATCATCCGCATCACGTGGTAGCAGACCACGATGGCCACGAGGGCCAGCGGCACGTTGATGTAGAAGATCCACCGCCAGTTCGTCTCCGCGAAGTACCCGCCGACCAGCGGGCCGGCCACCGAGGCGATACCGAAGACCGCGCCGAAGAGACCCTGGTAGCGACCACGTTCCCGCGGCGAGAGCACGTCCGAGATGATGGTGAACGCGAGCGTGATCAGGCCGCCGGCGCCCAGTCCCTGGATACCCCGGGTGAGGATCAGCTGGGTCATGTTCTGTGACAGCCCGGCCAGCAGCGAACCGACCAGGAACGCGCCGATCGCGAAGAGGAAGACCGGACGGCGACCGTAGAGGTCGGAGATCTTGCCGTACAGCGGGGTCGACGCGGTCGAGGCGAGCAGGTACGCGGTCACCACCCACGAGTAGTGGTTGATTCCGCCCAGCTCGCCGACGATGGTCGGCAGGGCCGTACCGACGATGGTCTGGTCGAGCGCCGCGAGCAGCATGCCGGTCATCAGGCCGATCATGAGCAGGCGGATCTGTCGGCGGTTCAGCACGGGTGAGGCTGGGGCTTCGCTGGTCACCCGCACTTCTTTCCCGGCGTACGAGGAACATGCCCCGGGCCAGGAGAGTTCCCCAGCCGATCATGAGGTTGGCGGATGGGCTGAAGATCGTATCGCCGCCAACCCTATGATCAACGGTGTCCGGACGAGCGGACGCGTCAGTGGCGACCTTCGGCGAACTGTTCGACGATCCTGGCGCAGAACGCCGGCAGGTCGTCCGGTTTGCGGCTGCTGACCAGACCGCGGTCGGTGACGCACGGCTCGTCGACCCAGGTCGCCCCGGCATTCGTCAGGTCGGTCCGCAGGCTCGGCCAGGAGGTGATCCGCCGTCCGCGTACCACGTCCGCCTCGATCAACGTCCACGGCCCGTGGCAGATCACCCCGACCGGCTTGCCGGCGTCGAAGAACGCCCGCACGAAGCGGACCGCGTCCGGGTCCGTACGCAGGAAGTCCGGATTCGCCACCCCACCCGGCAGCACCAGCGCGTCGTAGCCACCGGCGTCCGCGTCGGCCACGGTGACGTCCACGTCGTACGGCTTCGAATGGTCGAGGTGGTTGAACGACTGGATCGAGCCAGATTTGAGGGAGACCAGCTCGACGGTCGCGCCTGCCTTCTCCACCGCCTCGCGGGGCTGTACGTACTCGACCTCCTCCACCCCGTCGGCGGCCAGGAAGGCGATCCGCTTGCCCTGAAGAGTCATCGCTGACATCTCGTTGCATCTCCTTTCCGAGGGGTACCTACGGATCGTTCCCGGGACACCAGGTGCGAAACCCCCGGCATGGTGGGCGCTGCGACGGCGACCTGGTTTGACCCCTCGGGCCGGGGGGATCCGGAGCGACATGGCAGGAGCAGCAGCGGAACAGCGGCGGCTCGCCAGCGTGGTGGAAAGCTGGCAGGGACGCCCGGTCCTGGTGATCGGTGACGCCATGCTCGACGAGTGGCGGTTCGCGGAGTCCGACCGGCTCTGCCGGGAGGCGCCCGCACCGGTGCTCACCCTCCGCCGCCGGATCTCCGCGGCGGGCGGAGCGGCGAACACCGCGGTCAACGTCGCCGCGCTCGGTGGCCGCGCGGTGTTGGTGGCCCCGGTCGGGGCCGACGTGGCCGGCGACGAACTGCACGACTGCCTGGACCGGGCGGGAGTCTGGGACCGTACGGTCAACCAGCCCGGCCGGCCGACACCCTTGAAGCGGAGGATGCTGGCCGGGAACCAGATCCTGCTCCGCGAGGACTCCGGCGAGCCGGACGACCCGCTGGACCCGGACGGGGTGCAGCGGCTGCTCACCGCCCTGGACTGCGCCACGGAGGAGCTGCGCGCCATCGCCGGCGGCGAGGCTCCCACCCTGGTGGTCTGCGACTACGGGCTCGGCGCACTGCCCGCGCCGGTGCGCGCCTGGCTGGTCGCCAACCGGGAGCGCTTCGCCACCGTTGCGCTGGACGCGCACGACCTCGCGGACTGGCGCGGCCTCGCCCCGACCGTCGTGACCCCCAGCTTCGCCGAAGCGACCCGCCTGCTGGCCCGGGCGACCCGGCGCAGCGCCGGCCCCGAGCTGCACCTCGACCACCCGGACGGCGACCCGTCCGACGGTCCGTCCGAGCTGACCGTAGGCGCCGCGCCGGGTGACCGTACGCCCAGGGCGGAGGAACCCCGCGGTGACGGCGCTGCGGTCCGGACGAACCCGGACCCGGCAACGCCCGGCCCGGCCGGTCCCGAGCCGACGGCCGCCGAGCTGGACGTGACGAGCCGCACGGCCCGGATCGACCGGACCGGCCCCACCGGGGAGCCGACACCGGGCGAGAGCCGGGTGGCGATGACCGGCGACGGGCTCAGCGTGACCGCCACCGGAGTGACGGTGAACGCGGCGGCCGGCGAGGGCGTCGATCGCGCGATGCTGGCCGAGTCACGCCTCGCCGAACTGCACGCGCACACCGGTGCGGACGTGGTGGCGGTGACCCTGGACACCGAGGGCGCGGTGGTCGGCGCGGCCGACGGCGAGCGGCGACGCAGCCACAGCACGCCGGTGCCGGCCAGCCACGCGGTCGGGGCCGGCGACGCGTACCTGGCGGCGATGACGCTCGCCCTGGCCGCCGGCGCGCCGCTGTCGACCGCCGCCCAGCTCGCTCAACTCACCGCCACCATCACCGTCTCGGACACCGGAACCTGCGTGTGCCGCCGCGACGATCTGCTCACCGCACTCGACCAGCCGGTGCAGGACCCCGGCCGCCCCGTGGTGGTCGGCGCGGACGAGCTGACGGCCATCGTGGAGGCACAACGCGACAGCGGCCGGTCGGTCGTCTTCACCAACGGCTGCTTCGACGTGCTGCACCGAGGCCACGTTCGCTACCTGGAGCAGGCCCGCACCCTCGGTGATCTGCTGATCGTGGCGGTGAACTCCGACGAGAGCGTGCGGCGTCTCAAAGGGGCGGACCGCCCGGTGAACCCGGTCGAGGACCGGGCCGCGCTGCTCGCCGCCCTCTCCTGCGTCGACCACGTGGTGGTCTTCGAGGAGGACTCACCGGCCTCGCTGATCAAGGTCGTCCGCCCCGACGTGTACGTCAAGGGCGGCGACTACCCGCCGGAGATGGTGCCGGAAGCGCCACTGGTCCGCCGGTTGGGCGGTCAGGTCCGCACCCTCGGCTACGTGCCGGACCGCTCCACGTCGCAGATCATCGAGCGGATCCGTACGCACAGCCAGGAGCGGGAGACCGACCCGTCACTGTCCAGCAAGCCGTCGTGAACCGGCCGCTCGATCCGGGCACCCCGGAGGGGTTCCGCGCCGACCGGATGGTCGACGTGCTGATCCCGACCCGCAACCGCCCCGCCGAGCTGGCGGTCACCCTCTCCGGGCTGGCGGCCCAGGACGGCGTGCCCGGGTTCGGGGTGGTGGTGAGCGATCAGTCCGACGGGGAACCGGCGTACGCCCACCCGGCAGCCGCCACCATGGTGCGGGCGCTGCGGCACCGAGGTCACCCGGTACTGCTCACCCGCCGGCTGCCCCGCCGCGGGCTGGCCGAGCACCGGGCCTACCTGCTGGCCGCCTCGGCCGCCCGGTACGTGCTCTGCCTGGACGACGACGTCTGGTTGGAACCGGGGACGCTGCACCGGCTGGTGACCGCGCTGGCCGAGCTGGGCTGCGGGTTCGTGGGCAACGCCGTGCACGGTCTGTCCTACGTCGACGACGTACGGCCGGAGACCCACGGACACTACGAGCAGTGGGAGACCGCGCCGGCGCCAGAGCGGATCCGCCCGGGCACGCCCGAGTGGGATCGGGCGCAGATCCACTCGGCGGCGAACCTGCTGCACGTCACGGAGAAGCTGGAGCTGCCGCCCGGCGCCTGGCGCGCGTACAAGGTCTCCTGGATCGGCGGATGCGTCCTGTACGACCGGGCGAAGCTGGTCGACTCTGGCGGTTTCGACTTCTGGCGCAGGGTGCAGGAGAAACACCAGGGCGAGGACGTCGCCGCCCAACTCGCCGTTCTCGCCCGCCACGGGGGCGCGGGGGTGCTGCCCAGCGGGGCGTACCACCTGGAGTCGCCGACCACCGTCACGGAGCGGGACGTCGAGGCGTGGGAGGTCGTCCTCGCCGACGAGGACGCCGCGCAACCCGCCTGAGCGGGCCTCCCCACCTACCGGAGCAGTTCGTGGGCGGCCTCGATCACCTCGGCCACCGGCACATCGGTCACGAACGAGTCCCGGTGCGGGCACCCGTCGTCGCCGGGCCGGTGCGGGTAGATGTCGGTCGTGCAGTCCACGCCGCAGACCGGGCAGCGAACCGTCCACGAGATGATCGGCCGGTGCCGGCCGCGCAGCGGCGTGGCGGTGTTGATGAGGTTGCCGACCCAGAAGATGCCGACCGTCGGGGTGCCGACCGCCGCAGCCAGGTGCAGTGGCCCGGTGTCGTTGGAGATCACCAGCGCACAGTCCGCGTAGCAGCCGGCCAGCCCGCCGAGGCTGAGCGTGCCGACCTGCGGCCGGACCGACGCCTCGGCCGCCGCGACCACCCGATCCACCACCTCCTGCTCCGTCGGTGTGCCGGTGACCAGCACCTCGTACCCCGCGCCGGCCAGGTCACGGGCCACCTCGGCGAAGCGTTCGGCGGGCCAGCGCCGCCGGGTGTCGGTCGCGCCCGGATGCAGCGCCACCCGGGGCTGCCGGGCCGGGCCGAGCACCCCGGCCGCCTCGTTCCGGTCCGCCCCGGTGACCGTCAGCGCGGGCACGATCGTGGTGGCCGGTGCGCCGACGAGCGCCGCCACCTCCAGGTAGCGGATCACCTCGTGCTGGTAGTAGACGTACCGGATCCAGCGGTCCAGCGGTGGCGCGTTCTCGGTGCGCAGCCCGGCCGTGACCCGGGCGTCGAGCGCCGTGATCAGCGGGTTGGAGTTGGCGCCACCGCCGTGCATCTGCAACGCCAGGTCGAAGCGTTCCGCCCGCGCCGCGGCCAGGAATTCGTCAGTCGCGGCCGGCTGTTCGTCCGGCTCCGGCTCACGGATCCCGTTCGCGGGCGGCACCACCAGCACCCGGTCCACCGGGCCGGGCCGGTCGCGCCAGAGCTTCGCGTGCCACGGCGCGCCGAGCAGCACGATCTCCGCACCGGGGTACGCGGCCCGCAACGCGTCCAACGCCGGGATTACGAAGATGAAGTCGCCGAGCGCGTTGGCACGCAGCACGGCGATCCGTTCGACCTCGGGTACACGCTCGGCGACCGGGCCGAGCAGGGACGGGGCGACCACCGGGCCCGCTACGGCCGGTCGATCTCGCCGACAGCGGTGTCCGGGCGGTGCAACTCCCGGTCCGCGGCCGGATCACCGGGTGCCGGCGTACGGCCGCCGAGCGAGCCGGTACGCGGCCCGGCGCGGCCGACGGTGATGGTGCGCGGAGCAGGCCGGGCGGCGCGTGGCAGGTGGACCCGGAGCAGTCCGTGGTCCATCACCGCGTCGATGGCGTCCGGGTCGACGCGGATCGGCAGCTCGACGCGATACTCGAAGCCGCGGGTCTCGAAGCCGCCGGGTATGCCCTGGTCGGCGTTGACCTCGGCCTCGGAGCGCGCCCGTACGCACAGCTCGCGGTCGTCCAGCTCGACGGCCACCTCCTCCGGCACCACCCCGGGCAACCGGACGATGACCTCCCAACCGTCGGGCACCTCGGTCAGCTCCACCTCCGGCGGACCGGACCGGCCGCCGACCAGCCGGCGCAGCTCGGAGCGGAGCGACTGGAGTTCACCCATCGGGTCCCAGCCCTGCTGCCGACCACGCCAGCGGCCGAACCCGCCGCCCTGATCGCTCATGCCGTCGCCTCCTCCGGCCGGTCCGCGCGTTGCGTGAGGCGGTACCCCCGGGCGGTGCCGGCAAACCTCGGGACGATCGGTCGTACGCTGTCCGGCACGAGCCGCGGCGCGGCGGCTCCGCCTACACGTTCGGCGCGGGGAGGACCACGTGACGGTGGAGATCACTTCAGCGGAGGAGCTGCGCGAGCTGCTGGGCACGCCTACCGAACACGCCGCCAACAAGGAACGCACCCGACTGCACGAGCTGGACCGGCAGTGGCTGGCCGCATCACCGTTCTGCCTGGTCGCGACCGCCGGGGCGGACGGCAGCTGCGACGTCTCGCCGAAGGGCGACCCACCGGGCTTCGCGTTGGTGCTCGACGACACGACGATCGCGCTGCCGGAGCGGCCGGGCAACCGGCGGGCGGACGGCTACCGCAACATTCTGGAGAACCCGCACGTCGGGCTGCTCTTCATGATCCCGGGGCGGGCCGACACGCTGCGGATCAACGGACGCGCGCGGCTGGTCCGCGACGCGCCCTGGTTCGCGGAGATGACCGTCAAGGGCCACCGGCCCGTCCTCGCCGTGCTGGTGGAGGTCGAGCAGATCTTCTACCACTGCCCGAAGTCCTTCCTCCGCTCGGCGTTGTGGAAGCCGGAGACCTGGCAGCCGGACGTGCTGCCTTCCCGGGCCCGCCTGGTCAAGGAGCTGGAGGCTCCGGAGAAGGACATGGCGGACCTGGAGCGCCACTACGGTCCGGACTACCTGAAGAAGCTCTACGCCTGACGGCCGGCGGCGGCCGAGGCCGGGCGCCCAAAAAATAGACGATAGTAAACGCCGTTCGGCCGGAAACGGCAGTGGCCACGGTTAGGGTCATGCCCATGCGTCGAATGATCCCTGTCGTTTCGATCGCCCTCGCCGTGCTCGTAGCCGGCTGTGGCACCGGCTCCGACAGCCCCACCGACTCGCCCGCGCGTGCCACGTCCGCGGCAGACCCGGTCACCACCATCAAGGAGGGCATGGGTCGCGGCCTCTCCGGCACGGTCACCATGGACGCCTCGGTGAAGATCGGCCAGGCGGCGATGGAACTCACCGGCAAGATGGACCCGGCGGCCAAGGTGCTCACGGTCGTCACCACGGCACCCGAGGAGATGGAAGCCCGGCTGATCGGTGACGCCGCCTACATCAAGTCGGAATCGGTCGGTAGCGACAAGCCCTGGATGAAGATCGACCTCACGAAGCTCCGGCCGGAGAGCCCGCTGCGCCAGTCCTTCGACCTGCAGTCGCAGACCGGTCTGGTCGGCGGCATCGTGACCGCCGAGAAGGTGGGCGAAGGCAGTTACAAGGGCACCGCGGACCTGGAGAAGGCCGTGCAGGCCGCGACCGACGACGGCGGGATGCGCGAGGGCCTCGAGTCGACCGCCAAGCTGGCGAAGGACCCGAAGGCGATCCCGTTCGAGGCGACCGTCGACGCCGAGGGACGGGTCACCTCCCTCTCCTACACGATCGCCACGAAGAGCCTCGGAGATCTCGTCACCGAGCTGCGGATGAGCGGCTTCGGTGAGAAGGTCACGGCGACCGCGCCACCCGCCGGCGAGACCGAGGACGCCTCCCCGGACATGTACAAGTTCCTCTGACGCGCCGCCTAGCTGGGTGGTGCCGCCGGCTCCGGCGGCCGTCCTCGGGCACGCATCGCGTCGGCCACGGCGATCGAGGCCAGCACGATGGCAGGCACGATGGCGACCGCCAGCGGCGGCAGGAAGAACATCACCGGTGAGCCGGCGGCCAGCAGGATCAACCCGACCACCCGGTCTCTGGATACTCGGCCGAACACCGCGTACTCGAACATGCTCCGTCCGACGAGGAACAGCGCGGGCCCGCCGAGGATGACCGCGATCCAGGCCGGTTGCGTGTGCCCGAACGGGTGGTCGATGACAAGCTCGACAGCGATGGCGCTCGGGACAAGGCCGGCGACCATCACCAGGTGGGCGTTCAGCGCCAGGATGCTGGCCCGGACCGGGTCGGCCGCGGCGGCGAGCGCCACCGCCAGCAGTCCCCCGGCACGGTGGATGTAGATCCGCCACAGCAGCGCCGTGGTGGCGAAGGCGACCACGACCGCGGCGATCCGGGCGGGCCCGAATCCGCTGCCGCTGATGGTCAGCCCGGTGACCAGGACGAGCTCGCCGAGACCGATGATGAAGAGCTGCCGGTAACGTTCGGCCACATGTTCGCCGGAGATGGCGAACTCGGGTCGCATGTACGCGCGCCCCAACCACGGTGTCGGTAGGCCCAGCGCGACGCCCGCGTTCTCCACCACCACCGCCACCGCCCACAGCACGCTGCGCGCCACGTCGTGCGCGACCGCGCCCGCGATCCACGGCACCGCGGACAGGCAGTGCCAGAACAGCACCCGCGCGAAGGCGCGCCAAGCCTCGTGGGTCCGCAGCAGGAAAAGCGCGATGAGCGCGCCACCGATCTGCGTGACGACCAACGTCACCGCGAAGAAGAGACCTCGGCCGTTGAACGCCTCCGGCGCCGCGGCGGCCATCAGCAGCGTGCCGAACATGGTTGCGAGGACCAGCAGCTGCACCAGCGGTTGCTGCGGATTCATCCGGTCGGTGAGCCCCGCCGTCGCGGTCCAGACCCCCCACAGGGCGAGCAGCAGCACCAGCGTCTGGAAGGCACCCTGCCAGCTCAGGTTCTTCACCAGCCCGGCGGAGAGCGCCGCGAGCGCGAAGACGAACACCAGGTCGAAGAAGAGTTCCAGGAAGGCGGCGCGTGGTTCCTCCGGTCGGCGCAGCAGCGCGGCTACCCCACTCGTCATCGCTCGCCCGTTTCTACCGGTTCCGGCTACCGGCAGTCGTACCACACGGGAACGCCCGCGAGCTGCGAACCCACAGCTACGGGTCGGCGGCCGATTCCGCGCACCGAACCGGCTCCGCGCAGGCCCTCGGTGGCATCGTGCCGACCGGTGGCCGACCGGCGGGTGGCGGCCGCGCGTCGGAGGCTCGTACCCGATCTCCGGTCGGTCTCCGGACCCTGGCCTTGCCGGACCGGGGGTTGGCGGGCAGATTCGATTGATGGACGCGGATGTGGTGGTTGCCGGATGCGGACCGGTCGGAGCAGTCCTCGCCGCGTTGCTCGGCGACCGTGGCATCCGGGTCGTCGTCGTGGACCCGGCGTCCGACTCCAGGTCCGGGTCGCATGCCCACCCGCGAGCGGCGGTCCTCGATTCGCACGTGCAACGGATCCTCCGCCGCATCGAAGGCCTGGCCGGCTGGTACGAATGGGCCACGGCGTTGCGCCGCTCGCGACTGCTCGACCCGGACCGCCGCACGTTGCTGACGCTTCGACTGCCGGACGGTGTGCCGGCCGGCGTCATGCTCGACCAGCCGCGCCTGGAGCGGGCGCTACGCGACCGGCTGGCGCGGATGCCCACGGTGCACCTGCACGCCGGCCGGTCGGTGACCGCGCTGGACCAGGCGGACGACAGCGTCGCCGTCACGCTCGACGACGGCTCGACGATGACCGCCTCCTGGCTGGTCGGCTGTGACGGGGCGTCGAGCACCGTACGGGGCTTGATCGGAGCTTCCTACGACGGCGTCAGTTACCCGGAGCCGTGGCTGGTCGTCGACGCCCGCACCGACGAGCCCGGCAGCGGCGAGCCGACGTTCTCCTACGTGCTCGACCCGGCCCGGCCGATGGTGGCGTTCGAGCGGCAGGGCGCGCGGAGATGGGAGTGGAGGCTGCTGCCCGGCGAGGACCCGGCCGGCATGGTGGCGCGGGCCGGGGAGCTGATCCGCCCGTGGGTGGATCCTGCGGCGCTGCGGATCGAGCGGGCCGCGGTGTTCACGTTCCACGCTCGTACGGCCTCGACGTGGCGCCGCGGCCGGGTGCTCCTCGCCGGGGACGCCGCGCACTCGATGCCGCCGTTCACCGGTCAGGGCCTCGGCGCCGGCCTGCGCGACGTCGCGACCCTGTCCTGGCTGCTGGCCGACGCGCCCGGTGACCTCGACCGCTACGAGCGCGAGCGGCGGCCGGCCGTGGCACGGATGACCCGCAGCGCGCTGCTCACCGGTCGAATCGTGCTCAGCCGCAACCGTCTCGCGGCAGCCGCGCTGCGCCGCTTCGTCCGGACCGTCGGGCTGCTCCCAGGGCTCGACGCCCGCGTCGGCAAGGCCGCCGCGGCGCCGGAACGCCTCCCCGACGGCACCCGGCAACTGCCCGACACCCCGCTCGTCGTCGATGGCCGGCGGACCACAGTCGACGAGTTGCTGGGCAACCGGTGGGGCGTGATCTGCGGCGGGGCCGGCACGCTCGACCCCGAGACTCGGGCGTGGCTCACCGCGCACGACGCCGTCTTCGCTGACGTGGACGGGTTCGGCAAGGGGCAGGTGACGATCGTGCGTCCCGATCGCTTCACCGCGACCACCGTCCCGCTCGACTGAACACCCCCGGCCCGGCGGCCGGCCGTCACCGTCGCGCCGCCGCCCTCGCGTCGGCGACCCGTGGCTGCTTACCGCATGCGCTGCTGCGGTACCCGTACGGACGCCATGCCGGCCGCGGTCGCGGCCTGGATGCCCATGTCGGTGTCCTCGAAGACCAGGCAGTCCTGCGGAGCGACACCGAGAAGCTCGGCTGCCCGCAGGAACGCCTCCGGGTCCGGCTTCGCCCGCGCGTAGTCGCCGGCGCAGACCAGCACGTCGAACTTGTCGAGCAGACCGAGCGTGCCGAGGGAGGCGGTGACGGACTCGCGGGTACTGCCGGAAACCACCGCGAACGGAACGCGCCGGTGGGACCCGACGATGTGTTCGAGGACTTCGGGCACGGCGGTGAGCTTCGGCAGGAACTGCCGGAAGAGGGCCTCCCGACGTTCGGCGACGGCCGCCACCGGCATGGCGAGACCGTGCCGCTCGTTGAGGTCCACGATGATGTCGGCGACCGGACGACCACCCCACGCGTAGAAGAGGTCCTCCGGGAACTCGCAGCCCCACTCCGCCAAGGCCTGCTGCCAGGCGACATAGTGCAGTGGCATCGAGTCGACGATGGTCCCGTCGCAGTCGAAGAGGTACGCCCGGTATTCACCGGCAGGCAGGGGCAGGCTCACCCGATGCAGGGTAGGACCTCCCGCAGCCCAGCTTCGAGCCGGCGTAGTCATGCATCGCCGCGGCCGCCCGGTGGCAGGCCGGGCCGGTTCTCCTCCAGACCCGGTTCAAGGAGCTGAAAAAAGGACCTAGCCCCGAGAGGCCGCCCCGGCACCATGCCGGGGCGGCCTCCGCTGGACTGCGCGCCGCACGGAGGCCGGCAACGATCTGCCGGGCACTCCATGCCCTCTCGTACGCGCGTTGAACTTCCGGTTGGCGGAGCGTCAGACGATGTAGATCGACCGCACCTGGGTGTTGCCCTTGGTGTCGACGTACACCTTGTAGTCGCCGACGGTGTAGGTGCCGGCGGCGTTGTTGTCGATGGTGAACGTGGCCGTCTGGGCCGACTCGCTGCCGTCGACGTGGGTCTGCTTCACCGTGACGGTCAACTCGTTCTCGTTGCCCTTCAGCTTCTTCACCACCGCCGACGGCTTGACGTCGACGACCGCGTTGGCGACCGTCACGTAGACCGCGTCGGGCGAAGAGAACTCCGCGTTCTTCTGCCCATCACCGAACTGGAAGAAGCCCCGCTGCTCGACGGCTCCACGCCCGGGGAACGGATCCGGGTGCGAGGCCAGGTAGTCCGGATTGACCTTGTACAGGTCCGTCTTGGAATCCGCGAGGACGGGCTTCACCCCGGTGTACGGGGCATCGGTGATCGCGAGGTTGACCGACAGGTAGATGGCGTCGGGGTTGGTGGCCGAGGTACGCGAGGAGAAGTACTTGTCCGCGCTCTGCCCCGCGGGAACGGCCAGCGGGACGACCTTGTCACCGACGAGGATGTTGAACTGGAAGTCGCCGTAGCCGCCGGCCACGAACTTCGCCCAAGCCGCGTCCGACATGTGGTCGGGGCGCTCGACCTTGAACTCCAGGCGCATCGGCGCCACATACGTGCTGCTCAGGTACTCGGGGTCGGTCAGAGGCAGATAGACGCCGCCCGGCTCGTGCCCCAGTTCGTAGGCGGACGCCGTCGGCGTCGAGTTGCCGCGCCCGTTCCACATCGGGATGTTGAACGACGTGGCGCCGAGCAGGGCCTGGGAGCCCAGCCGGCTCTTGTCGACGGCGGCCGAGGCGTCCTTGTAGGTGCCGATCGTGGCGTCGAGCAGGTCGAGGTCTGCCCGGTCGGAGTTCAGCCCCGGAATGTCCGCCCACATGAACTTGGCACCGGCGGGACCGGAGTAACGGGCCATCTCCAGCATGCCATCGGCCATGATCTTGGTCATCTGCACTGCCGAGTCGACCTTCATCCGCTCGTTGGCGGTGTGCCACCAGCGCTCGTTACCCGGGATCACCGCGCCGAAGGCGGTCATCTTGTTGCGGAAGCTGCTGGCCAGGGTGCCGCCGGTCGTACCCTGCGGATAGACCACGTCCCGGAGGGCGTACGGATCCGCGAACTCCTCCGTGTTGCAGTTGATCGAGGCCTGGTAGCTACCGAACTGAAGGGCCGTCAGCGGGTTGTCGTGCGTGACGTACAGCCCGGCGCCGACGGGCGCGCCGAGGCTGCCGATGGTGAACCCCTTCGCCTCGAAGGCGGCCGTGACCGCCTGCGTCGCCTGGCTGGAGTCAGCGGCGGTGACGTGCATGCTGCGCACGTACATCGGGATGCTGAGGCTGCCGGAGGAGGCGGTGTAGAAGCTCGTCGGCGTCTCCGAATTGATGCCGCCCATGAGGGCGAAGGTCAGGTTCGGGGTGCCGTTGCTCGGGTTGCGCAGCAGGTTCGCCGGGATGCCCATGTACTTGCCGATGTAGGCCTCGCCTTCGACCCCGTCGCGGAAGAACAGGTCGGCGATGCCGTCGGCAGCCTTCTTCAATTGCAGGTCGGCGGCCGTGCCACCCAGCGCGCCAAGCCCCTGGGAGAGGAGGAACATTCCCCACACGACGGCATTCTTGCCGTACTGCGGGGTCGGCATCTCCATCGCCACATCGGTGTTGATCTCCAGCGTGAGCGAGTCACCGGTGATCGTGGTCTGCACCTTGGGGGTGGTGCCCGGAGCGGCCGGGAGCCAGCCCTTCGTGGTCGCGGCGGCGGTGATCGCCGCGACGAATCGGTCGCGCTCGGTCTCGCCGGACCCTGCGACGTCAAGGGTGAAGATCGCCCGGGAGGCGATCTGCGTGGTGCTGCCGTAGGCGATGTCCTTGAGCGTCGGATCGCCTTCCCGCAGGGTGACGCCGGCCTTGGCGTCCGTCAGCCGGAAGGGCTTGGCGCTGTCCGCGGACAGGTTCATCGACACCGACGGGGTGACCGATCCGGAGTTGCCGACGATGACCGGGAACCGCGAGTCGGAGGTGTAGCCCGCGATCGGCATCTCCTCGCGGTTGAGGTTCTTGTAGGCCCAGTTGTCGTAGAAGCTCGGGTTCGAGTTGTACGGGATGGACTGGAAGGTCGCGGTGTTCGCCGCCGAGGGCGTACCGGGACCGCCGTCCTCGTAGATCCCCATGACGATGCGGATCCGTCGGTCGAGAGGCAGTCCCGCCTCGAGCAGCGCCTTGGCCGCGAGCAGCGTCGCCAGCGTCGGACCGCTGTCGTCCTGAAGTCCCGCCCCGTAGATCCAGCCGTCCTTGACGTAGGGCGAGTGGTACGCACCAGGAGTGCCGAAGTTGCCGTCGGCGTCCCGCCAGCGGGCCAGCTGAGCCGGCGAGACGGAGGCCGTCGGCGAGTCGAGGTGGCTCAGCGCCATGACCATTTCCGGGGCGTCCGGATCGCCGATCTCCACGTAGACGTACTTGTCGGGCTGGCGTTGGACCACCACCGGGAAGCCCAGGTCCTTGGCCAGCTTGACCACCCAGGCGAGCTTGGCGACCTTACGGTCGTACTCGTTCTGGTTGGCCGCGGTGTTGCTGACCGGGAAGGGGTACGACGTCGCAGCCGTGCCGCCCCGGGAGATGGAGTCGTAGCTCGACCCGTCCAGCATCGCCCCGATCAGACTGAGCGGATCGTAGGTTCCGTCGCCCACCCGCGCGCTGTTGACGCGGCCGGCCAACGCCTCGACTTCCGCGTGGATCGCGTCCCGCTCGTCGCCGGTCACCGACAGGTCGTAGGTGGTACTCGGCTGGAAGCGATCTTCGCCGAGGCCAGTCCCTCCCGTTGCGAGGCCGCGGCCGGCGGCAAACGCGGGACCGTTACCCGCTACACCAATGGACAGGACCAGTGACATGCCAAGTGTCAGGGCAAGAGGTTTCTTCCGCATCGCCGTGACCTCCCCGAATGGTCAGAGCCAGAAAAACGTGGGATGAATCTTGATGTACGCGAGACCCTTGCAGGCCCCTTCCAGCTTGTCAATGAGTCTTCGAGGTAACGGTTGGTGACGCTGCCGGCCGTGACGTCAGCGCCTGCTCACGCGGACGCCCGTGCCGCGCTTGTCGGGGCCGCCGCCGGGCCGATACGACGCGAAATGCGCCGTAAAACGAGACGATCCAAAATGCACGGTTGAGTTCGTTTCGCTCGGTTGTGGCAATGGCGGAGTCGGAGGCGTGGTGGCCGTGTCCTCACCACTACAACCTCGCCGGGCACTCGATGCCGCCACCCGCCGGCAGCTGGTCTCCACACCGATCCGGCGGTACCGGTCGAGGCCGAGTCCACCCCGGTTGCTCCTGACGGATGGCTTCTCGGGCCGATGGATGACCGACTTGGCTGTACGGATGGCTGCACAGCCGCATGGTCGGGCCGGACGTCATCACGATGTGCCCGAGGTCCCCTGAGTAACCGGCCCGGGTAGTCTCCGACGATGGCTAGCCGGTTCGAGCAGGACCTCAGTTTGGCGCTGGAACTCGCTGAGCAGGCCGACAAAATCACGATGGCGCACTTCGCTGTCGGATCGGCCGTCACGGTCAAACCCGACCGAAGCTTGGTCACGGAAGCCGATCTGGAAACGGAACGGGCACTCGCTGCTGTATTGGCTGAGCGTCGGCCGGAAGACGTCATTGCGGCAGAGGAACTACATGGCGACCGGGTCGGCGGTGGCCGCTGCTGGGTGATCGACCCGATCGATCACACCAACAACTTTGCTCGTGGCCTGCCGTACTACGGCACTTTGATAGCCCTGCTTGAAGACGGCCGCCCGGTAGTGGGTGTGGTCAGCGCCCCCGCGCTCAGGCGGAGATGGTGGGCTCTTCGTGGCGGCGGAGCGTTCGCTGACGGCCACCCGATCCGAGTGTCGGGCGTGGGAAGCCTTGCTGAGGCGCATTTGAGCTTCGCCCAACTGGAGGCGTGGAGTCATCGCCAACTGCTTGATCCATTGGTCGGGCTGGTGTCCGACGCACGCTGGACTTTCGGATCGGGCGGATTCCTCGCACAGATGGCAGTGGCGGAGGGAACGATGGACGTCGCCCTGGACCCCACAGGGTATGTGTGGGACCTGGCACCGAGCCAGATCATCGTGGAGGAAGCCGGGGGAACCTTCACCGACGTGAATGGGGTCGCCGACGCCAGCCGCGGAACGGCCATTGTGAGCAACGGCCTTCTGCACGAAGAGGTGCTTTCGAGGCTGACAGCGGCTAAGGGACGTGCCGTCGGGCAGTTGTAGACCCCCCAGGCCTGGCGGACCTGGCTGCTGGCCCACGGAGAGCCCGCCGATATTGATCGGTTTGGCTCCTGCTCAGGACACCCGTGCCCGTCCTCCCACGCCCACCAGTATCGCAAGGTTTGCTTGCTACGGTCCGTGCATGGGCTTGTCCAAACGCTCGCCGTATGTAGCAACGATCAACGGCGAGATTTTTCGGTGTGTGGTCTGCCAGGGCGGCCTCTTCACCAGCCGCACCATCAAGCTGAACACCGGGGTCATGGAGTTCCTCGACATGGCCTGGGCCAACAAGTCCTCCCTCGGCCTGATCTGCACGAACTGCGGTTACGTACACGAGTTCCTCGGTGATGCAGTGCGACTGCGGGATCCGGAAACGGGCATAGCCGGCTAACCCGCCCCGATCGCCTGAGGCGCATCTCCGCCGCGAGTCCGCGCCTTGAACCGCTTGGCCGGCAGCCGGCCCGTCCTCAGGTCGGCCTGTGGGCCTTTAGATCCGCCTGACGGAATCGAACCGTCGACCTACGCATTACGAGATCAAGTTGCCCACCTCGGTCTACCTGCCCTAACCCCGCCTGGCCTGCGGGAACCCCTCTTGGCATCTCTCAGTGTCTGTGGTCGCGGTCCGGCCTCTTGAGGACTAAATGAGGACTGATGCAGTGCGGTGCCGCCATCTGATCCGTAGATTCCCAAGACCCCTTCGCAGCCGTTCGGCAACGTCCGCGTCGCCCTGGTCCTCGCGCTCCCGGCGGCTGGATCGGTCCGGGGTCGTCCGGCTTCGTCCGCCCCGATGGCTCCCGGCCGTGGCTCCCAGACCTGTCAGCTTGGGAATTGTCGATCTCCGGCAGGCCACCGGCTTGGCGGCCTAGTCTCGGCAGACTCTCGTGGCCCCGATTGGCCCCCGCTGTCCTCGCCCAATGGCACGCTAATGGCACGCCCGGTTGCTCTTACCGTTGCTGTCGCGGGCGGCCCTCCTTGGCCGGTGTCTTGCGGACCCCGATGTCTATTCGACGTCGGCAGAGTTCACAAGCTCTCGCAGTCGGCGCACCTCGTCGAGGATCTCGCCGTCGGTGGGGACGATGAGCACCGGGCGGCCGGCCGGATCCCGTTCAGCTACGACCATTCCCAGCGTGACGGCCAGCGCGGCACGAAAGTCGCCAAGTTGCTGGGCTGGATCCCCGACTAGTTCGCGGGCGGGACCCCCGACTTCGAATGCGGCATTGCGTTTTGCGATCTTGTTGACCTCGTGGAGTGCACCGACGAGGCTTTCTGGTACCGCGTCGTTCTCGTCGCGGCCCGTGGACGGCCCGTGATGGCCTTGACTGGTGTCTGCTGCGCGAGCCAGCCACTGTGCGAGGGCGCTCGCTACGCCGTCCATCTCGTCAGCGTTCACCGCCTGACCGTCCGGCTGCCCCAGGAACCCAAACACGTTCGGTCCCCGGCGGTCAGCGGGCAGATCGGCCGGCCGTGGGATCACGTGGAAGTGAACGTGGCCGAAGCCCTCCGCCTCCGCGAACTGCACGACGTACGTCTTCACGCATCCAGTCACGGCATGCAGCGCTCGCGACAGACGCACCTGCCAGTAGCCCAATCCGGCGGCCTCGGCATCGGTCAGGTCAGCGATGGTGAGCACGTGACGACGCGGGAGGAGCACGAGCCAGCCCGGTAGCCCGGTGCCTACGGCATGCGCCACACGCCAGTGCTCATCGCTTGCAATCCGCTCACGCGGCGGCAGTTCGTCAAATCGGGCGGCGTTCTCACAGGAGAAGCAACCTCGCTTGATCGTCACTGTGGCAGTAGAGCTGATGCTGTCCGCTTCTGCCACCCCGCCTTGGGGGCGGATCTCCTCGTCGGGCAGTCGTAGACCGTCCAGCCTCCCCGGACGGGGACAAGGTGGAGCGACTGCCGAATTCCCCTCTTAAGGATCAAGGCGGCGCCGGCCCGGCCCCGGCCTGCTGGCGACCCTACTGGACGAACGACCTTGGCCCCGTCCCGGGAGGCTGGTAGCCCTTGTGGTGCCCGGCGAGGTGATCCGCCCGCCCGATCTCTGAGGAGGGCCGGGGTTCGGGGCGGAGCCCCGAGGTCTTCCAGGTCTTGCCGTCCGTCAGCGTGGCCGGCCGGCCCGGCCGATGCCGGCCGGAGGTCAACGGGTCCATCTATGTGATGCCCCTGGCAAACAGCGCCACCACAGTCGGGTTTTTCGTGCTGAGGCCGATTCGCTCGGCCCAACGTCCGAGGCCGATGAGTCCAATCTCGTGGGCCTCTTGTTCAGTGACGGCCGTGACCACCGCGCTCAGGGTGGTCGCACGATCGCCAAGCTTGGAGATGGCGATCGGGTGTACCCGTGGGTCGTCCGTGTCGCCGTCACTCTCGCACCAAGCGGGCGACGTTCCGGCGTACTCCACTGTCATGGCCCACGTCAGGGTGGCTGCTGATTTCATGGCTGTCCTTTTGAAGCGCAATTCGGCAGTCTGGAACGCAACGCTATGCGTCGAGTAGTTGCGTGCAGTAGGCGGCGGTCGCATCGTCGTGGGCCTTGCCCGGGGCCAGCGCTCGCCGTGCAGGTCGGAGTCTTCTGCGGCACGAACGCGGCGGATCAGCTCGGCTGGGCCGGTCGGGCTGGCTGGGCTGACTCCGCACGACCTGGGGCACACGGCGGCGAGTTTGGCCGTGGCGGCGGGTGCCAACGTCAAGGCGGTGCAGCGGATGCTCGGGCACGCCTCGGCGTCGATGGCCCTGGACGAGTACGCGGGCCTGTTCGGTGACGACCTGGACGCGGTCGCCAACCGACTCGACGACGCGGTAGCGGCACGCGACAAGGACCATTCAAGGACCGGCACGGCCGGCCGCAGTGTTGTCGACCTCGGGAAACGGCGAAGCCCAGGCCGATGACCTGGGCTTCTGCACCGAGCCGCCTGACGGAATCGAACCGTCGACCTACGCATTACGAGTGCGTCGCTCTAGCCGACTGAGCTAAGGCGGCAACGGTCACCAAGTGTACGGCACGGCTCCGCAGCCACCGAATCCGATACCCCCGTCATCGCCTGCCCCGAAGCCGGGCATCAAGCGCGAAACCGTCGTTCGCCGGACAGCGCTCGCGTTGGGGCCGGACTACGCTGCGCCCGTGACCGACGATCACGCCCGCCCCGACGACCCGGACCGCCCCCTCGACGGCCGGTCGGCCGCCGCGAACAGCGGCGACCAGGCCGCCACGGGTCGGGCTGGGGAGCGGGCCGCCCGCCGACCCCGGAGCACCGACCCGCTGGAGTTGGGCTTCACTCCACGCAAGCCGGTCCCGTGGCTCGCGCCGTTCCTGCTGATCAGCACCGGCATCCGTACGCTCCTCGCGATGCTCTTCGGCGCGTACCTGGACAAGCGGGAGCTGCAGAACTCGCTCGAGGCCCGCATCGAGCGGCAGGTCGGGCCGGACGGCGGGCTCTGGCTGGACTACGTGGCGGACCTGGGCGACGGCTTCAACGCCACCTACTCGATCGCGTACCTGCTCGCCCAGCCGGAGCTGGACATCGACGGGCACCGGCTGCCGCGCGCGCAGACGCTCGTGATGGGCGGCGACCAGGTCTACCCGTCGGCGGCCTTCGAGGCGTACGAGGACCGGTGCAAGGGCCCCTACCAGGCGGCGCTGCCCGTCACCCCGCCCGAGCGGCCCACGCTCTTCGCGGTTCCCGGCAACCACGACTGGTACGACGGTCTCACCGCCTTCCTGCGGCTCTTCGTCCGCTCCCGGGATCGACACTTCGGCGGTTGGGGTACCGGCCAGTCCCGGTCGTACTTCGCGGTCGAGTTGCCCGCCGACTGGTGGCTGCTCGGCCTGGACGATCAGTCCGGTTCGTACCTGGACGACCCGCAGCTGGCCTACTTCGACACGGTGGCGCAGCAGCTGGGTCCGCAGAGCCGGGTGATCCTGGCGGTGCCGGCACCGACCTGGGTCAAGGCCGTCGACCATCCCACGGCGTACGACTCGATCGACTACTTCATCCGTACGATCATCGCGCCCACCGGGGCCCAGGTGCGTCTGCTGATCTCCGGCGACCTGCACCACTACGCCCGGTATTCCGGCCCGGACCGGCAACTCGTCACCTGCGGCAGCGGCGGCGCCTATCTCTATCCGACGCACAAGCTGCCCGAGCGGATCGAGGTGCCCCCGAAGGACACCCTGGCGCGGCGGGCCAGCCTCTCCCGCCCGTACGACCTGGCGGCGCGCTACCCCGACGCACCCCGCAGCCGGCGGTACGGCTGGGGGATCTTTCCCCGGCTGCCGCTGCGCAACCCGGGCTTCACGACACTGCTCGGCACCCTGCACACCCTGCTGATGCTCGCCATGGCAGGCGTCGCGGCTAACCGGGTCGGCACGACCGAGCAGCGGCTGTTCAGTGTGCCTCTGGTGCTGATGCTGCTGGTCACGCTGCTCGGGGCCGCGTTCTTCGCGAAGCCGCCGAGCGCCGGTGGCAAACGGCACGCCCGGCACTGGATCCTCGGCGTCGGGCACGGGCTGGCTCACCTCGCACTGGGTGCGGCCGGTACCTGGGTCTGGTTGCAACTGCCCTTCGCCGACTGGCCGTGGCCGCTGCCGGTGGTCGCCGCCGCGGTGATCTACGGCCCGGTCAGCGGCCTGGTGGCGAGCCAGTTGGTGGCGGCGTACCTGCTGGTCGCCGGCGCGTTCGGGGTGAATCTCAACGAGCTCTTCGCCGGGCAGGGTATCGAGGACTCGAAGGCGTTCCTGCGGATACGGATCGACCCGGACGGCGCGCTCACCATCTATCCGATAGCCGTGGATCGGGTCGCCCGGGACTGGCAGGTCAACCCCGACGAGACCCCCACGGCCTCCTGGCTGACCCCGAGGACCCCCCTGACCCCCCGCCTAGCCGAACCCCCAATCAAAATCACCTAACCACCCACCCCACCCCCTCCCACCCCACCCGGCCGCCCGGACCCCGGGATTCCCGCGGTGATCATCAAGTTATTGCCGTGACACGCCGAGGCGGCCGGCAATAACTTCATGATCAACCGGGGGGACCCGGAGGGGAGGCCGGGACGGGGGGACCCGGAGGGGAGGGGGAGGGGTTAGGCGTTGTAGTGCTGGTCGTGGGCTTGGCGGGGGGCGCAGACGGACGCGCGGGAGCAGGAGCAGCGGGAGCCGTCGGCGTCCAGACGGACCGTCACCGAATCCCGCGGAACGCTGTGGCCCACCACCCGGCCGTCGCCCTCAGGCGTGGTGACCCTGGCACCGACGGGCGGTGCCGACTCCTGGAACCGCTGGTAGAGCGGGTGCTCGTACTTCAGGCAGCACATCAGTCGGCCGCAGGCTCCGGAGATGCGCAGCGGGTTGAGGGGAAGATCCTGGTCCTTCGCCATCCGGATGGTGACCGGCTCGAAGTCGGTGAGGAAGGTCGCGCAGCAGAGGTCCCGCCCGCAGGAGCCGATTCCACCCTGGACCCGAGCCGAATCCCGGGCGGAGAGCTGGCGCAGCTCGACCCGGCAGTGCAGGGTCGCCCCGAGATCGCGAACCAGCGAGCGGAAGTCCACCCGGTGCGGGGCGGTGAAGTAGACGGTGGTCCGCTCCCCGCCGGCCTCGGCGGAGCCGAGCACATGGTCGATGGCCACCACCTTCATCGGCAGCCCGTGTGCCCGGATGAGCCGCTTGGCAGCCACCTTCGCCTCGGCCTTGCGGCGGCGAAGCGCCTCGTCACGGCGTAGGTCGTCCTCGCCGGCCAAACCGGCCAGTTTGGGGAAACCGTCCGTGTCCTCGCTGACCCACTGCGCGGCCCAGACGCACTCCGCCACCTCGGGCCCGTCGTCCGTGGGCACCAGCACCTTGTCGCCGACCTGGGGGCGAAGCTCACCCGGGTCGAGGTAGTAGAGGCGCCCGTACCGGTTGAAGCTGACCGCGCAGAGCATGCCCATGCCCCCACCCTACGACGAACCGGCGGCCCGTGTCGGGGCCGCCGTCGCCGGCCGACTACGCCGTGCAGTCATCCACAAGGGTCGAATCGACTGATTCGGCGGCCACCCGTCGTGCCGTTGATCCTCGCCCGGACGGCTGAATCCGGGCCGCGACACGCGACAAACGACCGGCGGGCGCGTTGAGTGGAGACCAGACCTGCGGGGGGTGCAGGGGGAAGTCCACGGCGTCGCCGCCGGCACCGGCCTCGGCCGGGTGCCCGAGCGCGACGCCGTGGGCTGTCCGGGGTCACCAGCCCACGCGGGTGACCCCGTCGTAGCGGGGACGGCCGACCACCGACGGACGCCACGTCGACTCGGCGAGGCTCGGCCCCCACTGCCGCAGCAGCGTCTCCGCCCCGTCGTAGGCGACGCAGAGCACCGCGAGCACCCTGGCGGCGATCTCCGCCGCCGCCATGACGCGCGGACCGGCCGGCCCTGGTCGGGACGCAGCCCCGGTCAGTACGGAGGTCGCGGCGACCACCGCCACGGCCTCGGCCGAGCGGAGTACGTCGGCCAGCGCCCGGGCCAGTGCGAGTCGGCTGCCCTCGACCCAGTCGGCGAGCGCGTCGGCGTAGCCGGCCGTGGACTCCAGCCGCCCGACGAGGCTCTCCGGCCCCTCGTCCAGGTGACGCAGGAGCGCCGCCCGCGCCTGCCCGTACGCCTCGGCGGCCGGCCCGGACCAGAGCACCGGATCGGTCAGCGTGGTGGAGACGTCGTCGTACCCGTGCACCTGCCGGCGCACCCCGTGGCCGGCGTCCGCAAGCGGGGCGGGGCGCAGATCCAGGAAGTGGCGTACCGCCTCGCCGGGGAGCACCTGCATGCGGCGCAGCAGCGGCCAGACCCGGTGTTCTTCCGGAGCACCGGCGGCGAGCAGGGTGTCCACCCGGCGCAGCAGGTCGAGCCCGGGCTCGGCGAGCCGGTCCAGGGCGTCCATCACGCCTCCCCGACCAGCCGCCGTCGTACCTTCTGGTCGACTTCGACGTAGTGCTCGGCCGCCTCGCGCACCGCCGAGGCGGCGGCGTTGAGCCGGCCGGCAGCCACCCGGGCCTCCCGGGACCGGCTGTCGGTGGCCGCCGTCCACTGCCGGTGCAGGGCCCGGCCGATCTCTCCCGGCCGACCCGGCGCGTCGGCGCCGAAGGCGGCCTGCGGCGGGTCGCTCGCGGTGACGGTGTGGGACAGCGTGGTGAGTGCGGCAGCCGCCTCGTCGAGGCGGTCGGCCAGAGCGCGCAGGGCGTCCATCTCAGGCCCCCGCGAGCGGTCGGTAGGCGGCGAAGGTCTCGTTGTGCAGCTTCTCCCGGGCCCACTCGGCGGCATCGGCCGCGGCGGTGACGGCGGCCTGCACCGAGCCGGCCACGTCGCGGGGATTGCGGGCGTGCAGCGGGCCGAGGAAGCGGACGTCGGTGATCCGGCCGCCGGCGGTCACCACCACCTCGACCAGCCCGTCGGGCGAGCGCACGGTGACCTCCACGGTCGACACCGCCTGGTCGAACTCGGCCTGGAGTGACTCGATGCGGCGGTAGCGTCGTACCGCCTCCTCGATCCAGGCCTCGTCGATCTCCCCCCGTGGCATCGGCGGACTCCTCCCCCGGCTCATCCTCACTGAGCGTGGCGCCCCCGTCACCACGACATTCCCCGGGACCGTACCGTATGGAAATCGCGCCTGTCGATGCCTGTGGACGACCGGTCCGGCACGCGGGACCGGCGCCGCGCGGGGCGTGCCGGCACCCGCCGCAAGTGGCAGCCGGTCGCGGCGAACCGGAACTCGCCGGGCCGTACGGGCCGGAGACCGCGGCCGGTCCTGCCCGGTCAGCCCTTCCAGAGGGCGAGCATCATCGCCTCGACCGCGATCCGGGGCTTCACGTTCGCCTCGATGGCCGCGCGGCAGGCGAGCACCGCCTCCAGGCGGCGCAACGCCCCCTCGGCGTCCCACTTCTGCGCTCCGGCGGCGGCCATCTCGGCGGTATCGGTGTGCACCGGTGCGACCGGAGCGCGCAGCGCCATGGTGAGCGCGTCGCGGTAGAAGCCGGCGAGGTCGACCAGCGCCCGGTCCAGCGCGTCCCGCTGGGCCCTGGTGGCCCGCGACTTCTGGCGCTTCTCCAGTTCCTTGAGCTGCCCGGCGGCACCGCGGATGGCGCCGGCCGCGCCGCGACCGGTGCCGCCCGCGCCGAGCGCCGTCTCCAGGGCCGCCCGTTCGGCGGCGTCGGACTCCGCCACGGACGCCTCGGCCTCCGCCTCGGCGGCCTCGATCAACGCGGACGCCGCGTCGAACGCCGCACCCACCCCGGTGAGCCGGCGCGGGACCGCGAGCACGGCGTCGCGCCGCTTGCGGGCCTCCGGGTCGCGGGCCAGCCGCCGGGCCCGGCCCACGTGCCCCTGGGCGGCCGCTGCCGCCCACTGCGCCACGTCGGGGGCGACGCCGTCGCGCCGGGCCAGCACCTCGGCCACCGCGGCGGGCGGCGGCTGCCGCAGTGGTACGACCCGGCACCGCGACCGGATGGTCACCGAGATGTCGTCCGGGTGGGTGGACGGGGCGCAGAGCAGGAAGACCGTACGTGGGGGCGGCTCCTCGATCGCCTTGAGCAGCGCGTTGCCGGCCGCCTCGGTGAGCCGGTCGGCGTCCTCGATGATCACCACCTGCCAGCGCCCGCCGGACGGGGTGCTGGCAGCCCGCAACACCAGCGCCCGCATCTCACCGACGCCGATGGAGAGCCCCTCCGGCACCACCAGCCGGACGTCCGCGTGGGTGCCGGTCATCGTGGTGTGGCAGCCGGGGCACTCGCCGCAGCCCGTGCCGTACACGCACTGCAGGGCGGCCGCGAAGGCGCGCGCCGCCACCGAGCGCCCGGAGCCCGGCGGCCCGGTGAAGATCCAGGCGTGGGTCATCCCGGCACCCGGGTCGGCGGCGGGCGTACCGGCGTCGGCGTTCCCGCCCGGCGCGGACGTCCGGTCGCCGGCGGCGTGCCGCAGCACGGCGGCCGCCGCCGCGGCGGCCCGGCGCAGGGTGGCCACCGCCTCGTCCTGGCCGACCAGGTCGGCGAAGACGTCAGGCATCAGGTCCGTTGCTCCATCGTCACCATCTCCGCGTCGGATAACTCCGGTTGCACCGAGGTGTCCGGCCCCTGCGCCCGGCGGGGGTGCACGATCCCGGCCGGGTCGCCGAGCAGATCGTCGACCCGCTGGGCCACCAGCCGCGCGATCTCCTTGACCTGCCAACCGGCGTCGAGCACCAGGTAGCGCTTCGGGTCGGCGGCCGCGAGGTCGAGGAACGCGTACCGGACCCGCTCGTGGAAGGCCACGGACTCGGCCTCCAGCCGGTCGGCGGACTCGCTGCGGGCCGCGACCCGGGAGAGCCCGGTGCGCGGGTCGACGTCGAGCAGCACCACCAGGTCCGGCTTGAGCCCGCCGGTGGCCCAGGAGGAGAGCCAGGAGACCTCGTCGACCGGAAGCGTACGGCCCGCTCCCTGGTACGCCAGGGAGGAGTCGACGTACCTGTCGCTGATCACCACGCCGCCCCGGGCCAGCGCCGGGCGGACCACCGTGGCCACGTGGTGGGCGCGGTCGGCGGCGTAGAGCAGCGCCTCGGCGCGCGGCGACGGGGCCTCACCCTCGGTGGGGTCGAGCAGCAGCGACCGGATGCGCTCACCCACCGGCGTGGCGCCCGGCTCGCGGGTGACCACCACGTCCCGGCCCTGCGCGCGCATCCGGTCCGCGAGGATCGCGAGCTGGGTGGACTTCCCGGCGCCCTCGCCGCCTTCGAAGACCACGAAGAGCCCGGTGGAGACGAACGGCTCGGCGGGCATGAGCGGACGGCCCCGCACCGAACCCCAGAGGTCGGCCAGGACGGGTACGCCCTTCTTGTCGTCCATCTGCCCGAACGCGCTGATGCCGGCGAAGATGCCGGCCGCGCCGGCGGCGAGCAGCAGCAGCCGGGTGGAGGAGACCGAGATGCCCAGGTCGGCGATCTCCAGCTGGCGGGATCCGCCGACACCGGCGAGCAGGCTGCTCAGCGCGATCGCCAGGATGAGCACCAGCCGGGTGCCGATCTGCACGACCGCGAAGACCCGCCCGCGTACCTCGTCGGCGATCTCCCCGCCGAGCAGCGTGGTGCCGGCCAGGAAGGCCATCCCGGCGCCGGCGCCGACCAGGATCGCGCCGACGATCGCCATCGACAGGTGGATGGCGAAGGCGAGCGTCATGACCGCCGCGCTGGCCAGCACGATGCTCATGCCGAACCAGCGACGCCGGGACATCTCCTTGACGATCATCGGGCCGAGGCCGATGCCGAGCGCCAGGCCGACGAAGATGGCGCCGAAGAGCAGGAAGAAGGCGGCGTCGCCCGCGCCGAGCGAGTTCGCGAAGAACCGGGCGGTGCCGATCACGATGCCGCCGCCGGCGAACGCACCGAAGATGCCGAGCACCAGGCCCCGGACCAGCCGGGTCTGGGAGATGAACCGCCAGCCCTCGACGAACTGCCGGGTCATGCTCTGCTCGGCGTGCTCGTGCTTGCCGCCCCGGCTCTGGCTGATCTCCTTGATCCCGAACGCCACCACCACGGCGGTGGCGAGCCGGGAGAAGGAGTTGAACCAGAGTGCCAGCTGGGCCGGCTCCGCCCAGCCGGGGACCTCTCCGCCGGTCGCCGCTCGCACGCTGCGGTCCAGCCCCGCGATGGCCAGCGCGGCGAGCACCGGCGTCAGGCCGTACGTCGTGATGAGGGTGAGCTGGTTGGCCGTCTCCAGCCGGGCGCGCGGGATCAGGTTGGGTACCGCGGCCTCCTTGGCCGGGATCCACATCAGGGTGATCGACTCGATCAGGAACGTGGCGATCGCCGCCCAGGTGACCACCAGGGCGCCGCTGGCGCCGGTGAGGGCGTACAGCGGGATCGAGGCGAAGAGCACGAAGCGCAGCAGGTCGCAGATGACCATGGTCCAGCGCCTGTCGAACCGGTCGGCGAAGACGCCGGCGAGCGGCCCGAGCACGAGCGCCGGCAGCAGCCGTACGGCGATCACGCCACCGAACGCGGCGCCCTGCGCCGTGCTGCCGTGCACCTGCGCGGCGGCGAAGACGGAGGTGGCCAGGAGGCCGAGCCAGTCGCCGAAGGAGGCGACGCCGAGCACGATCCAGAGCCGGCGGAACGGCCGGATACGCAGCACCGAGCGGATCGCGCTGTAGCCGGACCGGTCGGTCTGTGGCGGGGTGGTCGGTTTGCCCGCGGCACCGCCGATCTGCCCCTCAGCGCTGCCGAGCGGGGCGGTGGGACTCTCGGCCGGGCCCTGCGGGCCGTCGGACGGCGACACGCCGGGCGACTCGCCGTTGTTCTGGCTTTCGATGGCCGTACCTCCACGTGCCGGCCCATCCCTGGGCATCCCCGGTGGAACACTCTAGACCCGGTGGGCTGCTACCCCACCCTGACATTCTCCTGCTCGCCGAGCCTAGGCCGCCGGGACCATGACCCGCAGCCGGGCGGACGCGAGGCTATTTCGTATTGACCGCCGGACAGTTAGCGTGCACACGTGGCCATCGAAAGTGACGAACTTCGCGAGCGCCTGGAGCGGGCGACCGGGCACCTCGATCCGCCGTACGCCGTGGTCGACCTGACCGCCTTCGACGCCAACGCGGTCGAGCTGGTCGGCCTCGCCGCCGGGAAGCCGGTCCGGCTCGCCAGCAAGTCGGTACGCAGCCGCGAGCTGATCGCCCGCGCACTGCGGCGGCCAGGCTGGCGGGGCGTGATGGCGTTCACCCTGCCCGAGGCGATCTGGCTGGTCCGGGCCGGTGTCTGCGACGACGTGCTGGTGGCTTACCCGACCGTCGACCGGGCCGCCCTGGCCGCGCTGACCGGCGACACCGAGCTCGCCGCGGCGATCACGTTGATGATCGACAGCCCCGACCAGCTCGACCTGGTCGACGGCGTCCGCGCCGCCGACCGCCGACCCGAACTGCGGGTCTGCCTCGAACTGGACGCCTCCTGGCGACCGCTCGGTGGACGCGTGCACATCGGTGTGCGGCGCTCCCCGGTGCACGGCGCCGCGGCGGCCGGCGCTCTCGCCGCCACCGTCGCCGGACGAGCCGGGTTCCGGCTGGTCGGTCTCATGGCGTACGAGGCCCAGATCGCCGGCCTCGGCGACGCGCCGCCCGGGCAGGCGGTACTCGGCCAGGCGATCCGGCTGGCCCAGCGTGGCTCGTACCGGGAACTGCTCGCCCGCCGGAGCGCGGCGGTGGCGGCCGTACGCGAGCACGCCGAGTTGGAGTTCGTCAACGGCGGTGGCACCGGCAGCGTGGCCGCGACCAGCGCCGATCCCGCGGTCACCGAGGTCACCGCGGGATCGGGTCTGTACGGCCCGACGCTCTTCGACGCGTACCGCGCGTGGCGCCCCACCCCATCGGCCTACTTCGCCTGCTCGGTGGTGCGCCGGCCGGCCCCCGGCCTGGCCACCGTGCTCGGCGGCGGCTGGATCGCCTCTGGCCAGGCCGCGGCCAGCCGGCTGCCCCGGCCGGTCCTGCCGGCCGGGCTGAAACTGCTCGGTCCCGAGGGCGCGGGCGAGGTGCAGACGCCGTTGGCCGGCGGCGCAGCCGACACGCTCCGCGTCGGCGACCGGGTGTGGTTCCGGCACGCGAAGGCCGGCGAGCTGTGTGAGCACGTCAACGAGCTGCACCTGATCGAGGGTGAGTCGATCGTCGCGACGGTGCCCACCTACCGCGGCGAGGGGCACGCCTTCCTCTGACGCGGGTTCGCCGCGTCGGTGGCCCGCACGGCGTACCGGGTGATCCGCGCACCACGCGTCGCCCCGTCCATCGCGGCCCGGGTATCGCCGTGCGCTGCGGGCATCGAGGCCGCAGCTGACCACGGAGCCCGCCGGGCGGAGCCGGCGAGGTTACTCGAGTCGACCGGCCGGCACGTCGGTTCTCGACCGATCGGGCCGACCGGTCGGCTCAGTTGCTCCGGGCGCGCCGTCGACCTGGCGGTGCAGGTACTCCCGGATCAGCGCCTTGGCCTCGGCCAGCACCCGGTCGTCGCCCTCCTGGCTGCGCCGGAACGCGAGCTTGATGAGCGCGTCGGCCGTCTCCACGGCGACTTCCAGGTGGAAGCGGAGTTCGGGGACGTCCGTGAGCCCGAAGCGCTCAGTGAGCACCCGGGCCAACTGGTCCGCGATCACTCCGTTGTTGTCCCGCTGCTCATCGAGCAGGTGCAGGTCGACCACGTCGCCGAAGTGCAGGGTACGGAATCCGGGAACGGTGCGATGCATCGAGATGTACTCGTCGATGCTCGCGTCGACGCCGTCCCACCAGTGGGTCAGGTCGTCCGAGGCGAACCGCTCGTCGAGCCGCTGGAGGTAGGACTCCATCGTGCGCAGGGTCAGCGCCTGCACGATCGCCCGCTTGTCCGGAAAGAACTGGTAGACCGAGCCGATCGCCACCTCGGCGCGCTCGGCGAGCAAGGTCGTGGTCAGTCCCTCGTACCCCACCTCGTCGACGAGTTCGGCGCAGGCGTCCAGCATCCGCTGGACCCGCGCGACACTTCGACCCTGCACCGGTACGCGGCGCAGCGGCCCGGTCGTGGCGGCTGGTGTGGACACTCGGCGCCACCCCCCTTCGACGGATGAACATATCTGCACGTCACGAGCCCGTGACTACCGGTACAACGAGCGGACCTCAGTTGCGGTATTTACCAGCGACAACGTTCCTGATATGAAGTCACTTCATATTCATATCGAGGAGCGCGCATGGCCGGGACCGCACCCTCCACCGTCCCCTGGTCCAACTGGGCCGGCAACCAGAACGGTGCCGCCATCATCCTGCGCCCCGGCTCCGTCGCCGACATCGTCGATGCCGTTCTCGCCACCCGGGACGCCCGCGGGCGGATCCGGGTCGCGGGCAGCGGGCACTCGTTCACCCCGATCGCCCTCGCCGACGACCGGCGGATGGACCTGAGCGCGCTGGACACCGGTGTGCGGGTGGACGCGGCGCAGCGGCTCGTCACCGTACCGGCGGGGATGACCCTGCACGCGCTCAACGACCTGCTCGCCCGGCACGGACTCGCGCTGCCCAACCTGGGCGACATCGACGCGCAGACCGTCGCCGGGGCGATCTCCACGGGCACGCACGGCACCGGCGCCGGGCACGGCTGCCTCGCCACCTTCGTCGAGGCGATCACCCTGGTCACCGGTGCCGGCGAGGTGCTGCGCTGCTCGGCCGAGGAGAACCCGGACGTCTTCGCCGCCGCCCGGGTCTCGCTCGGCGCGCTCGGTGTACTGGTCGAGGTGACGCTGCGCTGCGTCGACGCGTTCGTGCTGCACGCGCACGAGCGGCCGGCGCCCCTGGACGACGTACTGGCCGAGTTGCCCGCCCTGATCGAGGCGCACGACCACGTCGAGTTCTACTGGTTCCCGTACACGGCGAGGGTGCAGGTCAAGGCGAACGACCGGGTGCCCGCCGACGACCGACCGCTGTCCCGGCTGCGCGGCTGGCTGGACGACGAGTTCCTGTCCAACACCGTCTTCGCGGGCGCGTGCCGGGTCGGCCGAGCCGTGCCGGCCCTAGCCCCGACCATCAGCGCAATCTCCGCGCGAGCCCTCACCGAACGCCGGTACACCGGGCGTTCCGACGCGGTCTTCTGCACCTCGCGCCGGGTCCGCTTCGTGGAGATGGAGTACGGGCTACCCCGCGCCGCGCTCGGCGAGGCGCTCGCCGCGCTGCGGCGCATCGTCGACGGGCTGCCGTTCAAGGTGCTCTTCCCGGTCGAGGTGCGCTTCACCGCCGCCGACGACATCTGGCTGTCGCACGGGTACGGCCGCGACTCCGCCTACCTGGCCATCCACCAGTACGTCGGCATGCCGTACGAGCCGTACTTCACCGCCTTCGAGCGAATCGCCACGGAGCTGGGCGGCCGACCGCACTGGGGCAAGCTGCATTCGCGTGACGCGGAGTCGCTGGCGCCCGCGTACCCCCGGTGGACCGACTTCCGCACCGTCCGCGACCGCCTGGACCCCGACCGCGTCTTCACCAACCCCCACCTGACACGCCTCCTGGGCGCCTGACCCCCGCACCTCCTGGCGATCTCCGGCGGTTGCCGCCCCTCCGGAGGCCACAGGTTCCCAAGCTCCACGCCGAGCCGGTCCGGCCCGGCGCCTCGGACCGGTCGTAGGAGACCGAGTGCCCGACGGAGTGGGTGCCCGGCGTCAGTCGGTCGGGGTGGTGGCCTTACGAGGAGCGGCCTTCTTGGCCGGGGTGGCCTTGGCCGTCGTGGTCTTCTTCGCCGCGGTCGACTTCGTCGCCGCCGCGGTCTTCTTCGCCGCAGTCGTCGACTTGGCCGCGGCCTTCTTCGCCGGGGCCTTCTTGGCGGCCGCCTTCTTGCGTGGCGCCGGCCCCTTCGCCCGCTTCTCGGCGAGCATCTCGGAGGCCTCCTCGATCGTGAGCGCCTCGGGAGTCTGGCCGCGCCGCAGCGACGCGTTGGTCTCCCCGTCGGTCACGTACGGGCCGAACCGGCCGTCCTTGATGACCAGCGGCTTATCGGTCGCCGGGTCCGCACCCAACTCCCGCAGCGGGGGCGCGGCGGCCCGTCGCTGCCGGGTCTTCGGAGCGGCCAGCAGGGCCAGCGCCTCGTCGAGCGTGACGGTGAACATCTTGTCTTCCGAGTCCAGCGAGCGGAACTCGTCACCGCGCTTGACGTACGGGCCGTAGCGGCCGTTGTTGGCGAAGACCTCGTTGCCCTCCGGGTCGGCACCGATCAGCCGGGGCAGGCTCAGCAACTGCAACGCCTGCTCGAACGTGAGCGAGTCGGGCGACTGCGAACGCAGCAGCGACGACTTGCGCTCACCGCTCGCCACGTACGGGCCGAACCGGCCGGCCTTGAGCAGGATGGGCTCGCCGGTGGCCGGGTCGTCGCCGAGCTTGCGCTCGCCGCCGCCACCGAGGAAGAGCTCGTGCACCTTCTCCGGGGTCAGCTCGTCCGGCGCCAGGCCCTCGGGGATCGGTGCCCGGTCCCCGTGCGCTGCGCCCTCCTCGCCCTCCGCCGGTGGGACGGCCTCCTCGCCCGGAACCCGCCGCTCGAGGTACGGGCCGTACCGGCCGACCCGGACGACCACCTCCCGGCCCTCGTCGTCGGCGAAGAGCGGGATGGAGTTGACGCTGCGGGCGTCGATCTCGCTGAGGTTCTCGGTGACCAGCTTTTTCAGCCCACCCGCGTGGGCGATCGCCTGGTCTCCGGTGCCGTTCGTGCTGCCGAAGTAGAACGAGGTGAGGAAGTCGACGGCGGCGTGGTCTCCGCCGGCGATCTCGTCCAGCTCGTTCTCCATGCTGGCCGTGAAGTCGTAGTCGATGAGGCGCGGGTAGTGCCGCTCCATCAGCCCGATGACCGCGAACGCCAGGAAGGACGGGATCATCGCCTGGCCGCGCTTGGAGACGTAGCCGCGGTCCTGGATGGTCTGCATGATCGACGCGTACGTCGACGGGCGGCCGATGCCCAGCTCCTCCAGCGCCTTCACCAGCGACGCCTCGGTGTAGCGGGCCGGCGGCTGGGTGTGGTGCCCCTGCGCGGCCAGTTCCTCGGCGGTCAGCGGCTGGTCCTTGACCAGGGTGGGCAGGCGCCGCTCGGCGTCCTCGGCCTCGGCGTTCTCGTCGTCGCTCGACTCGACGTACGCCCGCAGGAAGCCCGGGTCGGTGATCGTCTTGCCGGTCGCGCCGAAGTCGGCCTCCTCGCCGGTGCTGGAGAGCGCACGGATCCGCACCGACACGCTGGAGCCGATCGCGTCGGTCATCTGCGAGGCGATGGTGCGCCGCCAGATCAGCTCGTAGAGCTTGAACTCGTCGGCCGACAGTTCCTTGGCCACCTCGCCCGGGGTACGGAAGTTGTCCCCTGCCGGGCGGATCGCCTCGTGCGCCTCCTGGGCGTTCTTCACCTTGCCGGTGTAGCGACGCGGCTCCGGGGGCACGCTGCGCTCGCCGTACAGCTCGACGATCTGCCGCCGGGCCGCCGAGATGGCGGTCTCCGACAGGTTCACCGAGTCGGTACGCATGTAGGTGATGTAGCCGTTCTCGTAGAGCCGCTGCGCGACACGCATCGTCTGCTGGGACGAGAACCGCAGCTTGCGGGCCCCCTCCTGCTGAAGGGTGGAGGTGATGAACGGCGCGTACGGGCGACGGCGGTAGGGCTTCTCCTCGACCCGGGTGACGGTGAACGGGCGGTCCGCCAGCCGGGCCGCCAGGCCCCGGGCACCGCTCTCGTCCAGGTGCACCACGCCCGCACCGGGCTTCACCCGACCGGTGGTCGGCTCGAAGTCCTTACCGGCGGCGACCCGGTCACCGTTCAGGGCGATCAGAGTGGCGTGGAACGTACGCGGACCCTCGCCGGCGTTCGCCACGGCCAGCGTGGCCAGGATGTCCCAGTACTCGGCGGTGCGGAACGCCATCCGCTGCCGCTCCCGCTCGACCACGATGCGGGTCGCCACCGACTGCACCCGGCCCGCCGAGAGCTTCGGCATGACCTTCTTCCACAGCACCGGGGAGACCTCGTAGCCGTAGAGGCGGTCGAGGATGCGCCGGGCCTCCTGCGCGTCGACCAGGTCCCGGTCGATCTCGCGGGGGTTCGCCACCGCCGCCTGGATGGCCGGCTTGGTGATCTCGTGGAAGACCATCCGCTTGACCGGCACCTTGGGCTTGAGCGTCTCCACCAGGTGCCAGGCGATCGCCTCGCCCTCGCGGTCCTCATCCGTGGCCAGGAGGATCTCGTCGACCTCCTTGGCCAGCTTGGTCAGCTTGCTGATCTGCTGCTTGCGGTCGGCCGAGACGACGTAGAGGGCGTGGAAGCCGTTGTCGACGTCCACCCCGAGCCGTGCCCACGGCTCGCCCTTGTACTTGGCCGGTACGTCGGCGGCGTTGCGCGGAAGGTCCCGGACATGGCCGAAGCTCGCCTCCACGACGTACCCCGGGCCGAGGTAGCCCGAGATCGTCTTGGCCTTCGCCGGTGACTCGACGATGACCAGACGGGTGGTTCCCGCGTTGCTCGGCACGTCTCTCCCTGACCTATCTCCTGCTCGTGACCGCTCGGTACCCGTTTCAGGCCGTGTTCGACCCACCGGACCCCGGCGGTCCGGATGTCCAACGTAACGCGCCGTCCGCGTTTCGGGTTTCGCGGGCGGCAAACCACTCCGGCGTGGGGCCGGATGTGCCGGACGGCGCCACCGTACACCGTGGGTAGGGCCTCGAGCGGGTCACTGTGATGATGGCGGACCCTCGACCGAAGTCCCAACTGCCCGTTTTCCGCCAGTATTCCCCCACCCCCTGTCCGCCACCAGACACCCCCACTCCCCGACCGCACCCCGCGCGCTACGCGCGCCCCCCAACCACCGTGAGGGCCACTTTCACGGAAAGAGTGGCCTCCGCGCGCCGGATGGCCACTCTTTCCGTGAAAGCGTGCCCACGAGGGGGCGGGGGTGAGGGCGGGTTAGGGCCAGGTGGGGGGTGGGGCGGTGGGTGGGCGTTCGCCTACCAGTTCGGCGAGGCGGCGCAACCGCGTACGACCGGTGATCAAATAGGCCGGCCCGCCCGCTGCCGGATCGAGCAGTTCACCGGCGAGGCCGACCGCGGCGAGCGCCCGGCCGACGGGATCCCAACACTCCTCGTCCGCCGGGCCCAGGCGGAGCCGGCACCCGGGCGGGTCGACCTCTCCCGCGGCGGCCAGCCAGAGCCGCAGCCGCCGTCCGTTCAGATGGAACCCGGCCGGGGGGCGCTTCGCCGCCCCGCGCAGCCACGCCACTGCGAGAGGCTTCAGCGTCCGGGTGTACGAGGTGCGTACCGCGTGCCGCTCGTCCTCGGTCGGCTCCCAACTCGCCGCGATTCCCCGCTGAGCCAGCTCGGCGACCAGGACGTGCACCCGCCATGGCGCGTCCACCACTATCGAGAGCCGGGCGGTGCCGCCCATCCGCACGACCTCCCCGGGGCCGGCGAGCAGGCCGGCGAGGTCGGCCACGGTCGGCTCGACCGTCTCCGCGCCGAAGAAGACCAGTTGCCGCCCCGCCTCGTCGGCGTCCACCGGCTGGGAGCGCCCCGGCACGCGGACGGTGTTCGGCCCGCCCCCGGAGTCCGCACCGGCCGCGCCGGCCCCCGGATCACCCGTACCGTCGCCGGAATCGGCGGAGGCCTCCGACGGACGCGGCACACGGCGACGGCTCGGGCGCGGCGGCACCGGTTCGGGCACCGGGAAGAGCGTCGGGGGCTGCTGCGTCCCCGACGGTTCGCCGAGCCCGTTCAGCGACACTCCGGCACCTCGTCGAAGGCCTGTCTCAACTCCTCTGAGTTGAGGCGGCTCGTGTCCAGCGTGCTTGCGTCGTACTCCTTGTTGAGCGTCTCCACCGCGGCCCGCACGCCGTCGTAGAACACGGTGGGCTCGCCGGTGCTCAGCCCTTCGATGGTGTCCCCCGCGCGGCCGTACGCGTCCCGCATCTGCCCCAGCGCGCTCTGGAAGCCGGCGGAGACCTCCTCGCCGTGCTCGGCCTCCGGCACACCGGCCTCCTCGACCTGGCGCCGGGCCGTCTCGCTGGCGTTCTCCGCGCCGTCGAAGAGGCGGACCAGGTTCTCCTTGGCCTGCGCCGGAGTGGTCTGCGCCGTCATCTGCTGGTCGGTGCTGCTGGTCAACCGGCTGATCTCCGACCGCCACGGGGCGAGCGCGGAGCAGACCGAGGACGCCCAGGCCCGGGGACTGGGGCCGCCGCCGCACCCGGCGACCACCAGGGCGAGCGTGGCCAGGACCACCGTGAGCTTTCCGGCGGCAGTCGCCCGGCACGTACGCATGCGTTGCAGCGTACGACCTCCGTCGAACGCGGGCACCGCTCAGGTTTGCGTGACCCCGGCCGGCGTTGGACGCCGACCGGGGTCACCCGGTGCGGTACGGGTCAGGCCGGAACCGTCTCCGGCCGCTGCTCGGCGCTACCCGACCCGGTGCCGTCACCGGCGTCCGAATCGGACATCGCCACACCCTTGCGCTTGCTGATCACCACGGCCACGACGACGACCAGCGACGCCACCAACGCGATGGCGATCCGCAGGCCGGTGTTCTTGTCGTCACCGATGCTCCAGGCCACCACGGCCGGCGCGATCAGCAGCGAGACCAGGTTCATCACCTTGATCAGCGGGTTGATCGCCGGGCCGGCGGTGTCCTTGAACGGGTCGCCCACGGTGTCGCCGATGACGGTGGCCGAGTGCGACTCGGAGCCCTTGCCGCCGTACGCGCCGTCCTCGACCAGCTTCTTCGCGTTGTCCCAGGCGCCACCGGAGTTCGCCAGGAAGACGGCCATCAGCGTGCCGGCCCCGATCGCGCCCGCGAGGTACGCGGCGAGCGCGCCCGGGCCGAGGCCGAAACCGACAGCGATCGGCGCCATGATGGCCAGCAGGCCCGGAGTCATCAGCTCGCGCTGCGCGTCCCGGGTGCAGATGTCGACCACCTTGCCGTACTCGGGCCGCTGGGTGCGATCCATGATCCCGGGCAGCTCGCGGAACTGCCGGCGTACCTCCATCACCACGGCGCCGGCGGAGCGGGAGACCGCGTTGATGGCCAGCCCCGAGAAGAGGAAGACCACCGCGGCGCCGATGATCAGGCCGACCAGGTTCCGCGGGTTCGCCACGTTCAGCGAGTTGAGGATCTCAGCGCCGACGTCGCCCACCCCGGCGTCCGCGTACGCGAGGCGCAGGGTGTCGGTGTAGGAGCCGAAGAGCGCGGTCGCCGCGAGCACCGCGGTGGCGATGGCGATGCCCTTGGTGATGGCCTTGGTGGTGTTGCCCACCGCGTCCAGTTCGGTCAGCGTCCGCGCGCCGTGCTCGTCGATGTCGCCGGACATCTCCGCCACGCCCTGGGCGTTGTCGGAGATCGGGCCGAAGGTGTCCATCGCCACGATCACCCCGACCGTGGTGAGCAGACCGGTGCCGGCCAGGGCGACCGCGAAGAGGGAGAGCGTGATGGAGCTGCCGCCGAGCAGGAACGCGCCGAACACACCGGCGCCGATCAGCAGCGCCGAGTAGACCGCCGACTCCAGGCCGATGCTGATGCCGGCGAGGATGACGGTGGCCGGGCCGGTCTGCGAGCTCTTGCCGATGTCCTGCACCGGGCGCCGGTTGGTCTCGGTGAAGTAGCCGGTCAGCGCCTGGATCGCGGCGGCCAGCACGATGCCGATCACCACGGCGCCGATGGCCACCACCCGCGGGTTCTCGCTGACGTCGGTCAGGCCGCCCTCCAGCTCGGCGAAGGTCGCCGGCAGGTACGCGTACGTGGCGACGGCCACCAGGATCGCGGAGATGATCGCGGAGGCGTAGAAGGCCCGGTTGATGGCGGTCAGGCCGGAACGGTCCGAGGCCCGCAGCCGGGTGATGAAGACGCCGATGATCGCGATGACCGCGCCGATGCCGGAGACGATCAGCGGGAAGACCAGACCCTGCTCGCCGAACGCGGCCCGGCCGAGGATCAGCGCGGCGACCAGGGTCACCGCGTACGACTCGAACAGGTCGGCGGCCATGCCGGCGCAGTCACCGACGTTGTCGCCCACGTTGTCGGCGATGGTCGCGGCGTTACGCGGGTCGTCCTCCGGGATGCCCTGTTCGACCTTGCCGACCAGGTCGGCGCCGACGTCGGCGGCCTTGGTGAAGATGCCGCCGCCGACCCGCATGAACATGGCCAGCAGCGCGGCGCCGAAGCCGAAGCCCTCCAGCACGGTCGGGGCGTCGCCGCGGAACATCAGCACGACCAGCGCCGCACCGAAGAGGCCGAGGCCGACGGTGAGGAAGCCGACCACGCCGCCGGTCCGGAAGGCGATCTTCATGGCTGCTTCGCGGCCGCCCTGCCGTTCCCGGGCGGCGGCGGCGACCCGCAGGTTGGCGCGGGTGGCCAGCCACATACCGGCGCCGCCGATGAACGCGCTGAAGAGCGCGCCCACCACGAAGAACGCGGAGCGGCCGATCTTCACCGCGGTCTCGCTGCCGTCGGTGTCGTGCACCGGCAGCAGGAACAGCAGTACGACGGCGACGACGACGAAGATCGCCAGGGTCCGGAACTGCCGGAGCAGGTACGCCGAGGCGCCCTCCTGGACCGCGCCGGAGATCTCCTGCATGTTGGTGGTGCCCTTGCCGGCCGCCAGAACCGCCCTGGTCAGGGCGGCGGCGAAGACGAGCGCCACCAGCGCGATCACCGCGGCGATGACCACGTACGTGACATTGGCTCCGGTAAGGGAAAGCCCGCCGCCCTCGGCGGCCAAGGTCTCGGACATCTGTGTCCTCCTGTACCGAACACGCACCGGTCGGTGGAGACGCACCACCCGGCGCCTAATGCGGACTCGCAAGCGCGCGCCGACCCCACCCAACGGACCAGCGATGAACACCCGTTCCCGCTGGGTGCGGGATGGATCACTTGCTGACAACCCGGGTACTGTAGCCCTCCGCAGTGTCCGAGGTCACACGCAGGGTCCACCCCATGTCGATGATCTTCGTCGCTGTGTTATGAGAGAGAATCTGATATAGGAGCCGGTCCATGCCACAGAGGCCGCGCCCGAAGGGCACGGCCTCTGTGGACGGAAAAGATCAGCGGCCGACCGGCCAGACCATGCGCACCTCGGTGCCGACGCCCTCGTCGACCGGGCGCACCTGCAGGTCCTCCACGAAACCGGCGAGCAGGGCGAAACCCACGCCGGTGGTGAGCGCCTCGTCGGTGAGCGACTCGTTGGCCAACTCGTCGGGTGGCAGCGCGGCAAGACCGATACCCGCCTCGATCGGCGCCCGGTCGACCACCCGGACGGCGTACTGCCCGGAGTCGGACATCTCCACCAGCACCGGATCGTGCAGTCCGTACTGGCGGTGCAGAGCGACGGCACGGGTGCACGCCTCACCGATGGCGAGACGTACCTCGTCGAGCAGGTCCTCGCGGACACCCGCCCGGCGGGCGACCGCGACGCCGACCAGGCGAGCGGTGCGCACGTGCACCGGCGCCGGCGAGAAGGAGAGCCGAACCGTCGCCATCACGCGCCGGCACCCGTCGAGCCGGCGGCGATCGCCGCGTCGACCGTCGGGTGCAGCGGGAATACCTGGTCCAGCGCGGTGATGCGGAAGATCTTGAGCAACGGCTCCTTGTCGCAGACCAGCGCGAAGCTGCCACCCGCCGCGCGCAGCCGCTTCAGCGCACCGACCAGCACCCCCAGGCCGGTGGAGTCGAGGAAATCCACCCGTCCGAGATCCACCACCACGTGCCGGGCACCGCCGTCGATCAGTTCCAGGAGCCGTTCGCGCAGCCGGGGGGCGGTGTAGACGTCCACCTCACCGCCGACCTCGAGCACTGTGTGCTCCCCCACGGCCCGGGTCGCCAGCGACAGCTCCATCTGTCCTCCTCGCAAGAGCCGTAAACTCTCCTGGGCATCTAACCACTACCGCCGGAACACGCAGTGGTCACCGGCGAAGCCTCCCCCATACCCTGGGCCCAGGCTTTTCATCTCCGAACACCAGTGCGAGAGTTTTCCCCGTGACTTACGACAGCTTCACCTCGGCGCGGCTGACGTCGCGCCAGGACCTGGAGCCGTCGACCGCCGCCAGGGTATCCGCACCTCCTCCCTGGCACGCACCGGCCGACCTGCTGGCCCGGCTGCGCGCCCGCGCCGACGTCGACCCGGTCACCCACGTCGAGCGGGTACCGGCTCGGACGGGCGTACCTGCTCCGTGGCCGCAGTGGGTCCCGGAGGAACTGCGGGCGGCGTTCGCCGGGCGCGGGGTGACCGCGCCCTGGCGGCATCAGGCCGAGGCGGCCGCCCTGGCGTACGACGGCCAGCATGTGGTCGTCGCCACCGGCACCGCGTCCGGAAAGTCCCTGGCGTACCAGATGCCGGCCCTCGCCACCCTGCTCGCCGACCCCCGGGCCACCGTGCTCTACCTGGCACCGACCAAGGCGCTCGCCGCCGACCAGCTACGCGCCGTCGCCGAACTGGAACTCGACGGGGTACGCCCCGCCTGCTACGACGGGGACACCCCGCGCGCCGAGCGGGAGTGGATCCGGCGGCACTCCCGGTTCGTGCTGACCAACCCGGACATGCTGCACCACGGCATCCTCCCCGGCCACGCCCAGTGGTCAGGATTCCTGCGCCGGCTGACGTACGTGGTGATCGACGAGTGCCACACCTACCGGGGCGTGTTCGGCTCACACGTCGCACACGTGCTGCGCCGGCTGCGGCGGCAATGCGCCCGGTTCGGCAGTACGCCCGTCTTCGTACTCGCCTCCGCGACCTCGGGTGACCCGGCGACCGCGGCGGAGCGGCTCACCGGCCTGCCCGTGGCCGCCGTCACCGAGGACACATCGCCCCGCGGCGGGGTGACCTTCGCGCTCTGGGAACCGCCGCTGCTGCCCTCGGCCGACACGTCTTCCGACGCGGCGGACCTCGCACCCGTACGCCGGTCCGCGCTGCGGGAGACCGCGGACCTGCTCGCCGACACGGTCGCCGCGGGCGTACGCACCCTCGCCTTCGTCCGCTCCCGCCGGGGCGCCGAGGTGGTGGCCGCGAACACCCGGCGGGCACTGGACGAGGCGGTACCGGGGCTGGGCGATCGGGTGGCCGCCTACCGCGGCGGCTACCTGCGAGAGGAGCGGCGGGAACTCGAACGGGCGTTGCTGCACGGCGACCTGCTCGGGCTGGCGTCCACCAACGCGCTGGAGCTCGGCGTCGACCTGGTCGGCCTCGACGCGGTGCTGATCTGCGGCTACCCGGGCACCCGGGCCTCGCTCTGGCAGCAGGCCGGGCGGGCCGGGCGCTCCGGGCAGGAGGCGCTGGCCGTGCTGGTGGCCCGGGACGACCCGCTCGACACCTACCTCGTGCACCACCCGGAGGCGGTCTTCGGGCGGCCGGTCGAGGCGACCGTGCTCGACCCGGCCAACCCGTACGTCCTCGCGCCGCAACTCGCGTGCGCCGCGGCCGAGGCCCCACTCACTCCGGCCGACCTGGTGTTGTTCGGCGACGGGGCGAAGGAGGCAGTCGACCAGCTCGTAGCGGCCGGCGCGCTGCGGCAACGCCCGACCGGCTGGTACTGGCGGCACCGGGAGCGGCCCGAGGTGGACCTGCGCGGCGAGGGCGGGGCGCCGGTGGTCGTGGTGGAGGCGGCCACGGGGCGGCTGCTCGGCACGGTGGACGGTGGTTCGTCACACTTCCTGCTCCATCCTGGCGCGGTCTACCTGCACCAGGGCGTCTCGTACGTGGTGGACGAGCTGGACCTGGCCGACGGGTGCGCGCTCGTCCACGCCGAGGAACCCGACTGGTCGACCCATGCCCGCGACGTCACCGACGTCTCCGTCGTGTCGGTGCGCTCGTACGTGGACGCCGGGCCGGTCGGGATGTTCCTCGGCGAGGTGGACGTGACCAGCCAGGTGGTGTCGTACCAGCGGCGGCGGATCGCCACCGGGGAAGTGATCGACACTCGGCCGTTGGACCTGCCGGCCCGCGAGCTGCGTACGGTCGCGGTCTGGTTCACGCTCTCGCCGGAGTCGCTGGCGGCGGCCGGCGTCGAGCCGTCGGAAGTGCCGGGTGGACTGCACGCCGCCGAACACGCGGCGATCGGTCTGCTGCCGCTCATCGCCACCTGCGACCGCTGGGACATCGGTGGGCTCTCCACCGCTCTGCACCCGGACACCGAGGCGCCCACCGTGTTCGTGTACGACGGGCACCCGGGCGGGGCCGGCTTCGCCGAGCGCGCGTACGGCACGGCCGCGACCTGGCTGCGCGCGACCCGCGACGCGATCGCCGAGTGCGCCTGCGAGACCGGGTGCCCGTCCTGCGTGCAGTCGCCCAAGTGCGGCAACGGCAACAACCCGCTCTCGAAGGCGGACGCCGTCCGGGTGCTGGATGTGGTGCTGGCCAACCTGCCGTCCGGACCGCGTTCCTGACAACCGTTCCCACCCGGACATGGCGACGCGGTCCCACCGGTCGTGGCGGCGCGGCGGCCACGCGCCCCGCTCCCCCAGCCCTCCCACCGGTCGTGGCGACGCGGTCCCGCCGGTCGTGGCGGCGTGGTCCCGGCACTCGCCCTCACCGGTCGTGCGTCGAGCCGGGCCGATGCGGGCGTGCTGTGGTGTGCGACACTCCGGCGACCCTTATCGAGGAGAACACAATGCAGCCCGACATGTTGCAGGCACAGCAGCGTTTCCACATCCGCCAGCGGGTGCGGCTGATGGTCAACCAGTACGAGGTCCTCGCGGTGGCGCCGGACGGTTCGGAGGGGCAGCTGCTGGCCTTCGCCCAGCAGAAGCGCCTCGCCTTCAAGGAGCAGGTCACCCTCTACACGGACGACTCGAAGCAGCAGCCCGTCCTCGGCTTCAAGGCCCGCCAGGCCCTCGATCTCGGTGCCACGTACGACGTCACCGACGCGGTCGGTAACCCGGTGGGCCTGTTCCGCAAGAACTTCGCGCAGTCCCTGCTGCGCTCCACGTGGCACGTGGAGCAGGCCGGGCTGCCCGAGGTCACCGGGCAGGAGCGGAGCCTGCCGGTGGCGTTGCTGCGGCGCTTCGTCGACTCGCTCTCCTGGCTGCCGTACCACTTCGACTTCACCGCCGGCGGTCAGCCCGTCTTCTCCGTGGTGAAGAAGTGGGGCCTGCGCGACCGGTACGTGGTCGAGATCCAGCACCCGCAGATCGACCGCCGACTGGTCATCGCGATGGCCATCGCCCTGGACGCTCTTCAGGCCCGCTGACGCCGGTACCGCCCCGGTGCCGTTGCTCGTGCACGGCGCTCCGGGGCGCCCGCCGTCCGGTCGCTCAGACCAGCCTGGCTCCCGCTACCCGGACGGGGCCGGCGCACTCGGCGACCACCGGGCCGATGAAGTCGGCGAACTCGGTCCGCCCGCGTCGACGCGGCGGTCACCGGGAGGTGCGGTCTCGCCATCGGCTGGGCTGAGTGCGGACCCGGTCGGCCTCGGCGGCGTTCTTGACGTGCCCCAACCAGATCACGCTCGGGTCGGCGGGCACCGAACCGTCAGTGACCATCCGTGCGACGGCGGGCAACCCAGTGGGTTCGGCGGATGAGCTCAGTCGCGCGGCGACCGCCCCGCCCCGGCCGGAGCCTGTGGGATGGACCTGGATGGCGGTGACGTGTGACCAGGGCAGAAGTGGGCCCCGTCCGGCGAGCAGGGTGACGCCGTGTGGGCAGAGATCGGCGGCGTACCGCCCGGATTTCCGGGGACGATCAGGCTGGGGCTGTTCCCCTTGCCCAGGTGGCCGCCTGGTTCGGTTGGCGGCCAGCCACAGGGCACCAGTCAGCATCACGAGAATCCAGGCCGCGACGCCGATTCGTACATAGAACGCCAAGGCGCTCTCGCTCGAGAGGTTCCATCGGACTCCCGCCCAGAGGACCACCGCGATGCCGACTGTGGTCAGCAGCAGCGCCAGCCATCGGCCCGCACCGAGCGCGCGGCGGTCCCGCAGGCCGATCGACGCATCGCATTCGTGCATGTCACACCTCCCCCGTCCATCGACAATCGTAGTCGGCGTGATCGCGCTGGGATACGCCTCGGGCTGCCATGGATCACATCGGGCGTCAGCTTCGCAGTGGGCCGGCACGCGCGGTGGCCGTGGCGACACGGGTCAGGCCGGGCAGCGGGGCGACACTGACCTCGGCGGTGACCACCACGTCGAGACCGTCGAGCCGGCAGCCCAGCAGTCGTCCACCGTTGCGCCCCGCGATCTCGGCCGCCACCGAACAGGCCGCCCCCGCATCGACGGGCGCTCGCCCGGCCCCGGCCAGCGCACCGAGGTCCGCCGCCACCGCTGCCTGCTGGCGTGCCGTCCGGGCGGCGCCGACCGCCGCGCCGAACATCCCGACCAGCACGAAGACCAGCCCGACGGCGAGCAGACAAACGCTCGCGCCTCCCCGGTCACGATCCGACGCCGTGACCGTTGGTGGGTGTCGGCCCGGGCCAGCCGGCTCCGCCCTCGTCACGATCGGTCGCCGCGTCCGGCCCGCCGGCTCCGCTCTCGTCGCGGTCGGCCGCCGCGTCCGGCTCGGCCACCGCCACCACCTGCCTAGGGCGTGTCCTGTCGATCATGGCAGCCAGATGACAGTGGCGATGAGGACCAGGCTGGCCCGGTATAGGGATGCCCGTTTGGCGTAGCGGGTG
>NZ_JBFAAL010000024.1:0-68373 GCF_040639715.1 Micromonospora sp. NPDC023737
GGCCACCCCCCTAGCGCTGTCCGCTCTTGTGTTTGTGGGGGGGGGGTGAATTCCGGCCCGCCTCCCCGCCCCCACTAATTCTGCGGGGGGCCCCCCCCCCCCCGGCCCCCCCCCGCCAGTGATGCCTTACTGCCGAAATTGGGGGGCGGGCCTAGGGCGATCAGCTCGGCAGCGCCAACTGAGGCGTCTGCTAGGTTGAAGGCTTGTGACCGAGGGGACTCTGCATGGATGACTTGGACTACAATGCTTGGCGAGATTCTATGAGGCGCCTGACTCGAGAGATTGAAACAAATTTTGAGCTGCGCTTCGGTTACCCTCCGGACGTTCAGTATGTTGGTGGACCCACCAGTCAAGAGGATATTGATGAGGCGCAAGCTCAGATTGTAGCTCTTCCGGAAGAGCTCTTACGGTTCTATGCGCATATCTCCGAAGTGTCCTTGCCTGATGTAGATTCTGGGTACTTCATCCATTCTCTGAGAAGGGTATTGGATGGCCGTGCGCGTGCCGATCCAATCAGAATTGGTGCGCAGTGGAATTTGCGGATCTCGGCATTCGGATCCGATGGGGGTGGCACGCTCTATGCCCTAGGTTCAGGTGATGGTGGGCCGGGGCCAGTCTATGCCCTTGCGCCGGGTCCAGTCCGAGATCAAGTGTACGAAGATGAGCTTGGCGCAGTTCGGCTCGCTGACGACTTCAACCAATTTCTTTTATGGCTTCATGCTAAGACTGCGACCTTTTTGGGCGACAGCTGAGTCTCCTCAAAAGTCGATCGTTTTAGATGGCGCGGGTCCGTTGCATGGCCGGCGTCGTTGACGGGCTGGAGTCAGCCGCGAGGGAGGCGATCGAAGGGGTGATTCTAAGTGTCTCATTTGGTCGTGATTGGCGCTATGGTGAGAGTTGGTCCGAAGTGTCAACTCTTGTCTCAGAGGTCATGGAGAAGCTGGAGCCAGAAGGCTTCGTGGGTGGCTCGTACTCCCCTGGCCAGGATGCCTGGTTCTGTCTCTCTGAACAGCGGCACAGTGATGAAAACCAAGTGGCGGACAACTTCCTTCGCGTCGCGGTTAATAGATCGACCGGGTACGGGGGTCTTGTCTGGGGTGTCACGGAAAGCAGTCCCAGAAGGGGCAACATCTACGACTCCGTCTGGGTTTCCAACAACCCCGAGCCGCCGGATTTCGACCCTCGAGTCGTTTCTGACCCCGGCGTCCCGTTGTTCCATGACCCATGCAGCACTCTTCCAATTACCCAAGTGCGTGCCGCCGTTGAGGAATTTTGCCGCACGGGTACGGGCGGCAGGCCGGCGCGTATTGGCTGGGTATCCGGTCACGTGAACGGACGTCGGCTTGACAAGGAGTCGGTGGTCGAGCTTGTCCAGAATGACAATCCATTCGGGTAATAGTTCGTAGCGATCTGGAATGAAACGATGAAGAAACCCCGCCGAATTTGATTCGGCGAGGTTTCTTGTATCCATCATGGTTCTTTGCGTATGAGTGATCCTTTTCCGACCTGATCTTGGTTGCCGCTCTAGGCATTCCGACCGTCATCGACGTCATCCGGCCGACGGACGACAGCCCAAGTCGCGGAAGGGCACAGTTCCGCAACCACGAGCGTATTCCGTAAGCCTCGTCCGCGGCGGTACCTGCCGGTGCGGGGAAACCAATTCTAAGCCCGGCAAACTATCGAGTTATTTGATTCATCAAGCCAAGGGTGAGGAGCCGCACGACGCGTTCCGGTTCAACGCCTCCCGCTGGGACGCGGGCTCGGGCACGTACGACATGGGGTTCCGTAACTACGACCCCGGTCTGAACCGGTTCCTGACGCGGGACGCCGCGGCGAAGTTGGCGAAGACGGGTAAGAAGATCGCCGACGGCATCGACACCGTCAAGGACGTCGAGAAGGGCGTCGAAGCGACCGTCGACGCCAAGGCGTTGCCCACCAACACGCCCAAACCCAAGACGGAGACTCCGACCAAGCCGAAGTGCAACAGCTTCGTGCCGGGTACGAGGGTGCTCCTCAGCGATGGGAGTAGTAAGCCCATCGAGGAGGTGAAGGTCGGGGATCGGGTTCTGGCCGCCGATGTGGAGTCGGGGGACCGGCAGAGCCGTCCCGTCACCCAGTTGATCAAGGGTGATGGGGTCAAGAAGCTGGTCACGATCGTGGTCGACACCGACGGTAAGGCTGGTGGCAAGAACCGGTTCCTGACGCGGGGCGCCTACGGCGGCGCCCTGGCCGACATGGGTCTGTCCATGGACCCCGTTCACGGGTAACCGGTACTCGTTCGCTGGTGGTAACCCGGTCAGCAATCGAATTCGAAGTGCCGGAAGGTCCCGACGCGGACGGGTACCCCTTTCAGTACGGTAAGGCAAATTGGTTCGCTGAACCCACTTTTGCGCTCGGTATCGTCCGGCAGTTGGAAGTCATTGATTTGGCTGGCGATCACGAGTCTTATGTCCAGGTTAAATTCGAACTCAGGTACACTCTAGACGACGATCTTGAATCTATCGAAAGTCATTCAGAGCGTATGGTTCCCTGGCGGTGAAACCTCGTTCGATAGCTGGGTTGATATCCGTCGAGCGGGCACCAATTGCGAGCATTATTGCCGCGAAGAACCCCGCGTGATTTTGCAGTCTGGCAAGAGCTGGTTTAGCTAGGCATCAAACGCCCAAAACGTCAGAAGGCATACTGAGGCAGCCGGACCTAGTCCGGCTGCCTCATCGGTTCAATTGGCTTGATGACTTGTCGGCAAACATTATCCAGGGGTCTGGTAAAATCCGCAGATAATGACATTGTCTGAGTATTGGGAATACGAGGACACTCGCAGTGAGTCCAGCCTGGCGGATATTCCGCCAGGCTGGCTCCTGGGACGTGTCGTGGCGCAAACCCAGGCTGGGCAGGCGGGACCAGTGCTCCACCGGGTGCGTGAGGTGCTCTCTGTCGCGGTCCAGCTCGAAGCTGAAGGCGAGACGATGCTCGGCTCATGGCGCCGGCGCCTTCCGCGTTGGTTCGTGAACGCCTGTGACACTGCCGTGCAGGACTCTGACGAGTCGTCTATGGACGAGGGCTCTCCGGAAGATGAGCCGTGGCCCCTCGAATCATGGACTGCCTGGTTCGACCGAACGGAGGACCCGGACCGTCTTGCACGGTCTTGGCGGTGGTGGCATGCGGAGACCCAGGAGAAGGAGATTCTGATTGTGCTCTGCATTGATGGGTTCCCGTGTCCCGTCGGTAGCCTCAGGTGGCTTCTTCTGGCGGCTGGTGCCACCTCCGTCAGTGACCTCCAGGCGACTAACGCACGGGCTCTGGCGGCGCGTGGGGAACAACCGCGACTGAGGCTTCGGTCTGGCTGACCGGATCCGCCCGTGATCGACGGCCCGGGTGCCTGAGAGGGTGTTTCACTTACTACCGACGGGATCTGGAGATAGAGGATCTCAGGGGAATGGAGTCGCATCTCGCCGAGGTTGGAGGTGAAATCGACGCACATGCGGCACGAGTAATTGCCGTAACCATCCCTGCTGCAGCACCGACCTCGACGCTGACGACTCTCCTTGAGAGTCATCCGCGACGTGGGACTTCGAATGGAGGATTTCGAAGCCTCCGCGCCCCGCATAGCTGTACCGATGTCCCGGATGGCGCTCGCTGATGTTCGGCGAGCGTCATCCGGCCAATTGGTGCCCCTCACGCACTCACGTGCTGAATTCGGAAATTCCCTTCTGACGGGGCGCGATGTCGTACTCCGGCGGCAGGACTGCCGGTGGGGCTGGTCGGCTGGTATGGCTGCGGGTTTGGCCGCGGTGGTTTGCAAAGGTCATTACGAGGACATGCGCGGGTAGGAATCGCTGCCCGCACGTGTTCGCCATCCGGGCTCTTGAGTTGAAGCTTTCGCTGCAGGACCCTGCGGGGGTGTAAACATCGTCTGCCCGCTCCGCCCACTGTCACCCCGGCGCCTTCGGCCTTGGCGGTGGCATCCGTGACGTCCGCTCCCAAGCCGCCGCACACAGATGACTACCGCGACAGCACCCTGTCGGGTAGTCATCCGGCAACGTCACCGTCTAAAGCTCGTGATTCCTCAGCGCTCTCGAAGTTGAAGATGCCACCTCCGAAACCATCGCCCCTGCCAGGGTGGGCACGCCACCCGACGGCACTGGCCGCCAATGCCGGAACTGGCTTTCTTCGGTGTTCGGCCGTTCGCTGCTGGCCCAGCTGGTCGTCGCGTCCGCAATCTTCTGATCGCCAACGGGCGGCCTGCCCGAGTCGGTGGGCGGGTCCGGGGACTCGTATCCTGTCACGGTGACCGTGTACGACGTTGCCGCTAAACTGCCACCGATCAATGTTCTGCACGATCGTTCGCGGGCGCTCGCCATGCTGGACTCCATCATCGGCGGCGACTTTTACGACTTCGATCGGAGTTGGCGCGGAGGTGAGGCGGCCTCGATGCGCAACGGAAGCGGCGAGGAATACAACATCGTCTTCACGCTGGACGGCGCATTTATCCGAGGCAACTACCATGATTCGCCAATGCATATGATTAATGGCGGACGGCTGTGGCCCGGGCTGCTCAACGGCTTACCGGAACAGTTCGAGTGGCTAGTGCGGGAACCTGCCTTCTGCTACGAGAACGGCGAACTGGAGGCCACCTTCGTGCTATGGCGGCGCCTGACCGATGACCAGTGGCGGGCCGGCAGGGGCATCGACTTCTCGCGAGCCGAAGAAGAGGAGGACGATCCCGACGGCTCGTGGTTGCTCGACATTTTGTGCGACGGGACCGCTCAAGAGTACGTCCAGCACGCCGGGGAGGTCTATGAGAAAGCCCTCGCCCCAGCCGCAGTCGAGTACGTCCTCGCGCTGAATCCTCTCACTGACTCTGCAATCCGTGCATTGAATCCGGCACTGGGCTTGGCCGATCTGCGTGACAGGGCAGCAGAACTCAGCTATCCGGTCGGAGTGGAGTGAGCTGATCGAAGCCGGGGGCCAGCCGATCCAGCCAAGCTGTTCGAGGCTGAAAAGGTCGGCTCTTCGATATCTGCGCAGCGGAGGTCCCGAACGACACGGTACTGAGATAGGCCGGTGGTGCGCGGACCGCGGAAGCTGCGTCCCTCATACGGAAGAACGGATGGGATTCCTTGGCAGAAGTTGTTCAGGTGCTGATCGGCAGGACGCGGGCAGGTCAGGATTCGTTCGAATCGCTGCTCGTAACCCCCGTCGGTTCCGGGCTGTACCTGTTGGAGCGTTCACCGCTGATGGCGGATGGTATTGCCCGCGGTGATATCGTTCGCATCGAAGATGGTGGACGAACCTACCACGTAGTTCGCGACGGCGGCCACTACGCACTGCAAATTTACTATCGACGGGACCTTGAGATCGAGGATCTCAGAGGCATGGAGTTGGATCTCTCCGAACTTGGCGGTGAAATCGACGCGCATTCGGCACGAGTGATTGCCGTAACGATTCCTGCGGCAGCGCCGACGTCAATGCTGACGAATCTCCTTGAGAGCCATCCGCGACGTGGCGACTTCGAATGGAGGATTTCGAAGCCTCCGCACACTACTTAGCTGTATCGATGTCGCGGACGACCTTCGCTGATGTTCGTCGAGGGTCATCCGCTCGCCACTTCTCTCAACCTGCTTGACGTGTGAGGTCATCGGGAGGGGTGAGCACAACTCATACCGCGGACAGATGGAAGAAGTTGCGCCGCGCCGCGTACGTCTTAATCTCGGACAAGGGTACTGCGACGGAGCAGCTCAGAGGATCAGGCCAGAGTAGGGGAGCCGGGGGCGTCGCCGTTTGTCCAGGTGGCTAGGGAGAAGGGGCTGTTCGAGTCGTGACGAGCGCCGAGGTCGAGAAGCAAATCAGCCCCGTCGTCGAATCCTTGACCGAAACGGCGCGAGAGGCGGGCCACCCTGACATCGTTGATCGTCTGATTTCCCCCGCTGCGTCAGACGATGTACGACCTGGACGCGTTGCCGCGCACGGACGACTTCTGGTCGGGGAAGGCAAACGATCGGGCCACCATCTACAAGCTCGTCGACTACGCGCAGGCTCGGGTCGATCGTGATGCCGATGATCGCCTCGCTAGCCGTACGTTGGTCGCGTTGGCGTTGCGTTACGGGGACAACGATGGGGGATTGCCGTATCTCACCTCGGAGGTTGCTGCAGATCCCACGGCCGTTGGCGATGCGGTGATCGCGGCGTATTGGATCTGGTCCCAGATTGGCCTCGACACGACGTACGAGCTGCGTCGGACGCTCTCCGCTGCTGATCGAGCAGCGCTCACGGGCTTGGCGCGGTGCCGTCAGGGCTGGACCGCGGTGGCTGCTCGGATCGCTCTCGATGTCCTAGCTGGAGGCAGCCTTGAGGACGCCTACACCCGTCACCACCGGCAGTCACAGTAGCGGCGGATAGCGGCGGCCTCTGTGCCGCATGGAGACGCCACGGGAGCGGGGCTGGGTTTCCTCCTATCGCTCGTGTCCGACGTTTGTTGTCCGGGGCCGGCGGCTTCTTGCGGGCAACCCTGCGGCAGCTCTTCGTCGCGCCGAGCGACTCGGCCGGGGTGCCGGTGAAGAACGTCACGCTGGGGTTCAGCGTACGATCATGGCGCGGTGCTACGACGTGATCGGACTGCGCGAGGTTTCCGAGCAGGAGATGTGCCAGTGTCGGCCGGAGACTACGAAGAGGACGGCTTCCTCGGGTCGTTTCGTGCGTTTGTCGGCAACGGCCTGCTCATCGTGAGGGATGTCAACTCGGTGGAGACGCATGCCGAATGGCCTGGGGACAGCGAGATCCATGCCACGGCGGACTCGATCTATCTGTGCGTTCAGCATCCTGTCGACGGCCCGGTGACCGTGGATCTGTTCGAGGGTGATTCGCCGGACCTTGCCCTAGCTGGCGCCGCACTGTTCGACGGGACCATCTCGTCCCTGCACGGCGAGTTCGTCCTTCATGACCCAGCCGAAGGGATCTAGTTGCAGGCGATCACCGACCGTCCGGGCCCCGCCCGTCTGCGAATCTCCGGCGACGACGTGTCGCGGCCTGCCATCGTCCGCTTCCAGATCTGGTACTGATCGGGCCGACGCTTGATTCTCCACCTCCGGACCGATGCCCGCTACCACTACGCCGAGACGTGGCCGGGCATGCGTGACCTCATCACGCTTGCCGTCGACGAGCAGAGAGTGTCGCTGCCGGGCGTCGGTGCGGGCGACAACGTGGTGTTCACGTTCGCCGAGCGGCGGCACACGGCAAGGACCCGCGACTGGTGGCCGGACAACTACCTCCACGTCTCGGTCAACTCATCGACTGGCTACGGCGGCCTCGTCTGGTACGTCAGTCCCCAACGCGCCGCGCGGGACCGAGATGAGGTCTCCCAGTGGTGTTGGGTGTCCGACAATCCGACTCCACCGGACTTCGACCCACGGGTTCTCTCGGACCCTGGCAGCCCACTCTGCTACGACCGTCGCAGCGTCCTTCCGGTCGCGCAGGTTCGAACCGCTGTGGAAGAGTTCTGTCGCACCGGTACCGGTGGCCGGCCCGAGTGCATCCGATGGGTCCGTGGTGAGATCAACGGAGAGCGTCGGGCGGCTGGTGGGGATGACTGAGAGCCTTCCGTTCGAAGAGGGTCCCTCGTCCTGGTCGGGGCCGGCGCTGACCGCGGACATGGTGCGTCGGGCCGAGGCGACCCTCGGGGTCCGCTTGCCGCATGCGTATGTCGAGGTGATGTATCAGCAGAACGGCGGTGTGCTGAAGGACGGCTGCTTTCCGACGAGCTTCCGGACGTTTTGGACGGCCGACCACTTCCAGGTTGACGTGATCATGGGTGTCGGGTTTCCCGAGGGGGTCGACGCCCTGTCCGCTTACTTGATCGCCGAGTGGGGCTACCCCGAGGTCGGGGTCGTGCTGGGCGTGACACCTCTGGCCGGTCCCGACACCGTCATGCTGGACTACTCCGCGTCCGGGCCGGATGGCGAGCCGGCGGTCGCCTACGTCGGTGAGGACAGAGTCCCCCGGCGGGTCGCCAACTCGTTCGAGGAGTTCATGAACCGTCTGGTCTCGTGTCAGGCGTATGACGACGATCAGGACCAGTAGGTTCTTCACTCCTGCTACGAAGGGCTTCTCTACAGGGAGGGCGGTTCATGCAGTTCCGCGTGGAGGCGTACTACCGACCACAGCATGGCGACGAGCGTGAGTTGCTTGCCACGCCAGAGGACGTGGACCGGCTGATCGATGCACTGTTGGCGGGGCCGACCCACCAGAATCTGGCTGAGCTGCATTCCCTGGAACGGTCACCCCTACCTTCCGGAACTCCCGACCATGAGCTGCTGGTGGGTGCCGATCGCACGCTCCAGGTCGGTGTTCTCGAGTTCATGGATGCCAGCGGTAACTGGACGACGGTCGGGTCGCACAAGGGTCGTACCGAGGTTCGTTACTCCTGCGTGAATCAGATGACCGAGTTCCCTGCGCATTCGGAGATTTCCGTAGCCCTGCTGAGTCGGGCGGTGAAGGAGTTCTGTCTGTCCGGCGGGCAGCGGCCCACGTGCGTCCAGTGGGAGAAGCCGGAGTTCTGGTGATTGTTGGAGAGACAGCCCGGCCCTGGCGACACCGGTAGACCGGAGGCCGGCACCAGGGTGCTTCGTCCCGTTGCCCGGACCGTGTAACGAAGGAGTCCCATTGGTCGCTGTACGAGCGTGCAAGCCCGATTGATGAAGAAAACGACAGGCACACGTCTCCACGTTGCGGCTCTGGCCGTCACTGGGCTCACCCTTCTCGCCGGCTGCGCGGAACCGGGAGCGGCCGAGTGGGTGGCCCCGGACAGCAAGGCCGCCGCTGCGGCCAGCCCCACAGGCCCGGCCCGCCCGAAGGCCGTCACCTCCGCCTGCAAGATACTGACGGCCGACGCCGTCATCGACCTGCTGGGCGGCACCTCGAGCACCAAGCTCAAGGCGCGCGAGGCCGGCGTCGAGGATCTCGGCGACGGAGCGAAGCGCTACACCTGCGGTTACGGGCGCGACGGTGCTGAGCCGTTCGCGTTGTCGGTCACCGAGCGGCCCGATCCGGACGGCACCGTCGTCGAGTCGATCGACCAGATCGCCGACTACGCCGACGGCGAGGTCAAGCGGATCACGGGGCTCGGCGACGGCATCGACGGCCTGACGTACGTCAAGGACAACCTGCGGGGAGCCGCTGTCGCCGTCCCGTACCAGAAGCAGCTGCGGATCGCGGTCTTCCTGGGCCCCCAGCAACTCCCGCGCGACAAGATGGTCGAGGTCGTGCAGCATCTCGTCACGCGGCTCTGAGCGTCATTACGACGTCACGAGACGGTCCTTGACGTCCGTCGGAGGCGGACGGCACCGATCGCAAGCGCGGCTTGGCCGGACTTTCGACCCGGTTACTGCTCCCGCCACGTGAAGTCGGTCAGGAGGCGTGGCACGTCGTGGGCGAGCCGCAGCGCGGCCAGCCCGGTCTCCGGTCGCACCAGCGCGGCGGCCGGTACCCACGCCTCCTGGCCGCACAGCAGGACCTCCACCAGATCCGTGGCCGGTGACTCCGCCAGCCAGTGCCAGGTGCCGTGGAGCAGTGAGACGGTGCTGAACTCGTCGTGCAGAGACACGATCAGCACGTCTTCGTCGCCGGTGGCAGGCAGATTCAAGCGGGGTACCCTCTCGTGCTCGTGAAGGCCCCGGGCACCTGGCGACTCACCGACGTGGGGTCGGTGACTGGAAACGGCTGCAGTGGAGGGCCCCGTAGGTCGGCGGTTGAGGCGGGGTGTGGCACCGCCAGGTGGAGTGCCGCCGACCCGAACGGGCAGCCGGCCGGGCCGGATCGGTGATCATGTTGCGGCCGTGCGAGGGCTTGGCGGCGGGGCGTTGGCAGTGTGTGCTGGTCGTGCGTCCGTCGCCGTTTGTTCGTCGTCCCGTCGAGGCGGGTTTGCCGGCGATCCGGACGGGGTAGGGGTTGTGGCTGGTCAGGCCTGACTGTGATCTGTGTCGATGGAGTCTGTCCACATCGGGCACCATGGGAGCGTTTTCCTGCCGCTGCCCGTTACGTCGACACGCCGTTCCTTCGCATTGACACTCATCACACTCTCCGAGCCGCCGATCGGCTTGTTGCCCGACTTCCCGCCCGTCTAGCCTGAGCCAGCTCAAGGCGTAACGGGGGGCTCACGACATGCGACTACAGATCCGGCTACTCGGGGCTGTGGAGCTGACCGTCGACGGCCGGATCACCACGCCGACACCGCCGAAGCGGCGCGCCGTGCTCGCCGGGCTCGCACTGGACGCCAACCGCTCCGTCTCGCTGGACCGGCTGGCCGGCATGGTGTGGCGGGACGAGGCCCCGGCCTCCGCCGTCGCCAACCTGCGCTCGCACGCGGCGAACCTGCGCCGAGTGCTCGGCGACCGCCTGATCGCCCGTCCGAACGCGTACGAGCTGACCCTGGCACCGCACGAGCTGGACGTCACCGAGTTCCAGCAGCTGGCGGGGAAGGGGCGTACCCGACTTGCCGACGGTGACCCGGGGGGCGCGGTGGAGTCGCTGCGCGCGGCCCTGGACTGCTGGCGGGGCGCGGCCGGGGAGGGGCTGCCGCGCGGCACCGCCCTCGACAACCGCTGGGCGAGTCTGGACGAGCAGCGACTCCAGGTCTTCGAGGAGCTGATCGAAGCTCGCCTCGCCTTCGGGGAGCACCTTGTCCTGCTCCCGGAGATCCGGCGGCACGTCGCCACCCACCCGCTGCGCGAGCGGGGCTGGGGACAGTTGATGCTGGCCCTCTACCGGGTCGGGGACGTGCCCGCCGCGCTCACCGCCTACCGCGACGCGCACACCGCCCTGAAGGAACAGCTCGGTATCGACCCGGGCGAGGAACTGGCCCGCTTGCACCGGGCTGTGCTCGACCGGTCTCCCGGGCTCGCGTACGTCCCTCCGGACACCCCGATCGCCGTTCTCGCGCCGGCTCCGGCAGCGGTTCCGCCGGTCACCGTTCCTCGCGAGCTCCCCGCCGACCTGGTCACCTTCGTCGGTCGTACGACGGAGGTGGCGGAGGTGGCCGCGGCCGTGACCGGCGCCGCTCCGGCCGCCGCGGTGCTCAGCGGACCGGCCGGCAGCGGCAAGACGGCGCTGGCGGTACGCGCGGCGCACACGGTGGCCGCCGCCTTCCCGGACGGGCAGGTCTTCGTCGACCTCGGCTACCGGCCGTCGGTGACCCCCGCCGAGGTGCTGGCCCGGGTGCTGCGCGCGCTCGGCGTGCCGGCCGCGGAGGTGCCGTACGGGATCGACGAGCTGGCCGGCTGGGTGCGGTCCCGGGTCGCCGGACGGCGGCTCCTGCTCGTGGTGGACGGGGTCACCGGCGCCGAGCAGGTACGGCCGCTGATCCCGGCCGCTCCCGGGCCCGCCCTGATCGTCGCCGGGCAGCGGCACCTGCGCAGCCTCGACGGCGTCCGCCGGATCGACCTTGACCCGCTCAGTGTCGCGGAGGCGAGGCCGCTGCTCGCCATGCTCGCCGGCGTCGACCGGCTGAAGGCCGACCCGGCCGCGACGGCCGAGCTGGTGCGGCTCTGCGCCGGCTCGGTGCTGGCGTTGCGGATCGCCGGGTCACGGTTGGCGAGCCGGCCGGACCTGTCGGTGGCCACCTTGGTCGCGCAGCTGCGCGACGGCCGCGACCGGTTGGATCTGCTCGCGTACGAGGACCTCTCGGTGCGTGCCCGTCTCGCCACCGGCGTCGCAGCCGTGCGGTTCAGTGACGAGGTGGCCGGCCGGCTGCTCGAACAGCTGGGCGAGGCGCCGGACGCCCCGGTTCTGCCGGAGCGGAGCGCCGACCGGCTGGGGGTCAGCGTGCACCGGGTCTGGCAGGCGCTGGAGGAACTGGCCGACGCGCACCTGGTGCGCCGCGACGAGCCGGCCGGATACCGGCTGCCCGCGCTGGTGCGCGACTACGCGGCGGAGTTGGCGAAGGATTCCGCGCCGACGCTGACCGGCTGGCGGATCGACCCGGTCGCCGCCTGAACGCCCCGCGGACCCGGTAGTGCTCAGACGACGGTGCCCCGGACGATCGCCACGGCGACGCGGCAGAACTCGTCCATGTCCGGGTTGAAGCCCGCCGCGATGTCGGGGTGCAGGCCGGCCCGGGTCTCGTCGAGCAGCCGCTGGCAGACCTGTTCGACGGGCTCGCCACCGTAGCCGGCGCGGACCCGTTCGGTGGCTGCCTGGAGAGCCGAGGTCAGCTGATCCTCCAGCGGGCCGCGCAGCTTCCGCTGCACCGGGTCCAACCCGCGCGGGTCGAGCGTGACATGTGGCTCCGACATCGGCGCTCCCTTCGTCGGCGTCCGCGGTACCCCACCGCGGACGTCGGTCAAACCACGTTCGGTACGGCGGCCACCCGCACCTGGTACGAGAATTCCTCCGCCGGCTGCTCGACGTACGACAGTCGGCGGATCTGCCGGTCGTCGGAGTAGAGCGCGACGTCCACGAGGACGCCGAGGTGGGCCAGGCCGATGTTGGCCACCCGCTTCTTGTCCTGGAGCACCGCGCACACCCCGCCGAGCAGCGTGCTCGCATCGGAGGTGCGGTGCCCCGGCGGGCAACGCAACACGAGGTCCACCTCGATCGGCCCGGTGAGCGGGGTCCAGCCGGTGTGCTGGGCCGCCGCCAGGGCCGCCTGGAGCAGGGCGCGGACCCTCGTCGCCTGCCGGTGCCCGGCGGCGAAGATGGACAGCGCCTCGGTCTTGACCGGTGGCAGGCCGCTCACCTCGAACGTCAGGGCGAGAGCGCGGGTGTCCTGCACGACGGCACCTCCTCGTTGCGGACGATCCTGCCCAAGCGGCTGACCGGTGGTGGGTGTTCCGGGGAGAACCAACCGATCGGGCGGGGTGGGGGTCGGCCGGAGGCGTATCGACGTCGGCGGCGTACGCGCTGGCAGTGGAGCTAGGAACTAGGGAAAAGCTAATGCACCGGGCCGGAGCTGGGTAGCGTTGACGCTCACTGGGTGGGACGCGGTGCGAACGCGCAGAACTCGTTGCCTTCCGGGTCGGCCAGGATCCACCAGTCGATCTCGTCGTCACGCTCGCGTAGCAGCGTGGCACCGGCCTCGATGAGAGCGGTCGGGGCCGCGTCGACCAGCCCCACGTCCCAGTGCATCCGGTTCTTGACCGTCTTGCGCTCCGGCACCGGCATGAAGATCCAGTAGTCCCAGGGGAAGCCGCTGGCGTCGACCAGGCGGGCGTACCCGTCGTCGCTGGTCTCGACGGTGCCGCCCACCACCCGGGCCCACCAGGTCGCCTGCGCGACCGGGTCGGCCGCGTCGACGACCAGCGCCAGCGGCCGGGGCGGCGACCCCTTCTCTGGTGGGAAGACGCAGAACACGTTGCCGTCCGGGTCGGCCAGCACCCACCAGCTGTTCTCGGCATCCGGTTCGCGGACCACCCGCGCCCCGGCCGCCAGCAGCGCCGCCGGATCGGGGTCGGCCATCCGCAGGTCGAGGTGGACGCGGGTCTTGCCGGTACGTGGCTCGGGCACCGTGTTCACCCAGATCGACTCGGCGTCGGACCGGGCGGCCCGTGGGTCCACGCGGGTGTCGCCGTCGCCGAGATCCACCAGCTTGCCGTCGAGGATGCCGGTCCAGAAGGCGCCGAGCCGGTGGGCGTCGGCCGCGTCCAGGCACAGGTCTTTGAAGTGCGCGATCACGGCACCATCATCCGCGATGAATGTGACAGACCTACAGGCGATTTCCGGGCGCGGGCGCGATGACGTCAGGAGTCGCCCCTGAGTTGGGCCAGCAGACCGGCTCGGTCGATTTGCATCCAGTACTCCGTGATCAGCCCGTCCTCGACGTGATAGACGACCGAGTTGATCTGACGGACGGTCCGACCGGTCGGCGCGATGCCGTGCACCGGCTCGAGGTGGCGCCCCACCTGGGCCAGCCGGACATACGCCCGCGCACCGTCGAGCCCGCGGCCAGGTGGCCTCACTCACCCCCGGCTGGCGAGAGGTGACTGGCGCTGGTGGTCGAAGCGCCCGGCGACGGCGAAAATCGCATTGCCGGGCGGACCGCCGGCTGCGACGCTCCGACGGTGATCGACAAGCCGGGCGTCGACGAGCGGTCGCTGGCGGCCGAGGTGGCCGACGCCTGGGCCCTGGACATCGCCGGTCTTGTGTTCATGCCGGTCGGGCTCGATGGGCACGCCTGGGCGTACCGGGTGGACACATCCGACGGCCGGCGCTACTTCCTCAAGATGCGCCGCGGCGACTTCACCCAAGCGGCCGTCCGGCTGCCCGGCTTCCTTCGGGCGCACGGCGTGAGCCAGGTCGTGGCGCCGATCGACCTGCCGAACGGCGAGGCCGGCCACGGCTTCGGGGACTACCGGCTGCTGCTCTACCCGTTCCACGACGGCGGGAGTCTGTGGGGCCGCGGGCTCACCGACCGCCAGTGGACCGAGTACGGCGAGTTCCTGGGCCGGCTGCACGCGGTCGCGCCGAACGCCGACCTCGCGGCGGTCCTGCCGGTCGAGACCTACCGGTCGAGCGCGGGCGAGCGGCTGCGGACCCTCGCCGGGCCGGCCGCGTCGAGCGAGGCCCTCGGCCCCTTCTGGCACCGGTACGGCACGGCGCTGCACCGGTTGTCGGAGACGGTCGACGATCTGGCCGCCCGCGTGACGCGAGGAGGGTACGTCGTCTGCCACGCCGACATCCACCCCGGCAACCTGATCGCCGACGGCGACGGCCCGCTGCACGTCGTGGACTGGGATGCGCCGATCCTCGCGCCGCGCGAACGGGACCTGATGTTCGTCCACAGCCGGGACTTCGGCGACCATCCGATCAACGCGCACCGCGCCGAGCTCTTCCGTCGGGGCTACGGTCCGCTGGAACCGGATCAGACCTTGTTGAGCTACTACCGCGGCGAACGGCACCTCGACGACGTCGCCGTGTTCCTGCAGAGCATCCTCGACCGCGAGGCCAGTGCGGAATCGCGGACCAACGACCTGTATTGGCTGACCCGCATCGCCGAGACCGTCGCCGGCCCCGGCTACGCGCCCTGATCCTCTCCCGACCGGCGGCCGGGTCTGCCGCGCTTCCAGCCGCCGCCCCGAGGCGGCGTCGCTCCCACTCGGTCAGCGCGCGAGCTACCCGAGCGCGTGCCGGGCGGCCTCGCCCGTGGGGTCGTCGCGGGTGGGCAGCCGCCGGATGGTCGGCAGCACTTCCTCCCGGAAGACGCCGTGCAGCCGGCGCAGCTCCCGCGCCGGATGCACGGCGTCGTCGACCCGCACGTCCCAGAGGGGGTACGGCTGATCACTGATCACCGTGACGGTCGCCGACCGTGCGCCGTGCCGGTCACCGCCGGTCTCCTCCCCGGCCTCGATGGCCAGCACGAGCCGCTCCGCCAGGTCGAGTTCCGCACTGTCCTCGAACACCCGGACGATCTGCGCGAGGGTCTCCGGGCCTACCAGGCGGTTGCCCTGCACCGCGTAGCCCGGCCCGGTGTGGTGCCCCGCCCAGTCCTTGGCGCGGGAGCCGGTGTAGGCGTGCGAGCGGCCCTGGTGGTCGACCATGCCGACTTGCCGTACCTCCCGACCCGGGTCCCGGGCCAGCAGTTCGGTCAGGACGTCCTGCGGCGAGCGGCCGTCGCCGAGCAGCGGCAGGCCGTCGTAGGCCAGGAACGGGTTGGGGGTGGCCTGGGTCGCCACCGCACCGGCGCCGGCCTGGACGTGCGCGACGAGCTTGCCTACCGCGGGTCTGGCCGTCAGGGCGCCCACCCCGAGCTGGCCGGTACGCGGACACCGTGCGGCGATCGAGAAGGTCACATCGGCGGGTACCCGGACGAATGTCCGGCATGCCCGAGCGGCGCGGCTGCTGCCAGCTGCGCTGTGTCAACGCTGGGTGATTTGCCCCGATCAGGCCCTCGTTGATCGTGTCGTGGCTTCGTGATGTTTCGCGACTTCGCAGGTCGGGCAGTGTTGGGGCCACGAAACGTCCGGGGTTGACCCTTTCGCTGGTCGGGGCCCCGACCGTCTCGCCGTGCGCCGGGGCACGGTGGCCTTCCCCGGCACGTGGCCGAGCAGAGGGGAGGGGTGATGAACGACCCTGACGAGGCCGTACGTCGACGCCGACCACGGGTGCGTGCGGTGGCGGCGGCCGCCGCGGTGGCGCTGGCGGCGCCGCTGGCGGGCTGCGGTTCCGGTGGGGACGGCGGCACACCCACGATCAACCTGTACTACCCGCCGGAGCAGAACCTGCAGAAGGTGGTCGACACCTGCAACACCCAGGCAGCCGGCCGCTACAAGATCGTGTACCGGGTGTTGCCGCGGCAGGCCGACGACCAGCGGGTGCAGCTGGTCCGCCGGCTCGCCGCCGAGGACAGCGGCATGGACGTGCTGGGCCTCGACGTCACCTGGACGCAGGAGTTCGCCAGCGCCCACTGGATCCGCGAATGGACCGGGCAGGACAAGGCCGAGGTGGAGCAGGGGACGCTCGCCGGCCCGCTGGAGACCGCGCAGTACGAGGGCAAGCTCTTCGGGGCGCCGAAGAACACCAACGTCCAGCTGCTCTGGTACCGCAAGGACCTGGTTCCGGAGCCGCCGAAGACCTGGGATCAGATGATCTCGATGGCGCAGGACCTCAAGCGGCAGGGCAAGCCGTACCAGGTGCTCACCATGGGCGCCCAGTACGAGGGGCTCGTCGTCCTCTACAACACCCTGGCCGAGAGCGCCGGCGGCCGGATCCTCAGCGAGGACGGCAGCAAGGCGGTGATGGACGAGGGCACGGTCCGGGCGCTGGAGCAGTTGCGTGACCTCGCCACCTCCGGTGTGACGTCGCCGTCGTTCAGCAACGCCACCGAGGACCCGGTCCGGCTGGAGTTCCAGGCCGGTGGCGGCGCCTTTGAGGTCAACTGGCCGTTCGTCTACCCGGCGATGCAGGAGGCCAGCCCGGACCTCGCCAAGCAGGTGGCCTGGGCCCGGGTGCCGGGCATCGACGAGAACACCCCGAGCAAGGTCACCATCGGTGGGGTCAACCTGGCGGTCAGCGCGTACTCGAAGCATCCGGAGCTGTCCTTCGACGCGGCCAAGTGCCTACGTGACGAGCAGAACCAGAAGTTCTCCGCGATCAACGACGGCGTGCCGCCGACGATCGAGAAGGTCTACGACGACCCGGAGATGACCAAGGCGTACCCGATGAAGGACACCATCGTCGAGGAGCTGAAGGAGCCGGCGGTGCGTCCGCTGACCCCGGCGTACCAGAGCATCTCGACGGTGATGTCGGCGGTGCTCTCGCCGCCCGCGCAGATCCGGCCACAGCAGACCGCGGACGAACTGCGCGATGCCATCGCGGACGCGCTCGAGTCGAAGGGGGTGCTCCCGTGAGCGTGAGGAGTGAGCAGAGCGCGACCCGCGGCACCGGTCGGCACGCGGCCATCCCGACTCAGCGGTCGGGGCGGAACCGGGCGCCGCTGAGTGAGAACAGGAAGGCCGAGCGGCGGCTCGGCTGGCTGCTCTGCGCGCCGGCCGCGCTGGTCATGCTGGCGGTGACGGCGTACCCGATCATCTACTCGTTCTGGCTCTCCCTGCAGCGCTTCGACCTGCGCTTTCCCGATCAGCGTGAGTTCGTGGGGCTGGAGAACTACGTCACCGTGCTGACCAACCAGTTCTGGTGGACCGCGTTCGGGGTGACTGCCCTGATCACCGTGGTCACCGTGGCGGTCGAGCTGGTGCTCGGTATGGGGCTCGCGCTGATCATGCACCGTACGCTTGTCGGCCGGGGCATCGTGCGGACCGCCGCGCTGATCCCGTACGGCATCGTCACGGTCGTGGCCGCCTTCTCCTGGCGATACGCGTGGACCCCGGGCACCGGGTACCTGGCGAACCTGTTCAGCGACGGTGCGCCGCTCACCGAGCGGGCCAGCTCGCTGGCGATCATCATGCTGGCCGAGATCTGGAAGACCACACCGTTCATGGCGCTGCTGCTTATGGCGGGGCTCGCGCTGGTGCCCGAGGACCTGCTGAAGGCGGCCTCCACCGACGGGGCGACCTCCTGGCAGCGATTCACCAAGGTGATGCTGCCGGTGATGAAGCCGGCGATCCTGGTCGCGCTGCTGTTCCGCACGCTGGACGCGTTCCGGGTCTTCGACAACATCTTCGTGCTCACCGCCGGCGGTAACGAGACCTCGTCGGTGTCGATGCTCGCCTACAACAACCTGATCCGAGGTTTGAACCTCGGCATCGGCTCGACGATGTCCGTGTTGATCTTCATCACCGTGGCGATCATCGCGTTCGTCTTCGTCAAGCTTTTCGGCACCGCTGCCCCCGGCAGCTCGGACGACGAGAGGCGTTGAGATGGCTACCGAAACCACCACGCGCGCCAAGCTGCGGTGGGGTCTGCTGGACGTCATCGTGGTCGTCTTCGCGCTGATCCCGGTGCTCTGGATCGCCTCCCTGTCGTTCAAGACCCCGGCCACGCTCACCGACGGAAAGTTCGTTCCCCGCGAGTGGACGCTGCACAACTATCGGACGATCTTCGAGACCGACCAGTTCGTCCGCGCCCTGGTGAACTCGATCGGCATCGCGCTGATCGCCACCGCCATCGCGGTGGTGCTCGGCGCGATGGCGGCGTACGCGGTCGCCCGGCTGGACTTCCCCGGCAAGCGGCTGCTGGTCGGGGTGTCCCTGCTGATCGCGATGTTCCCGCAGGTGTCGCTGGTCTCCCCGCTTTTCGAGATCGAACGGCAGCTCGGCCTCTTCGACACCTGGCCGGGACTGATCCTGCCGTACATCACGTTCGCCCTGCCGCTGGCCATCTACACGCTGTCGGCGTTCTTCAAGCAGATCCCGTGGGACCTGGAGAAGGCGGCGAAGATGGACGGCGCCACCCAGGGCCAGGCGTTCCGGCGGGTGATCGCGCCGCTCGCCGCGCCCGGGCTGTTCACCACGGCGATCCTCGTCTTCATCTTCTGTTGGAACGACTTCCTCTTCGCCATCACGCTCACCTCGACCGAGCGGGCCCGTACGGTGCCGGTGGCGTTGTCGTTCTTCACCGGTGAGTCACAGTTCGAGGATCCCACCGGGGCGATCTGCGCCGCCGCCGTGGTGATCACCATTCCGATCATCCTGTTCGTCCTCTTCTTCCAGCGCCGCATCGTCTCCGGCCTGACCTCCGGCGCAGTCAAGGGATAGGTGATAGTCGTGGCTGACATCGTGCTCGACAAGGTGAGCAAGCGGTTCCCGGACGGGACCGTCGCGGTGCGGGACGTCGACCTGGAGATCAGCGACGGCGAGTTCGTGATCCTGGTCGGCCCCTCGGGCTGCGGCAAGTCCACCACCCTGAACATGATCGCCGGGCTGGAGGACATCAGCTCCGGCGAGCTGCGCATCGGCGGTGAGCGGGTCAACGACAAGGCGCCCCGGGACCGGGACATCGCCATGGTCTTCCAGTCGTACGCGCTCTACCCGAACATGACGGTCCGGGAGAACATGGCCTTCCCGCTGCGCCTGCAGAAACTCGACCGGAAGACCGTCGACACCAAGGTCGAGGAGGCGGCGAAGGTCCTGGAGCTGACCGCGCTGCTGGACCGCAAGCCGGCCAACCTCTCCGGCGGCCAGCGGCAGCGGGTGGCGATGGGCCGGGCGATCGTACGCCAGCCCAAGGCGTTCCTGATGGACGAGCCGTTGTCCAACCTGGACGCGAAGTTGCGGGTGCAGATGCGGACGGTGGTGTCCCGGCTCCAGAAGCAGCTCGGCACCACCACCGTCTACGTCACCCACGACCAGACCGAGGCGATGACCCTCGGCGACCGCGTGGTGATCATGCGGGGCGGCGAGGTGCAGCAGGTCGGCCCGCCGCAGGAGCTGTACGACCACCCCCGCAACCTCTTCGTGGCCGGCTTCATCGGCTCCCCGTCGATGAACTTCCTGCACGCTGCCGTCCAGGACGGGAAGCTGCGTACCGCGCTCGGCGAGGTGCCGATCGGCGACCGGGTCCGCCGCGAGTTGGAAGCCGTCGACGCGCCCCGGGAGCTGATCCTCGGTGTCCGGCCGGAGCACTTCGAGGACGCCGAACTGGTCGACGAGGAGACCCGCCGCCGCGGCATGGAGTTCGAGGCGCCGGTGGAGATCGTCGAGTCGATGGGCTCGGACAAGTACGTCTACTTCGCCGTGGCGGGGGAGCGGGCCAGCGCCGCCGAGCTGGAGGAGCTGGCCGCCGACGCGGGCGCGGCCGACTTCACCGGAGCCGGTTCGAACCTGGTGACCCGGCTGTCGGCGGAGTCGCCGGTGGCCGAGGGCGAAACCCGCCGGGTGTGGTTCAACCTGGAGAAGATCCACCTCTTCGACCCGGCCAACGGCCGGAACCTGACCCTGCACGAGGGACGGGCCGCCGGTGCGCTGGCGAACTGAGCACGACCGCACGACCAGGGCCGGCAGGGACACCACCTCGTCGGCCCACCGGCCCACCGGCCCGCCCGGCCCTTCCGGCCCGGCGGCTGGCTGCGGTAGTGCCCTCCGGTCGCTGTCGAGCTGCCCCATTTTCGGGGCAGGCCTGGGCCGGCCTCGGCGTCGCGATCGACGCGGCCAGCGCCCCAGATCTGGGGCAGCTCGACAGCGGTCGGCACCGCATCGGACCACCGGCTCCGTGCGACTTGCCGCCTTACCGGTAGTGGTCGGCGCCGCAGCGGACCCCTGGGCCCGGGTGACTTGCCGCCTTACCGGTAGTGGTCGGCGCCGCAGCGGACCCCTGGGCCCGCGTGACTTGCCGCCTTACCGGTAGTGGTCGGCACCGCATCCGACCCCGGGTCCGCGCCACTTGCCGCCTTACCCGTAAGGGGCCGTACTGCTCCGGGTGTTGGGTGGCCGACGTGCGGGCGTGCCACCCGTCAGCGGTGTCAGGCGGGCCAGTCGACCCGGGACGGCAGGCCGAGGAACTCGGCGTAGCGGGCGAGGGCCCGCTCCGTCCCGGGCCGGTCCAGCGCCGCCAGCGGCGTCACGCTGATCGTCACCCGGCTCTTGCCGACGGTGCGCCGCCAGGTGCCCACCACCCGGCCGCCGTGCACGATCGTGGGCTGGAAGACGCCGTTGTTGCCGGGGACGACCGCATCGCGGTGCGCCGGGTCGAGCATCAGCGAGCGGTCCTTGTAGCCGAGCAGGTATTCGTCGAAACCGGGCAGCGCCAGCACGTCGTCGACCGGCACCCGGGGCGCGCCCAGCAGCGCGGCGTCGACCTGCATCTCCTCCCCGTCGACCTGAACCGTGGCGAGGGTGTCGCCCGCCGCCGCGAATCCCCGCCGGGCGTCGGTGAGGGTGAGCCCCGTCCAGCCGGCGAACTCTCGGGCGGTCACCGGGCCGTGCGACCGCACGTAGCGGCCGGTGAGGATCGCGAGCGCCTCGTCCCGTTCGGGACGCAGCGGGTCCGGCGCCCACTCGTCCAGCAGTGCGAAGGTCTGCTCGGCGCCGACGTTCGGCGCGAGACAGGTCACGCCACGCACACTCGCGTACCAGAGCAGGTGGTAGCCGCGCTGCCCGTCGGTGCCGATGCCGGCCGCGTTCAGCTCGGCCAGGCACTGGGCCCGGGTGAGCCGCCCGCCGCCGGCCAGCGCGCCGCCGAGCACCTCCACGGCGCGGTCCGCGTCGGCCGGTTCGAGACCGAGGGCCGCCCGGCGGCTCGCCGCGCTCGGCAGCGCGCGTACGCCGGTGAGCTCCAGCATCCAGCGGGCGTCACGTGCGGGGACGAGGTGAACGGTGCCGCGCATCGGCCAGGTGCGCAGCGCCTCCCGGCGCTCCAGTGCGGCCTGCACGTCCACCAGCGGGCATGCGGGCAGCCGGGCGCCGAGCGACCAGAGCCCGCTGGACAGATCCTGGGCCTGCATCGCGCCGAACCACTCGACCACCTCGGCCACCGTGCCCGGCCGGGTGTCGGGGTGCGGGCGCAGCAGCAGACTGATCATCCGCAGGGCGAGCGCCTCGCGCGCGGTCAACCGCATCGGGCCCCCTTCCACCGGTCGGGCGTCAGCCTAGGCCCGGCCACCGACAAACTCGGGCCCGCGCCGCCGCCAGGCATAACCGCCACGCTACGGGGGATGCGACGCCGCAAGTACGCGCGCCGCGCGTGCGGAAGGGAGAGCCATGACTGCGTCCAGCGAGCCGATGCGGGGCGGCGCGCCGGCCCGGTCCCGGGCCGGGGGCACCCCAGCCAAGACCAGCGCCGCCGCGACTTTTGCGCTGGTGTTCGGCGTTTCCGCCCTGGTGTGCACGTTGACGGCCATCCTCGCGTGGGCCGGGATCATCCTCGGCATCATCGGGATCATCGTCGGCGTCTTCGGGCTCCAGATGGCCAAGCGGCCAGGTGTGACCGGACGGGGCGTGACCATCGGCGGCCTCACGCTCAGCATCATCGCGCTGATACTCGGACTGGTGTTCATCGCCGGAGTCGCCACGTTCCTCAACAACGAGGGAGCGGTGAACCGGCTGCAGGAGCAGGTCGACGACCTGCGGGGCCGGGTCACGTGATCCAGGGGCAGGTACCGCTCGGCGTCGCCGTACGGTGACGCCGAGCGCCCCTGATCGCGCTGCGTCAGCTCCTTGCCGGCGGAGCGCGATCACCCGTTGAGGTCGTCCGGCCCGGGGCGGCGGATGGGGGCGTCCTGGGACGTTTGCCGCAGAAGGTGACGGGTAGTCGCCGGAGCTGACATACGGAAGGGGACGCTCCGATGGCTGACCGGGTAAAGGTAGCGGTGATTTACTACAGCGCCACCGGCACCACCTACCAGATGGCGCAGGCCGCCTGCGAGACGGCGGGGGACGTGGGTGCCGACGTACGACTGCGCAAGGTGCGCGAACTCGCGCCCGACGAGGCGATTCGCTCGAACTCCGGCTGGCACGCCCACCACCTCGAGACTCAGGACGTCCCCGAGGCGATGCTCGACGACCTGACCTGGGCCGACGTGGTCATCTTCGGGACGCCGACCCGGTACGGCGTGATGGCCGCCCAGCTCAAACAGTTCATCGACACCACCGGCCCGCTCTGGGCCCAGGGTGCCCTGGTCAACAAGGTCTACTCGGCGTTCTGCACCACGGGGACCAGTCACGGCGGCCAGGAGACCACCCTGACGTCGCTCTTCTCGGTCTTCTACCACTGGGGCGGGATCGTGGTGACTCCCGGTTACACCGACAGCAGCCAGTTCATCGCCGGGAACCCCTACGGCGCCTCGCACACCAGCAACAACGGGGAGGTCGCGCCGGACGACATCGCCCTGACCGCCACCGCGCTGACCGCCCGGCGCGCGGTGCAGATCGGCGCCGCCGTGAAGAAGGGCCTCGCCGGCTGAGACCGGAGCGACCCGGCGGTCGGGCGGCGGCTCTCGCCCCGCCCGACCTCCCACGGTCCTGGATCAGGTCTCGCCGAATCCCCGGTCGGCGGGCCACGCCGGGGTCACCGCGGATCCGGTCACGCTGGTGACTCGAGCCGGCCGGCGGTCGACAGCACCGCCGGCAGCAGGTCGGCCAGCACCGCGACGCCGTCCGGGCTGAGCACCGACTCCGGGTGGAACTGCACCCCGGCGAAGGCCGGCCCGCGCAGCGCGTGCACCGCGCCGTCCGCGGCGTCGCGAGCCAGCTCCACCCGGCCGTACGGGGTGTCCAGAGCGTCGGCGCCGGCGCGGGCGGTGAAGGTGGCGTAGAAGCCCACCCGGCGGGGCCTGCCGAAGACGTCGATCTCCCGCTGCAACCCCTGGTACGGGGCGTCGCGTTGGTGCAGTGGCAGCCCGAGCAGCCCGGCCAGCAGTTGGTGTCCCAGGCAGACCGCGAGGGTCGGCCGGCCGGCGGCCAGCAGCCCGGCCAGCAGCCCGCGCAGTGCGCGCATCTTCGGCTCGGTCGTGCTGCCCGGGTCGCCCGGGCCCGGCCCGGCCACCACCAGGTCGTATCCGTCCAGCGGCCCGGGCGCGTGCCACGGCCGTACGGTCACGGCCAGGCCGAGCGCCCGCAGCTGGTGGGTGAGCATGCCGGTGAAGGTGTCCTCGGCGTCGACGACCAGCGCCGAGCGCCCGGCCAGCGCCGGCAGTGCGCCGACGCCCGGTGCCCGCTGGTCCAGCCAGAACCGCGCCAGCGGCGCGTTGCGTGCGGCGAGCGCGGCGCGTACCTCCGGATCGTCGGCCAGCCGTGGTGTCGCCTCCCGGCCGGCGCGGGCGGCCTGCGGACCGAGCCCGAGCGCGGCCAGCACGCCGGCTGCCTTCGCGTGCGTCTCCGCCACCTCGCCGGCCGCGGTCGAGTGCCGGACCAGGGTGGCGCCGACCGACACGCGCAGCGCCCCGTCGGGGGAGATCTCCGCGGTGCGGATCAGGATCGGCGCGTCCAGGGTCTGCCGGCCGGCGTCGTCGTGGCCGAGCAGGGCCAGCACACCCGCGTAGTAGCGTCGCCCGGTGCGCTCGTGCCGGGCGATCACCCGGCAGGCGTTCTCCATCGGGCTGCCGGTGACCGTCGGTGCGAACATCGTCTCCCGCAGCACGTCCCGGACGTCCCGGGTGCCCCGGCCGGCGAGCAGATACTCGGTGTGCGCCAGGTGGGACATCTCCTTGAGGTACGGGCCGACCACCTGCCCGCCGTCCTCGGCGACCGTGGCCATCATCTTCAGTTCCTCGTCGAGCACCATGTAGAGCTCCTCGACCTCCTTCTGGTCGGCGAGGAAGCGCAGCAGCGCGGCACGGTCCGGCTCGGCGCCGGCGTGCCGGAACGTGCCGCTGATCGGGTTCATCATCACGAGGCCGTCGTCGACGCTCACGTGCCGTTCCGGGCTCGCGCCCACCAGCACCCGATCGCCGGTGTACACCACGAAGGTCCAGTACGCGCCCCGCTCGCCGAGCAGCAGCCGGCGCAGCGCCGCCATCGCGGCCACCAGGGGCGGGTCCTGCACGGTGGCGGTCAGTGTGCGGTGGATGACGAAGTTGGCGCCCTCGCCCCGGCCGATCTCCTCGGCGAGCACCCGGTCGACCGCGGCGGCGTACTCCTCGTCGGTGACGTCGAACGCGGCGTCGCTGGTGCGTACCGGTTGGTCCGGCAGCGCCGCGAGGGCCTCGGCCAGGCCGATCCGCTCGTGCCGCGTCACCAGCAGGCACTCCAGCGGCATCCCGTCGTCGACGCAGGCGAAGCCGCGTTCGGTGATCTGCCGGAAGGGCACCAGCGCCAGCGTGCGCGGCCCGGATGCGCCCTCCGGCAGCGGGATGTCGGCGAGCCGGTCGACCGTGCGGATCGGGCCCGTGAACAGTTCCAACTGGTCGGCGTCGGCGCGGCGTATCAGCGCGAACGGGCCCGGGTCGGCGCCTGCGGACACGGCGGTGAGCAGGTCGTTCAGGTGGATCATCGGGTTCTCCTGGTGCCGGGCGGTGCCGGTGTGGGCGGCCCGGGTTTCGGAGATCCGGCGACCGCCTCGACAGGCGGCCGCGTGGGAAGTTACGCGCGGAGGATGGCCGCCGGGTCGGCGGGCCACCAGCAGGTCGGATGCGCGAACATGCGCCCACCCTACGCGTACGCCGACCGGTGCGGAAGCCGATCCGGCGTACGCTCCGGCCCCAGCGGGTGTTTGACGAGGTTCGCCCGTAGCGAGCTTCCTCGAACACCCTCTCGGAGCGGGTAATTTGACCGGCGATGAACATTCTCGCGCTCGACCTGGGCACCTCGTCGGTTCGCGGGCTGGTCCTGGACGAGGACACGCAGCCCGTGCCGGGTGCCCTCGCGCGGCGGAAGGTCAGCCTCGCCGTCGGCGACGACGGCACCGGCACGCTGGAAGGGCCGGCCTACCTGACCGGCCTCGTCGAGTGTCTGGACGAGCTCTCCGAGTTCGGGCACCTGCGTGACGTCGAGCTGGTCGCGGTCTCCGGGCAGTGGCATTCGGTGGTCCCGCTGGACGCCGCCGGCGAACCGCTCGGGCCGGCGCTCACCTGGCTCGACACCCGGCCGGTGCTGCCGGCGTCGGCGGCGGGCCCGGCCGACCCCGACGACTACCACCAGCGCACCGGCACCTGGTGGCACCGTGGCTACTGGTCCGTACGACTGCCGTGGTTGCGGGAGCAGACCGGCGGCCGGGTGGCGAGGTTCGCCGGCGTGGTCGAGTACGCCCTGGGCCAACTCCTCGACGAGGCGCCGATGTCCATCTCCCAGGCGTCCGGCACCGGCCTGCTCGACCTGCGCTCGCTGACCTGGGACGAGGAAGCCCTCGCGCTCGCCGGTGCGCGGCCCGGCGTCCTGCCGGAGCTCGCGCCGCTGCAGTGGCGCGGACGGCTCCGGCCCGACCCGGCGAAGAGATGGCCGGCACTGGCCGGCGTGGGCTGGACCGCCGCGGTGGGTGACGGCGGGGCGTCGAACGTCGGCTCGGGCTGCGCCGATCCGAGCCGGGCGGCGGTGACCGTCGGCACCTCGGCGGCGGTACGGCTGATGCAGCGGGTGCCGGCCGGGCAGGAGATGCCCCGCCTGCCCGAGCGGTTGTGGCGGTACCGCGTCGATCACGACCACGTGGTGACCGGGGCCGCGTACTCCTGCGGAGGGAACCTCTTCTCCTGGGCCAACCGGGAGCTGCGGCTGCCCGCCGGCGCCGAACTGGACGCGGCGTTGGCGCTGGTGCCGCCCGGCGGTGGGCGCCCGGCCGACCCTCGCTACGGCGGCGACCGGCCGCCGGGTATGGCGCCGGCCGGCACCGGCGAGCTGCGCGGGCTGAGCTTCGGCACCACGGCGGTGGACATCCTGGCCGGGCTCATGCAGGGCCTGTGCGAGTTGGTGGCACGGGATCTCGAGGTGCTGGAATCCACCGTCGACCGGCAGGTGTCAGTGGTGCTGGGCGGAGGGGCGATGGCCGCATCGATCTGGTGGCGGCAGGCGTTCGCGGCGACGCTGGCCCCGCGCGCGGTGTCGCACCAGCGCAACCCGGAGATCGGTGCGACCGGCGCGGCGTTGGTCGCGTTGGGCCGGTTCGAGGTGGCCGTCGAGTTGGCCGACATCGGCCGGACGGATGAGTTGATCTCACCGACCACGCCAGGTCTACTCCGTCCACAGTATCCTTCCTAGACTTCGACTGCGCTCGACCCGTTGACACCGCTCCCGCGCCTGGTTGGATGGACTCCGCTCCCCGGTCGCGGTGGACGCGAGGGGAGGAGGCAGCGTGGGCGTAGGTGCGGGCCCGGCGCTCGGGGCGGTGCCCAACCATCGCCGTCGTCACTTCGGCGAACGGGTCGTGCCGCACCGGCGCCGCTCGCCGTTGCGACTGCGCGACTGGCGGATGGGCACGAAGCTCGCCACCGTCCTGGTCGTCCCGTCGGTGGCGTTCCTGGTGTTGGCGGGCGTGCAGACCAGCGCCCTGGTCGGGCAGACCACCGTGCTCAGTGACTTCGCCGAGCAGGTCGGCATCGGTCGGCAGATCACCGCCGCGGTGCACCGTGTCCAGCAGGAACGGGACCGCACGGCCGGTGAGCTCGCCGAGCTGCGCCGCGCGGCGGGCGCGGCCGACCGTACCGCCGCCATCGAGGCGTTGGAGCCGTTGCAGGCGGCCACCGACCGGGCCGTCGCGGACCTGCGCCGGGCGGCGGAGCCGCTGGCGGACGCGGACGCGTCGTGGCGGGTGGCGTACTCCGAGGTGCTCGAGGCGTACGACCGGATCGTCTACATCCGTCCCGCGGTGCCACCGGCGGTGCTCAGCAGCGACACGATTCTGAGCAACTACCACCGGGCGGTCGGCACCTTGCTCGACCTGCTCGCCGAACCGGATCCGGGTCAGGGTCGTACGGCGCTCAGTGACGCGGTGCTGCGCTACGTGCAGTTCGCCCGCGTCAAGGAGCTCTCCTCCCGGATCCGCGCCGAGCTCTACGCGGCCGCCCGGGCCGGCCGGTACGGCTCGGAGGACCAGGTCGTCCTCTCCGACCTTCGTGCCCAGCAGCTCACCGCGCTCGGCGCGTTCCGGGTCGCCGCCACCACCGAGCAGATTCGCCGGTACGACCGGATGTCGGTCGATCCGGCGTTCAGCGCCGCCGCCGAGTTGGAGGAGCGTAGCCTGCCCACCGGCGGGGCGGTGCCCGCGGTACTGCCCGCGTCGCAGTGGTGGTCGGCCAGCGAGCAGCGGCAGGAGCTGCTGCGGCAGGCCGAGGAACGTGTGCTGGTCGACGCGGTCCGGCAGGCCGACGACGCGGCGGCGGGTCAGCTGCGTACGACGCTGCTGGTGGCCGGCGGGATCGTCGCGGTGCTGCTGGTCGCCGTGCTCATCTCGTTGCTCATCGGTCGGTCGATCGCCCGGTCCATGCGTCTGCTGCGCGGCCAGGCCCTGCGGATCGCCCAGGTCGAGCTGCCGGACGCCCTGGACCGGCTGCGAACCGTCACCGGTGGGGTGCCGCACATCGAGGTCGCCCCGGCGGTGGTCCGTTCGCTGGACGAGATCGGGGAGCTGGCGGAGGCGTTCGTGGCGGTGCACCGCAGCGCGGTCAGCGTCGCGGTCGAGCAGGCGGCGATGCGGCGCAACGTCAACGCCATGTTCGTGAACCTGGCCCGGCGCAGCCAGGTGCTGGTGGAGCGGCAGCTCGAACTGCTCGACGACCTGGAGCGCGAGGAGCACGACCCGGACCAGCTGGAGAACCTGTTCAAGCTCGACCACCTGGCGGCCCGCATGCGGCGCAACGACGAGAGTCTGCTGGTGCTCGCCGGTACGGAGTCCACCCGGCGGTGGCAACGGCCGGTCGCGCTCGGCGCCGTCCTGCTCGCCGCCGCCGCCGAGATCGAGCAGTACCGACGGGTTCGCCACGAGTCGGTGCCCGATCTGCACCTGGTCGGTCACGCGGTCGGGGAGCTGGTGCACCTGCTCGCCGAGTTGTTGGAGAACGCGACCGCCTTCTCCCGGCCCGACACCGTGGTCTCGGTGAACGCGCACGCCGACGGCGCGGACGCCGTCATCGAGGTCACCGACCGGGGGCTGGGCATGAGTCCGGCGGCGCTGGCCGAGGCGAACGGCGTTCTCGCCACGCCGCCGGCCGCCGACGTCGCGACCGTCGAACGGATGGGCCTGTTCGTGGTCAGTCACCTGGCGGCCCGTCTCGGCGTCCGGGTGCGGCTGCACGGCGGTCAGCATGGCCTGGTGGCGGTACTCCGGCTGCCGGGCTCGTTGCTGGCTCCGGCGTCGGCGGAACAGGTGGCGGGGACGGTCCCGGCCCGGATGTTGACGAATGGGAATGCCCTGGCTGCGGCGGGCGGCGCGGACGATCAGCCGGTGGCGGGCCGCCGGCCGGTCGCGGCGCCCCGGCAGGGACGACCGGTGCCGGTCCGGGCCGAGGACGTGCTCACGCCCGCCTCGGGCGGGACGGGTGGCGGCTGGTGGTCCCGGAAGGCGCCGTCGGCACCCGCTCGGCCCGGGCCGGCCATGTCGCCCGCGACTCCGGTGACGGGGGGCGTGAACGCACGTGGTCTACCGACGCGCGTGCCGATGGCCCAGCTCGCGGCGATGAGCGGGTCGATCAGGCCGCAGCCGGGACCGTCGACGCACGACCCGGACCCGGATGCGGTCGGCGGAATGCTCTCCCGCCTCTACAGCGGAGTACGGCGGGCAGAGGCGGAGGACACCACCGAGATACCTGTGCCGCCTACCGGTGGGCGCAGTGAAGGAGGACGACAGTGACGACCTTGAGTCAGGAGGCGCGCGACCTGAGCTGGCTGGTCAGCGGCTTCGCCGAGCGGGTGCCGGGGGTGGCCCACGCCGCGGTGGTCTCCTCGGACGGGCTGCTGGTGGCGATCTCCGACCATCTGCCCAGGGACAATGCGGACAAGCTCGCCGCGGTGACCTCCGGGCTGATGAGCATCACCTCGGGCGCGGCGCAGATCTTCGACGGGGACGTGGTCAAGCAGACGGTCGTCGAGATGGGCCGGGGCTACTTCCTCGTCATGCAGGTGCGGGACGGGTCGATCCTCGCCACCCTCGCGGCCGGGGACGCCGACATCGGCGTGGTGGGCTACGAGATGGCCCGGCTGGCCAAGCAGGCGGGGGAGATGCTCACTCCGGCGCTGCGGGCCGAGTTGCAGCAGGCGTTGCCGCGCTGACCTTCGGGTTCCTCTCCGGTGGCCGGTGACCCACGGCCCCGGCCCCGGGCTCGGCGTGCCGGGCCCGGGGCGGTGAGTCGTTGCTCAGAAGCCGTTGTCGGCGATGACGGCGCGGTACCAGTGGGCGCTGCGCTTGGGGATGCGCCGCTGGGTCGGGTAGTCCACGTACACCAGGCCCCAGCGCTGGTCGTACCCCTCGTCCCATTCGAAGTTGTCGAGCAGCGACCAGACGTGGAAGCTCTCCAGCGGTACCCCGGCCGTCACCGCCCGGTGCGCGGCGGCGAGATGGTCCCGGAGGAAGGCGACGCGTCCGGCGTCGTCGACGGTGCCGTCGGCGTCCAGGGTGTCCGTTGTGGGCAGTCCGTTCTCCGTCACGGTGAGCGGGACCGGCCCGTAGTCGCGGGTGACCCGGGTCAGGATGTCGTACATGCCCTGCGGGTAGATCTGCTGCCAGTCGGCCTCCGACGTCGGCCAGCGTCGTGCGGTGCCGCCGCCGGCCGTCACGTAGATCGGCGTGTAGTACTGCACCGCGAGGATGTCGATCGGTGACGAGATGATGTCCAGGTCCCCGTCGGCGATGCCCTGCACCATCCGGCTCTGCGGCCCGAGGTCCGCGAGCACGTCGTGTGGAGAGCGGCCGGTGAAGACGGACGGACGGAGGTAGAGGCGGTTCTCTTGACATCCTCTCCGCCCTAAGGGACGGAGATTCCCTCCACGCTGCGTGTGGAACACGCGGCGTCCGGGTGGGTTACCGCTTCCCCGCGCGGCGCCGGGACGAGTCCCGGTCTTACCTGCGCTCCACGGTCGTTTCCGTTGTCCGCCTGCCCGGCGGCCAACACGTTCAATGCCGCATTCACGTCCCGGTCGTGGGCTGCTCCGCAGGGACAGTCCCACGACCGGACGTTGAGCGTCATCTTCTCGCTGATGCGGCCACATGCCGAGCACATCCGGGTGGACGGGAAGAACCTGTCCACCCGGCCGAACGTACGCCTGTAACGTGCGGCCTTGTACTCCAACATGGCGGTGAAGCCGGCCCACCCGGCGTCGTGCACCGATTTGGCGAGCCTGGTCCGGCTGAGACCGGCAACGCACAGGTCCTCGACGTAGATCGCTTGATTCTCGCGAACGATCGTCGTGGACAGCTTGTGCTGCCAGTCCCGCCGGGTGTCGGCCACCCGCGAGTGGGCGCGGGCGACCTTGACGACGGCCTTCTTGCGCTTGTTCGAGCCCTTCTGCTTGCGGGAGAGGGCCTGCTGCAACCGCTTGAGCTTGCGGGCCGCGCGGCGCAGGAACCTCGGCGCCGTAATCTTCGTGCCGTCCGAGAGCACCGCGAAGTGCGTCAACCCCAGATCGATGCCCACCTCGGACTCGACCGGCGGCAACGTCTCGTCCTCACCGGTTTGCACGACGAACGAGGCGAAGTACCGCCCGCAAGCGTCCCGAATGATCGCCACGCTGGACGGGTCCGAGGGCAACTGCCGCGACCATCGCACGTCCAGGTCGCCGATCTTCGGCAGACGCAGACGGCCGTTGTCGAGGACCTTGAACCGGGAGTTCTTGGTGAAGCGGATGGCCTGCCGGTTGTCCTTGCGCGACCGGAACCGGGGCGGGGCGACCTTGCGGCCGTTGCGCTTGCCGGTGACCGAGGCGAAGAAGTTGCGGTAGGCGCTGTTCAAATCGGTCAGGGCCTGCTGTAACACCACGGCGGATACCTCGCCCAGCCATGCCCGCTGCGGGGTCGTTTTGGCCAGGGTGATGACCCGCTTGGACAGCTCGGCGTCCGAGACGTACTTCTCACCCGCCTCGCGTGCCTGCTGGCGCAGACGCAGCCCGTCGTTGAACACCACGCGGGCGCACCCGAACGCCTGCGCCAGCGCGGTGCGCTGGGCGGTGTCCGGGTAGACCCGGTAGTTGTAACGGAGCTGCACGACCGCCACGGTATCATGTTGGTCTATGGCTGAACGTCAAGACATTCGCACGGGCAGACACTGCGTTTTCGCGATGCACGTCCACTTGGTCTTCGTCACGAAGCTCCGGCACAACGTGTTCGCCGACCGGCACCTGACCCGAATGGAGGCGATCATGCGGGACGTGTGCGCCGACTTCGAAGCCGACCTGGTCGAGTTCAACGGCGAGAACAACCACGTACACCTGCTGGTCAACTACCCGCCCAAAATCGCGGTCGCCCGGCTGGTCAACAGCCTCAAGGGTGTCTCCTCGCGCCGCCTACGGCAGGAGTTCCCCGACCTCGTGCGCCACTACTACCAGACCAACAAACTGTGGTCAGGCTCGTACTTCGCAGGCTCCGCCGACGGCGCACCGCTGAACGCCGTAAAACAGTACATCGAGCAGCAGAACCATGCCGGTTAAAGCACTGCTCCGGCCTCACGGCCCTCCCAGCGCGGGCCTTCACCCCCGGCCTGAAGGCCAGAGCACTGGCCCGCATTCCGGTAGCTGCCCAGCCCGAGGTCGCGCATCAGGTCGAGGTCCTCGCGGTACCGGCGGTAGTGGTCGGCGGCCACGTCGCCGGTGTCGCCGTTGCGGGTACGCCCGGGGGTCCGGCTGAAGGTGTCCCAGATCGACTCGCCTCGGCCGTCCTCCTTCACCGACCCCTCGATCTGGTAGGCGGACGTGGACGCTCCCCAGACGAAGCCGGGTGGGAAACGCAGCGGGGTGGGCATCGGCATCTGTTCTCCTTGTGCGCCGGGCGCCCGCCGAGGGCGGGAGCGCTCCCAGGATTATGGCAGCACGGATGGTCGGCGCTCCGCACCAACCATCCGGCCATCCCTCGGAAAAACAGGCGCGAAAAAGTGGCTGACGTGGGATCACACGCCGGACCTCGACGGAGTAACGTACGTCACTGGAGAGGCCGCTCCCCCCGTGGCGGCCTCTCTTTCTGCCGTACGACGTCAGCGTCGCGCCGGATCGACCGGATGCCGCAGCCCGGGATGCCCGGCCGGCAGCGACCGGCGTACCACCACCCAGCTCACCGCCAACGCCGCGGCCACCAGCGGCCAGGTGAGCGCGACCCGGGCCACCACCAGCGCCACCACCTGCCCGCCGAGATAGAGCGGAACGAAGACCGCGACGCGAAGCAGGTAGGTGGCGGTCCAGATCCAACTGGCCCGCCCGTACGCCCGCACCAGCGCCGCGTCCCGCCGCCACCGGGTGCGTTGGCCGAGCGCGGCGCCGACCACCACGCCGAGCAGCGGCCAGCGCAGCACGATGCTGACCGCCCAGGCCAGCGCGCTGGCCGCGTTGGAGAGCAGTTGGAGCAGGAAGAAATCGGCCGCCCGGCCGGTGCGCAACGCGATCAACGCCGCCACGCAGACCGCCAGCAGCCCGATCAGCACGGACCGAGGTCGGTCCCCCCGACGTAGCCGCCAGACCGCCACCCCGGCCCCGGCGACCACCGCGGCACCGACCCCGACCCAGAGCGACTCGCCGCCCAGCAGCCAGCCCACCGCGAACGCGACCGGCGGCAGCGTTGCGTCGACCGCCCCGTGGCGGCCGCCGAGCAGGTCGGCGAGGGACTCCGGCCGGCCCTGATCGGCGGCTGCCGAATGTTCGGAGGCGTCGGCCGGGGATGGGCCGTCATCCTGCCGTGCGCCGGTCACCGTCACCCTCCTCACCTCGCTTCCAACCTAACCGCACGAAGCGGGTGGGCCACCCATCGCCCACGCGGCAGCGCTCGCTAACGTTGGCCCGTGCGGGCGACGGCGAGGGGTTGGACGGCGGTCTGGCTTGTCGTGTTCGTTCTGGTGCAGGTGGCCGCGTTCCTCGTGACCTGGCGGGTGGCGGTGCACACCGAACTCGGCCAGTGGGTCGACACCGTGGCGCTGACGGGCAACCGGATCGGGCAGGACCGCATCGACGAACCGGTGGACCGGATCCTGAACGCCATGTCGGTGGTCTCGCTGCTGGCCGCGACCGCCGTGATCGGCTTCATCGCCCTGATGCGCGGCCGGATCGCGCTGGCGATCACCGCGACCCTGCTGATCGCCGGCGCCAACGTGACCACCCAACTGCTCAAGTACGGCCTGTCCCGCCCCGACCTCGGCATCGACCTCGAACGCGTCTACGCCGGCAACAGCCTGCCGAGCGGGCACGCCGCCGTGGCGGCCTCCGTGGCGGTGGCGCTGGTGCTCGTCCTGCCGACCAGGGTACGGGCGTTCGGCGCGTTCGTCGGCGCCGGTTACGCGGCCGCCGCCGGAGTGGCGACCCTCTCCGCCGGCTGGCACCGGCCCAGCGACGCGCTGGCCGCGTTCCTCGTCGTCGGCGTCTGGGCGGCAGTGGCCGGACTGGTTCTGCTGTTCACACAGCGGGAACAGGCGCAGTTCTCCACCGCCGACGCCCACCGGGTCGCCTCGACGGTGCTCGGCGTCGGCGGCGTGATCGCCCTGGTGATCGCCGGGCTGTCCCTGGGTTGGCTGACGGACCTGCGCGCCGTCGAACCGGAGGAACTCACCCGGCGGGCGCTCTTCGTCGCCTACGCCGGCAGCGCGGCCGGCATCGCGGGGACGATGGCGGTGGTGATGGTACTGGTCCTCGCCATGGTGCACCGGCTGGTCCCGCGCCACCAGGGCTGAGACGCGCTCAACGGCCGTAGGTGCCGACCATGGTGCCGCTGGCGAACTCGTGACCGGCCACCGCCTCGTGCACGTCGGTCGCCTGCGGCGCGTCCGGCAGATCCAACGGGCTGTTCAGCGCGTACAGGCGGAAGAAGTAGCGGTGCGGATCGTCGCCGCGCGGCGGCTGCGGACCGGCCCAGCCGACCTCACCGAAGCCGTTCGGCCACTCCCGGGCGCCCTTGGGCACTGCCCCTTCCGCCAGCCCTGCGGCGGCCGGCCGGATGCCGGTGACCAACCAGTGCAGGAAGGGCGTACGGCCGGCGTCCGGGTCCTCCACGAGCAGGAGCAGTTCGCTGGCCGACTCGGGCACCTGTGACCACTCCAGCGGCGGTGAGATGTTGCCGCCCTCGCGGGAGAAGCGAGCCGGCAGCAGATCGTGGTCGTTGAACGCGCTGCTGCGCATCATGATTCCGGCCATCGGTGGCGCCTCCCTCAGTCGAGTCCGCTGCGCGCGTACCCGCCGGGCGGGCGCCGAAACGGCCGGCATGCACCGGACGGGCGTCGCCGTGAGAGGGTACGGGGCGCAGTCGGTGAGGGGAGGACCGGTGGACACGGTACGGGCGGCTTTCCGCGACGAGTGCGCTCGGCTGGGTGAGGTGCTGTCCGGCCTCTCCGAGGCGGACCTGGACCGGCCCACCGACTGCCGGCCGTGGACCGTACGGGAACTGCTCGCCCACGTCCGCAGCGGTGCCGGCCGGCTCGCCGACATGCTCGCCGCGCCCGCCCCACCCGAGGCGGAGGTGGACGCGGCCACGTACTTCGGCGCGCCGAAGTTCACCCCGGAGGTCGACGTGGCCCGCATCGACAGCGGCCGGCGGGAGGCCCGTGAACTCGACGGCGCGGCGCTGGTGGCGGACTTCGAACGGGCCTGGCGGGCGACCGAGGTCGCGGTCGCGGCCGCGCCCGCCGACCGGGTGGTGCGTACCCGGCACGGCGACGCGATGAGCGTCACCGAGTTCCTGCGTACCCGGGTGGTGGAGGTCGGCGTGCACGGCCTGGACCTGGCCGCCGCGCTTGCGCTGGAGCCGTGGCTCACCCCGACGGCCGCGCAGGTGATCGCCGGGCTGCTCACCGGTGGGCGGCCGGTCCCGCCCGAGCTGGGGTGGGACCGGCTGACGTTGATCCGCAAGACCACCGGCCGGGCGCGGCTCAGCCGCCGGGAACAGGCGGTCGTCGACGCGGCCGGTTTCCGCTGGCTCTCCTTCGGCGGCTGATCCGCCGGTTCGTGCGCCTCAGTTTCAGTTGGTTGGTTTGATGCGGGTCTGGGCGACGAGGCTGGTGAACGCGAGGATGACGGTCAGTGCCGTGTAGCAGACGACTGCCGGTATCTCGCCAAGAGGACCGGCGAGCTGGCCCTCGATGACGATCGGAATCCCGAAGGCGGCGTAGGAGACGACGTAGACGCCGCCCACGATGCCTCCGCGTTGGTGCGCTGCGGCGAGCGGGATGATGAGGCGCAGGGCTGCGGTGAAGGAGGCGCCGAAGGCGACACCGGCGATGGCCTGACCGATGATCATGATCGCCAGACTGCCGACGAACACGCCACCGATGATGCCGAGGGCCCCGACGATCGACGCGTAGATGCCGATGGTCATCGCTCGCCGAGGGTGGACGCGTCCGAACGAAAGTCCGACGAGGGTCGACACAGCTGGTGCCACGAACCCGGCCAGGCCGTTGAGCAGGGCGCTGTCCAGGTGGAAGACGCTGCGCACCATGCTCGGGGCCAGCCCTCCGGACAGGCCCGCGAGCATCCAGACTGCGGCGACCACCGGCACCGCCGCACGGAACTCCTTGCGGGCGGGAGGCGGGACCGCAAGGTGCGGAACCATCGAGCGGAGCGCACCGGGGGTACGCGTCATGGTCTCCGGGGAGAGAACGACGACGAAGCCCCCGAGAACCGTGAGGACGATGAGGACGGTGAAGACGATCGAGTTCGCCGCGGGCGTCAGCTGGATGGCGAGGCCACCCAGCAGGGAGCCGATGCCCAGGCCGCCGGTCAGGCCGACGCTGCCGAGGACCGTGCCGAGTCTCTTCCTGTGCTGTGGGGCGAGCTCGACGAGCGCTGCGGTGAAGGCGGCCGTCGCCGCGCCGCTGGCGACTCCTTGTACGACGCGACCGGCGATCACCCACCCGATGTCCGAGGCGACGAGGAAGAGGACGTTCGAGGCGAGCTGGATGGCCAGAGCTCCGATCAGCACCGGGCGCCGGCCGATGTGGTCGGACAGCGACCCCAGCGTCAGGACGGCGGAGAGGAAGCCGATCGCGTAGACGGCGAACGCCAGTGTGAGAAGCGATGGTGAGAACTCCCACTGCTGTTTGTAGACCACGAGCAGTGGGGTAAGCGCGCCCGCCGCGAGGTACAGACTCGTGAACGCGAGCGCCGTACCCGTCAACGCCAGCCCGCCTGGGAGGGTGCGTCGGGCGCGGGTCGTGGGTGCCTCCGTGGTCAGCTGAGATGTGGACAGGACAGGCTCCTTGGAGAGGCCGCGCAGGAGCGCGGTGGGTGGGAAATCAGTACGGTGTGCACCGGAGCAGGACAACGGGCCGACCGCTCTGCGGGGGTCGGCCCGGTCGCCGGGTGCCCTTGTCGCGGGGACTCGCCTCCGTCGTCGAGCCGGGCTGTCGTCAGCCAGGCCTTCGATCGCCCCCCCCGGTTCGGGGCGGCTCGACGAGCGGATGGCGACGCTAATCGGTGATGACGACGACGCCGGACGGCTCGCCCAACAGCTCGACCGTCCGCTCGGCGGCACGGTCGATCTGGACGCGAGGCTCCGCGGGAATGTGCTGCTCGTTGTAGGTGCCGGGCCCGTAGAACTGCCCGTAGCTGAGTACGACGCCGCCTTCGGCGAGCACGGAGCGCTCCAGTTCGGCGACGGCCAGGGCATCGGGTCCGTCGGGCAACTGCCAGGCGACGGTCTGGGCCAGGATCTTCGGCGATCCGCTCCGCCGTGCCGCCTCGATCAGGTTCTGGTTTCCCTCGGTCCGGATGCGAGCGTTCAGCTCCGCATGATCACCGATCTTCTCCACCTCGTCCGGCAGGTCGGTCAGTTCGTTCAGAATGACGTCCGGCTTGAAGTCCCGAACGGCCTGGATCAACGCGTCCCGGTCGAACACGTCACACAGGATCGGCTCGGCTCCGAGCTGAGCCAGCAACTCGACCTTGCTGGCCGAGCGCGTCATGCCACCGACCACGTGTCCGGCCTGGACCAGCCGGGGAATCAGCCGCTGCCCGATCACTCCGGACGCACCGGCAAGAAAAATCCTCATGTTCTCTCCTTGTAGTGATTTGCTGTACGCGAATTGGCCCGGTCACGCTGGAGGACGTGCTCCGCGGCGCCTTGCTGGGCGGCGGTGCCATAAACGGGCGACGCGCGCCGAGGTGCCGGTTCGACCCGGGGGCTCGGTTATTCCCGGCCCGCGTCCGCACGGAGCGCCGGGCTTTCGGCGAGCAGCTGTACCGCGAGTGCGTCGGTCGCCTCCATCGCGTGCCGCTGCATCCTCGGACCGAAGGTGATGCGCGTTGCGCCCAGCCGTGCCAGCTCGGCCACGGACTCCCCGTCCGGTCCGGCAGCCGCGTTCAGCGGCCCCTCGATGCTCTCCCGCAACACCGGCAACACCTCGGGCGGTGCCATGAGCGGGTAGACGCAGTCGGCGCCGGCGGCGATGTACAGGCGGGCGCGTGCCACGGCGTCGACCGGGTCGCCCGTCCCGAACAGGAAGGTGTCGACGCGCGCGTTGATGAAGAGAGCGTCACCCGCCTCCGTCCGCACCTCGGCCAGCCAATCCGCGTGCCGCTGCGGGTCCTCGAGCGCGTGCCCCTCGGAGTCCTCCAGGTTGCAGCCGACGGCACCCGTTTCGATCAGCCGCCCGACCAACTCCCCGGGGGCGAGGCGGTAACCGCCCTCGATGTCGGCGGACACGGGCACGGCAACGGCCCGGGCGATCCTCGCCACCGCGGCGAACATCTCCTTGGGCGGGGTCGAGCCGTCGTCGTAGCCGAGCGAAGCGGCGATCCCGGCGCTCGGGGTGGCGAGCGCGGAGAAGCCGACGTCGGCGAAGACCCGCGCGCTGGCCACGTCCCACGGCCCCGGCAGGACGAGCGGGTCACCGGCGGCGCGGCCGTGGTGCAGGGCGCGGAAAGTGGAGGCAGTCATCTTCACCCCTCTGAAGGGGATGCGTTCGGATTCATGACCAACACGCTACGCGCCAATTGGCCCTGGAGTATGGTCCACTTCCATGACAGATTCTCGGGCCAATTCGGCGGCCAGCCCGCCCTCCGGGTTCGGTGCCGACCTGCATCTGGAACTCAGCGGACCCGGCCTGCGCGCGGGGCTCAGCGACGCCCTGCGGGAGGCCGTGCGTACCGGGCGGCTGGCGCCCGGCACCCGGCTGCCGTCGTCCCGTTCGCTCGCCGCCGATCTCGGCATCGCTCGTAACACCGTGGCCGAGTCCTACGCCGAACTGGTCGCCGAGGGCTGGCTCACCGCCCAGCGAGGCTCCGGGACCCGGGTGGCCAGGCGGGTCGAGCCAGGCAGCGCCCCGCCCGCCAAGCGCCGTACGAGGCCGATCCCGCGCCGTCCGACGCACGGGCTGCTCCCGGGTCCGCCTGACCTCGCGGAGTTTCCCCGCACGCAGTGGCTCGCCGCGGCGCGCCGCGCGCTGACCGCGGCGCCGCACGGCGCCTTCGGCTACGGCGACGCCTTGGGTCGGTTGGAGTTGCGCACCGCTCTCGCGGACTATCTGGCGCGGACCCGCGGGGTGTTCGCCGAGCCGGAGCGGGTCGTGATCTGCGCCGGCTTCTACCACGGGTTGACGCTGATGGCGCAGGTGCTCGGGGCGCGGCAGGTGCAGGCGGTGGCGGTCGAGTCCTACGGCTTCGACCTCTACCGCGACCTGCTGGCCGGCGCCGGCCTGCGCACCCCGCCCCTCTACCTCGACGAACGTGGCGCGCGCACCGACGACTTGGCGCGCTTGCACGATGTCGGGGCGGTGCTCCTGACACCGGCGCATCAGTACCCGACGGGAGTCGCGCTGCACCCTGACCGGCGTGCGGCGGCCGTCGACTGGGCGCGTGCCACCGGCGGGCTGATCCTGGAGGACGACTACGACGGGGAGTTCAGATACGACCGTCAGCCGGTGGGCGCGCTGCAAGGGCTGGACCCGGAGCGGGTGGTGTACTTCGGCACGGTGAGCAAGTCGCTGGCACCGGGGCTGCGGCTCGCCTGGATGGTGCTGCCCGAGGAGTTGGTCCTGGAGATCGCGGCGGCCAAGGGGTACGTCGACTGGTCGAGCGCGCTGGAGCAGTTGACGCTCGCCGAGTTCATCGCCTCGGGCGCGTACGACCGCCATGTGCGCTCGATGCGGCTGCGCTACCGGCGCCGCCGCGACCAACTCGTCGCGGCCCTCGCGCAGAATGCTCCCGGCATCCGAGTGACCGGCATGGCCGCCGGGCTGCAGGCGGTCCTCGAACTCCCGCCCGGGACCGAAGGCCTGGCCGTTCAGGCGGCGGCCCGGCAGGGCCTGGCAGTCAGTGGGATGGCGCAATTCCGCCACGAGGAGGCGGACCCCGACCGGCAGCCGCCGGAGCGGGACGCGTTGGTGATCAACTTTGCGGCTCCCTCGGACAGTGCGTGGTCGGGCGTGCTGGACGCGCTGTGCGGGGTCATGCGTCAAGCCGCGCCGTAGGAACCGACACCCCCATGCAGATGCGACCCAGACAGAGGATAGCGCGCTGCGGATACGGCCCGATCGGCTCCTTCTGGGCCGCAAGCTCCATGGGCTAAGGTGGCCGTCGTGACGGTGTTTCGCATGGGTGAGGCAGCCGAGTTGCTCGGTGTCAGCGTGGACACGGTGCGGCGCTGGGTCGATGCCGGACGGCTCACCGCCGCGCGGGACGATCAGGGCCATCGGGTGATCGACGGGGTCGATCTCGCCGCGTTCGTTCGGGCTCAGGCCGGTGATCCGGAGAGTCGCGCGGAGGAGTCGTCGGCGCGTAACCGGTTGCGCGGCATCGTCACCGCCGTGGTCAAGGACGCGGTGATGGCGCAGGTGGACATTCAGGCCGGCCCGTTCCGGGTGGTGTCGTTGATGAGCCGGGAGGCCGTCGACGAGCTGGACCTCAAGGTCGGATCGGTGGCGGTCGCCGTCATCAAGTCGACCACCGTCGTCGTGGAGAAGCCCACGGCGAACGCGGGCAGCAGAGGGAGGACCGGCTCGTGACGACACGACGTCTCCGCACCGCCGTGGCGGCCGTCATCGCCCTGGCGGTGTTGGGCCTGGCCGGCTGCGGTGGTGATGGGAAGTCCGCCGGCCGGGAGCCGGGTAGCGCGAGTTCCGACGTGACCGGCAGCGTCACCGTGTTCGCCGCCGCGTCGCTGACCGAATCGTTCACGCAGCTCGGCAAGGACTTCGAGGCGGCCAACCCGGGGACGAAGGTCACCTTCAGCTTCGCTGGTAGTTCCGCCCTCGCGACGCAGATCAACCAGGGTGCCCCGGCCGACGTGTTCGCCTCCGCAGCTCCGGCGAACATGAAGGCCGTCATCGACGCGGGCTACGGCGACGGCACCCCGACGACCTTCGTGCGGAACCAGCTCGTCATCGCCGTACCCAAGGGGAACCCCGACCGGGTCGGCGGCCTGGCCGACCTGACCAAGCCGGAGGTCAAGGTCGCGCTCTGCGCCGAGCAGGTCCCGTGCGGCGCGGCGGCGAGGAAGGCGCTCGACGCGGCCGGTGTGAAACTCACGCCGGTCACCCTCGAACAGGACGTCAGGGCCGCGCTGTCCAAGGTGAAGTTGGGTGAGGTCGACGCCGCGTTGGTCTACCGCACGGACGCGAGGACGGCCGCCGCGGACGTCGACGGTGTCGAGTTCCCCGAGTCGGCCGGCGCGGTCAACGACTACCCGATCGTCGTGCTGAAGGACTCGGCCAACAAGCCTGCGGCGCAGGCGTTCGTCGAGCACGTGCTGTCCGACCCGGGCCGTGCCGTGCTCACCGCAGCCGGATTCCAGGCCCCGTAACCGATGTCCCGGCTCGACACCACCGTGGCGCGCCCCGATCGGACGGCACCACGGCCACGGTCCCGGCACACGACCCGCATACCGCTGGCGCTGCTCCTGCCCGCCTCGCTCGGACTGCTCTTCCTGGTCCTGCCACTCGCCGGTCTGCTCGCCCGCACCCCGTGGACCTCGCTACCGCAACGGCTCACCGAACCGGGCGTCCTCACCGCCCTGCGGCTGTCCCTCCAGACCGCCACCCTCGCGACGCTGCTCTGCCTGGTCCTCGGCGTGCCCCTGGCCTGGCTTCTCGCCCGGATCGAGTTCCCCGGCCGGCGGATCGTGCGCGCACTGGTCACCGTGCCCCTCGTCCTGCCACCGGTGGTCGGCGGCGTAGCCCTGCTGCTCGTCTTCGGCCGGCGCGGGCTGCTCGGGTCCTGGCTCGACTCGGTATTCGGCGTCACCCTGCCCTTCACCACCACCGGCGTGGTGCTCGCCGAGGCCTTCGTCGCCATGCCTTTCCTCATCATCGCGGTCGAAGGGGCGTTACGTGGCGCCGACAGCCGCTACGAAGAAGCCGCCGCCACCCTGGGCGCGAACCGGTGGACCACCTTCACGCACGTCACCCTCCCACTCGTCGCGCCCGGCGTCGCCGCGGGAGCCGTCCTGTGCTGGGCACGCGCACTGGGGGAGTTCGGCGCCACCATCACCTTCGCCGGCAACTTCCCCGGGCGTACGCAGACGATGCCGATAGCCGTCTACCTCGCCCTGGAAACCGACCTGGAGGCCGCCATCGTGCTCAGCCTCATCCTGCTCACCGTCTCCGTGGCGATCCTGGCCAGCCTCCGCGACCGTTGGATCAGCGCACCATGACCACGAACGTCACGGTCCAGCCGGCGGAACGGCAGGTCACCGGGCCGCTGCTCGACGCCCGTCTCGTCGTGGAGCGCGGGACCTTCCGGCTCGACCTGCCACTGACGATCAACCCGGGTGAGGTCGTCGCTCTGCTCGGCCCCAACGGAGCCGGAAAGAGCACCGCACTGCGGGCCCTCGCCGGGCTGCTAGCCCTGTCGGCCGGACACCTCACCCTTGCCGGGCGCGAACTCGACAATCCGAGCCGCCGGACGTGGACTCCCACCGAGCAACGCCGGATCGGGGTGGTCTTCCAGGACTACCTTCTCTTCCCCCACCTCAGCGCGCTGGACAACATCGCGTTCGGCCCCCGCCGGCGCGGCCTGAACCGGCAACAGGCACGGCGCCAGGCGGCCGACTGGCTGGAACGGATGGGACTCGCCGAACACGCCCGCCGCAAACCCCGACAACTCTCCGGCGGGCAGGCCCAACGGATCGCCCTCGCCCGGGCCCTCGCAGTCGACCCGGCGCTGCTGCTGCTCGACGAACCGCTCGCCGCTCTCGACGCCCGCACCCGGCTCGACACCCGCGCCCAGCTCCAACAGCACCTCGCCGCACATCGCGGCGCCACCCTGCTGGTCACGCACGACCCGCTCGACGCCCTCGTCCTCGCCGACCGGCTCGTCATCATCGAACACGGCCAGGTGGTCCAGGAGGGCGACGCCGCCACGATCACCGCCCAGCCGCGTACCGACTACGTCGCCCGCCTCGTCGGCCTCAACCTGTACCGCGGTCGCGCCAGCGGACACACCGTCCTGCTCGGCGACGCGTTCCGGCTGACGGCAGCCGAACAGCACGACGGCGACGTCTTCGTGGCCTTCCCGCCGTCAGCGGTCGCCCTGCACCCGAACCACCCTGACGGCAGCCCCCGCAACAGTTGGCCCGCCACCATCACCGGCATCCAGCCGAACGGCGACAACCTCCGGGTGCAACTGGCCGGCCCGATCGATCTCGCCGCCGACATCACCCCGCTCGCCGCCGCACAACTCCACCTCGTGCCCGGTCAGCGCGTCTGGGCAGCGGTGAAGGCGACCGAGACCCGCGCCTACCCCGCGGCACCGCAGTAGCCACGTGATCCCGGGCCGCCGGTCCACGGGCCGCCGTCGGGCCGGCCGGCCAGGCCGGTGGCCGGGCGGTCCGGGGCCTGGGTAGCGTGCCTGTCATGAGTGAGGACACCTTCCGCTCGGTGGAGATCGAGCGCACCAGCATGGGGAAGTACGTCGTACGGAACGTCCGCGGCGGGACCTTGTCGATGGGCTCGGGCGAGGAAGGCAGCTTCACGCCGGTGGAGCTGCTCCTGGCGGCCATCGGCGGCTGCACCTCGATCGACGTGGACCACATCACCAGCCGCCGCGCCGAGCCGACCCAGTTCTCCGTCAAGGTCACCGGCGACAAGGTCCGGGACGAGACCGGAAACCGGATGCAGAACCTCACGGTCGAGTTCAACGTCACGTTCCCCGAGGGCGCGGACGGCGACAAGGCGCGCGAGGCGCTGCCCCGGTCGCTGCAGCAGTCGCACGACCGGCTCTGCACCGTCTCCCGTACCGTCGAACTCGGCACTCCCGTCTCGATCGTCGAGGCGGCCGGCAGCAGCAGCGACTGAGGTCTCCGGTCGCAGCCTGGGTGCACGGGCCCGATCCGCGACCTCGGTGAGGGGGCGGCGCCAGGGGCCGTGAAGCGTGAAGCCGTCTCCGTCCTCGTCAGCCCAGACCGAGCCGGTGCAACGCGAGCGCCACGAACCCACGTACCGATCGGTCCCAGCCGGCCACGTCGGCGTCGAAGTCCGAGCCGCGGGCGTCGGTGAGGACGTCGAGGGCCCGGTCGGGTAGCCGATCGCCGAGCCGGTACGCCAGCCCCACCGCCGCCGTGACCCGGACGACCGGGACGGCCCCGGACAGCAGTTCGCGGAGGCAGGTGTCGATCCGCTGCGAATTGACCGGGCAGTGGCCGAGGGTCAGGTTGGCGCTGGCCCGGGCCACCGCCCGGAGCTCCTCGTCCGGGACGGCGACGAGTCCGGTAAGCGCGGCCTCGTCGGGTGCGAACCAGGCGAGAAGCTCGGCGGCGTACGCGGCCAGCAGCGGGTCCGGGTCGGTCAGCCAGCGGACGTACCGGTCGGTGTGCCGGCCACCGGCATGGAAGGCGTCGGCCTCCCACCGGACCACCACGGCGTCGGCCAGTTCCGCGATTTCCTCGTGGTCGAACAGGTCCTCGGCCTCCAGGTGCCGTTCCACCAGCGCCGCCTGCTCGTCGGTGACCCCTTCGGCGGCGGCGAAGGCCCGCCGCGGTTCGAACGGCAGCTCGTCGTCGCGCCGGTCGCCGAGCACCACCGAACGGAGAAGGTCGACCACCGCCGCCCGGTCCGGGGTGGCCGGGTCGTCGGCGAGCGCCGCCAGGAACGGCACGGCGTGACAGCTCGCTCCCCACCGGGTGCCCTGGTGGCAGATGTTGCCGAACAGCTCGGACAACGCAGCGCGCCGGACCGGCGCCTCCGCGGATCGCAACGCCCGCAACTGGTCCGGTACGTCGACGGCCGGCCCGTACGCGTGGTGCAGCGACTCCCACGGGACCTCATCGAGCCCGGCCAGCGGGTCGGTCAACTGATCCATGCGCAGGTTCTACCAGGTGTTTGCGCTGCCATCGCGGCGGGCACCGTAGGGCGGGGTCGGTGACGACCGCTCCACGCGTCAGGCGGTGGGCGCCACCCCGAACAGCTCCCGGCAGGGGTCGAGACCCTCGATGGTCACGGCGGGCCGGTCGCCCGCCGCCCAGTCCGGCCGGCCGAGCCGCAGCCGCTGCGAGACCCGTACCTCGCCGTGCAGCACGTCCCGGCTGATCCCGTCCGGCTGGTAGCCCAGCCTCTTCGAGATCGCCAACGGGGCGGGGTTGTCGGCGAAGGACTCGGTGACGGCGTACTCGGCGTCGAGTCCCGCGAAGGCAAGGTGCAGCATCGCCGCCCGCATCTCCCGCCCGATGCCCCGCCCGTGATGTTCCAGGCCGAGCCAGGACGCGCTCTTCACCTCGCGGAGCACGGCGAAGTCACGGGCGGACATCTGCTGCACACCCACCGGCCGGTCGTGCTCGAACACCGCCAGTTGCAGGCTCCACTTCTGCGGCGTCCACTCCCCGCGCGTCTGCCACTGCCACTGCACCACCCTGCGCGCCAACTCCCGTGGCGGCAGGTCCGTCCACGGGGTCAGAAAAGGCCGCTCATCCGGCCGGTGGACGCCGCGTACGGCCAGCTCGGCCAGGTCGGCCAGCTCGTCGTCGGTCGGGAGCCGCAACTCCAGGCGGTCGGTCCGTACGCGCAACCCCAGCAGGGGCCAGTGGTCGATCAGCACAGCGCATTGTTACGCCCGCCGTCCCGACGCCGCACCCCGGTTACCGGCCGACGTGCCATTCTGGCGCCCATGTCGAGCCATCCCTTCGCGGAGACGCCGGAACCGCCGTACGTGGCGGTCATCTTCACGTCGATCCGCACCCCCGGCGACAACGGGTACGCCGTGATGTCCGCCTCGCTGGACGCCCTGGCCCGGGAGCAGCCCGGTTTCCTCGGCATCGAGTCGGCCCGCGAGGGCCTCGGGATCACCGTGTCGTACTGGGCGGACCAGGCGGCGGCGCGGGGCTGGAAGCAGGTCGCCGCGCACCTGGTCGCCCAGCGGCGCGGTCGCGACGTCTGGTACGCGGACTACCGGGTCCGGGTAGCCACTGTGGAGCGGGAGTACGGCCCCGACTCCTCCTCGCTCGACGCCGAACACTGACAGGGGCGGTCGAGCAGGCGGCATCGGTGCTCAGTCGGGCCAGCCGGCCTTGTTGCTCACCGACTCGCGGGATATCCCGGAGCCGGTCTCCGGCCAACTGCCGAACCGCTCCTCGTGCAGGTGGCTGAAGAAGTAGCACATCGGCTCGCATTCGGCGTCCAGCACAGCCACGGCCGGATCGGCCTTGACCGCCTCATAGAACTGCTCGCCGAGCGCCACGATGAACCCCCGGGCGTAGAGGAAGCCGTCGTCCGAGCCGTCGGTCACCTCGTGGATGTCGGCCCGATCGATGTCGTACAACTTCCGCTCGACCACCCGGTCGAGGTCGGTCAGCTCCGGGCTCGACAGGTCGGCGGAGAGAGCGTGAAGGTTGGCGAGGAACCGGTCGAGCCAGTCGTCGATGGCGTACAGCTCGTCGCCCTCGGCGTCCGGGTCGCGGTCGAGCAGCGCCCGGCGCAGCACGGCCGGCTCTGGGCCGAGCAACTTCCATGCCGACTCGATCAGGGCCCAGAGTCGCGCCTCGTCAGCGGCGGTCGGCATCGCGCCGACAGGGTCAACGGTCGTGGTCACGGCGGCACTGTAGCCGCCGGGACCGACAGGAATCCCTGCAACGCGTGCCGCGTGGGTCGACGAGGCGCTGGCGGCGGCGTAGGCCCGAGCTGTGGGTGCCGGCCGAGGAACTCGATGAGTTCAACCAGCACATCGTCGGGCTGATCGAGGTCGTCCACGAGTTCCGGTCCAGTGGGGATTCGCGCTCATCGGCCGAGGAACCGCACGATGGCGTCACGAAGTAGCCGGTCCGGGTCGCGTGGACGAAGGCCGGGGTCGGAGAACGGGGGACCGGCGACCAGTTCAGCCAGAACAATCGCCAGCTGTTTCCGTTCCGGGCCCAGGCTCGACCACGCCGGGTCGGGTAGCCGCAGCACGTTGGAGAGCAGATCGCCCGGAAAGTAGTCGCCCTCCGCCAACGGATCGCGGAGCAGGACTCGTACCGCGTGGGGGAGCAAAGCCGACACGCCGATCTCTTGCCCGAGCATGATGCGCAGGTCTTCGACCGTGAACTCGGCTATCGGCTTACGTCGCAGTTCGTTGCAACGCCTGACGAGGAAGGTCGCATCCGGACCGGGGTTGGGCCAGACGTCCCGCTCAAGCTGCTCGATCGTCGTCACGGCGATCAGGGTAGTCAGCACCGGAATCCGGACTCGCCGGTCGAGGTACGTCGCGGGCGTCCGGGGACGGCTCGCGACGTACGCGACGAGCAACCTATCGTTCGGGCCCGATGGTTCGCGTACCGCTCGGCGCTCGGCCGGGGCCTGTCCGGCCGGATCATGCCGGACAGGTCCCAGGTCCCTAGCTGTAGCGCTTGAGCGTGAAGGTGAAGTCGCCGGAGAGCTTGCCGCCCAACCGGACTGCCGAGACGAGTTTCCCCGCCCTGATCAGTCTTTCGACCTCAGTCCGCGAAAGGTCGCAACCTTCAGCGATCAGTCGCACCGGCCGGACCGGGATCCGTGCCGCGAAGCGGACCGAGACGTCAACCACCTCGCGGTCCAGGTGATCCGATCCGGCGGTGTCGAGGCGCCAGGCGTTGTCCCAGTCGAGGGCGATGCGGTTACGGTGCTGCACGACCGGATCCTGGAGCAGCTCAGCTGTCAGGCCAGGGTCGTTGTCATGCAGCTGGTCCAGCAGCTCAGGTCGTACGGAGCGCACGTTCGTCCGCTCCAGGATCGTGAGCTTCGCGGTTTCCCCGCAGCCGGCGCAGAGAACGAGGAGCCAGGCGTCGAGGAGTTTGTGGTTGGCGTTGACGCGAAATTTGCCGCTTGCCCGGAAGTGCTCGGACGCGCACGCATGACAGCGGCGACGAACGAGCGGCAGGCAGGTGGGTACGACCATCCAGTTGTTGAGCACAGAAGCACACCGGTTTCAGTGAGAAGTCCGCAGCAAGAAGGAGCGCGGCGCACCTGGGCGACGCGCGACAAATCAGCGCTCGGGAGGTCTCACAGGGTGTACAACGGCACGTCCTTGCCTAGACGACTCGATCCGGCAGCACGCTAGCGACGCACGGAGGCGCTGCGCCACCGACTTTTCGAGCGCCGGTTTCGATCTCGACTGTCAGCGTCGGGTGCGGTCGGGGTTTCCGCCGCTGTGGCGTGGGGTCGTCGCCCAGGACGGGCGCCAGGTCGGCTCGGGAGCGGGTGCCAGGCTTCCGAAGTGGTCGATGATCGCTCGGAGCCGCGGGTGTGGGTCCGCTCGGCGGAGGATGAGCGAGAGCGGGTACGCGAGCGTCGGGTTCACGATCGGGATGCGGCGCAGGTCGTGGTTGGCCGGCCAGATGTACCGGTCGCGTGAGCCCACGAGGGTTGCCACGTCCGGGGAGTCCGCGAGGATGTCGAGGAGCACCTCGTTGCCGAAGTTCGGGCCTGCGGCGTCGATGCGGAGGTCGAAGTCGGTGGCGAGCTGATCGTAGAACTCCGCCCATTCGCTTCGCGGCGCGATACCCGGCACCCAGATCCGGTGTCGGCGCAGTTGGGACGGTGTCAGTGTTCGTGCGGACGCGAGCGGGTGCCTCGGGCCGACCAGGAGCTCCAGCGGGGAATCGAACGCGTGGATCATCTGCACGTCGCGCGGCAGGATGGCCGGGTCGGTGACCGAGCGGAAGGAGGCGTCGATGTCACCCGCCTGGACGGCGGCGACGGCCACGCGGGGGTCGTTGACCCTGAGGGCCACCACGTCGAGGTCGATTTCGGGATGCGATCGCCAGTAGTCGTGCAGGACGACTGCCTGTGCGGAGCGCAGGCCGAGCACGTCGATGCGAAGGGCCCGTGAGCCCGGCCTGATCGCGCTGATGGCTCGATCGGCGCCGGTGACGATGTTCCGGGCGTGCGGCAGGAAGGCTTGGCCGTCGAGGGTCAGCTCGACCCCTCGGGCGGTGCGGGTGAACAACCGGACGTCGAGTTCGCGTTCGAGGGTGGCGATCCGCTTCGACACGGCCTGTTGCGTCACGCCGAGTTCGTCGGCCGCTCGTTGCAGCTGTCCGAGCTCGGCCGCACGGACGAACGATCGCACCGCCTCGGTATCCATTGATCCAGCATACGTATTCACAACCGATGGTTGTGGCTCGCCCGGGAGCCGGTTGTTTGCTCCCGGGACGGCTCGACCGGTGTGATGCAGCGACCCGAAGAACGGTTGTCGCGAGGGGGTCGCATGCGCGTGCGGTTGGGACGCGATTTCGGTCGGCTGTGGTCGGCCTACGCCGTCAGTACCTACGGCACGTGGCTCGCCTTCGGCGCGTTTCCGCTGATCGCGGTCGACGTGCTGCACGCGCCGGCATTCGCCGTGTCGCTCCTGGAGGCGGCCGGGCTCGCCGTCGCGGCGGTCGTCGCGTACTCCCTCGGGCCGTGGGTCGAGCACCGGGCGAAACGTCCGGTGATGATCGCGATGGACCTGATCCGGTTCGTCGCGATGGCGAGTGTCCCGATCGCGTACGTCCTCGGCTTGCTCTCGTACGGCCAACTGCTGGTTGTGTCGGTCATCTCCGGAACCGCGAGCATCGCCTTCACCGCCGCCTCCGGCGCGTACCTGAGGTACCTCGTCCGTAGCGATCACCTCCTCGTCGCGAACGGGAGATTCGAGGGCACGAGCTGGGTGGCGACCGCGGTGGGCCCGCCCCTCGGTGGTGCGCTCGTCGGGTTGCTCGGCCCGGTCGTCACCGTCATGGCCGACGCCCTCAGCTACCTGCTGTCCGCACTCGGGGTCCTCCGCATTCGCGGCGGCGACGTCGCGGCGCCGCGCGACCGTGCCACCAGGTTGCGCCGAGGCGACCTTCTCGGTGGCTGGCGGTTCATCCTCCGCGAGCACGCCCTGAGGCGCCTGTTCCTCAACTCGATCCTGGTCGGCGGCCTGATCATGGCGACCGCTCCGCTTCTGGCCGTCCTCCTGCTGGGCCAGTACCACTTTCCGGCCTGGCAGTACGGTCTCGCCTTTGGTGTCCCGGCACTCGCCGGCTTCGTGGGCGCCCGGCTCTCCGCGCGCCTCGTGACCCGCTACGGCCGGTACCGGGTCATGATCGTCTCGGGCTGGCTGCGGTCGCTCTTTCCACTCGGTCTCGCGTTCGCCCATCCGGGCGTCTCCGGGCTACTCACCGTGATCGTCGTCGAAGGTCTGCTGATCACCTGCATGGGCATCTTCAACCCGATCTACGCGACGGAACGCCTGCAACGAACTCCCGCGCATCACACCGCACAGGTCCTCAGCACGTGGAGTGCCGTCAGCAAACTCCTGCAGGCCGCCCTGATGGTGAGCTGGGGCATTCTCGCCTCACTCACCAGCCCGCTGGCCGCGATCACCACCTCCGGCGTTCTCCTGCTCGCCACCCCGCTCCTGCTGCCCAGACGGAGGCAGCTGTCCGCCCCCGAGCCCGCCCCGTCGGCCGAAGTCGTCCGGGTCGCGTGACGCACCGCAGCGTCTCGCTCAGCCCGGCAGGGCGTCCTCGTCGAACGGCTCGTCACTCCACCGCCACCACGCCTCGTTGCCGTCGATGTGAAGGAGGAATTCGGCGACATCGCCACCGTCTGGGCGTCGAAGCGTCACGGCGTTCCGGACTGCCTCGTACGCACGCTCCCAGGACTCGACGTCCTCATCGATGCGATCAAGTAGCCGCAGTTCTTCCGCGAAGAGCGGCCTGACCTCGGCGAGTCCTTCCCCCGGGTCGACACGAGCGTTCAGCCACGGGAAACCGCCGTCGGTCACGACGAGATCAGCGAGCACCCGGTCGTCGTCGCGCCGGTGCAACGTCCAGTTGCCGCCGTGATGATCAACCACGGGGGAGACATTAGCTACTGCGGGGATTTCCGGGGGTGATCCGCGCCGGACCTCGATAATTGTGGCGGCGTTGAGGGGCAGGGCGAAGGATGGGGGCGTGGTCACCGAGAAGCTGCCGCGAATCATCCTGGTTGACGACGTGCGTTCGTTCGCCGATGGACGCAAGGCGCAGGTGGCGCGCACGAGCTCGGCCGGCGTCGAGGCCCTGGAGAGCAGCCGCGGCCAGCGGCTGGACGAGCTGTGGTTGGATCACGACCTCGGCGGGGACGACACGATCTGGCCGGTTGTCGAGGTGCTGGAGCGGGCCGCGTTCGAGGAGCAACCGTTCGATATCGGTGTGGTGTTCGTCCACTCGGCGAATCCTGCCGGGGCTGCGAGGGTCATGCAGGCGTTGCGCCGTTGGGGGTACCACGTACGTTCCGTAGCGGGGTCGCCGCAGGTCGGCTATCGGGCCGGCGCCGGTTAGCGACCGGCCGTCCATCGACCCAGCGCGCGGGGGCCCCGTGCGTCCCGGTGGGCCAGGACGATCGGCCTCGGCCGCTGCCGGACAGGGCCTCGAGACCCCGCCCGGCAGCGGTATTCAGTTCACCGACGTCGGCCTGCTACCGGACCAGGTCCGCGCACCGCACACATCGAGTCCATAGCAGATCGTCATTCGTACATCAGGTGCGTCATCATGCCGGCGTCGGCGTGCGGCAGGTTGTGGCAGTGGTTGGCCCACACGCCCGGGTTGTCGGCGCGGAACGCCACCTCCCAGACCTCACCCGGGCGTACGTCGAACGAGTCGAGCCACAGCGGGCTTCCGCTCGCCGGTTTGCCGTCGCGGGAGAGCACCAGGACGTGGTGGCCGTGCAGATGCCACGGGTGCACCACCAGTGACCGGTTGACGATGGTGAACTTGACGACGTCGTCGAGGCGTACGACCTGGGGTGGGATGTCGGGATCGGCCGCGCCGTTGACGGTGTGCGCGTACCGCGGGAGCAGTCCGCGCAGGTCGAGGCCGCGGTCGAGGACGAGGTTGAACCTCTTGTCGAACCGGGAGAACGGCACCGGAGAGCTTGCGCCGTAGGTGAGCGGGTCCAGCGCGGGCCACTCGCCTGTCGCCGTCGACACCGGTCCGGTCGAGTAGACCGTTCGTCCGTCGACGAACAGCGCCACCGGGTTTGCGGGCGCGGTGAACACCAGGTCGTAGCGTCCGCCGGCGGGGATCAGCACGGCGGTGTCCACGAGCGACGTCGGGCCGCGCAGGTCGAACCGGTCGATCGCGGCGACCCGGAAGGGTGCGCCGGCGAGGGCGTACCGGTGTGTCGTGCTGTCGGTGTTGATCAGTCGCAGCCGCACGGGCACCCCGGCCTCGATCGGCTCCGTCGTCGGCGCGGGCAGCGGGAGACCCGCCAGGGTGTGCACCGGCACCGTCATGTCGACGCCGGTCGCCGGTGCCGGGCGTACCACCAGGACACCGTAGAGCCCCATCCGCACGCCGACGTCGGATACCGAATGCGTGTGGTACCAGTACGTCCCGACCTGGTCGGCGCGGAAGCGGTAGACGAACTCCTGGCCGGGCAGCACCGCCGCCTGGGTGATGCCGGGCACCCCGTCCTGGCTGTTCGGCACGTCGTACCCGTGCCAGTGCAGCGTGACGCCCCGCTCGATGTCCCGGTTGCGCAGCGTCACCTCCAGGACGTCGCCGACGGTGGCGGTCAGCTCCGGCCCGGGAACCTGCCCGTTGAACGTCCACGCCGCGACGTCACGGCCGCTCACGTTCACCGTGGCGGTCCCGGCCGTCAGGGTGAACCGCCGGGTCGGTTCGCCCACGGTCCGGGTGTCCCGATAATCATGATCGTGGGGTACGCCGGAGGCCGGGTTCGGGGCGACGGCCAGCCCGGTCCCGGTCACCAGGGCCGCGACCCCCACCGCGAGGACCGTGCGGGACACCGTGCCGGACGGACGGGGACCCAGAACGCGCCACGTGACCGCGGTCGCCGCGGCGACTCCGGCGACGGCGAGCAGTCCCGCGCCCGCCGACGCCGGGTAGCCGTGCAGGACCGTCACGAGCAGAGCGCTGCTCACGGCGTACCCGGCGAAGAGGAGGGGAACCGCGACGGACCGGATGTCGCTCGGGGCCCGCAGCAGCCGCGGTCCGGCGACCGCCACCGCCGCGAGCGACAGCGGGCCGGCGATGAGGATCTTCTCTGCCGCGAACCACCAGCCGGCGCGGGCGAGCGCGACGATGGTGATCGTACGGGCGAGGGTGGCGACCAGTGCGAAGGCGGCGAGTCCCAGCGCGAGTGGACGGCGCCGGGCGGCGGCCGTGGCCCCGCCGCCCAGCCACCCGGCGGCCGCGAGGACCGCGATGACCAGGTCGGCCGCGATCAGCGAGCCGCTGGTCATGCCGGCTCCTCTTCCCGGACGGGCACGCTGGTGGGGACGGTCGGGGCCGGGCCGGCCAGCTCGCGCGCTCCCCGGAGGACGCCGACCACCACGTGTACCGCGACGATTCCGTTGACCGCGTGCAGCCCGGCGATGATCAGGCCGACCGGGGTGCTGGCACCCGAGGCGTCGGTGAAGGCGTTCGCGAACATGGCGAGGAGTGCCTGCAGGACGACGAGGCCGAGCGGCAGGACCGCCAGTCCGATGAGTCGGCCCGGCGCTTTCGCCAGCACGGCGAGCAGGATGGTGAGCAGGGTGAGGACGGGGATGACCGCCATTCCGTTGAGGCTGTGCAGGCTGTACGCGCTGTCACCCGCGGGTTTCGTGAACGCGCCCACGGCGGCGAAGACGAACTGCAGGGCGAACGCGACGAGCAGTAGCAGGCTGACGACGACCAGGGCCTTGCGCATTTGTGGACCTCCTAGAGCTGAGCCGGGGACAGGGTCTGGGCGACGTGGTCGGTGGCCGTGATCGCGCCGTAGGCGACCAGCCGCACGAGGTCGGCGTCGTCCGGATGGGACAGTCGCCAGAGGGCGACGTCGCCCTCGCGGATCGCGCTGGGTGCGAACGCGGCCAGCAGCGCGATGCGCGTTCCCACGCGGTCCGTGCCGGGCAGGTCCCGGATCAGGTCGGCGGCCCACTCCGCGGGCCGGGCCGGGTGCCGTCCGTCCTCCCAGCGCACGGTGGCCGTGACGGTCCGGCGCGCCACCTCGCCCAGCAGGTCTCCGCCTCGGGTGGCGGCGTTCCGCAGCGACGCGTACGCGATGCCGACCGGGCCTTCCCCGGCCCAGGCCGGTGGCGCCGTCGTATTGGTGTCGAGCAGCGGGAGGCTGCGGCCGGGCTCCTTCGGCTCCCGGGCCGTCCTGGCGTAGAGCCGGCCGCCGACCGACCGCACCATCGGGGAGCGTTGCAGTCCGCCGGGCAGCAGGTCCGGGTCGAGCAGCGCCGAGACGATCCGGTTGATGAAATGGAAGGCGAGCGCCGTGCCGGTGACCTCCGGGCGGTACGGGCTGGCCCAGTCGGCGGCTTCGGGGGTACGGCTGGCCTCGGCCCACGCGGCGAGCGCGGCCTGCCTCGGGTCGGGTGGCGTTCCGCCCCGGGCGACGACCTCGGCGAGCTCGTGCTCGCCGAGCGCGTGCAGCAGCATCACGTGGGCGTCGACGCAGAACCGGCAGCGGTTGGCCCGCGACACCACCGACGCGACGAGCTCGCGGTCGACCCGCGACGTGTCCCCGGCGAGCAGCGCCTCGCGCATCAGCGCCCACGCCGCGGCCAGCACCTGCGGCACGGCGGACAGCGCCTGGAAGGTGGGCGCCGGCCCGAGGAACTCGTCGCGCAGCTGCCGGTAGACCTCCGCGGTGAGACCGGTCGCCGCCTTCGCCGGTACGGGAGTGAAGAAGCGGTATGTCATGGGCTCGATGCTCGCCTCGGCCGGTCGGGAAAACGTCGTGCCGCCGCAGGCACTTGCCCGACCGCCGATACCGCGTCCGCGGTACGCGACAGGTACCACGAACGTGGGATGTTTCCTGATGGCGGTCGTTCTACAGTGCGCTCATGCGTCGCGACCTGCCGTACGCCCTCAGCGGCCTCGCCCTCGGTGTGCTCCTGCTCGGCGACTCCGTGCTCGCGCCGGACGCCGCCCCGGTGCACGCGGTCGACGTCGTCCTGATCCTGGCCATGGCCGCGGCCCTGGCGGTGTGCCGGCGGTACCCGGTGGTGGCGTCGCTCGTGGTGACCGCCGCCATGCTGGCCCTGCACGTTCGGGTGCACCCCGGGGTCTCCGCCGCGTTTCCCGTCCTCGGCGCGGTCTACGTCGCCGCCTGGCAGGGACACCGACTGACCTCCGCCCTGGCCAGCGTCGTCTTTCTCGGCGGCTTCCTGGCCCGCGACATCTCGGTCGCGCCCGCTGATCGGCCCGCCCAGCTGATCGTCGAGCGGACCTCGCTGCTGCTGGGCTGGTTCGTGGCGGCCAACGTCGCCGGGCTGGTGGCGCGGCATCGCCGGGCGTACCTGGAACAGGTCGAGCAGCGGGCGATCGAGGCCGAACGGACCCGTGAGGAGATGGCGTTGCGCCGCGCCGGGGAGGAGCGGCTGCGCATCGCCCGGGATCTGCACGACTCGCTGACCCACAACATCTCGGTGATCAAGGTGCAGGCCGGGATCGCGGTGCACCTGGCCCGCAAGCACGGCGAGGAACCGCCGGCCGCGCTGCTGGCGATCCAGGAGGCCAGTGGTGCCGCCATGCGGGAACTGCGCGGGACGTTGGACGTCCTGCGCGCACCCTCCGACGGCAACGGCGTCGGGTTGGGCCGGCTGGGCGAGCTCGCCGAGCGGACCCGGGCGGCCGGTGTACCGGTGCAGCTGACCGTCACCGGTCAGCCCCGGGACCTGCCCGCCGAGGTCGACCAGGCCGGCTACCGGATCGTCCAGGAGGCCCTCACCAACGTGGCCCGCCACGCCGGCGCCGCCACCGCTCAGATCCACATCGAGTACGCCCCGGCGCAGCTGACCGTCTCGGTGACCGACGACGGCCAGGCCACACCGGCCCGGCCGGTGTCACCCGGGGTGGGCCTGCGTGGCATGCGGGAACGGGTCATCGACCTGGGCGGCACGCTGCACACCGCCGCCCGCGACGACGGCGGATTCGCGGTGCGGGCCACCATTCCGCTGCAGGCTCCGGCATGACCGGGCGTTCGCGTGAGGTCCGGTCGGATCGGCCCGCCATGGATCGTGGCGGCTCCGTCCGGGCAGAGGAGCCGTCATGATCCGGGTCCTGCTCGCCGACGACCAGGCGTTGATGCGGGCCGGATTCCGAGCGTTGCTCGACGCCGAGGACGACCTTGAGGTGGTCGGTGAGGCCACCGACGGCGCGTCGGCCGTCCAGTTGTCGCGACGCCTGCGGCCGGACGTCGTGCTGATGGACGTGCAGATGCCGGGGCTCGACGGCATCGAAGCCACCCGGCGTATCGCCGTCGATCCCGAACTCGCCGCGGTCCGCGTGCTCATCCTCACCAACTACGGGCTCGACTCCTACGTGTTCGCCGCGCTCCGCGCGGGGGCCAGCGGGTTCCTCCTGAAGGACGCCGACCCCGCCGACCTGCTGCAGGCCGTCGCCGTGGTGGCGCGCGGCGACGCGCTGCTCGCCCCGGCGGTGACCCGTACGCTCGTCAGCGAATTTGTCGCCGGCCCGCCGCCGGCCGACCCGGCGGCCGGACGAGACGTGCTGACCGCCCGCGAGCAGGAGATCGTCGAGCTGGTCGCGCGGGGGCTGAGCAACGACGAGATCGCCGAGCGCATGGTGATCAGCCCGTTGACCGCCAAGACACACGTCAACCGGGCGATGACGAAACTGCACTGCCGCGACCGTGCTCAGCTGGTCGTGTGGGCGTACGAGTCGGGGCTGATCACACCGCGCCGGCGGTGACGACAAATCGTCCTGTAGGGACGATCGGCGGACTGCTGGTCCGCTCATGCCCGCGCGTTTCCGGTGAGACGGTGAAGGACGTGTCCGGCCACGGCACGCACGTCGCCTCCACCATCGCCGGCACCGGTGCCGCGTCCGACGGTAAGGAGAAGGGCGTCGCCCCCGGAGTTCGGATGCACGACGGTTGTCGCTGTTCCGCGACGATCCAGCGTTGTCCTCTGGCGGGTGCGGGGGTCAGCAGGTGGCGAGCACGACCGGTCGTGATCCGTAGTAGTAGCTTCTGTCGCCGTCGCGCTCGCGCGCATCGGGATTGAGTCGCTCGATGACAACGAACCCATCGGTCGCGTACATGGAGTAGGCCGTCCACCCTGCACCGGGCAGTGGAACCGTCGCTCGCACTGTGCCCGTTCTCCCATCGACACAGGCGAGGTCGTTTGCCGACGTCAAGAGGTACACCGTGCCGGCGTCGGCGGCGATCGCGCGGCGGCTGTCGAGGGGGATCTGCCACATCTGGCCGCCGGTATCTCGTCGCAGGCCGGTGAGCCGGCCATCGGTTCGGCGCACAACGACGTCACCAGCGACGCGGTCATCGATGTCGGACGACACTACGGGCTCCTTGGTAACCGAGCCATCGGCGTGGATACGCCATGTTTCGTCCCGGCGTATTTGGAAGCCCTGACATTCAGAGGATTCGGTGCGGCAGGCCGTCAGCCAGCGAATCCAGGAGCGTTGTGCTGGGGTTGACGAGGCCGACAGCCACGGTGGCACCCAGGTGCCGAGGAGGCGACCGGTGCCGGCGTCGTAGAGATGGATGGTATGGACCCCGTTAGAGCACAGAATCGTGGCAAACACCTGCTCGCCGGTCCAGTCAACGCCATGACAGGTTGGCAGATCGACGCTCCACAACTGACGGCCGCTGATCGGATCGAACGCGTCGACCTCGGTGTCACCGGAGCTGATCACGACCGGGGACGAGCCGGACCGGGCGCTGTAGAGGCTGAAAAGCGTTCCGTCGCCGTAGACCGTTCGGGTGCCAGTGCGTCGCCCCCAGTACTCATCGCTGTCTTTGGTCTGGACCCGGGTCGTCCAGGCGATATCTCCACTGTCGGCGCGCAGCGCCACGAGCAGGCCGTCGGACCACTTCACCACCACTACGGGCGGCGCAGTGCCGGCGGCACCGAACGCGACGACGCCGACAACCTCCGCCGGCCACCTGTGGTAGGACCAGTAGGAATCCGTACCATCGGGCGCGGTGAGCGGCTCGGCCCACACGTCGTTCTGTGTCGCGAACACGCGCAGACGACCGTCCAGAATCAGAGGAGCTGCGCGAAGCTGGGCGACAACCCCGACACTTGCTGCCGCTGGTGCTGGGTATGGCACCTCCGCCGGCGAAAGCCGAGACCCAGGACGTAACACGAGCAGCGGCACCGATATGCATGACACGAGGGCCACGGCTGCCGCGACTACCGCTGCCCACACCCACCACGGCGCGCGCGCGGCGGCACGCGCGAAGATCGTCGCTCGACGCATACCCGGTGACAGTAGGCGAACCAAGTGATCGAGCGCGTAGGGCGTGTGTAGGCGCGCACGAGACGCGGGCGGCGGGGCGAGCCATCATCAACTCGCCACAGCACCCTCGTCTGGCAAGCCGCACGTCGCGCGGTCATGCCGATGAGCGGATGGTTCGTCGATACCGGCGGTGACACGATCAACCTATTGCGGACAACTTGTTTACTTCCGGGCCCTCCGCCTTTGACCAGCATGGGCGAGGTTGTGCATGCGACATACGCGGCCGACCCTGTTAATCCTCATCGCCGCCGCGGTCTTCCTGGTCCGCCTCGCAGGACCCTGACCGCCTGCCTTGACCCCCAGGGAAGATAGTCGATGGGCTAGCTTCCCTAGCTAGCCGCAATCCGCCGGCCCTGCCGGCCGTCGGTAAATGTCCCCGAACGTCGTCCTTGGCTGAGCGTCGAGGCGCGGCCGGTCGGCAGTACATAGATCGTCAAGCTGAGCATAGGAGCAAAAGGGTGCACTTGAGGCAGACCATGATCCCCTCCATCGCGGTCGCGGTGGCCATGACAGTGGCGGGATGCGGAGGAGCCACCGAGTCCGGCGCGGCGAGCGCTCCGAGCCAAAGCGCCAGCGCGGTCCAATCGACCCCGCCGCCCTCGGCACCCACAGGGAACAAGCTTGGCGAAGCGATTCCCTTTGACGAGAACACCTCGACCATCACGTTCTACGGTTACAAGCACAACGCCACGCAATTCGGAAAACCATCAGACAGTGCCTACGTCTATGGCGCGATCGACCTCAAATACTGCCTCAAAAAGCTACCCAAGGGATACTCTGCTGTCTCGATTGGCACCTCAAACTGGGTATTGAAATTCGGGGACGCTTCAATCAAGAGCACTGGCCACGCTGGCGGCAACGGCATGAAGCCCGAGTATCCCGACCGGAAGGAAATCAAGGTCGGGACCTGTGTTCGTGGTTGGCTTGAGTTCAAGGTACCCAAGGACAGAAAGCCGACTGCGGTGGAATATACGCCAGCAGGGGCTCCCGAACCAATCACTTGGACTCCGTGACCTTACCGTTCCAGCACCTGCGGCTGAGAGCCGGCCGAGGCACCCGGCCCGCACTTCTCGGGCTGGTCGCGTCGGGGACGGTCACCCGGCGAACTCGGGGCGCCTGACGATGAAGTCGTCCACGATCCGTTGATCCTCAGGCGAGAACGCCGCCCGCGGCACCGGGATCTGGCTCATGCCGTACTTCAGCAGCCAGGTGTGGCGTCGCCGCCGAATCCGGGTGATGCCGGACCAGTCGATCTGGGTCCGGCTGCTCACGGTCTGGATGTCGACGCCCGACGTGCTCACCTCGTACCGGAACGGTTCGACGAAGAGGCGGCGCTGCAACAACCAACCCAGTGCCGGAAGGAGTTCTGTCACGGCGAACGCGGCGCACAACACCAGCACGAGGTAGAGCAGCCGGCCGTTGAACCCGGTCAGTGTCGCGAGCAGCGTGGCCAGCAGCACAGCCAGCACCGTGAGGGCGAGCAGGAGCGCCCGCATGACGCGTTGCCAGCGGCCCTGTGCGTCTTGGCTCATCCGCCGCAGCAGGCCGTACGTCATCTGCACTTCCCCGGTCACGTGCACGCGCCGCAGTATGGCACGGCATCGCTGCAAGTCGCGCGTCGCCAGGTGACAGCGATAGCCGCTCGAAGCGTCGGGAACCTGCCGAGTGAAGACCAAGGTCCACCACGTCAGACAGCTATCCGGCATCGCGCCCATGAGGCCCTCCGCCCGCCAGACGGATCATCTGGCCCTGCTGCGGCGACTCAGTATCAGGATCTGCCGCGCTCCGCGTGGTTGCAGCTGCACGGTTGGGCCCGACTGGGTTGTTTTCGGGAGCCCGCTCATTATGAGCGGGCTCCCCGGAGCCTGGCCCGACTCGAACGGTGCTGCCACCCCTGGGCTCAGTGACGCGCGGTACCGGCGCCGCGCGTTGGGCAGGCTGGCCTCAAAGCGTAGTTCACCCGGACCCAGCCAGGGCTGTCCGCACATACCGCGATCCGCGCGCTGCGGAGCGTGACCGCCCAGCAGTCCTCGCAGTGTCCGGACATGGGCCACGGTCGTAGGTCAATGAAACAAGTAGCCGATGAGCGGATGCCCCCGGTTACCCGCCGGACCTCGCCGGATCAGGCCTCCTGCGCGTCGTCCACGCTCAGGACGATCTTGCCGCGGCGGGATCCGTGCTCGGCCGTCTCATGTGCGTCGGCCGCCTTCCGGAAGGGGAAGACGGCCTCGATCGGCACCGTGAACCGGCCCTGGTCGAACAGCTCCGCGGCAGCGCGCAGCCCGTGCCGGCCGTCGTGCTCACCGGCCAGCTGTCCCATCGACAGGCGGACGCCGTGCTCGCGGGCGGTGAAGTCGGCCAGGGTCACCACCGCTGCCGGGCTACTGGTCAACTCGACCAGTTCCTTCAACGACCCGGCGCCGGCAACGTCCAGTGCACGGTCCACCCGAGCCACGCCGAGCGCGGTGACACGGTCGGCAAGGCGCGGCCCGTACGTGATCGGCGTCGCCCCGAGCTGAGTGAGGAAGTCATGGTTGTCGACACGGCCGGTGCCGATGACACGGACGCCGCAGGCCGCGGCCAGCTGGACGGCGACACTGCCTACGCCACCGGCGGCGCCGTCGACCAGGAGGGTCGTCCCCGGCTGCAGCTCCAGCAGATCGAGGGCACGGGTGGCCGTCTCGACGCTGGAACCCGCTGCACCCGCTTGCGACCACGACATACCGGCCGGCTTGTGGGCCCAAAGCTGCAGCACCGCGAACTCCGCACTGGCTCCGCCGAGCTTCGCTACGTCCACGACACCGAAGACGTCGTCGCCGACGGCCACGCCGTCAACGCCGTCGCCGATCTCCTCGACGACTCCGGCCGCGTCGACGCCGGGGATGTGCGGCAGTGGCAACCGGGCGCTCATCGGAGTGCGGCCCGACCGGAGACCAACATCGACCGGGGACACCCCGGCAGCCCGAACACGTACCAGGATCTGACCGGCCTGCGGCTGCGGCGTGTCCGCCATTCCGAGGTGAAGTACCTCCGGACCGCCGAATCGGTCGAACTGCACTGCGAACATCAGGGCCCCCTGCCTCCGGAACGTGGTTGCCGCCGTACCGTAGACCTGAAACGGAGCATGCGTTCCGCCATCGAGCGAAGTGAGAAGGACAGCGGCCCGGAATGTCTCAGAAGCGGCGTGCCGACGCCCAATCCAACCGCGAACGGATCGTCGTGGCGGCGCGGGAGACGTTCGCCGCCGCCGGGCTCGAGGCACCCATGCGCGAGGTCGCCCGCCGGGCGGGGATCGGTGTGGCGACCCTCTACCGGCATTTCCCGACCCGCACTGATCTGGTCACCGCGGTCCTCGCCGAACGCGTCGAGGCCTGCGGCGAGCGGATACGCCACGCGCTCGACGATCTCGACCCGTGGCGGGCGCTGTCCGGCACGGTCCTCGACTTCGCCGACCGGCAGATCCACGACCGGGCACTCAACGAGGTGCTGCTGGGATTTGATGACGTGGGCGCCGCTCTCCAGAAAGAACGCCGGGAACACGCCCGGGCGTTGAACGTGCTGGTCGCCCGTGCCCGGGCCGCAGGCTTGCTCCGCGATGGAGTCGACACCGACGACGTCCGGGCCGGTCTCATCGCCATCGCCTCACTACGGCGGCTGCCGCCGCCGACAAGCGCCCAAGTGATCGGCAAGCTCGCCGACCTCATCCTCGCCGGACTCCGTGCCCCGGACCTACATCACCCCCAGCCCCTACCCGGGACGTGACCACTCCAGCCACCCTTCAAGGTGCACTCATCCGCCGACCGGGCGTCGCGCCGAGTAACCGGCTGCCGCGTCCGAGCCGTCCGGTCGTGCCGATGAGCGGATGCTTCGGCGGACCGCACCAGGCCAGGCGAAACGTTGCGAGGGAATGACAGGATGCCCGGCATGTCAGTAAAGCTTCGACCGGTTCGGCGACAGGATGTTCCAGTGCTTACCCGTTTGTTGGGCCAACTCGGGTATCCGGCCACCGAGGCTGCCGTGCATGAACGACTCGACTACTGGCTGGACGATCCCTCGAGCTGGCTCATCGGCGCCGACGACGATGGCGATCTGGTCGGCGTCGCGGCGCTCGGTGTCTTCCCGATGCTTGAGGTGACCGGAAAGCTCGGGCGTCTGCTCGCACTGGTCGTCGACGAGCGCTACCGCGGCCGAGGCGTAGGCCAGTCACTGGTCACGGCCACCGAGGAGCAGGCGCGTACCGCCGGCTGCGTAAAGATGGAGGTCACCAGCAGCCGCTACCGGACGAGAACCCACGAGTTCTACAAACAACTTGGGTACGAGGACATATGCGCGTCCTCGGCCCGCTTCGTCAAGAGCCTCGCTGTTTAGCCCCGGTCGATAACTCATCGCTTCCTCATCTGCCGCTGGTCGGGTGGCCGAGCGACGGGGCGGTAGCCGGGACAGCTGGGCCGAGGCATGGCCGGGCGGGCACAATGCGACGGTGTCAGATCTCTCTGAGCCCCTCCGCTACCGGCTTATCACAGGGCCCGATGATGCCGAGTTCTGCGCCCGCATCAGCGGCCTTCTCGATCAGGGCTATCGGCTGTACGGCTCCCCGGCGCTGACCTTCAACGGTAAACGAGTCATCGCCGCTCAAGCGTTGGTGCTGCCGCACTCGGCCGGCCCCGAGTCGCCCGACGGCAGCGCCAGATAGGGACGCACTCTCATGCCGCGACTCGTGCGCTACCCAGCGTCACGCCGAGCCGGCCGGTTGCCGTCCGGACGTGCCGATGAGCGGACGTTCGATACGGTTCCGTGTCTGCCAGCGGCGGTCGGGGAATCTCGTCTCAGTTCTGTTGCCGGTCGTCCGGGTGGACCAGCCTTTCAGCGCCCAGTGAGACGGCCGGGGAGTGACTGAGCCTGCGGGTGACGACGGGGATGACGATCGCCGCGGCGAGGATGTGTGCCAGGGCGAGCATCAGCTTGGTCGAGGTCACGGTGGCACCAGCGAGGACCGGCCCGGCCATGGACACCGCGGTCAGTGCGACAGTGGTCCACAGGTAGGCACGCGCCGGGCGGCGGCTGTGCCGGGCGAGAAGCACCGCGAGTACGGTCCCCCAGAACACCGCGACTGCCGTGCCCATGGCGAACATGCCGATGGTGATCGGCCCGGACACGGAAGCACCTATATTGCCAGCCTCCATCGGTAGCCCTACCGCGCGGGCCGCCAGGCCGTAGAGTTCGGTCGCGATGGCTGCGGCCAGTCCGGCCAGCGCGCTGACCAGCCACACCGGCCGCGTGGCAAGGACGTCGGTGGACGGGACCGTCCTGGTACCCATGATGGTTCTCCCTCTGTCTGGCTGTCGTCTGCCGTTGCCAGGTGGACGGAGCGGTGACGCCGGGCTCGACATCGCCGGCGGAGAAAAATCTCTGGTACGGATGTCGAGGGCGACGTGGCCGCTCCGTTCGTGAGGTGACAGCGTGCCGGCACGGTGCGTGGACCGGAGGGACGACTCTGATGAAGTACATGCTGCTGATCTACGGCAACCAGGAGAAGTGGAGCTCGATCCCGGCGGAGACCTGGCCTGAGGCGATCGCCAAGCAGGATGCGTTCAACAAGAAGTACCAGGGGACGGGCGAACTGCTGGGCGCGTACGGCTTGGCCGACGCCGCGGCGGCGCGGCTGGTGCGGCGCACGGACGGCACCCCGGCGGTCACCGACGGGCCATACCTGGAGACGAAGGAGTACCTCGCCAGCTTCTATCTGCTGGACTGCGAGAACGAGCAGCGGGCGTACGAAATCGCCGCGGACATGCCGTGGGCGGACGTCGAGCCGGTCGAGGTGTGGCCAGTCCTGCACGAGGCGGCCGCCGACCTGTGATTCCTGACAGGGGCGTCGAGGACCTGCTGCGCGAGCTGGCGCCGCAGGTCCTCGGCGCGTTGGTTCGCCGGTACGGGCAGTTCGACACGTGCGAGGACGCGACGCAGGAGGCGCTTCTTCGGGCCGCGATGCGGTGGCCCTCCGAGGGAATACCGGACAACCCCCGCGGCTGGCTGGTCACCGTTGCCTCCCACCGGTTGCTCGACGAGGTTCGCAGCCATCAGTCCCGGCGGCGGAGAGAAAACGCGATCGTCGCCGCGACCCCGCAGTCGGAACTGCTGGGCCGGCCCGCGGACGCCGATCCGGGCGCCGACCGGGACGACTCACTGACCTTGCTGTTCCTGTGCTGCCATCCGGCGCTGTCGCCGCCCAGCCAGATCGCGTTGACCCTGCGCGCGGTCGGCGGCCTCACCACCGCGCAGATCGCTGCCGCGTTCCTGGTTCCGGAGGCGACCATGGCGCAACGCATCAGCAGAGCAAAACAAAGCATCAGAACCAGCGGTACGACCTTCACGATGCCCGAAGGACCGGAACGCGCCGAGCGGCTGCGCGCCGTGCTGCACGTCCTGTACCTGCTCTTCAACGAGGGCTACACCGCCAGCACCGGCCCGGACCTCACCGCGCCCCAGTTGTCCGACGAGGCGATCCGGCTCACCACCTGGCTGCGCCGGCTGCTCCCCGAGGACGCTGAGGTGGCCGGGCTGCTGGCCCTGATGCTGCTCACCGAGGCGCGCCGGCCCGCCCGCACGACACCGGACGGGGCACTGGTCCCGCTCGCCGAGCAGGACCGCAACACCTGGGACCGGACGCTCATCGGCAACGGGGTCGCACTCGTCACCGAGGCGCTGGCCCGGGGCCCGGTCGGCCCGTACCAGGTGCAGGCGGCCATCGCCGCGGTCCACGACGAGGCCGAGCACATGGACGCGACCGACTGGCCGCAGATCCTCGCCCTGTACGAACTGCTGGAGCAGCTCGCGCCGAGTCCGATGGTCACGCTCAACCGTGCCGTCGCCGTCGCCATGGTGCACGGCCCGTCGGCAGGGCTGGTTCTGCTGGCAGCACTGGAATCCGACAACCGAATGGTGCGCCACCACCGCCTCCTCGCGACCCGCGCCCACCTGCTCGAATTGGCAGGCGAGCGCACCGCCGCCGCAGCCGACTACCGCGAGGCCGCCCGACGCGCCACCAGCCTCCCAGAACGCCGCCACCTCACCACCTGCGCCGCCCGACTCGCATCATGAGGGCGTCCCACCCACAAGGTGATCAACGAAGACCCGCAGCCTTGGGTCGATAGTCTGCCGTCAAACTGCGGAACTTGATTCGCCAGCGTCCGGTCATGCCGCGACTCCTGCGCTACCCAGCGTCACGCCGAGCCGGCCGGTTGCCGTCCGGACGTGACGATGACCGGATGTCGATCGGGTGCCGTGACGCGGGTGCTTTTCCGGCGAACGCAGAAGCTGTCCCAACCGCATGCGTGAGCTGACGTCCGACCCAGATGTGCGCCCTGCCGATGGGCTGACCGGCGGGCGCGGTGCCGTCACGCCATCGCGGGAAGGATGACCCGTTCCAGCACCGTGAGCGGGGTCCGCCACTGGTTGGGGTCGTCGTAGTTGCCGGCGGTGATGGCCACGGTGAGGTCCAGGTCGGGCAGGACGAACAGGCGCTGGCCGCCGTTGCCCATCCCAGCCACCAGCCGATGGCCCTCGATGGATTCGATGTACCACTGGTAGCCGTACTGCGCGCCCCAGCTGGTCTGCAGGCGTGGCTGGAGCATCGTGCGGATCCAGTCGGCGGGGACGACCCGCTGACCGTCCCAGGTTCCCTCGGCCAGCACCAGCTCGCCGAGCCTGGCCAGGTCGCGCGGCGCGAGTCGCAGCCCGGACGCGGCGGAGGCCACTCCGTCCGCGCCGGTCATCCACTCGAAGCTGCCGATGCCCAGCGGCGCGAACAGCACGGCCTGCGCGTACTGCGGCAGCGACTGCCCGGTGCCGTCGGCGACCAGTCGGCCGAGCAGAGCCGTGGCACCGCCGCAGTAGGTCCATCGGGTGCCGGGCGGCTCGAGGATCGGCCGCTCCAGGATGTACCGGTATCGGTCCGGTGCCAGCTCCATCGCGATCTCGGCGTTGGCCGGGCTGTTGTACGGGAGATCTTCGCGCCACTCCACGCCCAACGACATTGTCAGCGCGTGCTCGACAGTGAGCCGGGCACGCCGGGGGTCGGCCGCCAGGTCGGGGTACTGTGGGAACCGCTGCAGGAGCGGTTCCGCCGGCAGCGGGACCAGTCCTTCGCCGAGCGCGATGCCGTACAACAGGACGGTCACGCTCTTGGTGACGGACCGGATGTCGTGCAGGACCCCGGGCCCGAACTCGACGACGCCCAGCGAGTCGCCCCAGGCGAAATCTTCGCCGGTCCTGTAGTACTCCAGCACGGTTTGACCACCGCGAACCGCCGCGACGGCGTGCAGACCGCCGACCTGGCCAGCTTGGAGTATTTGGTCGAGACGGTCACGCAACTGCGTCGTCATGGGCCCTCCGAGGGGGCGATGTCGGCCAGCAAAAGCATGCTCGTTATACCGGAATTTCCGCTTTTGGAGCGACCCGGTTGGGAGGCCCAGCCCGGCCCGCCGCGGCTGCCCGCTGCAGCCATGATTCAGTCGTGAGAGACGGCCACACCCTGGCGCGGAGCCTCGACGTCGACGTCCAGGGACGTGCCGGCCCATTTTGATGAGATAGCTGTCGACGGTGCGCGGGGTGGTGCCGAGCACGAGCAGCACAACCCGCCACACCCAGCGCGAGCTGGGGCCGCGCATCCGTATCTGGCACCCCTCTGTGTCAAGAGGCGGCGGCGAGGGTTGTTCTAGGCTGGGGTGTGGCGGGTCCGGGAAGTGACTTTTCCGAAGTGTCGATCTCGGGGTTTGGGTCGACCGCGCTGGATTGCAGAGTCGCCCCCGCGTGTCCTCCCGGACCCGTCCTGGCCAGCTTCGCGTCGGCCACCATCTGCCGGTAGACGATGTCGGACAGACGCCGCTTTAGTGCCCGTAGGGCCTCCATCGGGGTCTTGCCCGCGGCTAGTCTGCGCCGGTAGTAGCGGCGCCCTTCGGTGTCACGGCGCAGCTGGACGATGGCCATGATGTGCAGGGCCCGGTTGATGCGCCGGTTCCCGGCTCTGGAGAGCCGGTGCCGGTTCTGCTCGCCCGACGAGGCGTCGATCGGTGCGGTGCCGTTCCACGAGGCGAAGTGGGCGCGGCTGGTGAACCGGGCGATGTCTGCGATGTCGCCGAGCAGGCGGGCCGCGCCGGACGGTCCGATGCCGGTCAGCTCCATCAGCCGGCTTCCGGTGCTGTTGACCAGGTCGGTGAGTTCCTGTTTCGCGGTTTTGATCTTCTTGTCGATGACGACAAGCTCGCCGATCAGCTCGGAGGCCAGCCGGCGGCGGGTCCTGCCGACCACGTCACGCGGGCGCACGGTGCCCAGCAGGGCGCGGGCCTGCTGGGCGGACAGGTCCTTCTTCGCGCCGCCGGGCACCAACTCGAGTAGCAGGTGATGCAGCCGGGAGACCACGTCGGTGCGGGCCCGGCCGAGCTGGTCACGACGGTCGACCAGCAGCCGTAACGCGACCGTGGTGTCGTCGGTGACGACCTGCCGCAGACCTTCGGTGCGCAGGGCGACCACGGCGACGCTGCGGGCATCGACCGGGTCGGTCTTGCGGCCCTGGCCGGTGGCGAACACGCGGGCCCGGGCGGACAGCTTCGCGGGAACGTCCACGACGGTTTCACCGTCGGCGACCAGCCGTTGAGCGACGTGCCGGCCGATGCCGTTGCAGCCCTCGACCGCCCAAAGGCGGTCTTTGTGCTTGCGGCCGGCGGCGAGCATCGCCTGGTAGCCGTCGCGGTCGGTGCCGAACCGGCCCTGCCCGAGCGCTTTCTCCCGCTGGTTGATGATTTCGATGGTGGCGGAACGCTTGTGCGG
>NZ_JBFAAL010000025.1:0-64829 GCF_040639715.1 Micromonospora sp. NPDC023737
GGTTGGGGTAGCCCGGAGCAGATCACCGACCCGCAGTACGCCACCACCGCGTTCCTCAAGGGCCTGAAGCAGGTCGACGGCTGGCAGGACATGCCGCTGACCCAGGCCGCGCAGACGGTGCAGGTGTCGGCCTACCCGGACGCCTACGCCCAGTGGGAACAGCAGGCCGCCGACCTCGTCGGCCAGTACTGGAACAGCTGACAACCACACAGCACACGAGCATGAACCGCTGGCCGGCACCCAAACACGGGTGCCGGCCGGCGGCATATTCAAAACCGACCGGCCCCCAGGGGGCCGAGCGAGGGCACAACCACTCGCCCGCCCGCTTCGACACCAACGGCTCGGCGCATCTCAGCCCGGCCTCCATGATCGGTCCCGCGAAACGACCCCGGACGCTTGCCGAACGCGACCAGGCACCGACAACCGGTGCGTATCTGGGTGCAGAGCAGGCGGTAGAAAAGGCGCCGGCCGGCACCCGCGACAGGGGTGCCGGCCGGCGGCGTAGGAGTCGGCGGTCAGGTGGCGCTGATGGTGTTCGTCATCAGCAGCGCGAGGACCAGCGTGCCCAGGGCCACCCGGTACAGCACGAAGAGGTACAGGGTGTGGTGGGCGACGTAGCGCAGCAGCCAGGCGATGGCCGCATACCCGATGCCGAAGGCGATGATCGTGGCCACGATCAGCATGGCGACGGTCGGGGCCGCCGTGCCCGGCGCCGCGGGTTCGAACACGTCCCCGAGGCTGAACACGCCGGACAGCACCACCGCCGGGATGGCCAGCAGGAACGAGTAGCGGGCCGCCGTCTCCCGGGTGAGGTTGAGCAGCAGGCCGGCGGTGAGCGTGCCGCCGGACCGGGACACCCCCGGGATCAACGCCATGGCCTGCGCGAAGCCCATGACGATGCCGTCACGCATCCGGAAGTTCTCCAGGGCGCGGGTCTGGCGGCCCCAGTACTCGGCGAAGGCGAGTACGAACGCGAACACGATGAGTGTCGTGGCCACCAGCCAGAGGTTGCGGCCGGCGGTGCGGATCTGGTCCTTGAACAGGAAGCCGAAGATCCCGATGGGGATGGTGCCGACGATCACGTACCAGGCCATCCGGTAGTCCAGGCTGGAACGCACCGAGCTGTCCCAGATCCCGACGACCCAGGTACGGGTTATCCGCCAGATGTCCTTGGCGAAGTAGATCAGCACGGCCGCCTCGGTGCCGAGCTGGGTCACCGCGGTGAACGACGCGCCCGCGTCACGCCCGAAGAAGAGCGCGGAGGTGATCCGCAGGTGCCCCGACGAGCTGACCGGCAGGAATTCCGTGAGCCCCTGGACGATGCCCAGGACGATGGCCTCGACCCAGGTCACTCGCCGACTCCAGCGATCTCCAGCGCCTCGGCGACGGTACGCAGGGTCTGCACACCGCTGTCCCGGTCGGCCACGAACAGGTTCACCGACAGCGTGGTTACGCCGGCTGCCGCGTACTCCCGCATCCGTTCGGCGATGCGCTCCTTCGGCCCGAGCAGCGACGTACGGTCGATGAACTCGAGCGGCACCGCGGCGGCGGCGTCCCGTTGCCGCTTGGCCAGGTAGAGGTCCTGCACCTCGCGCGCCGCGTCGCCGTAACCCATGCGGGTGGCCAGCTGGTTGTAGAAGTTCTGCTTCCGGCTGCCCATGCCGCCGACGTAGAGCGCCGCGTACCAGCGGACCAACTCGGCGCAGGCGGCCACGTCGTCGCCGACGACCACCGGCACGGACGGCACCACGTCGAAGCCGTCCAGCTCCTTACCGACCCGCTCCCGCCCGGCACGCACCGCGGCGAGCTGCTCCTGCGCGAACTCCGGGGCGTAGAAGACGGCGAGCCAACCGTCGGCGATCTCACCGGCCAGCTCGAGGTTCTTCGGGCCGACGGCGGCCAGGTAGATCGGTATGTGGTCGCGTGGCGGATGGAAGCTCAACCGCAGCGCCTTGCCCGGACCGTCGGGCAGCGGCAGGGTGTAGTGCTCGCCGGCGTACGCGACCTCCTTGCGGGCGACCGCCAGCTTGACGATGTCCACGAACTCGCGGGTACGCGCGAGCGGCTTGCCGAAGCGGACGCCGTGCCAGCCCTCGGAGACCTGCGGCCCGGACACCCCCAGGCCCAGCCGGAACCGCCCTCCGGAGAGGGTGTCGATGGTCGCCGCGGTCATCGCGGTGGCGGCGGGTGTGCGGGCGGGGATCTGCATCACCGCGCTGCCGACGTCGATCCGTTCGGTCTGCCCGGCTATCCAGGCCAGCATGCTGGGCGAGTCGGAGCCGTACGCTTCCGCCGCCCACACCACCGAGAAACCGAGCCGCTCCGCCTCCTGGGCGAGGGCCAGATGATCGGCTGGTGTGCTCCACGCCGTCTGATATCCGAGGCTGAGCCCGAGTCGCAATGGTCCTCCCCCATCGGCTCCACAGGTCGCATCAGGTTACGCAATGCCGATGACCGACTGGATCACCGGCTCACCGAAAAGGCGATGGGGTGGGCGGATTCGGACGCGGAGGCGGCAGGAACACCGGCAGAACCCGGTAGACATGACGGGAGCGAGGATATCGGTTGCGCCGTGTTCGAAATAAGGTTCACCCATGCAACAGCGACCGCTCGGCCGAAGCGGGCTGGCGGTTTCGCGGCTCGCGCTCGGCACCATGACCTGGGGTCGGGACACCGACGCCGACGATGCGGCCGCCCAGCTGAAGAGTTACCTCGACGCGGGCGGCAACCTGATCGACACGGCCGACGTCTACGGCGACGGCGACGCCGAGTCGGTGATCGGGTCGCTGCTCGGCACCCTGGTCCCGCGCGACGAGCTGCTGATCGCCACGAAGGCGGGGCTGCGGCCGGGCAACGGCCGGCGCCGTGACAACTCCCGGGGCCATCTGCTGCGTACGCTCGACGCCTCGCTGCGTCGCCTCGGCACCGATCACGTCGACCTGTTCCAGGTGCACGGCTACGACCCGGACACCCCGCTGGAGGAGACCCTGGCGGCACTCGACCACGCGGTGGCCAGCGGTCGGGTGCGGTACGTGGGGGTGTCGAACTTCTCCGGCTGGCAGACCGCACGGGCGGCGGCCTGGCAGGCGGCCTGGCCCGGACGGTCGCCCGTGGTGGCTGCGCAGGTCGAGTACTCGCTGCTGGAGCGGGGCGTGGAGCGCGAGGTGCTGCCGGCCTGCGACGCGCTCGGCCTGGGTGTGCTGCCCTGGTCGCCGCTCGGCCGAGGTGTGTTGACCGGCAAGTACCGGCACGGCCGTCCGGCCGACTCCCGCGCCGCCTCACCGCACTTCGAGCGGTTCGTCGCCACCTATCTCGAGCCACGCTGCTCCAGCATCGTCGAGGCGGTGGCCACGGCGGCCGGCGGGCTGGGTGTCTCGCCGCTGGAGGTGGCGCTGGCCTGGGTGCGGGACCGGCCCGGCGTGACGGCCCCGATCCTCGGCGCCCGCACGGTCGGCCAGCTGCTCGGCGCGCTGCAGGTGGAGCGGATGACGCTGCCGGAGGAGATCATCACGGCGTTGGAGGACGTCTCGGCGGTGCCGGTCGGCTACCCCGAGCGCGACAGCTGACGGGCGAACCGGCCACGGCGCCACGGGCGGGCACGAACCCCCTGCGGCAGCGGTCCCGATCACCCCACAGGGGGTGGCGGACCGCCGCCGGCCTGGGCAGCATAGGGCACATGGACTACGAATACGCACCGCTGCGGTTGCCACCGAACGTCGACCGGCTGACCGCCGCGACGCAGCTGGCGATCCAGGCGGAGTTCTCCGGATGGGAGTTGGCCCGGGTGCGGCTGTTCCGGGACGGCACCCGGCAGGTGATGCTGCGCCGTCGCCGGGTCAACCAGCCGCAGCCGGGTCTGTCGTACTGAGGCGGACCCGCCACGGCGTACGCCCCGGGGCCCCTGCCGCACGGCCGGGCCCCGGGGCGGTGCCGTCTAGTGGACGTGGTCGTGCTCGTCGTCGAGCTCCAGGAACGGGTGCTCGTCGAGGCGCCCGATGAGCCGGTCGTCGGCGGCGGGCTGGAACGGGCCGACCGCGTCGTCGTCCTCGAACGACTCCAGGTCGACGGGGGTGCCGACCTCGCTGACCATCACCACCCCGTCGAGCGGCTCGAGCTCCGGGATGTCCAGCGCGCCGAGCGAACCGTCGCCGCTCTGCAGCAGCTCCAGCACCGCCTCGCCGACCCCCTCGACCGGCGCCGGCTCGTCGTCCTCCGGCGTGCTCTCCCGCCGGGCGACCTCGGCGACCCGCATCAGCGCGGAGATGCTGGGCACCCGGTAGTCGCGGCGCTGGCGTACCGAGATCACCCGCGGGTACGGGTCGGTGGCCTCGACGTTCTCCGTGCCGCCGCCGAAGCGCGCGTCGGCCTCGTCCGGGTCGATCGCCTCGACGTCCCACGGCGTGACTTCACCGAAGGCGTCCAGGAGCCGCTCGTCGTAGGCGTGGGAGGCGTTGTTCAACTCGACGTACGCCTGCCAGACGTCGTCGTCGTCGATACGACCGTCGGCGGCACGTACTGCGGACAGGTGACGCCGAGCGGCGTCGATCACCCGCTCGAGGGCGGAGTCCAGCTCACCGTGCTGGTCGGTCATGCGTGGTGTTCCCTTCACGATGGGAGGTGCCGCGCGGGCGCAGCAACCGGAAGACGGGTCAGCAGGTACGAAGGAACCGGTCGAGAACCCGCACGCCGAACTGTAGCCCGTCCACCGGAACCCGCTCGTCAATGCCGTGGAACAACGCGGAGAAGTTCAGGTCGGCCGGCAGGCGCAGCGGGGCGAAGCCGAAGCAGCGGATGCCGAGCTGGGCGAAGGCCTTCGCGTCGGTGCCGCCGGAGAGCATGTACGGCACCGGGTGCGCGCCCGGATCCTCCGCGCGCAGCGCGGCGGACATCGCGTCGACCAGGTCACCGTCGAAGGTGGTCTCGATGGCGGGCTGGCGCTGGATGTACTCGATGTCGATGTCCGGCCCGATCAGCTCACGCAGCTGCGCCTCCAGCAGCTCGGATTGGCCGGGCAGGCTGCGGCAGTCGATGGTGGCGGTGGCCCGGCCGGGGATGACGTTGTCCTTGTAGCCGGCGGCGAGGCGGGTGGGATTGGCCGTGTTGCGGATCGTGGCCCCGATGATGTTGGCGATCGGCCCGAGCTTGGCGATCGCCGCCTCCGGGTCCTCCGGGTCCAGCTCGATGCCGAGCAGCTCGGAGACCTCCTCGAGGAAGGCTCGCACGGTCGGGGTGACCACCATCGGGAAGCGGTGCCGGCCGATGCGGGCGACGGCTTCGGCGAGGGCGGTGACGGCGTTGTCGTCGTGGACCATCGAGCCGTGCCCCGGGCGGCCCTTCGCGTGCAGCCGCAGCCAGTCCACTCCCTTCTCGGCGGTCTCGATCAGGTAGAGCCGCCGGGCGTCGTCGACCGAGTAGGAGAAGCCGCCCACCTCGCCGATCGCCTCGGTGCAGCCGTCGAAGACGTCGCGGTGCTGCCGGGTGAGCCAGTGCGCCCCGTAGTCGCCGCCCGCCTCCTCGTCAGCGGTGTACGCGAGCACGATGTCGCGGGTGGGGCGTACGCCGGTGCGCTGCCAGTGCCGCACGACGGCGAGCACCATCGCGTCGAAGTCCTTCATGTCGATCGCGCCGCGACCCCACAGGTAGCCGTCGCGGATCTCGCCGGAGAACGGGTGCACCGACCACTCGTCCGCGTCGGCCGGCACGACGTCGAGGTGGCCGTGCACCAGCAGGGCGCCGCGGCTCGGGTCGGTGCCGGCGATCCGGGCGACGACGTTGGCCCGACCGGGGGCGGACTCGTGGATCTGGGTCTCGACGCCGACCTCGGCGAGCTTCTCCGCCACGTACTCGGCGGCGGCGCGCTCGCCCGCGCTGGTGTCGTTGTCTCCCGTGTTGGAGGTGTCGATCCGGAGCAGGTCGCGGCAGAGGTCGACGACCTCGTCGGTGAGTACGGGTCGGTCGGAGGTGGCGTCGCTCGTCATCGCTTCTTCATACCAGCCGCGGTGCCCGGCGGATTCCCCGCGGGCGGGGTCGGCGGTGTCGCGCCACCCCGTACGACGTGGGCGGGGCGCGCGACGGTTTCGCGCCGTGTGGCGCCGGGTACCGCCCGCCCGCGACCGCACCTCCCCCGAGCACGCCCCCGGCCAGACGAGGAGAGCACGATGACCGTCCCCCTGCCGCCGTTGCCACCCGCCCCCGACGAGGGCTTCCGGCCCGGTGGTCGCAGCATCGCCGAGATCGTCGAGCACGAGCACCGGCAACTGCTGGACCTGCTCGAACTGCTCACCGGGCCCGGCCCGGTCGCCGACGAGCAGCTGGCGGTGCTGACCGCCGCGTTGTCGCGGCACCTCTCCGCCGAGGAGCAGTACCTGCTGCCGGCGGTACGGGCGGCGGTGCCCGCCTCTGCCGCACAGGTGGACCGGACCCTCGACGCGGACGCCGCCCTGCTGGGCGCCCTGCGCACGCTCGCCGAGGACGGGCCCGGCGAGGTGGCCGAACGGGTCCACCGGCACGTGGAAGAGGTGGGCACGCTGATCACCGCGTTGCGTGCGGCGGCGACCGAGGAGGAGCTCATCCGGCTCGGCAACCGCCTGGAGATCGCCGAGGAGGCCGCGCCGACCCGGCCGCATCCGGACACCCCGGCGACCCCGCCCTGGAACCGGGTCGTCGAGCCGGCGCTGGGCGTGGTGGACAAGGTCCGGGACGCGGTGACCGGCCGGCCGACGTACCTGGCCGACCTTCCGGACGAGCCGCGCGACTGATCGGCGACATTCATCCATAATCGCCGATCCATCTGGCCCTTCCCCAGGCCGGAGCGGGGTCATACCGTCACCGTATGAATCTGGAGCTGCGACACCTTCGGGTGGTGTGCGCCATCGCCGAGACGGGAAGCGTGACCAAGGCCGCGTCGACGCTCGGTCTGGCTCAGCCGGCGCTCACCGCCCAGCTCCAACGCATCGAACGCACACTGGGCGGACCGCTCTTCGAGCGGGACCGTCGCGGCGCTCGGCCGACGGCGCTCGGCGAGTTGGTGCTCGCCCGGGCCCGGGTGCTGCTGCCCGCCATGAAGGGGCTGCAGGACGAGGCGGCCCGTCTCGCCGGGGCCGCGGACGCGCCGCGGCGGTACCGGTTCGGCGGGGTGAACAGCCCGATCCTCGGCCGGCTCGTGCACCGGCTCGCGGCCGAGCAACCGCAGGCGCAGATCACCATGTATGCGTCCTGGTCGGTGGACGAGCTGGCGCAGCTGGTCGTCGGCGGCCGGCTCGACTTCGTGCTGACCGGCGTCTGCGGCGACTCCAACCCGTCGGCCGAGTTCGGGCTCAGTTGGCGGGAGGTCTCGGTCGACCCGGTGCTGGTGCTGCTGCCGGAGACCCATCCGCTGGCCGACCGGGACGAGGTCCAGCTCGTCGACCTGCGCCACGAACAGTGGGTGGCGGCGCCGGGCGACGGCTGCTTCGGCGACTGTTTCGCCGCCGCGTGCGCCCGCGCCGGCTTCACACCCCGCAAGCTCTACGAGACGGACGTACGCGGCTGCGTGGACCTGGTGGACGCGGGCGAGGCGGTGGCGCTCTGCCAGGCCACGTTCCGCCCACCCGCGGGGCTGGTCACCCGCCGACTGGCCGGGGTGCCGCTGCGCTGGCGGTTGATGCTGGGCTGGCACCCCGACTCCCCCGCGGCCCGGGTCGCCGAGCTGGTGCTGCGGACGGCGCAGGCCGCGTACGACGACTCACTCGCCCCGCACCCGGCGTACCTGGCCTGGCTGGTGACCAACCCGGAGTTCGGCGTCCGCCGGTCGAGCGCCCTCGGCCCGGTAGCCGAGGCGAACGGGGTGCGAACGGCGTAGCGACGGGTATCACGGCCCCATGACCGACGCTTCCACCGCCGCAGACAACCGTGACCTGCTCCGCCGCGCCGCCGCCGCGCACACCGCCGCGGCCCAGGACGTCGAGGCGTTCCTGCGCCGCCTTCCGGAGGTGCCCGGGCCGGCGGAGTTCACCGAGTACGCCAACCTCGTCACCCGTGAGGAGCAGATGCGCGCCGACCGGGAGGCGGCCGCCGACGCGGCCGGCCTGACCATCGCCAGCCTGGAGTCCAACCAGGGCACCTGACCCCCACCCCCCTCCGGGGTCACCCGCCGGAAGTTGTTGTCGCCCGGCACGGCGTGTCGCGACAACAACTTCATGATCACCGGGCAGTCGGTGGGGAGCCGGGTGGGGTGCGGGGTGGGTGGGTGGGGTGGGGTTAGCGTTCTATCAGGATGTCGTGTCCTAGGTCCAGCAGGGAGTGCCGCCACTCGTCGTCGGCGTTGCCGCGCGGCGGCCGGGCGTCCACCAGGGACTGGATACGGTCGATGGCGTCCCGCATCACCTCGATGTCCTCCGGAGTGAGGTCCACCTTCCGTTTGGTCAGCACCCGCAGGATCTGCCGCCCCGGCTCCGGCAGGTTGAGATCCGGGTCGGGGCCGAACGCCTCCTCACCCGAGCCGCGGGTCAGCAGCCACTGTCGCAGCTGTTCGGACGGGACGTTGACCTGGGCGTGGAAGTCGTCCCAGAGCACCTCAACCTCGGGATCGAGCCGCTGCTCGCGTACCATCAGGTCTCCTCTCCGGGTGGCGGCCCGGACGCCTCCGGGTCCGCCTCGTCATCGGTCTTGCGGCGCCGGCCTTCGGCCGGCATGCGGACCCGAGCCGGGTTGGCCGTGGGCCGGGCCTGGATCGGCCCGGGGTGCTCGGCCTCCTCCTGCGGCTCCCCCGTCTCCGGAGGCTTCTGCGTCTCGGGCGGACGCTCCGGATCGGGCCCCTCCCGCCGGCTCATCGCGGATGCGACGTCGTGGCCGCGGTATAGCCTCGTTCACCGGCGCCGACGTCGAAGGTGAGCGCACCGTCGCGGGCGTCCACGGTGACCTTCTGGCCGGGCGAGATGTCCGACGCCAGCAGCATCCGGGAGAGCTGGTTGTCGACCTCGCGCTGGATCACACGGCGCAGCGGCCGGGCGCCGAACTCCGGCTGGTAGCCGTGCTCGGCGAGCCAGTCGATGCCGGCGGTGGTGAAGTCCACCTCGATGTCCTGGGCGTGCATCCGGCGGCGGGTCTCCTCGAGCAGCAGCTCCGTGATCTGGCGTAGCTGCGCGGCCTCCAGCCGGCGGAAGATGATCACCTCATCGATCCGGTTGAGGAACTCCGGCCGGAAGTTCTCCTGGAGCCGCCGCATCAGCCGTTCCCGCAACTCGTCGCTCTCCCGCTCGCTGCCGGGCTCACCCGCGCCGAACCCGACGGCACGCTGGGTCCCGGTGATCAGCTCCGAGCCGAGGTTGCTCGTCATGATCAGGACGGTGTTCTTGAAGTTGACAGTGCGGCCCTGACCGTCGGTGAGCCGCCCGTCGTCGAGCACCTGGAGCAGGATGTTGAACACATCGGGGTGCGCCTTCTCGATCTCGTCGAGCAGCACCACCGCGTACGGGCGGCGGCGTACCGCCTCGGTGAGCTGCCCGGCCTCCTCGTAGCCGACGTACCCGGGGGGTGCGCCCACCAGGCGGCTCACGGTGTGCCGTTCCTGGAACTCGCTCATGTCCACCCGGACCATCCGGTCCGACTCGCCGAAGAGCGCCTCCGCGAGGGCGCGGGCCAGCTCGGTCTTCCCCACGCCGGTCGGGCCGAGGAAGAGGAAGCTGCCCATCGGTCGCTCCGGGTCGGCCAGACCGGTCCGCGAGCGGCGGACCGCCTCCGCGACCGCGGAAACCGCGTCGTCCTGCCCGACCACCCGCTCGTGCAGGTGCCCCTCGAGGCGCAGCAGCCGGTCCCGTTCCTCCTCGGTGAGTTGGGCGACCGGGATGCCGGTGGCGCGGGACACCACCTCGGCGATCTCCTGCGGCCCCACCTCGGGCACCTGCGAGCCGCCGTTGCCGTTCTCACCGTGCGACCGGCGCACCTGATCCTCCAGCTCGGCGATCCGGTCGCGCAGCGCAGAGGCGCGTTCGTACTTCTCGTCGGCGACCGCCTGTTCCTTGTCCCGGCGCACCTCGTCGAGCTGCCGCTCCAGGTCCCGTACGTCCGCGGCAGGGGTCCGGGTACGCAGCCGCACCCGGGCGCCCGCCTGGTCGATCAGGTCGATCGCCTTGTCCGGCAGGAACCGGTCGGTGACGTACCGGTCGGAGAGCTCGGCGGCGGCGATCAGCGCCTCGTCGGTGAACCGCACCTGGTGGTGCGCCTCGTACCGGTCGCGCAGCCCGCGCAGGATGGCCACGGTGTCGTCGACGCTCGGCTCGGGCACCAGCACCGGCTGGAACCGGCGGGCCAGCGCGGCGTCCTTCTCGATGCTCTTGCGGTACTCGTCGAGCGTGGTCGCGCCGATCACCCGCAGCTCACCACGGGCCAGCGCAGGCTTGAGCATGTTGCTCGCGTCCATGCCGCCCTCGCTGCCGGCGCCGCCCGCCCCGACCAGGGTGTGGATCTCGTCGAGGAAGATGATCAGCTCCTCCCGGTGCGCCCGGATCTCGTCGATCACCTTCTTCAGTCGTTCCTCGAAGTCGCCGCGGTAGCGCGTGCCGGCGACCAGCCCGGCCAGGTCCAGCTGGATGACCCGTTTACCCAGCAGGGTCTGCGGCACGTCGCCGTCACAGATCCGCTCCGCCAGGCCTTCGACGATGGCGGTCTTGCCGACGCCGGCCTCACCGATGAGCACCGGGTTGTTCTTCGTCCGCCGGGAGAGGATCTCCACCGCCTGCTCGATCTCGTCGGCGCGGCCGATGACCGGGTCGATCTGGTCGTTGTGGGCCAGGTCGGTGAGGTCCTGCCCGTACTGGTCGAGGGTCGGCGTGCCCCGGTCCGGCCGTGGGCCGGTCATCGGCCCGCGTTCGGCGTTGGCGGCCTGCAACGACTCGGGCTGGATCCGCCCGGCGGCGAGCATCCGGCCGGCCGGCGACTCCGGGTTCAGCGGCAACGCCATCAGGATGTGTTCCGGGCCGATGTAGTTGGCGCCCATCGCACGCGAGAGTTGGTGGGCGTCGAGCAGCGCCCGCTTCGCCGCCGGGGTGAGCGACAGGTTCGGCGGCACCTCGCCTCGGGGCGCCCCGTCGCCGCGCCCGCCCAGCGCGTTGAGCAGGGTGTCGGGGTCCGCGCCGGCGCGCCGTACCAGGTCCCGCAGTGGCTCGCGCTGCAGCGCCGCCCAGAGCAGGTGGTCGGTGTCCAGGTCGCTGCTCTGCCGCTGCGCCGCGCGCCGTGCCGCGTCGGCCAGCATCTCCCGCGCGTCGGCGGTCATCAGCCGGGTGATGTCGACCCGGTGCGGCGGCCGGCGCCCACCCTCGCCACGGCCGAAGTACCGGGCCAGGAACTCGTCCCACGGGTCGGTGCCGAAGTCGCCGGGTCCCATCATCTCTGTCCTCCGCAGTCGCGCGCGACGGTCGGCAGGGGCTACCCGGCGGTCGGCCCGACAAACGCCGCGACGGTTTCACCCGGGCCGTGCGGACGCCTTCTCGTTCCGGGCCGCGGACCGCCGCCCGCGGCTCTCCGGAGGCCGGCCGCGACTCGACCGAGGCCGCCGGCCACGACTCGCCGGAGGCCGGCCACGACTCGCCGGGAGCCGGCATCGCCGGGGCGGCGGGAGGCCGGAATGGCAGGCTGTGGCCATGGACGTACGGCCGCTGCTGATCGTGGACGCCGCGAACGTGGTCGGCTCGCGCCCGGACGGGTGGTGGCGGGACCGGGCCGGGGCGACCGCCCGGTTACGCGACTCGCTCGCCGGGCTGGGCGACGTCGGGGTGCCCCCGCAGCTGCTGCCGCCGGTGTTGGTGGTGCTGGTGGTGGAGGGCCGCGCCCGGGACGTACCGGCCGTGCCGGGGGTCGAGGTGATCGTCGCCCGGGGATCGGGTGACGACGCCATCGTCGATCTGGTCCGGGCCGCCCCGCAACGCCGCCGCGTCGTCGTCACGGCCGACCGTGAGCTGCGGGAACGGGTCACCACGCAGGGCGCGGAGGTGTACGGACCGCGCTGGCTGCGCGACGCCGCGGAGAGCCCGCGGACGGGGCCGGTGGTGGAGGCGCAAGATGCCTCCGGTCCCGCCAATCGGACTCCGGGCGCTTCAGGGTGACAAGCGGTCACCGGGGCAGGAACACTGACAGGGCGGATGTCTTCCCGCCATACGGATAGGCTCTAATGAAGGCCTCCCTGCCCCCAGGAGGTACCCCCGTGGCGAGCGTCGCCGAGCTCAAGGCAGCCATCGACGTTGCACTGGAACAGATCGGCGCCGGCCAGAGCGCCGTCCAGGCCGCCGGCGAGAAACTGGCCGAGGCGCAGCAGACCCTGGCCGGAGCGTTGGAGGGCAGCGGGCACGAGACGGTCAACGCGGCCCAGGCCTCGCTGACTCAGGCCGGCCAGGAGCTCGAGGAGTGCCTCGCGGCCACCCTGGTGGCCGTCGAGCAGGCGCAGCTCTACGTCGCGGCCCTGTAGGCACCCGTGTCGATCGTCGAGGATGTCGGCGCGCAGGTCCGCGCCGCTGCCGAAGAGCTGCCGCTCGGTCTGGTCGGGCAGGCGCTGGAGAAATTCGGCCTGGCCGGCGAACGGCTGCGATGGGTACGCCAGGAGTCGGCCAACCCGATGGGGGTGCCCGAACTCTCCGCCGCCACCGAGCACCTCGAGACCGCCGGGTACGCGCTGCGGCTGGCCCAGGAACAGCTCACCGCGTACCTGGCCGCGCTCGGGCTCGGCGCCGACGGTGCCGGGCCGACACGTCCACCCGGCTCCGAGCGGCCCCGGCATGACGCGCCCGGGGACGCCGCCCCGGTCGTCGTACCGCCACAACCGGCCGAGCAGGTGCGGCTGCGACGGTGGTGGTCGGTACGGGTGGCGGAGCTGACCGGGAGCCCGGAGAGCGCCGACGAGCCGGACGAGCGGATCACCGACTCCGCGGAGCTGCTGCGCCGGGTGGCACGCGGGGTACGCGCCGGTGACCGGGACCGGCTGCGTACCGAGCTGCGCCGGGCGCACGCCGACGTCGGACTGGGGCTGGCCGCGCTCACCCCTCCGCTGCTGCGTGACCTGGCCTCCCAACTGCTCGGGCACCCGCCCCGCGCCGATGATCTGCACCGGCTGCGCGGCGAGCTGGACGGCCGCGTACGGGACCTGCTGCCGGGTCTTCCGGCCCCGGCGCTGGAGACGCTGATGGCCCGGGTGTGCCGCATGCCCCCGCCGCGCCGGTCCGGGGAGGCGCCGCACGCCGCGGACTCCGCGGTAGCCGGCGGGGTACTGGCCGGAGTGCTCCTCGCCCGCCTCGGCCGGGACCTGCCCGCTGACGCGCCGGGTCGGGGCGCCACGAACGAGGCGGCCGCACCGGCCGGAGGCGACGGCGGCCGGCCGGGCACCGAGCGGACCGGCCGCGCCGACCCCGGCCACGGCGGGCGTACCACCCCGGGTCGGTCCGCGCCGGGCGGGCTGGCCGGTGCCAGACCCGACCGGGCCCCGTCGGGCGGGCCGGCGGACCGGGCGCCCGCGGGCGCCGGCGCCCGACCGGCACGTACGGGCCCGTGGGCCGCCGCGCCGCGACGCCGGGGCAGCGATGGCTGACCGGCGCGCGCAGCTGGTCAGCCGGGTCCGGGACACGCTCGCCGACGCCCTCGGCGCGGCCCGCACCCGGCTCTTCGCCGCCCAGGCGGACCTCACCACCGGGCGGGAGCGGCTGGCCCGCGTTCGCCGGGCCGCCGCGGAGGTGCCGGAGCGGGTCGGCGCGGAACGGGACCGTCGCCTCGCCGAGATCGACGAGCGGCACGCCGCCCGAATCGCCGAGCTGGCCGGCCGGGCCGCCGAGGCCGCCCGGTGGGAGGCGCCCGGCGCCGCCGCCGAGGAGTGGTCCCGCTGGCACGTCACGCCCGCCGAACGGTCCAAGTCGCCCGGTCCGCTGCGGGTCGGCACGCTCGGCATTCCGGGCGCCGAGCCGGTGCCGGCCCTCGTGCCGCTGCTCGACGCGGGCCACGTCGAGCTCTCCGGCGCCGACCGGGACGGCTGCGACGCGGTGGTCTCCGCGCTGCTGCTGCGCGCCCTGGGCCGGGCCGACGCCGGCGCCGTCCGGCTGATGGGGTACGACCCGGAACACCTGGGTGGGGGGCTGGCCGGTTTCGCCCCGCTCGGCACTGCCGGACTGCTCACCTTCGTCGGACCGGGCGGCCTCAGCCGGCTCCTCGACGACCTGGTCGAGCAGATCCGCCGGATCAACGAGACGGTGCTGGCCGGCGAGCACAGCTCGCTGCGGGAGTTGGCCGCCACGACCGGCCGCCGGCCTGAGCCGTGGCGGGTGGCGGTGCTGCTCGGCGGCGACGAGCTGTCCCGGCACGAGCGCGGCCAGCTCGACCGGGTGGTCCGCACCGGCGCGGCGTGCGGGGTGCACCTCGTGGTCCGGGGGGTGACCTTGCCGGACGACCCGACGGTCACCAGGGTGGTGGCCGAACCGGACGGCGCGCGTATCGGTGGTCTGCCCGGCCTGCCGGTCGCGCTCGACCCGTCGCCGCCGGCGGCGCTGGTCACCGAGACCTGCCGGGACGTGGCGGCCCGGGTGAACGCCGGCCCGCCGCCGACCCCGTTCACCGACCTGCTGCCGCCGCCGGAGCGGATGTGGCGGGAGGACTCGGCCACCGGGCTCAGCGCGCCGATCGGCGAGGGGCCGCACGGGCGACCCGTGCTGCTGACGCTGGGCGACTACCCGCCGCACGCGCTGATCGGCGGCCCGTCCGGCACCGGCAAGACCAACCTGATCTTCGCCTGGATCGGGGCGCTCGCCGCTCGCTACTCCCCCGCCGAGCTGGAGTTCTACCTGCTCGACTTCAAGGAGGGGGTGTCGTTCGCCCGGTTCGCGCAGGGCCGGCGTGACCCGAGCTGGCTGCCGCACATGCGGCTGGTGGGGATCAACGTCAACACCGACCGGGAGTTCGGGCTCGCGCTGCTGCGGTTCCTCGCCGAGGAGCTGCGCCGGCGTGCCGACGCGGCGAAGAAGCACGAGGTCACCAAGCTCGCCGAGCTGCGCGCGGTGGACCCGACCGGCCGTTGGCCGCGGATCGTGGCGGTGGTCGACGAGTTCCAGATGCTGCTCGCCGGGCGGGACGTCGTCGCCCGGGAAGCCGCCGACCTGCTGGAGGACCTGGCCCGCCGGGGCCGCTCGCAGGGCATCCACCTGGTGCTCGCCTCGCAGGACGTGCGCGGGATCGAGGCGCTGTGGGGGCGGCCGGCCCTGGTCGCCCAGTTCACCCTGCGGATCGCGCTGCCGAAGGCGCTGCGGATCCTCGCCGAGCGCAACGACGCGGCTCAGTCGCTGCCCCGCTGGCATGCCGTGATCAACGCCGAGTCGGGGCTGCCGGAGGGGAACCAGGTGGCCCGGATCCCGTCGGCCAGTGACTGGGAGACGTGGAGCGGCCTGCAGCACCGGCTGTGGCGGATGCGCCCACAGGACGCCGCGCCGGCCCGGCTCTTCGACGGCGACGCGATCCCTCTCCTGGTCGACGCGCCGGACTTCCGCGCGCTGGCCCCCGGCGACGGTACGAGCCGTGGCCCGGTCGCGCTGCTCGGCGAGATCATCGACGTGCAGGCCCGCTCGGCGGTGCTGCGGCTGCCCCGGGCGCCGGGACGGAACCTGGCGGTGCTCGGCACCCGGGTCGACGAGGCGTGCGCGGTGCTCGACGCGGCGGCCCGCTCGCTGGCACGGCAGCACCGCCCGGGCACCGCCCGGTTCTCCATCGCCTGCCTCGACCCGGACGCCGATCCGATAGCCCGCGCCCTCTACGAGGACCTCGCCGACGACGCCGCCTGGTACGACGAGGAGACGGTCCCCGAGTTGATGGCCGAGACCGCGGAGGGGTTGGGCACCTCCGGGGACCCGCACTACCTGCTGCTGTTCGCGGTGGACGCGGCGGCCGGCGCGCTCGCTGCCCGGGTCGGTCGGCGTACCGGGCTGGAACAGTTGCGCCGGATCCTGCACGACGGGCCGGAACGGCGTACGCACGTGCTGGCCTGGTGGCGGGGCGTGGCGCGGATGCGCGCCGACCTCGGCGGGCCGGCGGCGCGCACCGACCAGATCGGCGCCTGGGTGGCGCTCGACACGCACGGCGGCGAGCTGGGCTCCTCGCTCTATCCGGGCACCGGCGGCCCGGACTGGTATCCCCGCCCGTGGCGGGGGCTCTTCTTCGACCGGGCCGTGCACCGCACCGGCCAAGTGATCATCCCCTATGGACCATCACGATGAACCAACCAGTCGCCAGTGAGACGTACGCGGCGCAGGTGCGCAGGCTGGCCGACCTCAGCGCCCGCGTGCACGCCCAGCGGGCGGAGGCGCATACGTGGCACGAACGGCAGTGCGCCGCCGCGCGACGGGCCGTCGCCGAGGCCGAGGAACAGGTGGAACACGCCGAACGGGAGCTGGCCGACGCGCGGGAGCTGCAGGAGCAGGTGGACGCGGAGGCGGCGCACCTGTGGCAGCTGCTACGCGAGCGGCTCGGCGCCGCCGGACGGCGGCTGGCGGGCCCGCCGCCGCCCACCTCGGGCGTGGACGCCGACCCGGTGCTGCTGCTGGGCCGGGTACGCGAGCTGCTCGACCGCACCCGCCAACCGGGTGAGCTGCCCGGCTCGGTCAACCCACTGCTCGCCGCCTGCGGGGTGGCCGGCGCCGTGCTCGCGTACGCCCTCGGCGTGGGCGCCCGCGCGGCCGGGGTGGGCTACGGCGGCGACCTGGCGGTCGGGATGCCGGTGCTGGCGCTGGTGGTGACGTTGCTCGGCCCGCTGGTCGGGCTGGTGCCGGCGAGGGTGCTGGCCGACCGGCGGAACGCCGTGCTGGGGCCACGCCCGATCACCGTGGTGCTGGCCGCGGGAGTGGTGGCCACCGTGATACTGCTGGTCCTCTTCCGCTGACCGGCGCTCAGGCGGGGACGACGACCGCCTCGCGGAGCAGGCGGCGGGCCAGGACGAGCCGATCGGCCTCCTCCGCCAGGCCGGGCAGGTCGCCGACCCGGCCGACCGTGCCGGTGAGCAGGGCGCGTACCGCCGGTTCGCACTGCGCCGGGAGCGTGACGGTCCGGTCGAACAGCCGCAGCGCCACCCGGTCCGCACTCTCGCGGGCAAGCTGCCAGCGCAGCCCGGGGCGCAGGGTGAGCCGGCTGTCGGCGTCCAGAGCCTCGATCGCGGCGGCCTGGGCGAGCGGGCGGATCGGCGCCGGCCGGGCGGCCGGCCAGGCACGCCGCCGCAGCCCGGCGGCGACCGCCGCCGGATCGACGCGCAGCAGCCAGTCCCGCAGCGCCTCGATCGTCTCGGTGAGTTCGGGCTCGATGTCGTCCGGGTCGGCCACGTCCGTGCCGAGCGGCAGGCCGGCACGCAGCCGGCGGTCCTCGACGGCGAGCGCCAGCAACTCCTCGACCAGCGCGTAGCGGGTCAGGGCGCGTACACCCACGGTCAGGTGCAGCGAGCTGGACTCCTGCGCCTGCGCGCTGTGCAGCCAGCCGCGAGGCAGGTAGAGCGCGTCACCGGGGGCGAGCACCACGTCGAGTGCGGCCGGCCCCTGCGCGGTGGCGGCGACCTCGTCGGCCCGGCCGCCCCACGGCTGCTTCTCGAGCGGGTCGGGCAGCACCGGCGGGTGGATCCGCCAATGTTTGCGGCCGTCCACCTGGAGCACGAAGACGTCGTGGGTGTCGTAGTGGGTGGCGAAGCCCTGGTTCCCGGCCGGGGTGAGGTACGCGTTGACCTGCAACGGCTGGCCGAGCGCGAGACCCAGGTCGCGGGCGAAGTCGATCAGTGGTGGCCAGGTGCGGTGCAGACCCTGCAACACCAGGGTCGCGCCGGCTGCGTACTGCTCCAGCACCCGCTCGTCGAGCACCTGGTCGCCGATCTCGGCCCCGGCGCCACCGCCACCGGTCCAGCGTCCGGGCGGCACGAGTTCGCCGTCGCGGGCGATGCGCAGGAAGGGCGTACGTAGGCCGCGCCGGCTGAGCAACTCGTCGGCGTCGGCGGGGCTGAACAGGTCGGTGAAGCCGGACGGGTCGGGCAGCTCGTCGGCGCGGGAGAGCAGCGGGGTCTGGCCCCAGTGCGCGGCGGCGAACTTCGCCGGTTCGACGGCCACACACCGGGCGAGCGCCGCCGACCCGGTCGTGGACGGCGCCGCCGGGCGGCCGTGACCGCCCGGCGGGTCGATGCGCGTCATCACCATTCGTCAGCGAGCGCTGCCGTCGGCGCCACCGTCCTGCTTGCCCGGCGTCGCGCCGCCATCGGCCGGGCCCTCGGCCCCACCGTCCGCGCCACCGTCCTGCTTCCCCGGCGTCGCGCCACCGTCGGCCGGGCCCTCGGCCCCACCGTCCGCGCCACCGTCCTGCTTCCCCGGCGTCGCACCGCCGTCGGCTGGGCCCTCGGCGCCACCGGCGCCGCTCGTGGTCATGTCGTCGTCGCTGAGTGCCATCGGTGCTCCCTCGTGCCGCCCCGCCGTACGCAGGGGATCATCGTGCAGCGAGTGCTACCCCTACGCTCGCTTCAATAACCTCACGGTAGACGTCCGGCCCGGCGGACACGGGCGGTTCCCGGTGAGCCCGGCGCCATGACGAGGCACGCCTCACCGGACGGCGCGTGGCCGCCCGTCCGGCGTGCGGTCTCCGGCGGTGGCAGGATGAGCCGGACGAGGGCAGGAGGTGTCGATGACCGAGCCGACGGTGACTCCACCCGAACCGTTGACCGCGGACCGGCGGCGCGCCCCGGCCGTGGTCACCCATCCCGACGACCCGGAATTCGGCGCGGCAGCGGCCGTGGCCCGGTGGCCGGGGCCGCGCGAGCAGGTCGTCCACCGGTAGGCCGCGGGTGATCCTGCTCGGCACGTCGGGCTGGCAGTACCGCGACTGGCGGGGCCGGTTCTACCCGGCCGGCCTGCCACAACGGCTCTGGCTGGAGCACTTCGCCGGGCGGTTCGCCACGGTGGAGGTGAACAACGCCTTCTACCGTCTGCCGGAGCGGGACACGTTCGCGGCCTGGCGGGCCCGTACCCCCGACGACTTCTGCGTGGCGGTGAAGATGAGCCGCTACCTCACCCACATCAAGCGCCTGCGCGAGCCGGCCGAGCCGGTGGCGAGGTTTCTCGACCGGGCCACGGCGCTCGGCGACCGGCTCGGGCCGGTGCTGCTGCAACTGCCGCCCACCCTCACCGCGGACGTGCCGGCGCTCGACGCCACGCTGCGGCTGTTCCCGTCCGACGTACGGGTGGCGGTGGAGCCCCGGCACGCCTCCTGGTGGACCGCCGCGACCCGGACGACGCTGGAGCGGCGCCGGGCGGCGCTGGTCTGGGCGGACCGGCTCGGGCGGCCCGTGACGCCGTTGTGGCGTACCACGGACTTCGGTTACCTGCGTCTGCACGAGGGGCGCGCCCGCCCGCACCCCCGCTACGGCCGCGCCGCGCTGGCATCATGGGTGCGCCGGCTCGCCGAGACGTTCGGCGAGTCGCCGGCGTACGTCTACTTCAACAACGACCCGGGCGGCGCGGCGATCGCCGACGCCGTCGCGTTCGCCGCCCTGTGCCGGAGGGACGGAATTCAGGTGAGCCGCGCCGCGGCGGGGTGACCCGCCCGCCCCCGGATCGGGGCGGGCCGGCGTCACCTCACGGCATCATCCTGGCCAGATCCCGGGGCATGGTGTCCTTGACGTCTTCCCATTCGCCCTGGGTGACGTGCCGGCGCAGAGTGTCGAGCACCACCTGCACGACCCGCTCGGTGCCGCCCTCCACGTCGTACGGGAAGCCCTGCCGGACCTCGTAGAGGAAGTCCTCACGGTTGAGCTTCACCGGCACGTCGGACGGCTTCCACCCGTCGAAGTAGATGCCGCGCACCACTACCGGCAGCTGCTGCGCGAACTCGACGCTCTCCTGCACCGGCATCCGGTCCCGCAGCAGATGCAGCACGGTCCGCAACGCGGCGTACGACTGGTTGCGCTGCTCCTTGGGCCAGCCGTAGGCCTTCTCGATGTCCTTCAGGATCAGGTTCGTCTTGTCCAGCGAGGACTCGATCGCCGATATGAACTGCTCAGCCATCTTCCCACCCCCGTTCCTCGTTGACCCAGCGTCGGTCGTCGTCGCGGCGCGGCGGCCCCGCCGGGCCACGCCGGTGCCGCATCGGGCTCCGCCGGCCTGCCTGCCGGGCTCCTCGCGAGTCGCCGGACGCGCCGACCACACGCAGCACGGCCCCGCGTCGGGGATCCGCCACCACCCGAGCCGTCATTCCCGGTCACCTCCTCGTGATGCGTGGGTCGGTCCACCGACCGCACGCGATCTCCACGGTGTCGTCCGGGCGGGTGAGTCGTCCTCACCCCGGACGGGTGAGCGGGCGCCGGGTGTGATCCGGACCGATCGGCCGCGAGCGCGAACCGACCGGTACGGATGCCTACTTGGCGGTCCAGCCGGTGTTGCCGGTGCCGGACGTCTTGACGTACAGCGTGCTCGCGGCCCCACCGGAGAGGTTGATGTACGTCGTACCCACCGGCGCGGCCACCACCCCCTCGGGGCTGCCGGTGCCGATCAACTGCCCGGACGCGGTCGTGACGTTCGACCAGGAGATCGAGATCGTGCCCGCCTCGACGGTGTTCGTCGCGTCCCAGATGAAGCGGCCTACGTCGTGGGTCCCGTTCGTGGTGATCGACAGTGCGACGCCGGGATTGGCGTTGATCGTGTTTCCGGTGAACTTCGCGAGCCCCACCCCGCGCAGCAGCACCGCGTACCCGCCCGACGCCGTGTGCTCGAAGACGTTGCCGTGCAGGAAGAACCGGGCCGTGTTCACCGCGTTGAGCGCGAACAGGCCGTGCCCGTTCGGACTGTGCACGCGGTTGCCGGACAGGATGATGTCGCCCTGCGTCTGGTCCACCCTGATCCCGAACTCGGTGAACGTCGTGCCGGTCGTGCCCGCGCGGATGATGTTGTCGGCGATGGTGATGCCGTTGACGTAGCTGACGCCGATCCCGGCCTGCCCCGACTCGTAGACGATGTTGTCCGAGACGAGGCAGTCCGTGGCCGGGGAGTCGTGGTCGCCGCGCACCGCGATGCCCACCTGCCGCGTCGCCGTCGACTCCCCACCCGGGTTGTCGACGATGTTGCCGGTCACGACCGCCCGGGACCGGGTCGCGGAGCCCGCCTGGTAGCCGATCACCACCGAGATCGCGCCCTCAGCTGACGTGTTTCTCGCCGAGATCTGCCCGTTCAACACGGTGTTGTCGGCGATCACGACGTCCTGGCACGATTTCGCGGCGATCGCGGAGAACCCGCAGCCCTCGAAGTAGTTGCCGATGAATCGGGCGCCGAGGGTCATCGGATAGGTGTGCAGAGCGGCGATGTCGTTGTTCGCGCAGTGCTGCCCGATCCCCCAGAACCAGTTTCCGATCGCCTCGATGGTGGCGCCGGTGCCCAGTCCGTTCGGGTAGTCGGTGACCGGGGCGAAGAAGATCCCGCCGGGAGCGCCACCCGTCAGCGTCGGCGTGGTGGTGCCGATGAGGGTGTTGCGGTTGAACCGCATCATGCCCTTGCGACCCGGCTGAGCGGCATCGACGCAGACCGCACACGTCCAGTGCTGGTACTCGCCGTCGTGCTCGGCCATGTCCACGAAGCGGCAGTCGGACACGTCCAGGTGGCCACCGAAGTTCGTGGCGTACACGGCGCACGCCTGCGATCCGGTGAACCGCACGTGTCGCACCCGGACCTCGCAGCCGGCAGGTAGATCACACCGCAACAGGTAACGACGGTTCGCGCCCTGCCCGCTGTGGTTGCCGTCCACACAGCCGCCGGTCAGGGAGAAATAGGGCCCACTGATCATGAAAAGGTGGCTCGTCGAGCCGGTGCGGTGCTTGAGCGTCGCCCCGTCCTGCAGCACGATCCGCGTCGTGCCGGCGGCGGTCACCGTGTTCACCACGTAGGTGCCGGACGGAACGAACACCACGGACCCGGCAGCGGCGGCGAGCGCCGCCGTGAACGCCGCGGTGTCGTCGGTGGTCCCGTCACCGACCGCTCCGAATGTACGCACGTCGACGCCGGCCGAGCCGAGGACATCGAAGTCCAAATCAGCAGACATAGCCGGACCTTAATGGCGGCAGGCCGCGCTGTACACCGCAGTGACCTCAACGGCCGCCCGTGTTTGCACTGGTCAGCATACGTGTCAAGGACTCCGCGTTGCGTTGCGCGTAGTCGCGGTAGCAGTTGTTCATGAGCACATGTGTCTGCTCGGCGGAGTCGGCCAACTCCCGCAGCTTCGGCGCCCAGTCACGCAACTCCCGCTCCGAGTAGCGGTAGCCGAACTTCTCGTGGATGTCGGTGCTCGTCCACTTGTCGCTGTGGCCGTGGAACCGCATCACCGCGAGGTCCGCGGTGGCCGCCAGCACGGGCGGCACCGACGAGCGGTGTCCCTGGGGCATGTCCACGCAGACGTACGGCAGGCGGTGCTGGCGAAGGAACGCCAATGTCTCGTCCTGGTTGTCCCCGTCGAACCAGGAGGCGTGCCGGAACTCGTACACCGGCCGCAGCGGCGCGCAGCGCTTCGCGACCTCCAGCAGGTACTGCTTGTTGTCCCGCTTGATGGTGAACCAGGGCGGGAACTGGAACAGCAGCGCACCGAGCTTTCCCGCGTCGACGAGCGGGTCGAGCGCCGAGAGAAAGCGCGTCCACACCTCCTCGTACGCCTGCGGGGTCAGATCGTCGGGATAGACGTTGCGCTTCTCGGTCTGCGGTCGCAGATCCTTGTACAGGGCGCTGACCTTGGTCGGGTGCCCGGTCAGCAGACTGAACGCCTTGACGTTGAAGGTGAAGCCGGCCGGGGTGCGCTCGGCCCAGAGCCGGGCGGTCCGCTCGGCCGGCGGGGAGTAGTAGGTGGCGTCCACCTCGACCAGTGGAAACTGCCGGGCGTAGTACGCCAGCCGCTTCTCCGGCGTGTCGGCGGTCTGCGGGTACCAGCCGGAGTCCAACAGGGTCCGGTCGGTCCAGGAGGCGGTGCCCACCTTGATGTCACCCATGAGTGGAGTTCACCGCGCTTCGGACCGACCGGCAACCGTACGGACCTCGTCAGGCCGCCCGCCGCTCGCGGGTCTGCTTGCAGGAGACGCAGGTGGTGGCCGACGGGAAGATCTCCAGCCGCTCCACGGGGATGGGCGACGTGCATCCCTCGCAGAAGCCGTAGGTGCCCTCCTCCAGCCGGGCGAGCGCGTGTTCGTACTGGGCACGGCGGTCGAGGATGGTCCGCAGCAGCGACTGCGCGGTGTCCCGCTCGGCGGTCTTGGTGCCGCTGTCGGCCTGGTCGTCGCCGGCCGTGTCGCCCACCTCGACCAGCCGCAGCACCTGGCTCTGCAGCACCGCCTGCTCGTACTCCGCGGTCAGCTCGTCGTAGCGCGATTGGAGGGACTGCCGGATCTGGCCGACCTCCGCCTCGGTTCGACCCGTTCCTACCGTGTCGTGGACGAGCATGGCTGCCCTGCCTTTCCTGACCTCTGGTCAACCGGGGGCCCGGCGCACGGATGCCCCGGTCACGGTCGCGTCGGACGCACGGGCGATCACCCGTGCTCTGTGAGCCGGGCGAATACCCGCCGGATCAGGCGATCAAACCGGTGATTTACCGGACACCGGTGGTCGTTCGGGGCGTCGTCTTCAGGCGGGCTGGGCGTCCTCGACGAGGGCGGGGTGGCGGGGGTCGTCCACGCGTACCACGACGTCGGCGAAGGCGGCCGGGTCGACCTCGGTGGCGTACCTGTCGAACGCCGGCAGCGTCCACAGCCGCTCGGCGTCGGTGCGCCGGCGCAGCGCCGCCGGGGAGAGCACCAGGTGGACGGTGACGTCGAAGGGGAGGCCGCCGCCGAGCAGCAGCGGACCGCTGACCAGCAGCACGCCGCCGGGCGGCAGTTCGACGTACGCCGCCCGGCTGGCCCGGTCGGCGGCCGCGTCCCAGAGCGACGGCAGCACGTGACCGGTGCCCCCGGGCCCGGCCGGGTCGAGCACCTCCCGGCGCAGGCCGGCCTCGTCCACCCAGCCCGCGTAGTAGGCGTCCGGATTCGTACGGCCGTGTTCGAGCCGGACCGAGGCGGGGCGCAGGAAGTTCTCGGCACGTACGTGCAGCACCGGCCGGCCTCGGGCGCGCAGCGGGTCGACGAGTGCGCCGGCCAGTTCGTCCGGTCGCGCGGCGTCCGGGCCGTCGACGCCCACCCGCAACCGGCCGGGAGGTACGGCCGCGGGCCGGTCGGCCTGTTCGAGATGGGCGGCCTGCTCGGCCAGCCGGTCGGTCAGCTCGGTGACGAGTCGCTCGGGCGAGATGGGGCGGATGCGCACGTCGACCATCCTGCCCCGGTGGCCGGTGCGGTCAGCCGCTGCGGTCGAGGCTGACCCGGGCGTCGTCGGCGAGCCGGTAGCCGACGCCGTAGACCGTGGTGACCAGCGGCACGTCCACGCCGACCTTGCCGCGCAGTCGACGGACGTGCACGTCGACGGTTCGTACGCCGGCGTGTTCGTAGCCCCAGACGGCGTTGAGCAGTTGCAGCCGGGTGAAGACCCGGCGGGGGTGGGCGACGAGGTGCAGGAGCAGGTCGAACTCGAGGCGGGTCAGCGGCAGCGGCTCGCCGTCGCGCAGCACCGAGCGGGACGAGGCGAGGATGTGCAGGGTGGGAACGGCCGCGGCGAGCGCGCGGGAGGCGGCGCGGTTGGCCGGCACGTCGACCCGTCGATCGACGGCGGGGGCCGGGACGCCGGACACGGTGACCTCACCCCGCTCGATGAGCTCGCGGGCGGCCTCGAGTAGCCGGCGGGCCGGCGGGGTCAGCGATTCCTCGCACGTCAGCGGGATGGAGAAGGTGACGGTGAGCACCGGCGCGGGAGTGTTCGTCGGGCGGCGCTGCCCGCCGGGGGGTCGACCGGGAACCGCGGGTTGGGCCGTATGCCATCCGGCGCGCGACGAGGCGGGGCTGACCGACATGGTCCTCCTTGGCTGGTCGGGGATCTCCCCACGGCCCGGGACGCCGCCTTATCGATGCTTCCCGGCAGCCGTGCGAGGGTCAAGAGGCCGCTACGTTGCATGAATGTGACATTTGACGAACACATCGGAGCCGAATGCTCGCTCTGCGTACGAGGTTTGATGATTACAGCAGAGCCGTCCGGATCCCCGGATACGGGGGGTACCCGTCGGGTTCACATTCGACTTCCGCGCCGTGCCGGGCGGACGACGTCCCGCCTGGGCGCGTTACCAAAGGGACCGAGCGTCCGCACACCCGCGAGACGGTCAGCGCTGGACGGGTGCCTCAACCCGGTAACCCGGCACCGACGGCCAGCGGACTGTGAGCACAACCGACTCCTGCTCGGCGTACCAGGAGTGATCGACGCCGCGGCCCCACACCACGTAGTCGCCGGGCGAACCGAGCACCACCGTGCGGTCACGCAACTCGACCCGGAACCGGCCACTGATCAACACCAGCAGGGCCGTACGCCGCTCTCCGGTCGCCCAACGGGCACGCGTCTCGCCCTGCGGGTGAACTCCCCACTTGACCTCGACGTCGGTGCTGTGCCGGACCTCGTGCGGCGGCATGAAGTGCCCGAGCAGCCAGCCGCCGTTGGTGGCCCCGTCGATCCCGGCGTTACCCACGTAGACCGTCTCGTCCATCACCCTGTCCCCCCACGCGCCGCAGACCGTATCAGGAGCGGCGGCACCGAGCCTTGGGGCCGGTGTGCGACGGGCCGGTGCCCCGGCGGGTGACACCGACGGGTCGCCCGGCCGACCGGACGCGCGACGATCCGAGAGGCCCGGCCGCACGGCGCGGCCGGGGCAGCTGGCCGACCCCGTACGGCACCCGCCCCGCCGCCGGGCGATCAGGCGGGGCATCCGCGAGCGAGCCGCGATCCGGCCGGGTATACATGGGCGGTGGAAGACCCGCTCCCCGAACAGATGCGTACGGCGGCCGGCGCGCTGCTGGCCGCGCTCGACGAGCCGACGAGGGCCGACGTCGCGTACCGCTTCGACGACAACGACGCCCGGCGCTGGCTGGAGTACCGTCCCCGGCCGCGGCCGGGCGTGTGCCTGGACGACCTGGACCGGCACGGGCGCAAGGCCGCGCACCGGCTGCTGGCCACCGCCCTCAGCCCCGCCGCGTACGCGCAGGCGATGGCGATCGTCGCGCTGGAGGAGGTGCTCGACCGGGCCGAGGGGTGGCGCCGGGGCCGGCACAGCGGCGACTACTGGGTGGCCGTCTTCGGCGACCCGGCGCGCGACGACCGCTGGGCCTGGCGGTTGGAGGGCCACCACCTGTCGGTCAGCATGACCGTGGTGGACGACCAGGTCTCCCCCGCCCCGATCTTCTTCGGCGCGAACCCCGCAGCCGTCCGCCACGCCGGGCACCCGGTCTCCCGCCCGCTCGGCGTCGAGGAGGACCTGGCTCGGGCGCTGCTGGACTCGGTGGGCCCCGCCGCACGCGCGGCAGCGATCATCGCCGACGACGCGCCCGACGACATCATCAGCGCCACCCGTCCCCGGGTGGACGGCCCGTTGGCGCCGCTGGGCGTGCCGGCGGACCGGCTCGGCCCGACCGGCCGGGCACTGCTGGACCAGCTGCTCGCCGTCTACCTGGATCGGCTGCCGCCGGAGCTGGCGATCCGCGAGGCACGCCGGCTCGACGGCCGCGAGCTGCACTTCGCCTGGGCCGGCCCGACCTGTCCCGGTCGGCGGCACTACTACCGGATCCAGGGCGACGACCTGCTGATCGAGTACGACAGCACCTCCGACGACGGCAACCACACGCACACCGTCCTGCGCCGCCCGGCCAGCGACTTCGGGCAAGACGTGCTCGCCACGCACCACGCCGACGCCCACCCACGAGGCTGACCGCACGCCCGCCGGCAGGCGGATCAACGCCGGGCCTCGAGGCGGAAGCGGCGGGCGTGCGCGACGAACGGGCCGTCGCCCCGGATGCGGCGGTGCAGCGCGTGCAGCCGGGGCGGCCGCGCGGGCGAGAAGGGTGCCGCTCGGGACCGTTCGCGCCGCCGTGCCGTGCCGAGCCGTGCGGAAGGACGATCCTGCGTCAGGGGCGGGGACGAATGATCTCCGTGCTCGAGCCGGACACCGCGCCCAGGGCGTCGAAGGTCGTCGCCTCGGCTCGGCCCTCGTCGAACCGGCGCATCAGCCGGGCGCCGAGCCGTACCCCCACCGCACCGATGGCGAGCGCCGCCAGTTCGGTCCCGAGCAGTACCGGCGACGCGCCGTTCTGCGGTGCGTCGGCCCGGATCAGACAGGCGAGCAGGAACAGCCCGGCCATCGCCAGGTTCACCAGGTTGAAGGTGATCGCGGTGTGCCGGGTGCGGTCACCGGGCACGTCCCACAGGTCGACCATGCCGGCCATCGCGGCGAGGGCCGCGGCGACCAGGGCGGCCACCGCGCTCCAGTAGCCGACCTCGCCGAGGAACGCCGGCCCGCCGAGCACGTCGGCCAGGTCGAAGATGACGGCGCTCACGAAGAGCCCGTACGGGAACGTCACCAGCATCGGTTGAATCGGGTGCCCCTGGACCCGCAGCCGGCTCTGCATCGTCGCCTCCCCGGTCGGACGATCGGTGAGCCCAGGGTGCTACCCGGGCGCACGCGGGGTGAAACGACGCGAGACCGGAGAAAGGTGCGACGCGGCTCAGTTCTCGCGGGCGCGAGAGACCGTACGCACCAGCCGTTCCGCCACCTCCCGCAGCGGTATGTCCAGCGAGGCGGCGGCGCTGCGCAGCACCTCGAGCGCCTCCTCGGCCGGGCAGCCGCGCTGGGTCATGATCACTCCGATCGCCTGTCCGACCACTCCGCCGTCCAGCAGGGAGGCGTCCCGCTCGCCGGCGACCTCGATCTGCCGGGCCCGGTCCCGGACGGCGGCCAGCAGCAGGCCGGCGTGTTCCGCGAGCAGCATCGCGGTGAGCTGGTGCTGGGTGGTGAGCGCGTCGGTGGCTCCGGCGTACAGGTTGATCGCGCCGAGCACCTGGTCGTCGACGTCGAGCGGGGCGGAGATCACGCCCTGCACGCCGAGGTCGACCGCGCGGGGCGTCCAGTCCGGCCAGCGCCGTTCGCGACCGAGGTTCTCCGACAGCACCATCTCCCGGCGTCGGATCGCGTCCATCGACGGCGAGTCGGGGCCGTACCGGAGGTCGTCCAGGCCGGCGAGCCGCGGATCGGAGGCCGCCGCGCCGGCCGGCTGGCCGGCCCGCAGCGCGGTGAATCCGCAGAAACTCACCCCGGCCACGGCGTCCCGGGTGATCCGGACGAGCGCGCCCAGTGCCTCATCGAAATCGGTCACGGCTATCAGGCCTGCGGTCAACTCCCGCAGCAGCGCGGCAGTCTCCAGCACGCCGACGGTGGGCACCGCCGGCTGGTCGGTGTCGAGGTTCACGGGCGTGCAGCCCCCGCCCCACGGCCTGTCTCGGCACGCCCGGCCGGTGCCATCACCTGTGTCATGTCTGCTCACTCCCGAGTCTTCGGACCCGCCCTACTACCCGGGGTTACCTGGGTCGAAACGGGCTGAAACGCAGGTCCGGCCGGCGATGCCGGCGCCGGCCGGACGCTGCGGGGTCAGCGTGAGGCGCCGGTGAGCCGACGCCCGACGGAGGCGATCAACCGGTCGAGTTCCGAGCCGAACGGGTTGTCGTGCACGAGGTACGTCCAAGTGGCGCTCGGCCGCATGAGCTTCGCCTCGTCCGGCTCCCAGTCCTCATCGAAATCGGTCTCGGTGAAGGTGGCGATCGTACGCGCCTCGATCTCCGGGACCAGCTCGTTGAACGCCGGCACGGCGGCCCGGTGGAACTCGTCCAGCGGGTCCAGCCGGCCCAGCGCGCGCAGGTGCACGCCCTCACGCACCTCAGAGAGCTCGGCGAGATGCTCGGCCCAGAGCCGGTCGAGGTGGTAGAGCGCGATCGAGCGGGCCACCCGGGCGAGCAGGTCCTCGTCCATCTCGCCGGCCTTCTCGGGCACCTTGTCGAGCAGCATGAGCGCGGCCACGTCGGTGGTGAGCAGCCGCTCACGCCGCTCGGCCAGGGCCTTGCGCTGCTGCTCGATCACGACGCTGTAGCGCCAGGTGTTGCGGTGGATCTCGTGGTTGACGCCTTCGGCGACCCGCTGGGCGTGCTCGACCGCGTAGTCGACCTGTTCGTCGGTGACCAGACCGTCGGCGTTCATCCGCGGCGACGGCGGCACCGCGTCGGCGGCGTGCCGGACGACCAGGTCGTCCTCGAGGCTCACGAAGAAGACCGAACCGCCCGGGTCGCCCTGCCGGCCGGCCCGGCCGCGCAACTGGTCGTCGACCCGGCGGCTGTCGTGCCGGCCACTGCCGATCACGTACAGGCCGTTCAGCTCGGCCACCCGCTCCTGGTCCGCCTGGTCGCTCCCGCCGAGGCGGATGTCCACGCCGCGGCCGGCCATCTGGGTGGAGACGGTCACCGCGCCGTAGGCACCGGCCTCGGCGATGATCGCCGCCTCCTCGTCGTCGTTCTTGGCGTTGAGCACCACACACGGCACACCGGCGGCGTGCAGACCGGCGGCGAGCTGCTCGGACTCCTTGACGTCGAGGGTGCCGACCAGCACCGGCCGCCCGGCGGAGTGGCAGCGTTTGATCTCGTCGATCAGCGCCTCCTCCTTCTCCGCCCGGGTGGCGTAGATGCGGTCCGGCTCGTCCTCGCGGATGCAGGGGGTGTTCGGTGGGATCACCGCCACCTCCAGGCCGAAGAACTCGCGCAGCTGGTCACCCACGAGCACCGCGGTCGCGGTCATGCCGCAGACCTTCGGGTAGAGGGCGATGTACGCCTGCACGGCGATGGTGCCCAGGACCTCGCCCTCGGCGGTGGCGTCCAGGCCCTCCTTGGCCTCCACCGCGGCCTGGAGCCCGTCCGGCCAGCGGCGGCGCTGGGCCACCCGGCCGCGCATCTCGTCGATCAGCTCGACCGAACCGTCCCGGACGATGTAGTCCACGTCGCGGTGCAGCAGCGCGTGCGCGTGCAGTGCCACGTTCACGGCGGAGAGCTGCTCGACGTGCTCCTCGTCGTACAGGTCGATGCCGAGCTTCGCCTCCATGGCGGCCAGCCCGGCGGAGGTGAACGCCACGCTGCGGCCGTCCTCGGCGACGGTGTAGTGCCGGCCCTTGCGCAGCCCGCGCACCAGCGCGGCGGCGGCGTGCACCGGGTCCTGCTCGCCGGCCACCGCGCCGGCGAGCACCATCGGCACCCGCGCCTCGTCGATCAGGATCGAGTCGGCCTCGTCGACGATCGCGGTGGACAGCGGCGGCTGGACCCGGTCGTCGATGTCGGTGACGAGCTGGTCGCGCAGGTAGTCGAAGCCCGCCTCGCTGACCGAGACGTACGTGACGTCGCAGGCGTACGCCTCGCGGCGCTCCTGCGGCGTGGAGGCCTCGTTGACCCAGCCCACGGTCAGGCCGAGCAGGGTGTAGACCGGCTCCATCCACTGGGCGTCACGACGGGCCAGGTAGTCGTTGACGGTGAGCACGTGCACCGGGCCGTTGCCCATCCGCACGTGCCCGTACGCCGCGACGGCAGCGGTGAGCGTCTTGCCCTCGCCGGTGGCCATCTCGGCGACCTTGCCGGAGAGCAGCGCCATCGCGCCGAGCAACTGGACGTCGTACGGCCGTTGGTCGAGCCCGCGGTGGGCGGCCTCCCGGCCGATCGCGCAGATCTCCTCGTACCCCGTGGCCTGGCCGGCGGCCTCGGTGAGTTCGGCGTCGTCCAGCGCGCGGAGGCCTTCCTCCCGCGCCTCGATCGCCGGCAGCAGCTTCTCCAGCGGGGCAAGGTCAACCGTCGTCCCCGGGCGCTGGAGGAACCGCCGGAACCTGCTCTTGAACCGTTGCGACACACCCATGAGCGGCAACGGTACGCGAACCGGAGCGGCTTCCGCGTCCCGCCCGGGCGGCATGTCGGATCCGGGCGGTGACCAGCCGGTCACACCGCGAGGACGACCTGCAGCTCCTGCCTGCGCCGCTCGGCGAGATCGGTCAACAGGACAGGGGCGTCCTCGAACGGCACCACCGCTGTGACGAGGTGCTTACGGATCAGGTCGCCGTACGCGCGCAGCAGGTCGATCGTCTCGGCCGAGAGCCGCTCCCGGTCCCAGACCGGGACCAGGCCACGGGGAACCCGCCCGATCTGGGCGCACCGGACGGAGAGCCCGTTGTGGTGGAATTCCTCGCCCAGCCGGACGGCGTCCGCTCCGGCCTGGTAGAAGGCCAGATCGATCACCGTGCCCTGCGGGCGCAGCAGGCGCAGCGCCAGGCGCAGTGCCCAGGCCTGACCCCGGCACTGGAACACGACGTCGGCGCCCCGGTCGCCGGCCGTGTGCGCCCAGCGGGTCTTGAGCACCACGGCCGGATCGTCCGCGTCCGGGTCGAGGGTCTCCAGCCCGAGTGCCTCGGCGACCTGCCGGCGCTGCGGCGTCGGGTCGAGCACCACCACCGAGGCGGCGCCGTGCCGCCGGGCGAAGAGCGCGGTGAGCAGCGCCACCACGCCGCTGCCGACCACCGCGACCCGGCGCCCGCGCACCCCGTCACCGAGCGACCGCACGTCGGTGCCGTACAGGTCGGCGGCGGCGTGCAGCAGCCCGTTGGCGCAGATCGGGCCCATGTGGGCGACGTAGACGCCGAGCAGCGGATCCAGGTCGTCGGGCAGCGGCACGAAGCGCTCGGCGACCGGGTCGGCGACCCAGCCGGTGCGGTGGCCGTACGTCATCGCGCCCACGGCGCCCTCGGCGACGGCGGGAGTGGCACTCTCCACCACCCGGGCCACCTGCATGTAGCCCAGCCGGGTCACCGGATACGGGGTGCTGGGCGTGCCGGGCCGGAACAGGCCCAGGTCGGCGTCCCAGGTGACGTGGAGGTAGGGGTTGGTGCCCTTGACGTAGCTGAGCTCCGTGCCCGCGGAGACGCCACTGAACAGGGTGCGCACCCGGAACGTGCCCGGGCGCAGCGGCGCTGGATCCTGCTCGACCAGACCCACCCGACCGGGCTCCTCCACCACGACCACCCGGTCACGCATCGACGGTCACCCCGGCACTGCGCAGCGGCACCGCGGCCGGGGCGTCGAGTCGTACCGGCCCGCCGGTGCGGGCCGAGTCGGCCAGCGCGAGCGCGAGCCGATGGGTGGCCAGCGCCTCCGCGTACGGGACGCGCACGTCGTCGCCGAGGCCGCGGACCGCGTCGACGAAGGCCCGGTCCACCGCCACCCGGGCGGTCTCCGGGTCGGCGGGCAGCCGCCGCTCGCCGTCGGGGTCGCAGACCAGCAAGCCCTCTTCGGTCAGGGTCAGCGCCAGACCGTCGGCGAGGATCTCCAGGCCGGCGCGGTGCTTCCAGCCGAGCACGCAGGCGGTGCTCAGGGTGCCGACGGCACCACCGGCGAAGCGCAGCGCGGCGGCGGTGACCGAGTCGATGTCCGCGCCGTCGACCGGCGGTGGGGCGCCGTCGCCGTAGGCGGTCACCTCGACGGCCTCCCCGACGAGCACCCGGATCAGGTCCAGCACGTGGGCGGCCTGCTCGACCACCGGGCCACCGGAGCGGTCCCGCCGGCACCACCACTCGACCGGCGGCACCTTGTCCCACCAGGCACCCGAGACCATCCGGACGGTACGACCGGCGAGCAGGTCCCGCGCCTGCTGCACCACCGACAGGTACCGCCAGTGGTGACCGACCGCGGTGAGCAGCCCGCGCCGGGCGACCAGGTCCGCGACCCGCTCGGCGGTGACCAGGTCCACGGCGACGGGCTTCTCCACGAACATCGGGACCCCGGCGGTCACGACGGCCTCCTCGACCGGGCCGTGCGCGAAGGGCGGCACGCAGACGTAGACCGCGTCGGGCCGGGCCGCGAGCAGCGTGTCGACGTCCGGGAACGTCCGGACACCGTGCAGGCCGGCGAGCGCCGCGGCCGCGGCGGGCCGTACGTCGGTGACCCCGAGAAGTTCCGTGTCCTCGAACCCGGCCAGCACCCGGGCGTGGCGCTGCGCCACGCCACCGGCCCCGACCAACCCCACCCGGCACCTGTCCATCGGCCCCGCCTCTCCGCCCGGCCCTGCAGCTCGTGCGGCAAGCACTCCCCACCCGGGCGGGCAACCAAACGTCCCCGGGGTGCGGTCCACGGCGGGAACGCCGCGATCAAGCCGTTAGGCATGATTGGTTAGCGCGAGGGTGGCGGTGGGAAAAAGACGTTCGTTCTCGGCCACGATCTGGGGGTGTGCCCGTGCGGGAAACTGATTCGAGCGTCTCACCGGTGGTGGAGGCCTGGGCCACCTACCGGACGACCTCGGCGGCCGATTGGGACGCCCGACGGCTGTTGCGGGCCAAGGGTGACAGTCGCGTGAGCGTGGTGCTGCCAGCCCGCAACGAGGAGGCGACCGTCGGCGCGATCGTGGCGACGATCCGCGAGCATCTGATGGACCGGGTCGCCCTGGTCGACGAACTGATCGTGGTGGACTCGCGGTCCACGGACCGGACCGCGCAGGTGGCCCGGGCCGCGGGCGCCGAGGTGGTCAGCCAGGACGCGATGACCCGCGGGCTGCCCCGGCTGGCCGGCAAGGGCGACGCGCTGTGGGCCGGCCTCGCCGCCGTCGAGGGGGATGTGGTGGCGTTCGTCGACGCCGATCTGCGGGAGTTCCGCCCACACTTCGTGACCGGCCTGCTCGGCCCGTTGCTGACCGACCCGTCGGTCGACTTCGTCAAGGGCTTCTACCACCGACCCCTGGTCGGTACGACGAGCGTCGAGCCGGACGGTGGCGGGCGGGTGACGGAGCTGATGGCCCGGCCGCTGTTGAACCTGTTCTGGCCCGAACTGGCGGGCTTCGTGCAGCCCCTCGCCGGTGAGTACGCCGGTCGGCGCGACGTGCTCGCCCAGGTTCCCTTCGTCTCCGGGTACGGGGTGGAGACGGCCATGCTCATCGACCTGCTGGAGCTGGTGGGGCTCGATGCGCTGGCCCAGGTCGACCTCGGTGAGCGCAAGCACCGGCATCAGGACACCGCCGCGTTGGGCCGGATGTCCGCGCAGATCCTGCTGACCGTCTGGTCCCGGCTGCAGCGGCGCGGCTGGGCGGCCCCGGGTCTCGACCCGACCCCGCTGCTGACCCAGTTCCGCCGGGGCGGCTCGGAGGGGCTGCCGAACCTGGAGCGGGAGATCGTGGTCAGCGACGTGTCCGTCCAGGAGCGGCCGCCCCTGGCGGAGCTGCGGCACCGGATGCCGCGTCGGCGGGTGGCGGCGGCGTGAGCGCCCCGCCGGCTCGACGCGACCGCCGCAGGGGCACCGGCCGCTCGCGTGGCCGCGTGAGCGACAGGCCGACCGGTGGCGCGGCCACGGCCGGCGACGCCGCCCGGGAGAGGAGCCGGGCCCGATGAGTCTCACCGTCCTGATGAACGCCGGTCCGTGGCTGTCCGTGCCGCCGCCCGGCTACGGCGGCATCGAGAACGTGATCGCGACCCTGGTGCCGGAGCTGCGTCGCCTCGGCGTCCGAGTGGTGCTCGCCTCCGTGGCCGACAGCGCGCTGCCGGTCGACGAGTTGGTGTCGGTCTTTCCCGAGGGCCAGTTCGGCGCTCTGCAACGGCCGTACAACCAGGTGTGCGGGGTCGCCCAGGCGCACCTGGCCGGGGTGGTCCGGGAACTGCACGCCCGGGACGACATCGACCTGGTGCACGACCACGTCGAGGCGGTGGGGCTGGCCACGCTCACCGCCATGGGTCCGGACGCGCCACCGGTGCTGCACACCCTGCACTGGGATCTGACCAAACATCCCGCGCTCTACGGCCGGCTCGACGGCGGGGACCGGGTCCGGGTCAACGGCGTCTCCGCCTCGCAGCTGGCCCGCGCGCCGCGCGCCTTGCAGGACCACTCGGTGGGGCACGTGCACCTGTCCACCCCGCTCGCGGTGGGCGCCGATCGGCGGCCCCGGCCGGAGAAGGGCGAACACGTGGTCGTGCTCGGCCGGATCAACCCGGGCAAGGGGCAGGACGTGGGCGCCCGGCTCGCCCGGCAGGTGGGCTTCCCGCTGGTGCTGGCCGGGCCGGTCGGGCCGTACCACCGGCCGGCGGACCTCGCCGCCGCCGGCGAGGAGGCCCGGCAGAACCCGGACGTCCGCTTCTTCTACGACGAGGTCGCGCCGTACGTGGACGGGGACCTGGTCCGCTGGGTCGGAACGGTCGCCGGACGGGAGCGCGACGAGCTGCTCGCCGGGGCTCGCGTGGCGCTGTTCCCGCTGCGCTGGGAGGAACCCGGCGGGACGGCCGTGGTCGAGGCGCTGGCGTTGGGCACCCCTGTGGTCGCCACCGCTCGGGGCTGCCTGCCCGAGCTCGTCGAGCACGGCCGCACCGGGCTGCTCACCACCGGCGAGGAGGAGCTGGGTGAGCTCGTGCTGGCTACCGGCCTGCTCGACCCGGACGAGTGCCGCCGGGAGGCGGTGGCCCGCTTCACCCCGGCCGCGATGGCCGAGAGGTACCTCGCCCTCTACGAACGGGTCCGCCACCTGGCGCCGGCGGCCGACCTTCAAGCGGCCTGATCCCGGCTCGGCGGGGGCCGGCGAGACGTCCGGGGACCTGCCGACGGGCAGGACCCGTGGACCGGCCCGGCAGCGAGCGCGGCCAGCGGTCGTCGCCGGTTTGCCGGGCCGGTCCACGGGTAGCCGCGCCTGGCTGAGGCCGCAGAGGGAGGAGACGTCGGTGATCGGACCGATGGCGCACTCCCGGGCCCGCCCCAATCCGGCCGACGGCAAGGCACCGGTACGGCGGGTCACCGGCATCGTGGCGGTCGTCTTCCTCGTCATCGGGGTGCTCGGCTTCGTACCCGGGGTCACGAACCCCTACGACGATCTACGTTTCGCCGGCCACCACTCGGGAGCCGCGCTGTTCGACACGTTCCAGGTGTCGGTGTTGCACAACCTCGTCCATCTCGGGTTCGGGGTGGTCGGGCTGGCGCTGTCCCGAACGGTCACCCGCGCCCGGGCGTACCTCGTCGGCGGCGGTGCCGTCTATCTCGTGCTCTGGCTCTACGGCGTGGTGATGGACGCCGACAGTGGGGCGAACTTCCTCCCGCTCAACGGCGCCGACAACTGGCTGCACCTGGGCCTCGGCGCGGGCATGATCGCGCTCGGCCTGCTGACCGCCCGGCGAACGGCTGGGTGAGGCCGGGCGTCGCGGTTTGGTCGATTCGCCCCGGGGGTAGTTCGAGGGTCCCACCGATGAGACGCGAGAGGGCCAGGGCGAGATGTCGAGCCGGATCACCTGCGAGGTGCGCGACGGGTCGCCGGTGACCGTCGTCCGGCTCGACGGGATCCTCGACCTGGGCACGATGCGGGCGGTGCACCGGACGCTCGACACCTGCCTGGCCGCCCAGCCCGACGCCCTCGTGGTCGACCTGGGCGCGGTCGCCGTTGAGGACCGCCTGGCACTGGCCGTCTTCGCCGCCACGGCCCGCCGCGCCGAGGAGTGGCCGTCCGTACCGGTCGTGCTCTGTGCCCCGCCGCCGACGGCCGCACGCTGGCTGGCCGAGTCCACCGCGTGCCGGGTGGTGCCGGTCCGGCGGGACTGCGCCGAGGCGACCCGGGCGGCCGGAGCGGCCGCCGCACCTCGGCTGCAGGCCCGGCTGGAGCCCGTCGCGGAAGCCTGCCGGCGGGCCCGTGAACTGGTGAGCGACGCGTGCGCCCGGTGGCAACTGCCGGAGGTCGCCGGTCCCGCCTCGGTGGTCCTCAGCGAACTGGTCGGCAACGTGGTCCGGCACGCCGGCACGCCGATGCAGGTCACGTTGACCCTGCGCCGGCCGTACCTGCACATCGCCGTCGTCGACGGCAGCCGGCAGGCCGTCCAGGCGCGCACTCCCGACGTCCGCACCGAGGGCGGCCGGGGGCTGCTGCTCGTCCGTCAGCTGGCGCAGCGCTGGGGCAGCGTGCCGGCCGGGGACGGAAAGGCGGTCTGGGCTATGGTGCCGGCGATCTGACCGAGTATCGGCCCGACACTGCGAATTGACCCGGTATACCCCTTCAGCCTGGTTTCATAGGGCAGGGGCGGGTAGTCACGCCCGTCCTCTTACGCGACGACGGGGGTGAGGCCATGCCCAAGCGGGTCACGACGGAGCCGGGCCGGGACAGAGGCCCGGCGATCCTCGCACCGGCGCAGTTCGGCGGTTATCCCGGCCCGTTCCGCGAGGTGGTCCGCGGTAGCACCATCGTCAAGCTCCTCGGCACCACCGACGCCAAGCTCATCGGCCTGATGTACCTCACCACGTCGTTCACGTTCTACGTGATCGGCGGGGTGATGGCGATGCTCATGCGGGGGGAGTTGGCCCGGCCCGGGCTGCAGTTCCTCTCCCCCGAGCAGTACAACCAGCTGTTCACCATGCACGGCACGGTGATGCTGTTGCTCTTCGCGACGCCACTGGTATTCGCGTTCGGGAACTACATCGTGCCGCTCCAGATCGGCGCCCCGGACGTCTCCTTCCCCCGACTCAACGCGCTCGCCTACTGGCTCTACCTGTTCGGCGGATCGATCGTGCTCGGCAGCTTCCTCGTCCCGGGCGGGGCGGCGGACTTCGGCTGGTTCGCATTCACCCCGCTCTCCGACGTGGAGCACTCCCCCGGCGTCGGCGGCAACATGTGGCTCGTCGGCCTGGTCATCTCCGGACTGGGGACGATCCTCGGCGCGGTCAACATGATCACCACGATCCTGACCCTGCGCGCACCCGGCATGACGATGTTCCGGATGCCGATCTTCACCTGGAACATCCTGCTCACCAGCGTGCTGGTGATCCTGGTCTTCCCGCTGCTCGCCGCGGCGCTGCTCGCGCTGGGCGCGGACCGGCTGTTGAACGCGCACGTGTTCGACCCGGCCACCGGCGGACCGATGCTCTGGCAGCACCTGTTCTGGTTCTTCGGCCATCCCGAGGTCTACATCGTGGCGCTGCCGTTCTTCGGCATCGTCACCGAGATCCTGCCCGTGTTCTCGCGCAAACCGATCTTCGGTTACCTGGGGCTGGTGCTCGCCACCATCGCGATCACCGTGCTGTCGATGACGGTCTGGGCGCACCACCTGTTCGCCACCGGGCAGGTGCTGCTGCCGTTCTTCAGCATCCTGAGCTACCTCATCGCCGTGCCGACCGGGGTGAAGTTCTTCAACTGGATCGGCACGATGTGGAAGGGGCAACTCACCTTCGAGACGCCGATGCTGTTCGCCATCGGCTTCCTGGTGACCTTCCTGCTGGGCGGGCTCACGGGCGTGCTGCTGGCCAGCCCGCCGGTCGACTTCCACGTCACCGACACCTACTTCGTCGTCGCCCACTTCCACTACGTACTCTTCGGCACGATCGTCTTCGCCGCCTTCGGCGGCGTGTACTTCTGGTTCCCGAAGATGACCGGCCGGCTACTCGACGAACGCCTCGGCAAGGTCCATTTCTGGACGATGTTCCTGGGCTTCCACGCCACGTTCCTCGTACAGCACTGGCTGGGCAGCGAGGGCATGCCGCGCCGCTACGTCGACTACCTGCCCACCGACGGATTCACCATGCTGAACACGATCTCCACCCTCGGGTCGTTCGTGCTCGGCGCGTCCACCCTGTTCTTCATCTACAACGTCTGGAAGACCTGGCGGTACGGGGCGCAGGTGACGGTGGACGACCCCTGGGGGTTCGGCAACTCACTGGAGTGGGCCACGACGTGCCCGCCACCGCTGCGCAACTTCGATCGGATGCCCCGCATCCGTTCCGAGCGGCCGGCCTTCGACGCCAAGTACGGCGCGGTCGTCTCCGACCTCGGTGGCGACCTGCCGCAGCGCACCACCCGGCCGCCGCAGAAGTTCCATGACGAGCTGCGACACGTCACCCAGCTGCCCGAATCGCCGTCCGCCGAGGGCGCGCACGGCCCCCGCGAGGCGGAGGAGTACGTGCCGGCGCCGCAGTCCGGCGCCCGTCCGGTGCACGTGCCGGACCCGGAGCAGGTCCGTCGGCCGAGCTTCGAGGAGACCGACGAGCCGGAGGGCAACCCGCTCGGGGCGCATCGCGCGCCGCAGGAGAACGACGAGTGGAGCCACCCGCGCAGCCACGGCGACCAGCCGGAGCAGTGACGGGCACGCGGGCCGAACGAAGGAAGGGGCCCCCGGAAACGCCTGGCAGGTGTTTCCGGGGGCCCCTTCCCGCATGCCGCGGTGCGACCCGGACGGGCCGATCAGTCGCGGGCCGGTGGCAGGCCGGCGGCGGTCAGCGAGCGACGCACCGCCGGTTGCACCCGGGTGAGGCGCAGCGGTACGCCGGTGCGGGCGGCCGCCTCCCGGCCGGCCACGAGCGCGGCGATTCCACCGGCGTCGACCCCGCCCGCGCCGACCAGGTCGACCACGACCTCGCTCGGCTGGCCGGTGACCGCCTCCAGCATCGCCCGGCGCAGCTGGTCCGCGCCGTCGCGGTCGACGTCGCCGCCGACCTCGACCACCACCCGGTCGCCGTTCTGCCGCACCGAGATGCGTGACTTGGTCGACTCGCTCTCGGCCGCGCCGTTCTGCCACGGCGGCGGCGTGTCGGCGAGCATCGCCTGGCGCAGCCAGGTCAGCGCGCGCGACAGCAGCCGGGAGACGTGCATCTGCGAGATGCCGAACCGGGCCGCGATCTCCGCCTGGGTCTGGTTGCCGTAGAACCGCATGGCCAGGATCCGCCGCTCCCGCCAGGGCAGGCGGTGCAGCAGTCCACTGACCGTGACCCGGTCGTCGACGGATTCCAGCGCGTTGTCGGACTCGCCGACCAGGTCACCGAACTCGGCCGAGCTCTCCCCGCCGACCGGGGCGTTGAGCGAGGCCGGGCTGTAGCCGGCGGCCGACTCCAACGCGGCGAGGATCTCCTCCTCCGGTGTCTCCAGCCGCTGGGCCAGTTCGGCCACCGTCGGCGCCCGGGACAGTTCGCTGGTCAGCGCCGCGGTGGCCTGCCCGACCTCGAGGATCAGGTCACGTAGCCGACGGGGTACGTGTACGCCCCACGTCCGGTCTCGGAAGTGCCGCTTGATCTCGCCCACGATCGTGATGGCCGCGTACGCGGTGAAGGAGCCCCGTTCCGGGTCGTACCGGTCGACAGCGTTCACCAGCCCCAGCCGGGCCACCTGCTCCAGATCCTCCAGCGGTTCCCCCCGCCCCCGGTAGCGACGGGCGAGCCGGCCGGCGAACGGCAGGGCGAACCGCACCAGGTCGTCGCGGGCCTCCTGTCGCCGTTCGGGCGGTAGTCCCTCGATCCGCGCCGCGTACGCCAATGCGGCCGCGTCGAGGTCCTCCAGGCCTCGCTCGGTGGGTGGTGGTGTGCTTGTGGCGGTCTTTCCGAACATCCGCGCCTCCCTCAGGAAGGTCCCCCGCCCGGATTGGGAAAGCCGGTCGTGCGCGTGGTCGGACCACGCACCGGGCCGGAAGTGGGTTACGTGACTGGGACGCCAGCGGGGCGACGACACCACGCTGCGCAACGTGATCAGTCCATCGCAGCCTGCGATGTTCCCGCTCCGTAGGTACTCAATCACGGGATCCCGGGTTCGCGAGGATGTTTCGCTGGGCTTGCCGCAAGAGAGCCGGGCGCGCCTTCAGGAGACGAGCAATCCCTGGTGGGTGCCGCCGTCGCGGAACACGGCCAACGCCTCGGCCACGGTCAACGCGGGCGGCGCCGGAAGGTCGTACGGCTGGGCCCGCAGCACCTCGGTGGCCCGACGGGTGGGCACGGAGGCGACGGGGTAGCCCCGCGCGGAGGTACGGTCCAGGGCCCGGCGGCGGCGGCCGAAGCCGGCCACCGCGAGCCACTGCGGCAGACCGGCGAGGGCGGGCGAACGGACCCCGGGCGGTTCGGGCAGCACGTCCACGGAGCTGTACGGCTCGCTGCCGGCGAGCCACCACTCGACCCCCTCGACGCTGCGCCGCGTCGCGTTCTCGCACCAGTACGGCACCAGCCCGGCCCGCACCACCTGCCACGGGTCGAGCAGCCGACCGCACTCCACCACCAGCCGGTCACCGGTCTTGCCCGCGGCCCGCAGCCACCGGCGGTAGAGGTCCGCCACGACGGCGCTGAGCCCCTCGGGCCGGGGGAAGAGCACTCGGTGCAGGATCCCTTCGTGACGCCCGGCCCAGTCCCGGGCGCTCAGTTCGAAACCCGACTCCACGCCGTGCTCGGCGTACCCGGATGGTGAGGAGACCTGTGGAGGTTCCCAGCGGGCCGCGTCGCCACCCGCGGAGCGAAGCACCTGACGCAGGGCGTGGCTGTCCGGATGGAAGTCGACGGGGTCCAGCCCGCTGGCCGGACAACCGACCTGGAAGCTGTGCCCCTGCCCCACCTCCACCACCGGCCAGGTCCGCGCGTCGCGCAGCAGCAGCACCGGCGCGCCCGGGGCCAGCCGGTCGCCCAGGAACCGCCGGTACGCCGCGGGCAGCGTCCGCCACCGGGCCGCGAGCATGATTGTCGCTCCGGCCAAGGCGCCCCGGCTCGCCGGGCAGTGCACCTGGCGCACGTGCAGGTCGTCGTTGCCGGCGAGCAGGCGCGCGACGAGCGCCGTCCCGTGGTCCAACGCGGCGCCGGGGCGGTCCACCGCGCCCTGCGCCCAGTGCACGGTCATCTCGAAGCCGGCGGGCAGCCAGGGCACCCCGAGGGCGACCGCCAGGTGTACGGCGGCGCCGTGCGGCGAGCCGATGACGACGCCCGGGTAGTTGCGGCGGGGGTACTGGTCGACGAACCAGCGCGCCACCCGCTCCGCGTCGACGTCGGCGACCTGCGCGGCGGTGAGCGCCACCCGTCCGGCCGCCCGGGTGACCGCCGCCCGGCGGACGGGATCAGGGGCGCCGGGGAACCGGGACGCCGGGCCCGGATGCCCCAGGTCGGCGCAGTCCGCACCGCGCAGGGCACGGGCCGCGGCGGCGACCAGGACACGTGCCACGCTGCCGCCCGTGACGACCCGGTCGCCGGCCAGGCCGGCGTCCGCTGCCACGAGCCCCTCGTGCACCTTGTGCACCGGCCCCACCTTGCCTCGTTCGCTCACCACGCGGCCCGGCTTCCCGTCCCGATGCGGTTCAAACGGGCCCTCCGCCACCTGCCGGGTCCAATCCGCTGATCGGGGACACTTCGCCGGTACCGGCCGGTTGGCGGTGTCCTGCCCGATCCGGCCCCTTCCCGAAGCCGTGTCCCAGCGCACCCCCGCCCCCTTGTTGATCATGAAGTTGTTGCGCTCCGCCCCGGCGTGTCGAGGCGATAACTTCATGATCAACGCGGGTCGGTGGCGGGTCGCGGCGGCTGGCTAGACGATGTCGTCCGCGGCCACCGAGATCTGCCGGTCCACCTGCTCGCGGACCCGGCGGGCGGCGTCGCCGTCGGCGAAGAGACTCCGCAGGTCGGCCAACGCCGGCTCGGGCGGCGCGAGCGGCACGGCGGCGTCGACCACCGCCTCCACGACGCAGGGACGGTCCGCGGCCAGCGCCTCGTCCCAGGCGGCCCCGACCAACTCCGGGCGGTCCACCCGTATGCCGTGCAGCCCCAGCAGCCGGGCCCAGCCGGCGTACGGCACGTCGGGGCGGCGCTGAGCCGGGTCGGTGACCGGCTGGCGACCGGCACCCGTGCCGGACTGGTCGCGGTTGTTCAGCACCAGCACCACCAGCCGCGGATCCTGCCAACGGGGCCAGTGGTGGGCCACGGTGACCAGTTCGGCCAGACCGTTGAGCTGCATGGCGCCGTCGCCGAGCAGCGCGATCACCGGCTGGTCCGGTGCGGCGAGCTTGGCCGCGACCGCGTACGGCAGGGCGCACCCCATCGAACCGAGCGTGCCGCACAGCTGCGCGTTCACGCCGGGCTGCAACTCAAGGTGACGCGCGTACCAGTAGATGACCGACCCGACGTCCACAGCGACCGCACCGGTACGCGGCAACCGCGAGGAGAGTTCCTGGAGAACCAGTTGCGGGTTCACCGGCTCGGCCGGCGCGCTCGCCCGGTCGACCAGCTCCCGCCGCCAGCGGTCCACCGAATTCTCCACCGTGGCCCGCCACTGCGGGCTCGGCCGGTCCGGCACCCGCGCCAGCAGCGCCCGCAGCGTCTCGGCCGCGTCACCGACCAGCGGGACGTCCACCGGGTAACGGCTGCCGACCCGGCGGCCGTCGATGTCGATCTGCACCGTGCGCGCCTGCCCGGGCATCGGCAGGTAGCTGGTCCACGGGTCGTTGGTACCCACCAGCAAGAGCGTGTCGCAGCCGCCCATCAGCTCGGCGGCGGCACGCGTGCCCGCCTCGCCGAGCACGCCGGCGTGGTACGGCAACCGCTCGTCGAGCACCGGCTTGCCGAGCAGCGAGCAGGCCACTCCGGCGCCGAGCCGGTCGGCGAGCGCCACGACCTCGTCCTCCGCGTCCTGGGCCCCCTGCCCGACCAGGATCGCCACCCGCTGGCCGGCACCGAGCAGCTGCGCGGCGGCCGCCAGGTCCACCTCGTGCGGAAGCACCCGGGCCAACGGCTCACCGGGCGTCGCGGTGATCACGCCGATGCCGTACGCCTGAAGGTCGGGTACGGCCGCCTCCTGCACCTCTCGCGGCAGGACCACGCAGACCGGGCTGCGGGTCGCCGCGGCGGTGCGGAACGCCTGGTCGAGCAGGGTCGGCACCTGGGCGGCACTGCGCGCGTAGTGGACGAACTGGTTGCACACGTCGGCGAAGAGGCGGGTCAGCCCGATCTCCTGGTGCGCGCCGCCCAGCGGGCCGGAGATGTCCTCACCGACGAGCGCCACGACCGGCTTGCTGTCCAGCTTGGCGTCGTAGAGGCCGTTGAGCAGCTGCACCGCGCTCGGACCCTGGGTGGCGAGGCAGACCCCGATACCGTCGGTGAACTTCGCGTGCCCGGTCGCCATGAAGGCGGCGGCCTCCTCGTGCCGCGCCGGCACGAACTCCGGGTCGCCACCGGCGCGGTCCAGCGCCGCGACGAGCGGGGCGATGGCCGCGCCCGGGTAGCCGAAGGCCCGCGGGACCCGCCAGGCGCGCAGCCGTTCGACCACCAGATCGGCGGCGATCCGGTCAGCCATTGCCGCGCCCCGGGGTGCTCGCGTCCACGTACCGCAGCACCGCGCCGACCCCGTCGGTCAGCTCCGGCGCCTCGTCGGGGCCGAGCACGGTCAGCTCGGCGTCGGTGCCGACGAGCGCGCGTACCAGGGCCGCGTCGGCGCGTACCCGCTGCGGATCGTCGACCGACATGGCGCTCAGCTGCCCCGGGTCGACGGCGATCTCCGTCGGCTCCGGGCCGATCCACAGCTCACCGTTGGCGGACGGGTCGTCCACGATCAGCATGTTGTCGACCTGGTTGCGTTGCAGTGCGGCGACCACGGCCGCGAGACCGGCGCCGACGTCCTCCTGGGTGCCGAACCGGTCCAGGGCCGCGGTGATCCGCTGGTCGGCCACCTCGGCGATGGTCTGCACGGTCAGGTCGTCCAGGAGGGTCTGGTCGGCGCCACCGGCCCGGGAGCCGGCATCGGTGCGGACCACCAGATCCTGCCAGCGCACCGGCATCTGCGCGGCGATCATTCCGGTGGCCCGGATGTCCCCGGCGACCACCACCACGTCCGCGCCGACCTTCTCGGCCAGCTCGACGGTAGCGGCGGTCACGTCACCGGCGTTGTGGTGCCACGCCTCCATGGCCGCGCGCTGGTAGCGCGACTGCGACCAGCCACCCGGCTGCACCCGGCGCAGTTGGAAGCTCTCGCGGCCGACTATGTGCGCCCGACGCGGCACTCCCCCGGCACTGACCGCCATCGCGTCCGCGCCGGTCCGGTCCGCCAGCACCCGCACCCAGGCCACCTGTTCGCCCCGCTGAGCGAGCAGCGGCATCACGTGCGGCAGCGGCGCGTAGGAGGCGAGGTCGCGCAGTGGTGGTGCGGAGAGGAACTCGGTGAGCACCACCTGGCCGCGAGTGGCGAAGGCGGCCAGGCCGTAGTCCCCCGGCATCGGGTCGTGCCCCCGGATCACCCGGTCCAGCGCGGCGACCGTCGGCTCGTCCGCCCCCTGGTCGATCAGTTGGCCCTGCAGTGCCCGCCAGCGCAGGTCGAGCGCCGGGTGGGCGTCGTGCGTGTCCGCCGACGCGTCCAGGTACACCGAGCACCACGGCCCGGGGCGGTCGTAGAGCGGGCGCAGGAAGGACAGCTGCATGCTCGACCCCTTTCCAGCTCGGCCCTGCGCATACCCGTGCCGCCCGGAATGTCACCTGGCCGGACATGAGTGCGTGACCAGGTTTCATTCACGCCGTTCAACCCGCCACGCGGATACCATCAGTGAACGGATCAGGACTCTCGGTGGTGGTCATGGACAGCGGACTCGATACCCGGCGGATCGCACATCCGACGCAGCGGATCTTCACCGGCCGGGTGGTCCGGTTCCTGGAGGGGTACACACGGGAGATCGCCGTCGGCAAGCCGGTCCTGATCGCCGTGCTGGCGGCGGCCGGCGTGGGCGCGCTGCTGATGCGGGTGGTGCGCGCCGTCCTGCCCGGCAGCGGCGGCGGGGCTCGGCGGCGCTGGAAGGACCTGACCAAGGGACCCGAATATCTGGTCACCCCGGTGCGGCTGCGCGACAACACCGGCGGGCTCTACGAGGTCGAGCTGCACGGACACCTGCCGCAGAGCGCGCTGCACCCCGCCGACCACGTCCAGCTGACCCTGCGACCGCAGCGCGACCCCGACCTGCCGCCGCGGATCGAGCGGATCGTCAACCTCACCACCGGGCAGCTGCTCACCCCGCGTACCGCGACGCTCTGGACGCACCTGGGCCCGCCGCTGCTGCTGCAGGCCATGCTCGGGTTGCTGCTGGTGCTCGGCGTCGCCGCCTGGTCGGCGCTGACCTGACGCCGCTCTCCGATGCCCCGGCCGACCGGAGGTTTCCGGACCCGACCGGCCGGGCACCCCGGGCGGCTACGGCGGCTCGACCGCGCCGCCGGACACCCCCGGCCACTCGTCGTACGCCAAGCGGGCAATGGCCGCCGATGTGGTGGCGCTGCTCGACGCACTGGGTCACGAGCGCGCCGCGGTGATCGGCCACGACCGGGGCTGTTACGTCGCGATGCGGACCGCGCTGGACCACCCGGACCGGGTCAGCCGCCTCGGTGTGCTCGACGGCGTACCCATCGGCGAGGCGCTGGCACGCGCCGACGCCCGGTTCGCCGCCCGCTGGTGGCACTGGTTCTTTCTCGGCCAGCTCGACAAGCCGGCCGAGCGGGTCATCAACGCCGACCCGGACGCCTGGTACGGCGGCTCACCGGAGCGGATGGGCGTGGAGGCGTACGCCGACTACCGGCGCGCGATCCACGACCCCGCCACGGTGCACGCGATGTGCGAGGACTACCGGGCCGGGCTCGGGCCGGATCGGGTGGCCGACGAGGCGCTGCTGGCCGGCTTCCTGTCCGGGTGAGCCGCCGTCCGCCGGCGGCTCAGCGCACCGCGGCGGGCTGCGGGGGCGCCTCGGCCTCCGTCGCGCCGAGCATCCCCCGGCGGTAGGCCCAGCGTTCGTAGGCGAGCGTCGCGAACGGGGGTACGGCGCAGGCCAGCGCCACGCCGGTGGCCAGCAGGCTCCACCGGTGACGCCGGGCCACGAGGAGCACCAGCAGCAGGTACCCGACGAAGAGCGCGCCGTGGATCGGCCCGAAAATCTTCACGCCCAGCTCGTTGCCGGGCGGGCCGTACTTGACCACCATCCCGATCAGCAGACCGAGCCAGGAACACGCCTCGGCGATCGCCGCACCGACGAACAGCCTGGTCACCCTGTCGCGCATCGCCACCGCCACCACCCCTCGGCGGGCCATCGTAGCCGTGGTGGGGCGCGGAGCCGGACACGACCGGCCGGACGCGATGGGAATCACCCGATGCGCGCACGGGTAGAGAAGGTTCCACATGCTCTTCCCCCTTCCGCGCCTGAATGGGAGGTTAGGAGGACCAGCGGTGACTCGGGTGGTGACCATGGGCGAATTCGTCGGCACACGTACCTTCGGTCGGGAGGATCGGACACGCTACCGGGACAAGGTCCGCCGCTGCCTGGACGTCTTCGCCGAGATGCTGCGCGAGTCCCGCTTCGACGTGGACCGCCCGATGACGGGGCTGGAGATCGAGCTCAACCTCATCGACGCCGAGTCCCAACCGGCCATGCGCAACGACGAGGTGCTGACCGCCATCGCCGACCCGAGCTTCCAGACCGAGCTCGGCCAGTTCAACCTGGAGATCAACGTCGCGCCGCGACGGCTGACCGGCACCGGCACGGCGCAGTTCGAGGAACATGTCCGGGCCAGCCTGAACGCCGCCGAGGAGAAGGCGCGGGCGCTCGGCGCGCACCTGGTGATGATCGGCATCCTGCCGAGCCTGCTTCCCCATCACCTGAACGCCCGGACGCTGTCGGCGAACCCCCGCTACGAACTGCTCAACGAGCAGATCTTCGCCGCGCGCGGTGAGGATCTGCGGATCACCATCAACGGGGTGGAGCGGCTGGCCGTCACCGCCGACACGATCACGCCGGAGGCGGCCTGCACCAGCACCCAGTTCCACCTCCAGGTGAGCCCGGCCCAGTTCGCCGACTACTGGAACGCCGCGCAGGCCATCGCCGGGGTTCAGGTGGCGGTGGGCGCCAACTCACCGCTGCTGTTCGGCCGGGAGCTGTGGCGGGAGACCCGGATCCCGTTGTTCCAGCAGGCCACCGACACCCGTCCGGAGGAGATCAAGGCGCAGGGCGTACGCCCGCGGGTGTGGTTCGGCGAGCGGTGGATCACCAGCGTGTTCGACCTGTTCGAGGAGAACGTCCGCTACTTTCCGGCCCTGCTGCCCGTCTGCGACGTGGAGGACCCGTCCGCGACGCTCGCGGCGGGCGGCGTGCCGAAGCTCGCCGAACTACGGCTGCACAACGGCACTGTCTACCGGTGGAACCGCCCGGTCTACGACGTGCTGCGGGGCCGGCCGCACCTGCGGGTGGAGAACCGGGTGCTGCCCGCCGGGCCGACCGTGGTGGACACCATCGCCAACGGCGCCTTCTACTTCGGCCTGGTCCGCGCGCTGGCCGAATCCGATCGGCCACTGTGGTCACAGATGTCGTTCAGCGCCGCCGAGGAGAACTTCGGCAACTGCGCCCGGCACGGCATCGACGCGCAGGTCTTCTGGCCGGGCCTGGGCTACCTGCCGGTGACCGAGCTGGTGCTGCGCCGGCTCCTGCCGTTGGCCCATCACGGGCTGGACCGCTGGGGGTTGGACCCGCAGGAGCGGGACCGGCTGCTCGGCATCATCGAGCAGCGCTGCCTGACCGGGCGCAACGGTGCGAGCTGGCAGGTCGGCACGCTGCATCGGCTGGAGTCCGCCGACCACCTGGACCGACCGGCGGCGCTGCGCGAAGTCGTCCGGCACTATGTCGACCTGATGCACGGCAACCGGCCGGTGCACGAGTGGCCGCTGCCCTGAGCGCTCAGTCCCACGGCGACGGGTCGTCGCGCAGCCGGCCGTAGAGGTAGCCGTCGCGCCACTGCCCGGCGCGGAACTCGCAGGCACGGACCACGCCCTCCAGCCGGAAGCCCGCCTTCTCCAGCGCCCGCTGCTCGGGCACGTTCTCCGGGTGGGTGCCGGCCTGGATGCGCTGCACGGGAGTGTGCGCGAAGAGGTAGTCGCAGAGCAGGGCCTGCGCCCGCCAGCCGACGCCCCGCCCGCGCCACTGGGGCAGCAGGGCGATGCCGATCTCCCAGTAGGTGGCTCCGGGGGCGTACTGCCCGGCCTGGTAGCGCACGAAACCGGCTGCGGCCGCGTCCGGGCCGGCCTCGACCACCAGCCGGCCGTCCTCCCTACCGAGCCAACCGTCGACCGCGAAGCGCCGCACAGGTGCGCCTGGGTCTCGAAAGCCGCCCCAGCCCAGGCCGATCAGGCCGGGCTCGGTGCAGAACCGTCGGAACATGGCGAGGTCGGATTCGGCCACCGGACGCAGCCGGGCGTCGGCGCCGTCGGTCTCGTGAGCGATGCCCGGCGCGGGCACCGGCGGGTGACGACCCTCCACACCGGACAGGCTATCGGCCGGAGCGCCGGCCCGCCGCCCCGTGCCGCGCGTGCGCGTCCTCGCGGTCGATGCGCAGTTCACGCTCCAGTTCGGTGATGACGGCACGCAGGTCGTCCAGCCGCTGGGTCAGCGCGATGCGGTCGACCTCGTCGGGCACGCCGTCGCCGTCCTCGTCGTACCCGGGGGCCAACCGCTCGGTCATCTCCAGGCGGCGCGCCTCCTCCATCGAGTTGACGATGACCGCGATCAGGATGTTGAGCAGCAGGTTCACCGTGATGATCACGTAGCTGACGTAGTAGAGCAGGGTCCACGAGGACACCGCCATGCCCTGTTCCATCAGGTCGGGCAGGGTCTCCAGGGACAGCAGCACGAACAGCGTCAGCAGCGAGCGCCCGATGTCGCCGTACTGCTCCGGGTACGTGTCACCGAAGATCAGCCAGCCGGCCATGCCGTAGACGTACAACGTCACCATGGCCAGTGCGAGGAAACCGGCGACGCCCGGAAGGCTGCGCAGCAGCGCCGCCAGGATCGTCCGCAGGCCCGGAGAGAACCGGACCAGCCGCAGTACCCGGGCCACCCGCAGCACGCGCAGCAGCGCCGAGTCGCCGTGCAACCCGGGGATGAAGATCGCCAGGATGACCATGAAGTCGAAGATGTTCCAGGCGTGCCGGAAGAACTCCTGTGGACGTCGTCCATGGGCGAGCACCCGGATGGCGATCTCGGTGACGAACGCGGCCCGGAACGCCAGCTCCAACCAGCGCAGGACGGGCCCGGCCGCACCGAGGTGCGGGAACGTCTCGATGCCGAGGACGACCCCGTTGGCCACGATGAGGACGATGATCGCGATCTCGAACGGTCGGGACCGGACCGTGCGGGCACACCGGTGGGAGATCCGGGCGAAGGTGGACGGGGGCGCGGCGGCGACCCGCCGCTGGCGGGGCGGCTGGGTACGACTCACCGTCGAACGGACCCCGCCGTCGGCACCTCATGAACGGGCCGGTGGGTCGCGACGGGCATGCCGACACCCTATCGAGCCCGCGAGCCGCCAGACGCTCGCGTGGTCGGGGACCACCCGCCCCGTCACACGGTGAGCAGCACCTTGGTGCACTCGTCCCGCTTCTTCTGGAAGGTCTTGTAGCCCTTCGGCGCGTCCTTGAGCGGCATCCGGTGGCTGACGATGAAGCTCGGGTCGATCTCGCCGCGTTGGATGCGCTCCAGCAGCGGCCGGGTGTAGCGCTGCACGTGGCACTGCCCGGTACGCATGGTCAGCGCCCGGTTCATGAAGGCGCCCATCGGGAACTTGTCGATGAATCCCCCGTACGCGCCCACCACCGAGACCACCCCGCCGCTGCGGCAGGCCAGGATCGCCTGGCGCAACGCGAACGGACGCTCGGTCTCCGCCCGGACCGCCTGCTTGGCCCGGTCGTACGCGTAGATGGCCGCGTTACCGTGGTGCCCTTCCAGGCCCACGGCGTCGATACACGCGTCCGGGCCCCGACCGGCGGTCAGCTCGTTGAGCGCGTCCAGCACGTCGGTCTCTTCGTAGTTGATCGTCTCGGCGCCGGTGTGCTCGCGGGCCAGCCGCAGCCGGTACGGGTACCGGTCGATGACGAACACCCGCTCCGCGCCGAGCAGCTGGGCGCTGGCGGCGGCGAGCAGCCCGACGGGGCCGGCTCCCCAGATGGCCACCAGGTGCCCCGGCTTGATGTCGCACATCTCGGCACCCATGTAGCCGGTCGGGAAGACGTCGGCGAGCATCACCGCCTGTTCGTCGGGCACCTCGTCAGGCACCTTCAGCGGCCCGACGTCGGCGAACGGCACCCGCGCGTACTCGGCCTGGCCGCCGGCGTAACCCCCGAGGAGGTGGGAGTAGCCGAAGATGCCCGCCGGCGAGTGGCCCATGATCTTCTCGGCGATGCCGGCGTTGGGATTGGAGTTCTCGCAGACCGAGTAGAGGCCGCGCTGGCAGGACGTGCAGTGTCCACAGGCGATCGGGAAGGGCACCACCACCCGGTCGCCCGGACGCAGGTTGCGCACCTGCGGACCGACCTCGACGACCTCGCCCATGAATTCGTGTCCGAGGATGTCGCCCTTGCGCATGGCCGGAATGTAGCCGTGGTAGAGGTGCAGGTCGGAGCCGCAGATCGCGGTCGTGGTGATCCGTACGATCGCGTCCCGGGGACTGAGGATCGTCGGGTCCGGTACGTCGATGACCTTGACCTTGTCCTTGCCCATCCAGGCGGTGGCCCTCATCCTTGCTCCTCCTCGTGCGCCGGGCGGCTCAGGGCCGGATGCCACTGGGCATCGGCTGGGCGGGACGCTGCATGATCTGCTGCCGGGCGGAGATGCCTTCCGGGCTGCCCTCCGAGCGGACCACGTCGCCGGTCTCGAGCACCTGCTTGAACCGGCGCAGGTCGTCGCGGACCTGCTGCTCCGGCTCCTCCCCGAACAGCTTGGCCACGGCGCGGCCCAGCGCTCCGGCCGGGGGCGCGTAACCCAGTTGGACGCGTACCTCGGTGCCCCGCTCGCCCGGGGCGGGCACGAACCGGACCCGACCGGCGTTCGGCACCCGGGTGCCGGGCAGCGACCGCCAGGCGATCGACCGGTTCGGCTGGTCGTCGACGATCTCCGCGTCCCATTCGATGTGGCGGCCGGCGGGCCCCCGCGCCGTCCAGTGCGACCTGCGCAGGTCGATCGCACGGATCGACTCCACGTGCGACATGAACCGGGGCAGGTTCTCCACATCCCGCCAGTACCGGTACGCCTCGGCCGGGGTGCGGTTGACGGTCACCGCCATGTCGATGCGGATCTTCCGGCCGTGGGCCCGGCGGGCGCGCGCCGTGCCCAACGCGGCGAGCAGGTCGAGGGCGGTGATGCCGGCCACCACGGCCGTGGTCAGCGCGAGCCGTCGGCGCCGCTCACCGCAGCGGTCGGCCATCGCCTGCCCGAGCAGGCCCAGGTCCATGGCGTCGCCGGCCACCCGCGTCCAGGTCCAGGCGGACAGGCGGCGCCCGGCGACGAGACCGACCCCGTGCCCCAGTTCGCGGGCCCCGACGGCCGGGATGACCGTGCCGGCGGCCGGCAGGTCGTCCACACCGGTGAGCCGGGCGAGCCGGCCGGGCGCGGCCACGGCGGTGGCCCCGAGGGCGAGGCTGAGCCAGCCGAGGGCACGGGGCAGCCGGGGGTCGCGGACGGGTGAGTCCAGTTCGGGCAGGAGCACTCCGTCGATTCGGTTCACGTCGGTCCCTCCGCAGGGCGTGGCCGCCGGCCGGCGGCGTGGCGGGTAGCACCCGCCACCGTGACGCTATGCGGTAGGGCGGCCCGGTGTGCCCGGTTCCGGGGAGAACATCCGGTATCCCAAGGTCGCCCAGACAAACGAAAGCACCTTGGAGTCGGGACATCCGCAGGTCCCGCGCACCCCGAGTTCAAGGAAGCCGAGTCGATCAAGGCTCCGGACGTTACTCTTCGCGAATAAGTTACTGGTTCATCCAGGATTCGACGGTTTTGGGCCGTATCGACCGTGGAGGGGCAGATGGCACGGAAGCGAGCACTTCGCAGGTTGACTTCGGCGTGCGCCACCGGCGCGCTGGCCCTCGCGATGATCGCACCCGGTCCGGTCGACGATCCGCAGCCGTCCCGCCCGCTCCCGGCCGCGAACGTCACGCCGGCCGGTCCACCCGTCTTCGAGGAGCCCCGCCCCCCGCTGCTGCCGGCCGACTTCCGGGGAGAGGGCCGCTACATCGTCCGCGACCTCGGGATCGACGTGCCTTTCACCTGGCAGGGCCGGGGCGGCGACAGTCAGATGACCGCCGGCGGCCCGGAACACCCGATCTGGTTCACGAACCTGATCTACCGCAACACGCTCTACACGCTCACCTACAAGTGGCCGGGCATCCCGCCGGACCCGCCCCGCCAGTGCGACCGGGTCGGGTTCTTCAACCGTCAGATCTTCAACGACCTGCTGAAGACCGCTCGCTTCGTGGGGCCGGAGACTCTCCAGGGGACGAAGGACCGGCGCGTCGATCACTGGCGGGTCGGTGTCGTCGGGGGTTCGACCCAGCCGGGCGAGAACTTCCGGTTCCCCATCGCGCTCGGGGACGTCTACGTCGACCAGCGGAACCCGAGCCAGTGGTGGCAGGTGCTGCAGTTCGGCTTCCAGAACCTCTTCGATCCCGCACTCGACGAGTGGTTCACGATGACCACGTTCAGCCACCAGCCGGGGCAGGTCACCCTCCCCGACCGCTGCCCGCCGCCACTGTGAGCCACTCCTCCGTCCGGCCGGCGACGGCCGCGGCCCGGATCGCGGTATCGCCCGCGACACGGATCTGGCCGCTCTAGGCTCTGGACAGACGGCGCCGCCACCGTTGCCGCCCCAGGTAGCAGTACGGGCAACACCCAGGTCGACCGCACCGGCGAAGGACATCGCCACTCGTCGCGGGCGGAACGCGCACCTGAGCCGCTGGAGCGGCGACGAACCGATGGGGCCGCGCGGCCGGCAAACGAGCGAGGGAAAGGTGGCCCGCATGGCCGTCAAGACCGAAGCCCGGCCGGGCGTCGCGGAGATTCGGCCGTTCACGGTGGAGATCCCCGAGAACGAGCTGACGGCGCTGCGTACCCGGATCGCGGCGACCCGCTGGCCGGAACGGGAGACCGTCCCCGACCAGTCGCAGGGCGTGCAGTTGGCGACGATCCAGGCGCTCGCGCGCTACTGGGAGAAGGAGTACGACTGGCGCAGGGTCGAGGCGACGCTGAACAGCCTGCCGCAGTTCATCACCGAGATCGACGGCGTGGACATCCACTTCATCCATGTCCGGTCGAAGCACGAGGACGCGTTGCCGCTCATCGTCACGCACGGGTGGCCGGGCTCCGTCATCGAGCAGCTGAAGATCATCGAACCGCTGACCGATCCCACGGCGCACGGCGCACCGGCGTCGGACGCCTTCCATCTGGTGATCCCCTCGTTGCCCGGCTATGGCTTCTCCGGCAAGCCGACCGATCCCGGTTGGGGTCCGGACCACATCGCACGTGCCTGGACGGAGCTGATGCGGCGCCTGGGCTACCCGCGTTTCGTGGCGCAGGGCGGCGACTGGGGAGCGGTAGTCACGGATCTGCTGGGCGCGCAGGCACCCCCGGAACTGGCCGGCATCCACTCCAACATGCCCTGCGTGGTGCCGCCCGACATCGACAAGCTCTTCCAGTCCGACATCACCGGACTGAACGACGCGATGAGCCGACTGCCATCCGGCCTGTCAGCCGACGAGATGCGAGCCTGCGAGCAGCTGGACTTCTTCTGGAAGCACGCCGCGTACGCGCTCATCATGGGTACGCGTCCGCAGACCCTGACCGCCCTGGCGGATTCCCCGGTCGGCCTGGCCGCCTTCATGCTCGACCACGACGCGCGCAGCCTGGATCTGATCTCCCGAGCCTTCGCCGGGGACGAGCGAGGCCTGTCGCGGGACGACGTCCTCGACAACATCACGCTCTACTGGCTGACGAACACCGGCGTCTCCTCGGCCCGGCTCTACGCGATGAACGCGTACTCCTTCTTCGCCCCCAAGGGCGTCGCCGTCCCGGCGGCCGTGAGCGTCTTTCCCGACGAACTCTTCCAGGCCCCGCTGAGCTGGGCCCAGCAGGCGTACCCGAACCTCGTCCACTACAACCGCCTCGACGAGGGTGGGCACTTCGCGGCCTGGGAACAGCCGCACCTGCTCACGCAGGAGATCCGCGCCGGCTTCCGGTCACTGCGCTGACCGACCGGGTTCGAGGAACGACGGCCGGTCATCGGGTGAGGCCGACCAGCGTCGCCAGGCGCGCCGCGCCGGCCGGCGCCGGGTGCGCCCGGGCCACCTCGGCGATCACCGTACGCGCCGAATGGGCCGTCACGTACGCCAACCGGTCACCGCCGTAGGGAGCATCGACGACCAGCGCGGCCAAGGCGCCGCACGCCTCAAGGGCCTCGTCGAGCCGGGTCGCCACGTCCACTGTCGGCTTCGTCTGCCCAGCCTCCAACTGGTGAACGAGACTCTTGCCGTGGTCGACGGCGGCGGCGAGTTGCCGCAGCGACAGGCTGCGCGCCTCCCGCAACCGCCGCAGTTCAGTGGCGAAACGCGGATCAACGATCGTGGTCGCACGTGGGGGCATGGCAAGCACTCCTACCTCGCGACGCAGAGGCGAATCACTACAGCAGCAACTTACCGGCCTTCGACCGCATCTCTAATGGCGCGGCAGCGTGGGCGACCAGAGTGGAGTGGCAATCCAGGTTCCTGCGACCGCCTCGCCTGAAGACCAGCCCACCCGAGACACCGCCCTGCTGACGATCCGCGCAGCTGAGGCAACTCCGCGACCTGTCCTGATCACAGCGCCAACCAGCGCAGTCAGCCGGCTCCGTGGCTCCGGCCCGGCTCAGCCGTGTCTCTGCGCGGCGACCCGGACTCGCCGGTCGGCCCCGATCCGGCGCCGCCGGAGGGGTCCGGCCCACCCTGCTCACCGGTCAGCTCCGTGTCGGGCTGATAGCGATACGCCGCCTCCCGCACCGCCGAGTCCGACTCCAGTCCGGCGCCGAGCGCGCCGCCGACCGTCGCCAGTGAGCTGACCAGCCAGCCCAGCTTGACCTGATGGGCGACGCCGACCGGCCGGCCGGTGGATTCACCAAGCAGGTCCCAGGGGACGAGGGCGATCGCCCCGATGATGGCCAGCACGGCGAGCGCCACGTACAGCGCGAGGACGCCGATCACCACGGTGAGCACGGTGACCACGTTGAACAGGACGACCTGCTCACGGGCACCCGAATCGCGCGGAACCCGCTCCCAAAGGCGCGCGCCGAGCAACATGGTCAGCACCACCGCCAGGACGGAGCCGCCCGCGAGGAGGCCGAGCCGGAGGTTGCCCAAGGCCGCCGACAGCTGCCAAATATCGGCGCTCACCAGGGAGAGGACGGCGGTCGCGAAGGCACCGACCAGTAGCCGGGAAAGCCGGACGGCCAGCCGCCACGGCCGGTTCGCCCGGAGCATACCGAGCAGCAGCCGCAGGTTGCCGCCGATCACCCCAGCCAGCAGCCCGATGCCGGACGCCTGGTGGCTCACGCGTGCGCCGAGTTCCCGGGCCCGCCGTCCGGTGGCCAGGTGCCGGCGACGCGGTCCGGCCCGTACCGGGTCGCCGACCGCGGCGGTGTCGCCGAGCAGCGCCGCGAGGAGCCGTTCTCCGGCCTCGGCCATCCGCCGAGCCACGGCGACGGGGCCCAGCGCAGGCACGGAAAGCACGGCGACGCCGTGGGTGGTGCTGGCGTGTGCGACCACGGGCCGCCGTGCGGTCTGCAATGGCAGGTCTGTCACGCAGAGGACCAGACTCCAGCCCTCGGCCAGCATCCGGCGCCGGGTTGCCTCGATGAGCTGACTGAGGTCGGCTGGCCCTTCGACGAGCCGCGCCACCTGGAGGCGAACCGCCCAGTCGACCTCCGGGACCCGGTTACGGAGCCGGTCGGCGAGTTCCGGGATGGCCCCGCGCGCCAGGTCGGCCGCGGCCCCGGGGGCGGCCACGACACCCACGACGAGGGACCCTCGCCCGGTCACCACATTCCCGGATCCCGCCCGGCCGCTCCCGCGGGCGCGGCACCCCCCACCTCGGTGCCGTCCCGGTCGACGCCCATCCCGCCTCCCGCCCCTTTCGGCGTAGGCCGTGTCCTGTCGACAGGGCCTGGTCCAGCGAGTCCCCGGTAGGCGCCGACTCATTCATCGGCCCGGCGGTGACGCCGGATCGGTGGTCAGGGCTGGTACTGGCTGCGGGTGCGGGGCAGCCACTGGGGGTGCTGGTCGCGCAGGTAGCGGACCAGTCCCTCGCGCAGGTCGCACCGTAGGTCCCAGGCGCTGGCGCCGTCCGCGGCCGAGGCCTGCACCTGGATGACCACGGTCTGCGGGGTGGCGTCGACCATCTGGAGCACCCACTGGTCTCGATCCCACAGCGGTGAGGACTCGACCAGTCGGCGTGCCTCCCGGCGCAGGTCGTCCAGGTCGGCGGTATGGTCGAGATGTAACTGGATCTTGCCGACCACCCGGAACTCGTTCCGGGTCCAGTTCTGGAACGGCCGCTCGGTGAAGTACGTGGTCGGCAGGATGAGTACCCGCTCGTCCCAGAGCCGGATCACCACGTTGGTCAGCTTCACCTCCTCCACCCGGCCCCATTCGCCGTCCACCACCAGCACGTCGCCAACGTGCATCCCGTCGGCGAAGGCGACCTGGATGCCGGCGAACGCGTTGCCGAGCGCGGTTCGGGCGGATAGGCCGATCAACGCGCCGACCACCCCGGCCGAGGTCAAGATGGAGACGCCGAAGAGGCGTACCGGCCGGAAGGTGATCAGGATCAGGCTGACCGCGACGACCGTGACAACGGCCACCGTGAGCCGCCGCACCGGACGAATCTGGGTACGGGCCCGCCGGACCCTCCGGCTCGTGACCGGATCGCTCGGCAGCCGGCTGAACGCGACCGCTTCGGCGACGTGCAATGCCTTGATCACCAGCCACGCACAGACAGCGATCAGGACCAGCAGGATGGCGTGCCGCAGATAACGCTGCCACGCGCCCGGTCCGGGCGGCAGCGCGTAGAACAGCGTTGCGACCAGCAGGACCGCGCCCGCCGGGCGGCGGCAGGCGTGCCGCAGCGGCTCCAGCAACCAGCTATAGCGGCCACGGGCAACCCGGCGGGCCAACACGCCGGAGACCAGGTCCACGACCACGGCCGCCGCCAGCGCGGCCAACACGATCAACGCGGTACGCATCAGAAGCCGTTCACCCTGATCCCGATGCCGCCTCTCCCGGGTTCGCGACCGCACTCACCGCGATCAGGGTGCCATCAGATCCGCTGGCAAGCGGCGGATATCGAGAATGTCAGACGGCCGTGACCGGCGTCCGGCTGCTGCCGAACGAGACGGTCGGCCGCCATCAGCCGCTCCTGGATGTGCCGGAACCTGCGACCCGGTGCCGCACCCCGAGGCGCTGCGCGCGGCCGAGCGGTGGCTGGCCGGGGCAGGCAACGCGCAGCTGGCGGCGTATTTCGCGGGCGAACCCACGCCCGCCGAGGTACCGCACGACGAGCGTTCCATTCGTCGACTCGCACTGCTGGCTCCTGCCAATGGCGTCGACATCAACCTCAAAGGGCCACGATCGCCGCCGCTTCCGCCGGCAGTTGGATCCGATCGCGCATGACGGTGACGCCCTCGCCCGTGGCGAGCAGCACCTGGCGTGCCATCCCGGGCAGCGAGATCCCCTGTGCCCGGGCCGCGAGGTTCGCCGCCACCAGCGTGTTCCCCCGGCGCATCACCAGGAACTGGTCACCGTGCTGCACGCTCACCGCGTTCAGCCGCGGGTCGGACAGGTCGGGCCGGCTCTTGCGCAACGCGATGAGCCGCCGGTAGAACTCCAGCATCTCCCGGTGCTCCGGCTTGTCCAGCTCGGCCCAGTCCAACCGGGACCGGACGAACGTCTGCGGGTCCTGCGGGTCCGGCACCTCCCCCTCGGGCCACCCGTGCGAGGCGAACTCCCGCCGCCGCCCGGTCACCACCGCGGCCGCCAACTCCGGCTCCGGATGCGACGTGAAGAACTGCCACGGGGTGGTGGCCGCCCACTCCTCCCCCATGAACAGCATCGGCGTGAACGGCGCGGTCATCAGCAACGTCGCGCCGACCCGCAACAGGCTCGGCGACAGCGAGGCGGAGATGCGGTCGCCGGTGGCCCGGTTGCCGATCTGGTCGTGGTTCTGCAGGTACGCGACGAACCGGTGCCCAGGCGTACGCTGCCGGTCGACCGGCCGGCCGTGGTGGCGTTGGCGGAAGCTGGACCAGGTGCCGGCGTGGAAGAACGCGCCGGTCAGCACGTCGGTGAGCGCCTCCAGCGACCCGAAGTCGGCGTAGTAGCCCTGCCGCTCACCCGTCAGCAGGGTGTGCAGCGCGTGGTGGGCGTCGTCGTTCCACTGGGCGTGCAGGCCGTACCCGCCCGCGTCGCGGGGGGTGATGAGCCGGGGGTCGTTCAGATCCGACTCCGCGATCAGCGACAACGGCCGCCCCAGGTGCGTGGACAGCGCCTTCACCTCGACCGCCATCTCCTCCAGCAGGTGCACCGCGCGGGAGTCGGGCATCGCGTGCACCGCGTCCAGACGCAGGCCGTCGACGTGGTAGTCGCGCAGCCACATCAGGACGCTGTCGATGATGTAGCGGCGGACGCCGTCGGAGTGCGGGCCGTCGAGGTTGACCGTACGACCCCAGGGGTTGCTCTGTTCGCTGAGGTACGGCGCGAAGAGCGGCGCGTAGGCCCCGGAGGGCCCGAAATGGTTGTAGACGACATCGAGGATCACCCCCAGTCCCTTGCCGTGCGCCGCGTCCACCAGGCGTTTCAGCCCGTCCGGACCGCCGTACGGCTGGTGTGGCGCGTACCAGCAGACACCGTCGTAGCCCCAGTTGTGCTCACCGTTGAACGCGTTGACCGGCAGCAGCTCGATCAGGTCAACGCCGAGCGCGACCAGGTGGTCGAGACGTTCGATGGCGGCCTCGAAGGTGCCTTCCGGGGTGAAGGTGCCGACGTGCAGCTCGTAGAGCACGCTGCCGGGCAGCTGCCGGCCGGTCCACGAGTCATCGGTCCAGGCGAACGCGTCGTGGGAGTAGACCCGGCTCGGGCCGTGCACGCCGTCGGGCTGCCACGCCGAACGCGGGTCGGGCAGCGCGAAATCGTCCTCGTCGAGGAGGAAGGCGTAGTCGGTGCCGGGTCCGGCGTCGGGCACCTCGACCCGCCACCACCCGCCGGCGTCGGCGCGCATCTCGTGGTCGGTGCCGCCGAACAGGCGCAGCCGGACCCGGGCGGCCTCGGGCGCCCACACCGTGAACTCGGTCATGCGGCAGCCTCCACGAGATCGACGGGAGCGAGGAGGGCGACGGGATAGGTGCTCAACAGATCTTGTAGGAGCAGCTCAGACCCACTGTAGACCCGCCCGGTGAACACGTCGGTCACGTTGTGTCGGCGAAGCGACAGAAACGTGTCGCGCCAGCCGCCGTCGCGGGCCAGCCGCAGCGGCAGCCGGGTGGCGACGGCGACCGCGCCACCCCGGTCGAAGGCGACCGCGTGCGGCGCCGCAGGGCCGTGCGCCGCGACCGGGCAATAGCCGGTGAACAGGTCGGGACGGCGGCGGCGCAGCCGCAGTGTGCGGGACACCACGAGCAGCTTCGCCGCTCCGCCGGCGTCGACCGGTGGCTGCCAGCCCGCGTCGAGCCGGGCCAGCAGCTGCCGGCGTACGGCGAAGTCGACCGGGCGGCGGTTGTCCGGGTCGACGAGCGAGTTGTCCCACAGCTCGGTGCCCTGGTAGGTGTCGGGTACGCCGGGCATGGCGAGTTGCACGAGCTTCTGCCCCAGCGAGTTCGACCAGCCGGGCGGGGTGATGTCGGCGGCGAACGAGGTCAGCTCGGCGCACAGCCGCGGGTCGTCGTACATCCGGTCGACCGCCGCGTGCAGCGCCCGCTCGAAGGCCGGGTCGGGGTCGGCCCAGCTGGTGAACACCGACGCCTCCCGGGCGGCCTTCTCCACGTACGCGTGCAGGCGTTCGCGTTCGATGGGCCACGCGCCCACCGCGGTCTGCCAGAGCAGGTGCGCGAACGCCGGATCGGGCAGCGGGACGCGGCCCATCCAGTCGGTGACCCGTTCGGCCCACCGGTCCGGCAGCTCGGCGAGCACGGCGAGGCGCGCGCGTACGTCCTCGCTGCGCTTCGTGTCGTGTGTGGAGAGCGTGGTCATGGCAGCCGGCCAGCGAGCGTGCCGGGCGGCCGCGAACCGGTGGAACTCCGCCGGTGGCACGCCGAAGTGCGCCGGGCTGCCGCCGACCTCGTTGAGCGCGACGAACCTGCTCCACCGGTAGAAGGCGGTGTCCTCCATCCCTTTCGCCATGACCGCGCCGGTGAACTGGGGGAAGCGCCGGGCCAGCTCGTCGTCCGGGTCCCGTAGCCGCCGGGTGATCGCGTCCAGCGCGCCGCTGAGGTCCGGGCGCCGGCGGCCGGCTTCCGCGCGGGCCGTGGCGAGGTGCCGGGCGCCGTGCGGCGGATACCCTCGGTAGACGGGGAAGGCGGCGGCCAGCTCGGCGAGGGCCGCACGGGCCTCGGCCGGCTCCACGTCGGACGCGAGGGCGGCGAGCCGGGTCAGCTCGGCGGCGAGCAGCCGGGTGGCGGCGGCGAGCTTCGTGTCGTGCGTCAGGTCCGGCCAGGAGGTACGGCGGCCGACGAGCCGGGCGTCGAGCGCGGTGAAGTCATCCGCCGCGGCCGGGTCGATGAAGAGCCCGCAGACCGCTGCCAGGGCCTCGTAGCCGGTGGTGCCGTCGACCGGCCAGGCCGGCAACTCCTCGCCGTACTCGAGGATCTTCTCCACCACCAGCCACCCGGTCGGCGCGGCGGCCCGCAGCCGGGCCAGGTAGCCGGCGGGGTCGCGGAGTCCGTCCGGGTGGTCGACCCGGATGCCGTCGACCTCGCCGGCCGACGCCCAGCGGAGGACCAGTTCGTGGGTGGCGGCGAAGACCTCCGGGTCCTCGACCCGCAGGCCGGCGAGGTCGCTGACGGCGAAGAAGCGACGGTAGGTCAGTTCGACGTCGCCACGCCGCCACGAGACGAGCTCGTAGTGCTGCCGGTCGTGCACCTGTCGGGGAGTTCCTCCGGAGGTGCCGTCGGCGATCGGGAAGCGGTGCTCGTGGTAGCGCAGCTCGCCGTCGACGATCTTGAGATCGTCGAGGGCGCCGGACGTGTCGGCCAGCACCGGCAGCAACAGCCGGCCGCGCTCCCAGTCGATGTCGAACCAGCGGGCGTACGCCGACGCGCGTCCTCGGCGCAGGACGTCCCACCAGGGCGGGTTGGCGGGCGGTACGGCCACGCCGGCGTGGTTGGGCACGATGTCCACCACCAGCCCGAGCCCGGCCGTACGCAACGCCCGCAGCAGCCGCCGCCGACCGGCCTCACCGCCCAGTTCGGGGTTGACCGCCCGGTGGTCGACCACGTCGTAGCCGTGTGCCGAGCCGGGGGTGGCGGTGAGCAGCGGCGCGCTGTAGAGGTGTGTCACGCCGAGGTCGGCGAGGTAGCCGGCGAGTCCGGCGGTGGCGTCCAGGTCGAACCCGGGGCGTACCTGCACCCGGTAGGTGGCGCCGATCCGCGCGGCCGACGGGGCGTTCGTCTCGTCCGTTCGGGGGGCGGACATCGTCAGACCGTCCTCTCCAGGACCACCAGGGAGCGGTCCGGCACCCGGATGGTGCCGCCCGCGCTGATCACGGTGACCCCGTCCGGGTTCGGCTCGGCGGTACTGATCACCCGCTCCCACTTCTGCCCGAACTCGCCGCCGGGCAGGGTGAGGTCCAACGGCGCGTCGTGGGCGTTGAAGCAGAGCAGGAACGAGCTGTCATGGTGCCGCTGGCCGTACTGGCCGCGCTCGCGGATACCCTCACCGTTGACGAAGAGCGCGACGGAGCGTCCGAAGTCGTTGCCCCAGTCGTCGCCGGTCATCTCCCGGCCGTCCAGGGTGTACCAGGCCAGGTCCGGCAACGGGGCGTCGGCCTCCCGGCCGCCGACGGCCAGGCCGGTGAAGAAGCGGCGGCGGCGGAACACCTGGTGCCGGCGGCGGAACGCGACCAGCGTTCGGACGAAGTCCAGCAACTGCTCGTCGGCGTTGTCCCAGTCGACCCAGGAGAGCTCGCTGTCCTGGCAGTACGCGTTGTTGTTGCCCTGCTGGGTGCGGCCCAGCTCGTCACCGTGCCCGATCATCGGCACGCCCTGGGAGAGCATCAGCGTGGCGAGGAAGTTGCGTCGCTGCCGGGCGCGCAGGGCCAGCACCCCGTCGTCGTCGGTCGGTCCCTCCACACCGCAGTTCCACGACCGGTTGTGGCTCTCCCCGTCCCGGTTCTCCTCACCGTTGGCCTCGTTGTGCTTGTCGTTGTACGACACGAGGTCGGCGAGGGTGAACCCGTCGTGGCAGGTGACGAAGTTGATGCTGTGGAACGGGCGGCGCCCGTCGTCCTGGTAGAGGTCGGCGGAGCCGGAGATCCGGGAGGCGAACTCGGCCAGGGTCGCCGGCTCACCGCGCCAGAAGTCCCGCACGGTGTCCCGGTACTTGCCGTTCCACTCCGTCCACTCCGGTGGGAAGTTGCCCACCTGGTAGCCGCCGGGACCCACGTCCCACGGCTCGGCGATCAGCTTGACCTGGCTCACCACCGGGTCCTGCTGCACCACCTCGAAGAACGTGGAGAGGCGGTCGACCTCGTAGAACTCCCGGGCCAGGGTGGCGGCGAGATCGAAGCGGAAACCGTCGACGTGCATCTCGGTGACCCAGTACCGCAGCGAATCCATGATCAGTTGCAGGGAGTGCGGGCTGCGTACGTTGAGGCTGTTGCCGGTGCCGGTGTAGTCGACGAAGTGCCGCCGATCCTCCTCGGACAGGCGGTAGTAGCTCGGTGTGTCGATGCCCTTGAAGCTCAGCGACGGGCCGAGGTGGTTGCCCTCCGCGGTGTGGTTGTAGACCACGTCGAGGATCACCTCGATGCCGGCGGAGTGCAGCGCCCGCACCATGCCGCGGAACTCCTGCACCTGCTGGCCGAGGCGGCCCGTCGCCGAGTAGCCGTGGTGCGGGGCGAAGAAGCCGATGGTGTTGTAACCCCAGTAGTTGCGCAGTCCCAGGTCGGCGAGGCGGTGGTCGTGCACGAACTGGTGCACCGGCATCAGCTCGATCGCGGTCACCCCGAGCCGGGTCAGATGCTCGATCATCGGCGGTGAGGCGATGCCGGCGTACGTGCCGCGCAGCTCCTCCGGGATGTCGGGGTGGCGCATCGTCAGCCCGCGTACGTGCGCCTCGTAGATGACCGAGTGGTGGTACGGGGTGCGCGGCGGCTTGTCGTTGCCCCAGTCGAAGTACGGGTTCACCACCACCGACCTCGGCATGAACGGCGCCGAGTCCACCTCGGACATCCGATCCGGGTCGGCCGGGTCGTAGTCGTAGACCGCGGGATCCCACGTGACGTCGCCGTCGATCGCCTTGGCGTACGGGTCGAGCAGCAGCTTGTGCGGGTTGCACCGCAGCCCGTTCGCCGGGTCGTACGGGCCGTGGACGCGGTAGCCGTACCGCTGCCCGGGCTCGACGCCCGGCAGGTACGCGTGCCAGACGTACGCGTCCACCTCGCGCAGCTCGACCCGGCGCTCGGCGCCGGCGTCCCGCTCGTCGAAGAGGCAGAGTTCGATCCTCTCCGCGACCTGGGAGAAGATCGCGAAGTTGGTGCCCATCCCGTCGTACGTGGCGCCGAGGGGGTAGCGCTCACCCGGCCAGACCTGCATGTCGCTCCTTCGGTTCCGATCATGAGCGCACCGCGTCATGAGCGCACCGCACGGCGGGCCGCACGATGCGCACGGCGGTAATGCCCCACGCCCGGTTCGGCCAATCCATCCTTTCAGCCGATGGGCGAAATCCGTCCGACTCGGACAGGCGGTCCCTTCAGGTGTCGTCCGTCACCTCTGACCCTTTTCGGGATGCGATCCGCGGCCGGATGGCTTTTCCTGGTTCAGGGACGCGCACGCACCCGCGCCTCGATCCCGCCCATCACTTGCCTACGCCGCCATCGCCGCCGGCGCGTACGCCCCTGCCTGGACGGAGACAGATGTGACGCCCCTGCGGGTCGGCGAGCAACTCGCCATCGCCCCGGACCGGACCTGCCGGCCCACCCTGACCCGTTCGCAGATCCCGCAGCCCGGTGGTCCCGGAATCCCGCTGCCGGCGCGACGCATCCTGATGCTGTCCTGGGAGTATCCGCCGGTGCTCGTCGGTGGCCTCGGCCGGCACGTCCACGCCCTCTCCGTCGCCCTCGCCGCCGCCGGCCACGACGTCAC
>NZ_JBFAAL010000026.1:0-54951 GCF_040639715.1 Micromonospora sp. NPDC023737
GTCTGAGACCGGCAAACCCGCCAACCACAGGGGGATTCGGTTTCACGGGGGGCCGGGGGAAGTCCAGGCGGTCGGGCGAAGCCGGGGGGCTTCACGCGCCGGGACGGTGTTCAACGACCGGCCGGCCGTCATCATTCCCGGGTTTCCCGGGGCCCTTCCGGGCCGGCATCGTTCCCCGGTTGCCGGGGGCACCTGCGCACTGGCGACAGGCCGTGGCCGGGACCGGGTTCAACGACGGGCAGGCCGGCATCGTTCCCCGGTTGCCGGGGGCACCTGCGCACTGGCGACAGGCCGTGGCCGGGACCGGGTTCAACGACCGGCGGGCCGTCATCGTTCCCCGGTTGCCGGGGGCCCCTGCGCACTGGCGACAGGCCGTGGCCGGGACCGGGTTCAACGACGGGCAGGCCGTCATCGTTCCCCGGTTTCCGGAGGCCCTTGCGGGCTGGCCACAGGTCGTGGCGGGGGCTGCTACCCCGACCGTCAGGGGTGTTCAACGCCCCCGGCCCGGCCACGATTCCGACCCCGGGATGCCACCGGTCACACCACAGAACCCCACCAAACCACCCAACCACCCCACCCGCAGCCCAACTCCCTCCGGCGCAAACCGGACACCACGCCCAGCCACCCCCACGCCCCGCCCATGGTCAACTCGACATCCATGAAGTCGGGGCATCCACGCGTCCCGGACACCCCGACATCAAAGAACCCGAGTCGATCAACCGCCCGCGGCTACCGACACCGCTCCGACCCGGGACGATCAACCCTCCGAAGGCCCGACACGACCCTCCGGAACCACCCGGGCCAACCAACCAGCCAGCCCGGAGACCGGCGCCGATCCCAGAACTAACCACCACGCAAACGCCCGACCACCCAACCGCCCCGACACCCAACCGCAGCCAGTGGCCGCCAGCCCCACGAGCCGGACACGACACCCGCCCCCACCCGACCCATGGTCAACTCGACTTCCATGAAGTCGGGGCATCCACGCGTCCCGGACACCCCGACATCAAGGAACCCGAGTCGATCAACCACCCAGCGACCACCCACGGCCCCAACCCGAGACAGTCAACCCACCCAGCGACCACCCACGGTCCCAACCCGACTCGATCAACCACCCAGAGGCCACCCACCCGGCCCACTCCGACTCGATCAACCGCCGGAGGCCCGACCCGACCGACTCGGCTTGACTCGATCAACCGCCAGGGGTGCGACCAGGCCTCGACCTGAGGCGGCCAACCGGGCTCAGGGCCACCCGCACGGCCCGGCCGCCCCGGGATGCCGCCGTTGGCCATGCACGCGCTGGCGCCCGCCGGAGAGGATCCGACGGGCGCCAGCCTCAGTCATGCCCGGGCGTTGCCCGGACCGTCACTTCAGTGCGACCCCATGAAGCGCTGACGGCGGCGCCACGCGAAGGTCAGGAGCAGCAGCGCGGCGCCCGCGCCGACCAGGCCACCACCGACCTTCATCGGGGTGCCCAGGCTGTCGCCCGTGACAGGGAGCGGCGGCGGCTGGCGGTGGTCCACCACCCGCAGCTGCGTGGAGGCGGTGCGGCCGGTCTCCCGGCCGGTGGCGGTGATGGTCAGCAGACCCGTCACCGAGGGCTTGAACTTCCGGGTGAACTCGCCCCTGCTGTTGGTGTAGACGTCAGCCGGCGTGTTCGGCGCGAAGGCCACCGGCGCCATGGCGACTGTGCTGCCGTCGCTGCGCCGGGCCGGCGCCTGGTTCGCGGCGGGTGCCGCGATCGGAGTCGAGGTGACGGTGAAGTCCACCCACTCGCGCGATTCGCCCTGGCGCGCACCGCCGAAACCGCGGCCGGTGAGCACCACCGTCTGACCGAGGAAGATCTCCGGATCGTTGACGGTGAGCGCGGGCTGGGGCGTGTACGGCGGTGGCTGCGGTGGGTCGGTGGTGACGCCTGGCGCCGGCGGCTGCGGCTGTGCCGCCCCCGCTGCCGTCGGCACGGCCACCACGGCCAGACCGACCGTGAGCGCCATGATGATGCGGGATAGCCGCATGGTTGGTTCCCTCCTACTGGTCACAGCTTGGTGCGGTATCTACTTGGGTGGTCCATGGGGTGGCCGTGGGCGTTAACCACAGCTCGGCCTCGCCTGCGCCGGTTTTCTTTCCGGTCAGGACGGTGAGCTCCAAGGTCCGGCTGGCGCCGGGCCGGACGTCCACGCTCGCCGTCGCGACCTGGCGGCCGCGTTCGGTGCCGACTCCGACCGGCGTCTCGGTTCCGTCGAGCCGGGCGTCGAGCACCGCCCCACTCGTCGGCGTGAAGACCGAGACCAGCGTGCGAGCGGTGTACGGGTCACCCGCCATGCCGAGGCCGAGAACCGACTCGCTGAGTCCGGTCTTCGGTGCCGTCGACTGGAGGGTCACCCGTAGCCGAAGCGCGCGGCGCCCGTCGGGCCGGCATTCGCCGACCGTCAGGGTTGCCGCCGGCCGCAGGTAGTAGCCGAGCTTCGCGCCGCTGCCGTCGTTGAGGAACACGCCGACGGTCGGCACGGTGTCCTGTTCCGGAAGGGTCCCGGCCAGCCGGCTGTCGCCGAACTGTCGTTGCTCCTCCGGTCGGGCACTCCAGAACAATATCCGGCGTTCCCGGACAGCACGGTCAAATGCGGACAACAACACCCTTGGGTCGACATTCTTCGTAAAGAAGGCGTCGAAGACCGCCGCCGCAGCAGCGGAGAAGAAGGCGTCCTGCTCCTCGGGTTCGAGGCGCTGGTACGTCTCGTTGAGCAGCGTCCGTACCACCGTGTCGGACGCGAGCGGCAGACCACCCGGCACCATCACCGGCCCGGTCGCCTTGAGCAGATAAGACAGCACCACCGGGTCCACGGCGAGTACACCGTCCACCTTCGTGCCGGCCTTGCGCTCGAACATGTCGCGGTACAGCGCGGCGGCGGTCGGGAAGTGTGGTGTGAGGTTCACGTCGGCCGGATACATGCCCGGCAGGTCGGCCCAGAGCGCGCGGATCTCCTTCGGCACGGGCAGCGGCGGGTTGAAGAGGCCCAGCGAAGCGCTGCTGCCCTGCCGTCCCATCTGGACCCGACCGTTCTTCGCCTCGATCAGGGCGTACGCGCCGAACATGCCGCCGGTCGCGCGCAGCTCGGCGGGGTTCTGCGAGACCAGCAGGTAGCGTCGCTGACCGTCGGCTCCGAGCAGCGTCGGCAGCAGGCGGGCGCCCTGGTCGGCCGCCGCGGTCATCGCGGCCAGGCGATCGATCTCCCCACGCAGGTCGGTGAGTGCCTGGCGGACCTGACTGACCAGGCCGTCATTCGAAACCGCGGCCAGATCCCGGCGGGACTGCTGGATGGTCCGGTTGACCTCCGCGAGCTCGGCGGAGACGGTACGCAGTCGACCGACGTCGAGCCGTCCCTCGTCCGGTACCAGGTTGGACAGGTCGACGCGGAGCAGGGTCGGGAAGGCACGCCGGGCCAGATCGTCGACGGTCACCGAGATCTGCCGCACCGCGCCGAGATTGTCCCCGGCGAGCGGCGTACGCCGGCCGAGTGCCCATCCCGGGTCGTCGGTGGCGGACCGGGCAGCTCCGGACTGTTCCTGGAGAGCGGCCAGCGTGCGCCGGGCCCGGTCGGTGTCACCAGCCACGACCTGAGCGCTGAGCTCCCGGGCCAGCCCGGCCGCGTTGAGCAGGTGGGCGCGCGCCTGCCAGCCCCGGAAGCCGACCCAGCCGCCGGCCAGCAGCAGCAGCGAGCCGACCACCAGCCCGGCGAGCAGTGCCCGGCGCAGGCGAGCCCGCCTGCGCCGTCGGGACCGACTGCGACGTCGCCGCGGCCGTTCGCTCTCCGTCACACCACACTCCTCGCTGGAACCGGACAGAAGGGCAGTTACTTCGCTCTTCTTAACATCCGCCACGCGTGGAACGTGACGTTATGGCAGATGTCCTCCGCTATGCGAGGTTCCTTCGGGTGATTCAGGCCGGCAGGCGGGTTCGGGCCACCTCACGCAGCAGCCGCTCCATCCGGTCCACGCCGGCCGGCAACGACATCTCCCGCAGGTACGCCTCTCGCCCCCGCCGGCCCATGTCGGAGCGCGCGGACGGCGGAATGGTCGCGGCCAGCCAGAAGCGGTCGGCGAGGCTGGCCCAGTCCTCGGGCGGGCAGGAGAGCCCGGCTCGCGCCCGCTCCACCAGGTCCACGGTGTCGCCGCCCGCGGAGACGAGCACGGGCGCCGCGCAGGAGAGCGCGGCCTGCAGCTTGCCGGGCACGCTGCCCCGCAGCTCGGGCAGATCGCGCAGCATCACCAGCTGGTAGTCCGCGGCGGCGTAGAGATCCGACATGTCCAGCGGTGAACGCCGCTCGACGAACCGGACGTTCTCGGCGCGCAACTCGGCGGCGAGCCCCCGCACCCGCCGCTCGTCTGCGCCGGAGCCGACCAGAACCAGGTCGGTGGTGCTGTCCAACGCCGCCGCCGCTCGTACGGCCGTCTCCAGGCCCTGCCGGGCGCCGATGGTCCCGGCGTGCATCACGACGCACCGCCCGTCGCGGCGCACCAGTTGCCTGGCCTCCGCGCTCGGCCGTGCCGGGTGGAAGATCCGCTCGTCGGTCCAGTTGAGCAGCACCGATACCCGCTCCGGGTCGGCGCCCGCCGCCACCACGAGATCCCGCATCGACGGCGCGGCGACGGCGATCCGGTCCGCGGTGCGGAAGGCCCGGGCCATCGCCGAGAGGATCCGGGCCGTCCACCTTCCGTCGCCGGGTGGGGCGTCCTCGGGCAGGACGTCCTGCACGTGCAGCACGGTGGGCACCCGCCCGATCAGCCGCGGCACGCTGGCGGCCGCGAAGCTGGTGGCGGGGAGTTGGAACACGTAGAGCACGTCGATGCCGGCGAGGAAGCGTCGGGCCACCATGGCGGCGCTGCCGGCGAAGGAGAGGTAGCTCGCCAGCCGGGCGCGGGTGGAGGCCTCGCCGTCGGCGACGTACCGAGGGACGCGGCGTACCGACAGCCGTTCGTTGTGGGTCTCGTGCCGCCACCGCTGCCGCCAGCCCGGGTACACCTGCCCACCCGGGTAGTCCGGGAAGCCGGTCAGGACGCGGACCTCGTGCCCCCGCGCCGCCAACTCCTCCGCGAGGCTGCCGGGGATGAAGGCCGGCTCCGGCGGGAAGTGGTACGACAGGATCCCGACCTTCATCGGGTCGTCACCGCCGTCCGGTTCGCCGCCGTCGGCGCGGCAGCGCGGCCGGTGGCCAAGGGACGCGCGTACGATTCGGGCAACCCCTCAGCGTCCGGCCGCGACCGCCGGCGCTCCCCCGTCGTGGCGGTACCGCCCGCGACGGTACCGACGAGAGGGGTTCTGATGACCGACCGGGTGCTGTTCGTCTGCCACGCCAACCTGTGCCGGTCCCCGATGGCCGAGTACCTGGCCCGCAGGGCACTGGCCGGGCGGCCGGTGACGGTGCAGAGCGCCGGCACCGACGCGGTGGAGGGCTTGCCGATGCACCCGTACGCCGCGGACATCGCCGCGGAGACCGGCGCCGACCCGACGGACTTCCGCAGCCATCGGCTCCGTGCCGAGCACCTGGCGGGCGCCACGCTCGTGCTCACGGCTACCCGGCGCCAGCGCTCGGTCTGCACGGCGCTGGCGCCGTCGGTGCTGCACCGGACGTTCACGCTGCGCCAGTTCGGCCGGCTGGCCGCCGCCGCGGAGCCGCCCGAGGACCCGGCCGGCGACCCTCTGCGGGCCGCCGTCGAGGCTGCCGCCCTGGCCCGGGGGCGGCTGCAACCCGCCGCCCCCGGCACTGACGACCTTCGGGACCCGATCGGCGGCACCGCCGCGGACTTCCGCCGCTGCGCCGAGGAGATCGAACGGTCGATACGACCCCTCGCCGCGCTCATCGTGGCAACCGGGTGAGTTCCTGTGTGCGGTCGCTGACACCGTTCGCCCCGCCGTCCTCGCCGTGCTGGGCAGTGGCGACCCGGTCCGCGGGCACCTCGGAAGTCTCCGTCGCGGCGACCACCCGGTAGGCCTCGTACTGGTACGCCTCGGCCTTGGGCATCTTGGCCATGTTGAGCACGCAACCCAGCAACCGCACCGATACCGCGTGCAGCGCCCGGGCCGCGGCGGCCACCTGGGTCCGCGACGTGCGACCCTGCTGGCTGACCACCAGCGCACCGTCGGCCTGAACCGCCACGACGACGCCGTCGGTCACGGCGAGCAGCGGCGCGGTGTCGATGATGACGATGTCCGCGGATTCCCGCAGGGCGAGCAGCAGGTCCGCCATGGCCTTCGAGCCGAGCAGTTCGCTCGGGTTCGGCGGCGCGGAGCCGCTGGGCAGCACCAGCAGCGACTTGTCGCCCCAACGCTGGACCACGTCGCCGACCTGAACGTCTCCGACCAGCACATCGGTGAGCCCGACGCCGGCGTCGATGCCCAGGTACTCGTCCACCTTCGGCCGGCGCAGGTCGGCGTCGACGAGCAGCACACGCCAGCCCGCCTCGGCCAGCGCGATGGCCAGGTTGCAGGAAAGGGTGGTCTTCCCCTCCCCCTGCAACGCGCTCGTGACCGCGATGACCCGGGCCGGCTCGTGCACGTCGACGAAGCGCAGGTTCGTACGCAGCTTGCGGATCGCCTCGGCGCGGGACGAGTTCGCCGCCTCACCGACGATCAGCGGCGCGGACTTGGCGCCGCCCTCGTACGGAATCTCGCCGAGCAGTGGGCTGCCGGTCGCCCGCTGGAGGCCGGCCGCGTCGCGCAGTCGCACGTCCGCCACGCCGCGCAGGATGGCCAGGCCGATGCCGAGCACCAGGCCGATGATCCCGCCGAGCGTCATGTTGCGCACCGGCTGGGGCGACACCGGGCTGGAGCTGACCCGTGGGCCGCTCACCACCTCGATCTTGAGCGGGGCCTTGCCCTCCGGCGGGGTCTCGACCTTCTGCACGAGTTCGACGAACTTCGCCGAGAGCGTCTCGGTCACCCGCAGCGCGCGGGTCTGGTCGGTGTCCGTCACCGACGCCCGCAGCAGAACCGTGCCCGCCTCGGTGGAGGTGGTGACCCGCCGCTGCACCTCCTCGGCGGTGAGGCCGACGGGATTCTCGGCGACGACGCTCTGTGCGAGCCGGTCGCTGGTCAGCAGGTCGGCGTACGACTTGACGCGCTGCTGAAGGAAGAGGCCACCCTGGTAGGCGTCCGCGACCCCCTGGTTCGGGGTGGTGACGAAGAAGGTGACCGAGGCTTCGTACCGGGGCTGGGCCCGGACGGTGAGGAACGCACTGACACCCAGGGCCACCATCACGGTGACCAGCGCGACCCACCAGTGCCGACGCACGTGGCGCAGTTGGCGGAGCAGGTCCATCAGGTGCGCCTCCGTACCGGACCGGTAACGCCAAAGAACTTCACGAAAACCCCCAAGGTCGTCTTCAACTCGTGAAACCATTAAACCGGCTCATACGGCTTATGTCCGGAGTTGCGTGTTTTTGGCAACTCCGTGTGCCCGAATTACCAACCCGGGAAAGACCGGTTCGGCATCGGGCGGACCGGCGGGAAAAGTGGACGGGCCACCCGGCGCGCTTACCTGGCGCGAAAATCCTGCGCACGCGGACGCCGCCGACACGCGCAGCATGTCGGCGGCGAAAGAGCGTGCGGAAAGGACGAGACGCCGGAACCGGCCCCAGATCGTTGGATCTCGGCGCCGCGGCGACGGATCGTCAGAATGACGGTTCACCCGTGGGTCGACCGGCGCTCAAGCGGGGGGTTCTACCACTATCCGGACAGGGCCACCAGGCCGCCGGCGGGCTGCGACGACGGGGATCCGGAAGGCTGTCCAAATCACCCCTCGACCCGGCCGCTCGTCGAGAGCAACTCGCCTTCACCGGAAGTCGGGGTGTTCAGGCAACCGGGACACCCCGACGTCGATGAACTCCGGATCGAGGACCGGCGCGTCCCGATCAGCCTCGGGCGTACGATTCAGCGCCGCTCCTCGACCCCGTGCTCGTCGTCGGTCTCCTCGTAGAGCGCCTCGGCAGCCGGCTCGGTGAGATCGTCGCCGGGGACCGCCACCTGCTCGACGCGGTCCTGCTCGTCAGTCCGCCCGCGCGGCGGCGGCTCAGGGGCGGTGGGGTCGCCGGCGAAGCCGTACTCGTTGGGCTCGTCGTGCCTGCTCATCTGGTCACCCTCCCGGATTCTCCCGCTTCGCCTCTACCGCCAACGGTAGGTGGTGATCGTCTGTCCCGCAGCGGGGCGGACGATTGTCGACGTGGCCACGGGCTGGCATTGCTCAGCGAGGCCCAGACCAGCTGGCGCAGCAGGATGATGAAAACGGCGACGGCCAGGGCGTCCCAGCTGCGGCCGCTGGCGAGCCGCAGCACCCCAGCGGCGGTCAGCAGGTCGAGCAGCACCCGCACGGCCGGCAACGGCCGGCCGCTACCGACCAGCACGGCGGCCCCGGAGAGCAGAGCGAGCCCGGTGACCACGGCGACCAGCAGCGACGTCACAGGTTCCGCTCCTCGTCGCCCACCTGCCGCTGCTCGGTGCGGATCTCCCGGCCGAGGAAGTAGTTGAGGGCGGTACGAATGGTGGCGATCGCGGCGAGCTGCCCGATCTGGTCGAACGTCGGCGACACCGCCGTACGCAGAATGTCCGCCGCGAGCTGGAACTCCAGCCCGAGCGTGAGAAAACGACCGAGGCTGAGCCGGATCGGGGTGAACACGGCGGCGGTGCGGTGCCGTAGTCCCTCGACCACGAACCGCACCGCCGCGAGAACGGCGCCGACGAAAATGATCAGAGCGCCGGCCACCTCCACCACGGCGACCAGCACCTGGTCTGCCTGGCGCAGGAACCCCTCCACCTCCATCCCGGGCCGTTACCCGGCGGCGACAGGGGTAGTCGACGGTCAGGTCAGCTTGACGACGGCCTCGAGGATGAGCCACAGGCCGGAGATCGCGAAGAGCGCGGCCGCGCCGTACTGGATGACCTTCTCGGGCAACCGGCGGCCGAGCAGCCGGCCGACGAGGATCGCCAGCGCGTCCGCGGCGACCATGCCCACGGTCGAGCCGATCCAGGTACCGACCCAGCCGTGCTGGGTCGCCAGGGTGATGGTGGCGAGCATCGTCTTGTCACCCAGCTCCGCGAGGAAGAACGCCACCCCGACCGTGATGATCGCCGACCTGGTGGCCTTCTCCGCCTTGCGCCGCTCCGCTTCGGTGAGGGTGTCCCCGCGCAGGGTCCAGGCGGCGAAGCCGAGGAACGCGACGCCGGCGATCAGCGAGATCCAGTCCGTCGGTAGCACCGAGCCGAGGCCGGCGCCGATGGCGACCGACGCGAGGTGCACCACCGTGGTGGCGACCGTGATGCCGATCAACACCGGTACCGGTTTGAACCGCGTGGCGAAGGCCAGCGCCATCAGCTGGCTCTTGTCGCCCAACTCGGCCACGAAGATGACGCCGAAGCTGAGCACCAGCGCGGCGAGGAATCCTTCCATGACACCCTTCCCGATCATGCCGGGAGGAGGTACAGGGGCGCCCTCGACCCGGCTGCAACAGCCTGAGTCGAAGGTCTCGCCCGCCCCGCCGGAAGCGGGGCCGCGTGGCCGGATGCGCGACGCACCAGTATGTCGACCACGACATTGGGGGCTACTCCCCTTCGCGGGACCGAGCTTAACCGATCGGCCGGCGGACCTGCGGCACGGGTGACCGGTTCCCGCCCGAGCGCGCGGCGACGGATGTCAGCTCTCTCACCGGGCCATCGGCCAGCCGACCGGCCACGTCGCCCCGCCGGACGGGTCAGACGGCCCGGGCCAGCGTGACACCGAAGAGCTCGTCCGGGTCGGTCCAGAACGTCCGGCCCGCGAATCCCGCAGCCGAGAGCTCCGCGGCCAGCCCCTCCAGGCGGAACTTCGCCGAGACCTCGGTACGCAGCTCCTCGCCCGCGGCGAACGCCACCTCGAGATCCAGGTCGGGGATCCGAACCCGCATCGGCCGGTCCGCGCGCAACCGCATCTCGATCCACTCGTGCGTCGCGTCCCACCGCACCACGTGGGTGAAGGCCGAAGGGTCGAAGTCCGCCCCGAACTCACGGTTGATCACCCGCAGCACGTTGCGGTTGAACTCGGCGGTCACCCCGGCAGCGTCGTCGTACGCGGGAACGATGATCGACGGGTCCTTGACCAGGTCGGTGCCGATGAGGAGCCAGTCGCCGGACTCCAGGGCGGCCCGCATCCCGGCGAGGAACGCCGCCCGCTCGGCGGGGAGCAGGTTGCCGATCGTGCCACCCAGGAACAGCACCAACCGCCGCCCGCCCGCGGGCAGTCGATCCAGGTGCCGGGTGAAGTCCCCGACGATGCCGCGTACCCGCAGGCCGGGGTAGTCGCTGGCGATCCGCGCGGTGGAGCCGCGCAGCGCGCTGGCCGAGACGTCCAGCGGTACGAAGGTGCCGAGCCCGCCCCGGTCGGTGAGGGCGTCCAGCAGGAGCCGGGTCTTCTCGGACGAGCCGGACCCCAGCTCGATGAGGGTCTTCGCGGCGGTCAGCTCCGCGATGGCCGGCGCCCGCGCAGCCAGCACCAGGCGTTCGGCGCGGGTCGGGTAGTACTCGGGCAGCCGGGTGATCTCCTCGAAGAGCTCGCTGCCCCGCGCGTCGTAGAACCACTTCGGCGGCAGCCACTTCGGCTCCGCGGTGAGCCCGACGCGGACATCCTCGCGCAGCCCACGGGCCAGGTCCTGCTCTTCGAGATGGATCTCCAGTGGCTCGGCGCTCATCCGACGGCACTCCCTTCACATGGATCGATGGACCTTGCACCGGAACCGGGGGTCGTACTCACGTGAGCGGGCGCAGCCGCACCCGCCCGGCGGTGGCGGTCACCAGCTGGCCGTCGGGCACCTCACGCCAGCCGGATTCGTCGTCGTGCGGCTCGGAGGCGAGCAGCACCGCCTCCGGGCTCGCGCGCACCGACAGCGCGTGCCCGAGCACGCTGGCCACCGCGACGCGCCCGTCGGTGAGCAGCACGTTGAGTCGGGACCCGGGTGCCGCCGCGGCGACCGCCTGGACCGTCGCGGCCACGGCGTCGGCCGCGTCCGCGCCGGCGCGCAGCCGGTGCCGCACCAGCGCCCAGAGCAGCGCCGAGTCGGTGCTCGCGTCCAGGGTGAGCAGGTCGCGTACGGGCAGCTCGGCGGCGAGCGGCACCATCGTGTCGGGCCAGCCGCGGATCACCCCGTTGTGGCTGAACAACCAGCGCCCCTCGGCGAACGGTGCGGCCGCGTTGTCGAGCACCGCCATACCGACGGTGGCGGAGCGGACGGCGGCCAGCACCGCGCCCGCCGAGGTCACCTCGGCCAGCTGGGCGATCGTCGGGTCGCTCCAGATCGGCTGGGCACGCCGGTACCGCACCGGGTCGCCGTCGCCCGGGTACCAGCCGATGCCGAAGCCGTCGGCGTTGATGGTGCCCCCGCCGCGCATGTCGCGCGGTGCCCACGACTGCCGTACCAGGGAGAAGGGCGGGTCGAACAGCAACCGCGCGAGGGTGACCGGCGGCCCCAGATAGACGAGGTGTCGACACATCAGGCGGCCACCGTCACGGCCGCGACTCCTCCGGCCGGGCATCCCGGACGCAGCGGAAACCGCTGAAAATCTGCCGGCGGATCGGGAAGTCCCAGTTGCGGAACGTGCCCCGGCACGCGGCCCGGTCGGTGCCGAACGACCCGCCCCGCAGCACCCGGTAGTCGTCGCCGAAGAACACCTCCGAGTACTCCCGGTAGGGGAACGCGGTGAACCCCGGGTGCCCCTGGAAGGTGCTGGACGTCCACTCCCAGACATCCCCGATCAGCTGGTGCACGCCAAGCGGTGACGCCCCGTCCGGGTACGCGCCCACCGGAGCCGGCCACAGGTGGCGCTGGCCGAGGTTGGCGTGCACGGCGGCCGGATCGTCGTCGCCCCACGGATATCGGCGGGAGCGACCGGTGGCCGGGTCCCAGCGGGCGGCCTTCTCCCACTCCGCCTCGGTGGGCAGGCGCCTGCCGGCCCAGGACGCGTACGCCTGCGCCTCGTACCAGCAGACGTGCACCACCGGTTCGTCGTCGCGAACCGGCGCCCACCGGCCGAACCGCCGGCAGAGCCAGCCGTCGCCGTCGCGGCGCCAGTGCAGCGGCGCGGACAGTTCGGCCTTCACCCGGTGCGCCCAGCCGGCAGCGCTCCACCAGCGCGGGTCGTCATAGCCGCCGTCGGCGATGAACCGCCGGTACTGGCCGTTCGTCACCGGGGTCGCGTCGATGGCGTACGCGGGCAGGTCGACGCGGTGTGCGGGACGCTCGTTGTCCAGCGCCCACGGGTCCGTGTCGGTGCCCATCGTGAACGCACCGGCGGGGATCAGCACCTCCCCGCCGACCGGTGCGCGTGGCTCGGGCGGCGGCGGGGCGGGCAGCACGGCCGGCCCGGAGCGCAGCTGGTGGGTGGCGAGCATCGTCTCGTCGTGCTGCTGCTCGTGCTGCACGATCATTCCGAACGCGAAGCCGTCGGCCACCAGCCGGCCGTCCGTGAACCGCACCCGGTCGAGCAGGTCGTACACCTTGTCCCGGACGGTCCTGACGTAGGCCCGGGCCTCGCGCGGTGGCAGCAGCGGCAGGGACGGCCGGTCCCTGCGCGGCTGTTTGAACGCGTCGTAGAGATCGTCGATGTCCTGCCGGACCGGCGGACGGCCACCCACGTCGCGCACGAGCCACAGTTCCTCCTGGTTGCCGACGTGGGCGAGGTCCCAGACCAGCGGGGACATCAGCGGCGAGTGCTGCCGCATCAGGTCGGCGTCGTCGACCACGTCGGTCAGCAGCGCGGTACGTGCCCTCGTGCGCTCCAGCTCGGCCGCGATCCGATCGCGCAGCTGCTCGGTAGCGAGCCGGTCGATGCTCGTGTCAGTCACCGGTCTCCCCTCTCCGCGGCGGCCCGTCGCCGTCGTACGCCTCGGTGGATCTCCTCGTTCAGGTCGGGTGGCAGGTCGAGTCGGGGCAGCGCCGCCAGGGCCAGGTCGAGCAGGTGCGCCGCGACGGTGGCGAGCGTCCGGTCGGCGAGCCCGGCACGGGCCGCGTCCTGCCACCGGTGCCCGACGGGTGCGCTGACCAGGTACGCGGCGTGCAGCGTCTCCGGATCGGCGAAGAGAGCGGCCAGCACCGCGAGCGGAATCGCCCAGTCCCGGCCCGGCTGGGCGTCCAGGTAACGCAACTCGAGGTAGCCGCGCGGCCGTACGGGCGGGAAGAGCGTGCTCACGTGGTAGTCGAGATCGTCGGTGGTCGGCGGTCGCGGGAGCGCGCCCGCGAGCCAGTCGGCGAAGGTGACGTCGGGCGGGGGCGTCCAGTCGGACCCGGCGGTGCGCAGGCAGAGCAGTGGCGCGGCGAGCACGTAGCGGGTCCACGCGGCCACCGGGTCGTCGTCCGGCCGTGCCGGCGACCAGACCGGGCCGGCGCGGGACGGGTCGATCGCCAGCCAGGCCGCCATGCGGGACGAGGCCCAGCCGGTGGGGCGTCCGGCGTGACGGTCGGATGTGGCGAACACCGCGAGCAGTGGCGGCCCGACGGCGTGCGCCACGGCCCAGCGCAGCGGCACCTGGTCGGATTCACCGGCGTCCAGGCAGATCTGCAGGCCGGCGGTGCAGTACATCATCGTCCGGCCGGCTAGGCCGTGTCGGTCGAAGACACGGCGCATGGCCCGATAGCGGGGAGTATCGAGCACGGGATGCGGCTTGCGGTGCGGATCGATGCCGCTGCCGCCGAGGGTCAGCCCGGCTCTTCTGAGCAGGCCGCTCACCTGGGCGATGTCTGTCTCGGTGGCGCGGACGAGGGCGCCTATCGAGGTGTGCGGCGGGGTGGAGAGCTCCAGTTGCCCGCCCGGTTCGAGACTCACCACGCTGCCCTGGCGCAGCGGATGCGCCGGGCCCGTCTCGTCGAGGAGTACGGAGCTGTGTCGCCCCAACGCCGCCCGCAGCCGCGCCCGGTCGACCCGGCGGGTGGGGTCGGCGGCGTCGTGCACGGTCCATTCCAGCTCCATGCCGGTGCGCGTCGGCGGACCGGTCTTGAAGCAGATGCGCGCGAGGTGGCGGGCGGCAGCCCCGGCCTCACGCAGAATCGCACCGCGATCGAGCTCGGGTGACGTCACCATTCGCGGCCCCCTCCCGCACCGGCATCCGGACCGGGTGTCACCGTAACGGCACCCTCCGACACTGCGGGCCGACGCGCGGGCCCGTCCACCTTTGTCTAGCAGACCGCTACCCGACGGCCGGCGCAAACAGCCGGGTGGGCAACGCGGCGGCGGCCACCCCCGGGCACGGCCGGTACGGGAGTCGGTGGGTGACGGGGCAGAGGTGAGCGGCGTCTCCGGCAGCGTCAGGTCCACCCGTGCGAGCCGAGCGCCGGCGGACTCCGGGGCGCCGACCGGCTCTGGCCGCTGTTCCGTCCGCTTCGGCCTCTGGGCGTTGCCACTCTCCTTGCCGCTGCCGGTCTAGTGGCGCCCGGCCGGGCCCCGGCCGCTCCCGTTGCCACGATCGTCTCCGTCGTCCTGGCTGTTGCTGTTGCGGCTGCTGCTGCCGATGCCGTCGTCCTGGCTGTTGCTGTTGCTGTTGCTGTTGCGGCTGCTGCTGCCGATGCCGTCGTCCTGGCTGTTGCTGTTGCTGTTGCTGTTGCTGTTGCTGTTGCGGCTGCTGCTGCCGATGCCGTCGTCCTGGCTGTTGCGGTTGCTGTTGCCGAGGCCGTCGTCCTTGCTCTTCTCCTCCTCCCGGCCCTGGCCCTTTTCTTTCTCCTTGTCCTTGTCCTTGTCCTTGTCAGCATTGGGGGCGTCGCTGGACGGGGAACCGGTTCCCGCCGGTGTCACTGCCCGGCAGAACGCCTCGACCCGCACCGCCCCACCGGCCGCCTCGACCAGCGTCTCGAAGTCGGCGCTCGCGAGGGCCCTCTCCCGCTGGGCGGGCTTCGTGGCCACGTACGTCTGGCACAACTCGAGGACGCGGACACGTTGCTCGGCGCCAACGGTCGGCCGGCCGGGGCTCGTGCTCGGCCCTGCGGTCGCGGACCGGTCGGGCCCGCCGGTGGCCGTGCCGTGCGCGGACGAGCCGTCGGCAGGGTCGGCGGTGGTGGGCGTTGGGGTGGCCGGGGCGGGCGGGACCGGCGCCTTATCCAGGGTGACCGCGGCGGCGACCCCTGCCGTCGCGGTCACGAGCACCCCGACGACCCAGGCCAGTGCACCCGCCGTGAATCCGCGCCGCCGTCGAGCAGGAGACGCCACCGGCGCCGCGCGGGCGGCCCGGAACGCCGCCATCGCGGCCGCCTCCCCCGCCAGTTCGGGTGGACGTGCCGGAGCCGCCGCGGCGGCGAGCAGCTCCGCAAGCGGATCCGGCGGACCGCCCGCCTCGGCCGGCGTGCCCGCGTGCGCCGCGTCGAGGAGCCGGTCGGCCTCGGCGCGATCGGCGAGCCTATCCGGCCGGCGACCGTCGCTCATTCTGAACTCCCCCACGTCAACCATCCGCCGGTTCGGCACCCGGCGTACACGGGCGCAACTCGCCGCGCGGACGAGGCGGCACCGCGCCGTCCGCCACGGCCGGGCCCTGGCCCGCTTCGCGACGTCGTTGCTCCAGCAGCCCGGCGAGTCTCCGCAGCCCACGGTGGGCGGCGGTACGCACCGCGCCGGCCCGACGACCGAGCACCCGACCGGCGGCCTCCGCGTCGAGGCCGATCACCGCGCGCAGCAGGACCGCCTCCGCCTCCCGGGGCGGCAGGGTGGCGATCAGCGCGAGCGCGGCCTCGGTGCCGAGGCTCTCCCCGGCCCGCTCGGCGGTATCGGCGTCCCCGGCCAGGTCGGTGAGCGCCTGCAGGGGCACCGGAAGCGACGGGCGGCGACGTTGCCGGCGCAGGTGGTCCATGGCCCGGTTACGGGCGATGGTGACGGCCCAGGCGCGGAACTCGCCGCCGGTGAAGCTGGGCAGATCCCGGGAGATCTGCAGCCAGGTCTCCGACGCGACGTCCTCCGCGTCGGCACCGACCAGCGCGGTCAGGTATCGCAACAGTCCCGGCTGGAGGCTCCGGTAGAGGAAGCGGAAGGCGTCCTCGTCGCCGGAGCGGGCCTTCTCGACCGCCTCGCTCAGTTCCACGGTCATGCCGTCGCCTGCTCAAGAGCCACCGGGCGGCGCCGCCCCCCGGAACGCTGCCCTCTCCGGTACCTGGAACGGGCTTGTTCCCGCACGTATCCCAGCCCCCCGCTGACCTTCGTGCCCGCGGCCGCCCCGTGGGTGGTGTCCCGGCCGCCACGGCGACGGACGTCGACGCGACGTCACGACGGCGTCACAAGCGGCCCGAGTTCGGGCCAACGTTAGGATCGGACCACCGCGCCTACAAGCAGACGGCACGTCACAGAAGAGTGACAATTATCAACCGGCTTTTCCCGCGTGTCTGCGTAACGTTTTCCGGCCCTCATACGCCGGGCTTGCGCGGTCTTCGCCGCCAGGGGGATTGGGGCAGAACCCGGGGCGGGATGCACGCGCAGCGTAATCGGACCATCGTCGATGCGTAACGAAGCGGCGGTGAAGGGCGGGTTCGGCGGCGCGGAACCAGCGCCGAGCGCGGGACTGGGCCGTGCGTGCCCAGCAACGGGTCTGGGTACGGTAACCCCGTGCTGTCATCGGAGGTCGTACTCAGCGGTCGGTACCGCCTGGACGAACGTGTCGCCACCGGCGGCATGGGCGACGTCTGGCGGGGCACGGACCAGGTCCTCGGCCGGCAGGTCGCGGTCAAGGTGCTGCTGCCGGCGCTGGTGTCCGACCCCGACTTCATCGCCCGGTTCCGGGCCGAGGCGCGCATCATGGCCGCCCTGCGGCATCCGGGCATCGTGCAGGTCTTCGACTGTGGCGAGGACGACCTACCCGACGGCGGCCGGGCCGACTACCTGGTCATGGAGTTCGTCGACGGCGAGCCACTGTCCAAGCGGATCGAGGCCGCCGGGAAACTCGGCGTCTCCGAGACGATGTCGATCGTCGCGCAGGCGGCGCAGGCGCTGAACGCCGCGCACCGCGGCGGCATCGTGCACCGCGACGTCAAGCCGAGCAACCTGCTCGTGCAGGAGGACGGGTCCGTCGTCCTGGTCGACTTCGGGGTGGCCCGGTCGACCAACATCACGAGCATCACGAGCACGAACGCGGTGCCCGGCACGGCGCTCTACATGGCACCCGAGCAGGCCGCCGGGCGACCGGTCAGCGGCGCCACCGACATCTACGCGCTCGGCGCGGTCACCTACTGCTGCCTCACCGGCACGCCGCCGTTCACCGGGGACAACCCGCTTCAGGTGGCCGTACGGCACCTGGATGACGAACCACCCGAGCTGCCGCACGACATCCCCGAGGCCGTCCGGGCCCTCGTCTCGCGCGCCCTGGCCAAGGACCCGGCCGACCGGTTCAGCAGCGGTGCGGCGATGGCCGAGGCGGCGCGCACCGCGGTGACCGGTGACGCCGGACCGACCGCCATGGTCTCGGTGGCTCCGCTGCGCGGCGCCGGACCCGACACGCAGACCGAACTCGACCCGGGCGCCGTGGTCGCCGCCGCGGGTGGCCGGCGCGGGCGGCGGGCCCTGGTGGGTGCCGGCGCGGCCACGCTGGTCGCGGTCGTCGGACTGGCCGCAGCGCTCGGCGCGGCAAAGTACGCCGGGGAGGCCCCGGCGGTCGAGCTCACCCCGACCACGCCGGCGGTCACGCCGAGCCAGAACGTCGAACTTCCGGTGGGCAACAAGGTCACACCTACCGAGCGGGAGCGACCGGAGCGGCCGACGACTCCCCGCACGAGCGCGTCGGCGTCGACCAGCCCGAGTCCGAGCGTGCAGCCGAGCCAGTCCGCCAGCCCGGAGTCGCCGACCCCCACCGCCACCCCCACCCCCACCGAGCCGACCCCGACCGAGACGCCCACCGAGAACCCGACGCAGTCGCCGCCCACGACGGAACCGAGCACCACGACGAGCGCCCCGACCGGCGGGGAAGGTGGGCAGGACGGGACCGTCTGACCGGCCGGAAGGGACCGACGCGCAGGTGACGGGGGCGGGCAGCCCGATGCCCGACAGGCCTCACCCGTCCCGATATCCCCAAATCGGACGTACGACACCAGACGGCACCCTACGCTCCAAGCAGGTCCTTTTCCCCACCTGCCCCAGGAGCTTGGGTGAACGCAGAGAAGTTGGTCGTGATCGGCCAGGGTTACGTCGGACTGCCACTCGCCATGCGGGCCGTGGAAGCCGGCCTGAACGTGGTCGGGCTCGACGTCGACGGCGACCGGATCAAGCGGCTCGCCTCCGGTGAGTCGTTCGTGGAGGACATCACCGCCGACCGGCTCGGCCGGGCGTTGAGCACCGGTCGGTACCGGCCGAGCACCGAGTACACCGATGCCGAAGGCTTCGACATCTGCGTGATCACCGTGCCCACCCCGTTGCGCGACGGCACGCCGGACCTGAGCTTCGTCGAGCAGGCCGGGATCGGCATCGGACCGTACCTCCGGCCGGGCTGCACTGTCGTCCTGGAGTCCACCACCTATCCCGGCACCACCGAGGAGCTGCTGCGGCCGCTGCTCGAGTCGGCGAGCGGGCTGAGCAGCCCCGGAGACTTCCACCTGGGCTACAGCCCGGAGCGGATCGACCCCGGCAACCCCGTCTGGCGGCTGGAGAACACCGCGAAGGTGGTCTCCGGTGTGGACGCCGAGTCGCTCGCCCGGGTCGACGGCTTCTACCGGCGGATCGTCGAGCGTACGGTGCCCGTCGACTCGACCCGCGTGGCGGAGCTGACCAAGCTGATAGAGAACACCTTCCGCCAGGTCAACATCGCTCTGATCAACGAGCTGACCATGCTCTCGCATCAACTGGACATCGACGTGTGGCAGGCGATCGAGGCGGCGGAGACCAAACCCTTCGGTTTCATGCCGTTCCGGCCCGGTCCCGGGGTGGGCGGGCACTGCCTCCCGATCGACCCGTGTTACCTGTCCTGGCAGGTGAAACGGCGGTTGGGCCGGCAGTTCCGCTTCATCGAGCTGGCCAACGACGTCAACCACGAGATGCCCGAGCACGTGACGCAGCGGGTGATGGCCGGATTGAACCGGCGGGGCCAGGCGATCAGCGGTTCCCGGCTGCTGCTGTTGGGGCTCGCGTACAAGCGGAACACCGGCGACATGCGCGACTCCCCCGCGGTCGACGTGGCCCAGCGCTTGCGGGCGCTGGGCGCGGACGTACGCGCCGTGGAGCCGTACGCCGAGCCGCACCACATCCCCGGCGGGGTGGCCGTCGTGAACCTCACCGAACGGGAGGTCCGGGAGGCGGACGCGGTGGTCGTGGTGACCGACCACGACGTGTTCGACTACGACCTGGTCACCCGGCACGCCCGCTACGTCTTCGACACCCGCAACCGCTGCTCCGGCGACGTGGTCGAGCGGCTCTAGACGGCAGCACCGCCGGTGCGGTCCCGTCAACGCCGACGGGACCGCACCGGCGCTGTCACAGGTCGGCGAGCGCCTCCACCACCGGTCGAGCCAGCGCCCGGCGCGCCGGCAGCACCGAGGCGAGCAGCGCCGCCACCACCGCGACCCCGAGGATCAGGGCGAGCTGGCCGACCGGCAGGACCACGTGGAAGTCCCCACCCAGGCGGGTGAGCAGGGCCATCGCGGCGACACTCACGCCGGTGCCGAGCCCGAGGCCGAGCAGCGCGCCGACCACCGCCATGAGCACCGACTCGACGGCGAGCATGAGCCGCATCCGCCCCCGGGTCAGCCCGATCGCGCGGAGCACGGCGTTCTCCCGGGTTCGTTCCAGGACCGAGAGGCTCAGCGTGTTCGCCACGCCGACCAGGGCGATCACCACGGCCAGCCCGAGCAGCGCGGTGACGATCGCGAGCATCATGTCGATGGTCCCGGTCATCGTCTTCTTGTACGCGGCCTGATCCATCAGGTTCACCGTCGGATAGCGGGCGAGCACCGACTCGATCGCGGCCCGCGCCTTACCGGCGGCCACGCCGTCAGCCGGATCGATCTCCGCCAGGTAGCCCCGCTCGGCGGGGAAGAGCGCGGAGAAGTCGGCGTCGGTCAGGTATAGGCGATGACCCGTCGGCACTCCGGCGCTCGGCGCGGGCCCGGTGCCGCCGTCCACCACGGCCACGACCCGCAAGGTCCGGCTCCTGACGGTGACCGCGGTACCCACGGTCCAGCCGCGCGCGTCGGCCAGCTCGCGATGCACCAGCACGGTGCCCGGACCGAACCGGCCCAGGTCGCCGGCCGTCGCGGTCAGCGTCCGGCCGACCAGCGCGGGGTGCGCGGCGCGCACCTCGGTGGCGTCGGTGACGGCGGCCCGTTCCTCATGTACGACGCCGAGTTCCGGCCGGGCCGCGAGCCCAGCGGCGACCCCCCGGGGCAGGTCTCCCCCGACGCCGGTGACCACGTAGTCCACCCCGATCTGGGCGTCCACGGTGCGCTCGATGCCCGCCTTGGTGCTGTGGGCGCCGACGACGAACGCCGACACCAGGCCGATGCCGATCACCAGGGCCGTGCTGGTCCCCGCGATCCGGCGCGGGTTGCGTACCGCGTTGGCCACGGCGAGCTCGGCGGTCGCCCCGATCAACCGGCGCAAGGGCCAGCCGACGATCCTCGCCAGTGCCGGGACGAGCACCGGACCGAACAGGACGATGCCGAAGAAGGCGAGGAGGCCACCGGCCGCCACCAGCACCACCTGGCCGAGGGTGACCGCGCCGGCCAGCGCGGCGATTCCCGCGATCATCGCCAGCGCGCCGGCGGTGAGGCGGAACCAGCCGGCCCGCCGGGTGGACTGTATGTCGGCGTCGGTGAGCGCGGCGACCGGAGCGACGCGGGTGCCGTGCCAGGCCGGCAGCAACGACGCGCCGACGGTCAGCAGGACGCCCAGCAGCACACTGACCAGCACGGTTCGCGGTACGAGGGTGACTCCCCCACCGATCGGCGCGGTCGTGCGGGACAGCACCGCGGCCAGCCCGGCGGCCAGGCCCCCGCCCAGCAGCACACCGACCACGGAGGCAGCCAGCCCGACCACCGCCGACTCCAGCACGGCCGCGAGGAAGACCTGCCGGCGGGTGGCACCGACCACCCGCAGCAGCGCCGTTCGGCGGGTGCGCTGGGCGAGCACGATCGCGAAGGTGTTCGCGATGACGAAGCCGGCCACCACGACGGCGACCGCGGCGAAGGTGAACAGCGCCATGGTGAACTGCTGGATGGAGCGGATCCCGTCCGCGACCGTGTCGTCGAGGATCTGCTGGCGGCTCTTCACCGTCGCACCCGGGCCGGCGACCGTGGCGAGCCGGCTGGTCAGGGTCTCGCCGACGGTTCCGGGACGAGCGGCCACCATGATCCGCTCATACCCCTTCAGCTGGGTAGCCGCGAGCGCGTCCGGACCGACCAAACCGATGAACGGCCCGCCGACGTCGCGGTTGGTCCCGGCCACGTCGACCGTGCCGACCAGGGTGTACGGGCGGGCCGCGCCGCCAGCACCGCCGACGCGTACCGGCGCGCCGATGGTGAAGCCCTCCCGGGCCACCGTCTTCGCGTCCAGCACCACCTCGCCCGGGCGGTCCGGCAGATGGCCGGCCACCACGTCGTACGAGCGCAGCGCCGGGTCGGTGGGTATGGCAGCGAGGACGGCGTAGCCGAGCACGGGACGGCCGTCCGTACCGACGACCCCGCCGGTGCCGATCAGTTCGCCGTCGGCGGCGGCCACTCCGTCGGCGGCGCGGATCTGGTCGACCAACGCGGCCGGCAGGGGCGCCTTCTTCGCGTACACGCCCGCGTCGGTGTGCCGGTCGAAGGTGCCGGCCCGCTGGTACACGCCGTCGGTCAGGGCGTCGTTGAGCATCAACGTGCCGGCGATGAACGCGACGCCGAGCACGACGGCCAGCGTGGAGAGCAACATCCGCAGCGCCTCGGCACGCAGCGAACGCAGGGTCAGCCGCAGCATCGGATCACCGCGCCAGTGGGCGGGCGCGGACAGCGCCGGCCGGATCGAGCCGGGCGAGCGCGTCGAGCACCTGGTCGGCGTCGGGTGCCGTGAGGTCGTGGACCAGCCGGCCGTCGGCGAGCAGGACCACCCGGTCGGCACGCGCGGCGGCCACCGGGTCGTGCGTCACCATGATCACGCTCTGGCCGAGGGTGTGGACGGCCTCCCGGAGCAGGCCGAGCACGTCCGCGCCGGCGCGGGAGTCGAGGTTGCCGGTCGGCTCGTCCGCGAAGATCACCCACGGCCGGGTGATCAGGGCACGGGCGATCGCGACCCGCTGCTGCTGGCCGCCGGAGAGCTCGGCGGGCCGGTGCCGCAGGCGGTCGGTGAGCCCCACCGCGGCCACCACCTGGCGTAGCCAGGCCGGGTCGGGGCGCCGTCCGGCGATGGCCAGCGGCAGGACGATGTTCTGCTCGGCGGTCAGCGCGGGCAGCAGGTTGAACTTCTGGAAGATGAACCCGACACGGTCGCGGCGCAGCAGGGTGAGCCGCCGGTCGTTGAGGCTGTCGAGGTCGACGTCGCCGATGCGTACCGAGCCGGCGCTGGGCCGGTCGAGCCCCGCCAGGCAGTGCAGCAGCGTGGACTTTCCCGAACCCGACGGGCCCATGATGGCGGTGAACCGGCCGGCGGCGAAGTCCAGGTCGACGCCGTCGAGGGCGACGACCGCGGCCGGTCCGTCACCGTACCGCTTGCTCAGGCCGCGGGCGCTGACGGCGGCACCGGCCGAGCCGGACTGCTGGTCGCCGGCGGCGGTTGCGGGAGGTGAGACGCGCAACGTGTTGCTCCCGATGGAGAAGGACGATCTGACCTCTCCGACGCTATGGACCGGGCGGCCGGACCGGCTCCACCTGTGCGCTCGACCTCGGTACGCCCAGGGTCGCCCCTGACCAGGAGCACCCGTACGTCTCAGGTCGTACGGAGTCAGACCCCGGGTACGACCAGCCCGCTCTCGTACGCGAACACCACGGCCTGCACCCGGTCCCGGAGCTGGAGCTTGGCCAGGATCCGCCCGACGTGGGTCTTCACGGTCGCCTCCGCGACGTGCGCCTGGGCGGCGATCTCCGCATTGGACAGTCCCTGCGCCACCAGCAGCAGGATCTCCCGTTCCCGCTCGGTGAGCTGGGCCAGCCGCGGATCCCCGGTGGGGCCGGCGCCGAGCTGGTCGGCGAACCGGTCGAGCAGTCGCCGGGTGATCGACGGCGCGACCACCGAGTCGCCCTGGGCGACCACCCGGATCGCCGCGATCAGTTCCTCCGGTGGCACGTTCTTGAGCAGGAAGCCACTCGCCCCGGCCCGGAGCGCGGCGAAGGCGTCCGCCTCGGTGTCGAAGGTGGTCAGCACGAGCACTCGGGGCGGGCCCGGGGGGCGTCCCGCACAGAGCCGCCGGGTCGCCTCGACGCCGTCCATGGTCGGCATCCGGATGTCCATCACCACGACGTCGGCCTCGACCCGGTCGAGCACCCGAAGCGCGTCCGCGCCGTCGATGGCCTCACCGACCACCTCCAGGTCGGGCTGCGAGTCGAGCACCATCCGGAACCCGGCGCGCACCAGCGCCTGGTCGTCGACGATCACCACCCGGGTCGTCATGCCGCGATCACCTCCGTCGTCCCAGCACGCGACGGTAGCGGCAGCCGCACCTCGAGCTGCCAGCCCCCGGCCGGCCGGGCGCCGGCGGCGAGGCTGCCGTCGTAAACCCCGACCCGCTCCCGCATGCCGATCAGGCCGTGCCCGCCGGAGGGCGTCGGGTTGACCGCCGGCCGGCCCTGTCCGTCGTCGACCACCCGGACGAACACGTCGTCCGGGCCGTACTCGAGGGTCAGCTCCACCTCGGCCCCGACGCCGGCGTGCTTGAGCGCGTTGGTCAACGCCTCCTGCGCGACCCGGTAGACGGTGAGCTCCAGCCCGGGCGGCAGCGTCGCCGGCTCGCCGGTGACGGTCTGCCGGACCCGCAGGCCCGCGCCGCGGAACCGGTCGAGCAGGGCGGGCAGTTCGGCGAGAACGAGACGTCGCCGCTCCGGGTCCCCACCCACCGGCGCGTCGTCCGGTTCGGGCCGGATCGTCGCCTCCGGGGCGCTCGGTTCCCGCAGCACACCCACCAGCCGCCGCATCTCCTCCAACGCCTGCCGCCCGGTGTCGGCGACCACCTTGACCGCCTGACGGGCGGCCTCCGGATCCCGGTCGATCATGAACCGTGCGCCGTCGGCCTGAACGATCATGACAGCCATGCCGTGCGCCACCACGTCGTGCAGTTCCTGGGCGATCCGGGTCCGCTCGCCGGCGACCGCCGCACGGGCCTCGGCCTCCCGTTCCCGTTCGAGCGTCGCGGCCCGTTCCTCGAGGCTGAGCACGTAGAGCCGGCGGGTACGCACGTTCAGCCCGACCAGCCAGATCGCCCCGGTGATCAGCCCGAGAACGATCGCGCTTCCCCACCACCGCCCGCCGTTCTCCACCTGCAACGCGGCGGGCACCGCCCCGGCCAGGGCGCCGATCCCGGCGAGCACCCCGTCGCGGAGCCGATCGGCGTACTTCACCACGCTGTAGAGCGCGACGAGTACCGCGATGTCGTACGGAAGCGGCCCCCACTCGCCGATCAACTGGACCAGCCCGAGCGCCCCGACGACCCCGGCCACGGTCACCGGGAACGCGCGGCGGAACAGCAGCGGGACCGCCATCCCCACGCCGACCAGGCTGGCCTTCCAGCCAGGCTGCGACGCCACGGCCACGAGACCGAAGAACAGCACCAGCCCGACGACGAATACGTCGAAGGCGACGCTGCGCAGCGGGCGGCGGATGACTCTGCGGATCACGGTCACCCAGCGTACGCGCCGGGACGCTCGTCAACCGCCACCGTCGTCGCCGCCGGCGGCCCGTTCGCAGGTCACCCACCGGCGCCCCGGCGCGGCCGGTCAGCCGGCGAGAACCTCGCGCATCCGGCCGACCTCCACGGTCTGCTCGGTGGCCACGGAGTTGGCGAACTCGTTCAGCTGCTGGTCGGCTCCCACGGTGAGCAGGTTGGTGGCCATCTCGATGGCGCCCTCGTGGTGCTCGGTCATCATCTTCACGAAGAGCCTGTCGAACTCGGCGCCTCGGGCGGCGGCCAACTGCCGCATCGCCTCCGGCGTCTGCATGCCGCGCATGCTGCCGTGGTCGTGGCCGGCGACGTCGGCAGAGAGGCCGCGATTCTGCAGCCAGGCGCGCATCAACCCGATCTCCGGGTCCTGGCTGGCCCGGATCCGGTCGGCGACGGCCCGCACCGCCGGGTCGGCGGCCCGGTCGGGCGCGAGCCGGGACATCTCCAGCGCCTGCATGTGGTGCGGAATCATCATCCGGACGAACCAGACGTCCATCTCGTTGTGCGGCGTCGAGCCGGCGCCGCGGACCTCTCCGGCGCGCCGGGTGGCGGCCGGCTCTCCTGGCCGGCCGGGCACGATGACCGTCACGTCGGTCGGCTCGGGACTGCCCGGCGTCGCGGCGGCCGGTCGCGCGGGCGCTGACCCCGAGCCGTCGCGGGCGACGACGAAGACCACGGCCGCCAGCGGCAGGGCGACCGCCAATGTGACGGCCGCCAGGACACGGGCACGCCGACCGGTCATGAGCCACTCCCTGAGATCGAGGTCACCGCGATGCTATCCAGTCAGGAACCAACATCGATGTGATGCACATCACACGATGCCCGTCACAAATGTAAGGTGTCCACAGTCACCACTCCCGTGCGAGCCAGCCCAGCGTCCAGGGCGGGCGGTAGGCACTCGGCGGTACCCGCCGACGCACAAGCGAGAAGGGCCCGGCCCCCGGAGACGGGGGCCGGGCCCGGGCGCGTCCGGGCACCCGCGCCGGCGCCGGTGTCCGCCCGGAACGGGGCGGGCGGCGACCGCGCGGCGCCGCTCAGCGCATCGGTAGCTCGTAGCGCCGCTCGGCACCACCGGCGGTGACCAGCCGAACCTCGCCACTGCGCAGGCCGTACGTCACCGACCAACGGGTGTGCGCCTGCCGGACGTCGGCCAGCACCCGGAACGCCGCCGCTGCGTCCACCACACCGTCGGCGCCGGTCATCGCCCGGGCGATCAGGTCGTACCGGCGGTCCGCACGGCGCTCCTGCTCGGGCACCCCGACCACCGGCACGTTGGTCAACGCCTGCCAGCTGCCCTGGCCCCGGTCGACCTGCATCCGGCCGTCCACGAACTCGACCACCGCGGACGCGCCGGTGGCGTCGGCCAGCAGGTAGTGCAGCGCCGGCCCGTCGGAGAAGTCGAGATTGTGAGTGGTGAAGACGGCGACCGCCTCGTCGATTGTGGCCGCCCGGTCGAGCACCAGGCGCAGGATGCGCACCGAGCCGACGGTCGGCTTGCCCGGCACGGGTTCGGCCCGCGCGGCGTCGTCGGCCGCCAGCCCCACGGCCAGGCCACGCTCGTTCATCCCGTCGAAGGGCAGCAGCGGTGCGTTCAGCAGCCGCCGGTCACCGCTCAGGTCGGCGCCGACCCCGAGGTACGACAGGTCCACCAGCGAGATCGACGCGTACCCCTGGGGTGGGTCGGTGCGCAGCACCATTGCCGGATTGGGGTCCCAGTCGAAGTTGCGGGCGAACAGCGGCCGGCTCCGGTCGCCGGCCGCCACGAAGAGCGAGCAGCCGAACGGGCTCGCCGGCGCGGCGTCCGTACCCACGGTGGCGTCGTAGGACCCGACGTAGGTCATCTCGTACAGCGGCAGGTCGTCGACCCTGCGCAGGCTGTCCAGGGTCTGCTCCACCTGGGCTGCGTCCTGCCGCGAGGCGGTGGGCGTGCCGGTGGGGGTGGGCGCGGACGTCGGGGTCTCCGACGATGCCGAGCAGGCGGTGAGCACGAGCAGCAGGGCCAGAGTGGCGGCCGATGGAGTCCTCCACATATCCACAGGACGCTATGCGTCGGGCAGCCTCCTGTCCATTGGCCGGACCGGCCGGGCACCCCGGCCCACCAGTCAAATCAGCGACGGCTGATCGGCAGGATGCCCTTGGCGGCGGGCGGGCACCGCCGCGTCGTCGGCACGCTGCTACTGATCTGACCCCGGGCCCGCACCCCCGCCGGCCCGGCACCTCATGCCGGCCCGGGACGTTGCGCGGGCACCGGGCCGACTATCAGCACAAGCTTGATACCTGAGAGTCATAAATATGCCTCTCAGGTATCAAGCTCGTCGCAGTGTCCGCCACCCGCGCCTCGTCGGAGGCGGACCGGACAGGTCGGCGCGACCGGGAGCGGCACCTGCGAGCGCCGCCGAGGTGCGAAACCCTGCCGGCGGTCACTCGTCGGCGCGCTCGACGGCGAACATGAAGCAGCCGTACACCACGTTGCGGCTGTGCAGCTGGCGTACGGCCGGGTCGGCGAGCAGCTCGGCGATGACCGGCTCCGGGTCAAAGCCGTCGTGCCGCCGGCCGCCATGGATGCGGCCCTGCCGGTCGTACGCCCGCAGGATCTGCTCCCGGCCGCGCCAGGCCGCCGGGTAGGCGTCGGTCGGCCCCGGCCCGGGACAGGCCGCGGCATGAGTGAAGACCGGCCCGATCTCCCGGTAGGGACCCTCGGCGGTCGGCGGAGCGTACCCGAAGAGCAGCAGCGCCTCGCCCGGCGCGGCGTCGCGCAGGCAGCAGCGCAGTGGCTCCCCGCCACCGGCCGTGGTGGCCTCGACCGGCCGATCGGCGGCGTCCCGGCGGGTACGGCGGACCACGTGGAGCAGGTCGGACGGCAGCGGGCGGACGACGAACCCGTTCGGTTTGGTCATGCGCCCAGCCTGAACCGGACGCGGCGCGAACGCTGGCGGCGATCGGACCTCGCGCTACCGCCGACGTCGGCAGCGCCAGGCCCGGCGACGACGGGTCAGCCCCGGCGCACGGCGAGCTGGAGTGGCGGCGCGTACCCGCGGCAGGTCGACCACCGCGAAGTCCCCCTGCGATCACGCTGTACGTGCGTCCGGTGGCCGCCGCACATCGACTCAGAGACCCATCTCGACTTCGTACGCCCGGCGCAGCCGCCGCCTGGCCGCCGGCGCGACGCACACGTGCCAGGCCTGTCCCTCGTCGATCACGTTGATCTCGCCGGCCTGCTGGCGCTCGAGCAGCAGGGCGGCCAGGGTGTCGCGTACGCCGTAGCGCGCGAACCAGGTCATCTCCACGTCCATGGCGTAGCCGACGCAGTGCCCGCTGGGCAGCATGGCGGCATACCCGAGGCGGCGCAGCCGATGCTGGTGCTCGACGCTGCGGGTGAGTGAGGTGACCCAGAGTGGTGGGGTGCCGGGCGGGGTGACCGCCGCGAACTCCCGGGCGAGGTCGTTGAGCAGCGCCACGACCTCGCGGCGGGCGCGCCGGGCGAGCAGACCGGCGGTACGCGGGCTGGCGTCGGGGCGCAACCGCCGCCGAACCGCCTGCCACCCCCGGCCCACCACGCTCGCCGGTTGTTCCCGGTAGCGGAAACCGAGCAGATCACGACGGCGCAGCCACTCCAGGTCGACCAGGTCGGTGCTGCCCTGAACCTGGTCGTCGGTGAGGAAGGTGCCGGTGTCCCGCCACCACATGACGTCGATGCGGGAGAGCAGGTAGATCCGCACCAGCGCGGTCAGGTCCTGTGCGGAGCTGCGTGTGTTGGGTTGGTAGCGGGCCATCTCCAACAGCAGCGTCTCGCGGGCACCGAGGAACCCCTGCGGGGTCGCGTCGAGGACCGCGGCGAGGGCCGGCTCGCGCAGCCGGTCGTCGATGAGCACCTGTCGGGCGGCGGCGCTCGACGCGTCGGCGAGCGCGCCGACCTCCACCAACAGGTCGGCGACGGCCTGCCGGTAGGCGGCGAGATCCGGTCCGGTGACCGGCGCCGGTCCGGGCGGGCTGGGAAGGCGGCGGGTGGGAGCGGTGGAGGCGGCGGTCGGACCGGACCGCCCCCCGGGGCTTCGGCTGGGCACTCGCATGATCGGTCCTCTCTGCGGTCACGACACCTGGGTCGCTCGCCCTGCACAGACACGGTAACCAGCAGGATCGGGAGAAGGACGAACATTCCTCCTATCACCCGCGAACGGCGACGGTTCGGGAAAGCACGGCACGCGCCGCCAGAAGCTGGCAGGGCGGCCGAGCGAGGCACGAACCGGTCAACCGCCGCGAGGCGTGCAGGGCCACGGCGGCTGGACGAGCATCAGGATTCCGGCGTCCACCCGTCCGTCAGTGCCTGCACCTCGGCGTACGACGGCGGTTCGGGCGACGTGACCGGGGCGGCCGAGGCGCGACCGGCGTCGACGCCCACCCGCACCGGTGTGAGGGCGTCGACGCTGGCCAACGCGGCTCCGAGCGCGGCCCGGAACGGCAGCGAGCCGGTGCTCACCCGGGCGACCCCGAGCCTCGCCAGCTCGTCGACCTCCAGGAGACCGGGGCGGTACAGCACGTTCAGCGGGGCGTCGACCTCGGCGACGAGTACGCGGATCGTGTGCGCGTCCGGGGCGCCCGGCGCGAAGATCCCGTCGGCCCCCGCCGCCCGGTACGCCCGCACCCGCTGCACCGCGTTGTCCAGCGGATCGGGCGCGCCCAGCCACCACGCGTCGGTGCGGGCGTTGACGAACAGCTCCGGCACCGCGGCCTTGACCGCCGCCACCTTGTTCGCGGTCACCGCCGGTGCGGCGAGCGAACCGTCCGGGCGGCCGTCCTCCAGGTTGACACCGACCACGCCGAGCCCGGCCAGCTCGACGGCGAGGGCGGCGACGTCCGCCGGGTCGTCGCTGAAGCCCGCCTCCACGTCGACGGTGAGCAGCACCGGCAACCGGCGCAGCCGCCGGGCCAGCAACAGCGTCTCGGCCCGGGTCGCCGCGGCGCCGTCCGGCAGGCCGGCCGCGGCGGCGACGCCGAGGCTGGTGGTGCCGACGGCCGGGTAGGACCGGGTCACGAACATCGCCGCCGAGGCGTGGTCCCAGGCGTTGGGCAGCAGCAGGGGGCGGCCGGGCCGATGCAGCGCGCGGAAGGCGGCGCAGCGGTCGGCGTACCGGCCGGTGGCGGTGGATGGTGTCGTCATCGCGGGACCACCTCGAGTCGGGACGGCACCCGCAGCAGCGGGTGGGGCTCGTACGCCGGCGTGCCGGGCGCGAGCCGGCACCGCTCGCGCAGCACGTCCAGCACCCCGGTGGCGAGCGCCAGCGCGTGCCGCCGCCCGGGGCAGCCGCGGGGGCCGGCGCCGAACGTCAGCGCGGGCGTGAGGCGACCGGGAGTGAAGGAGTCGGGCTCTTGGAAGACCTCCGGATCTCGATTCGCCGAGTCGAAGCGCAGCAGCAGCGGGGTGCCCGCCGGCAGGTCGACGCCGCCGATGTGCACGGTCCCGGTGGTGGTCCGCCGGGTGCCGCGTACCGGCGGGTCGAGCCGGAGCACCTCGTGGAGCAGCTCTTCGGTGTCGCCGGCCGGATGACCGGATCCCGTCTCCTCACCGGCGGCCGGGGGCAGATCGACGGTCGGAGGCAGATCGGCGGCCGGAGGCAGGAGGTGGCGGGCACCGGCGCCGATCAGCCCGGCCGTGGCATCGCAGGCCTGGACCAGCAGGCCGAGCCGGTTGGCGAGCACCTCGGGCGGGGCGGGCGGGGCCAGCGCCACCAGCACCGTGACCGCCCCGTCGGCCCGCCAGACGGCGGCCGCGTCCGCGCCGGGTCGGTAGGCGGCGGCGATCGTGGCCACCGCGTCGACGGCGGTCGCCGGATCGGCCAGCCCGAGTCGCCCGGCGAGCACCCCCACCGGTACGCGCCGGGCGAGCGCGGAGGCCACGTCCAGCCGGCAACCGGCCCGGTCCAGGGCGTCGGCGGTTCGCCGGGCCGCCTCGGCGCGTAGCTCGTCCGGGTCGAGCGGGGCCAGCGCCGTGACACCGGCGGCCCGCCGGGCGGGATGGTCCGCCGGGGCACTGAACCGGCTCACCAGGCCACGGAGCCAGTCGAGCGAGTAGGCCGCGCCGGGGCCGGCGGCCGGTACGTGACAGGTCGGGGCGGCGAGAGCGGCGCGCACGTCCGCGTACCGGGTCAGCGTGCAACCGGTCCGGGGATCCACGGTGGGCGGAGCGCAGGGTGGGGTGCCGGGGATCGGCGCGATGCGGGGGCGGGTCGGGGTCACCCGACGAACGCTAGGGCCGGGACGTTGCGGCCGACGCCGAAGTGTCGGCGCACGCTCCGGGGCCGGAACCCGGCCGCCGCCACGAACCAGATGATGATCGACTCGGTCGGGGCAGCCGCGGTGTCACCCTGCCCTGGTCATGCCGAGATCCAGTGGATCAGCCGCCGGACGGCCGGCGTGCGCCCAGTCGGCCGGCTCCGCTGCCGACCAGGGTTGAGCACGCCAGGTCAGGCGCGTCCGCCGCCGGTGACGGCCTCCGTCGGCGGGGTGAGGTCGGTCGGTTCCAGGCCGAGGGTGGCAGCGAGTGCCGGGGCGCCGGACGGGCTGAGGCGGACGGCCCGGCCGACGCCCCGGGTGAGCCAACCCAGGTCGAGCAGGCGGGCGCAGAGCGCCGCGCCGAGGGCGCCGGACAGGTGCGGCCGCCGCTCGGTCCAGTCCAGACAGTCGCGCAGCAACGGCCGGCGTGCGGCGCGCAGCGGGGCGAGGGGCAGCCCCAGCTCGGCGCACCAGCGCTCCCCGGCCGGGGTGAGGGTCAGTCCGGCCGACCGGTCCAGCAGTCCCCGGTGCAACAGCGCGTCGTGCACCACCACGCCGAGGCGCCCGGCGAGATGGTCGTAGCAGGTCCGGGCGTACGCGAGCGCGGCACCGGCCCGGGCGGCCCGCAGCGACCGGTCCGGGACCGGCGGCGCGGAGATCCGGCCGGCCAGGTCCTCGACGAGCTGGGCCACGCTCGCGTCGGCGAGCCGCAGGTAACGGTGCCGTCCCTGCCGTTCCTGCGCCAGCAGCCCGCCCTCGACGAGGCGGCTGAGGTGGTCGCTCGCGGTGGACGGGGCGACGCCGGCGGCCCGAGCCAGCTCCCCCGCCGTCCACGCCCGACCGTCGAGCAGCGCCAGGCAGATCCGCGCCCGGGTGGTGTCGGCCAGCAGCGCGGCGAACTGTGCCAGCCCCGGGGCCCAGGAGATGGTCGGGTGCATCCGCCCATGCTGACACGGGGACGGTTCGGTCTTCGCCGACCGGTCTTTACAACGTTGTATGTGCGCGGTAGGAAGGGACGCGGCTCGCACGACAAACCACTGCACGCAAGGCAGGTCTGATGGGACAACCACGTCGCGGTGGCACACTCGCCGCCGTACTCGGTCTGGTGCTGACGGCCGCCGCCGCCGCGCCGGCCGCCGCCGAAGCCCGCACGACCCCCCACTACCGCAACCCGATCTCCGTCGGCGTGGGCGACACCTTCGCCGACCCGGTCGTCGTCCGCGGTGACGACGGCTACTGGTACGCCTACGGCACCACCGACCCGCTGCGCGAGGGCGAGAAGCAGCCGCACCGGGTGCCCACCGCCCGCTCCGCCGACCTGGTCGACTGGACGTACGCCGGCGACGCCTTCGGGCCCGATCAGCGCCCGCCCTACGCGGCGCCCGGCGCGGCCTTCTGGGCCCCGGACGTACGCCGCATCGGCGACCGTTACGTCATGTACGTGACGGTCACCGACACCACCGTCTCGCCGGAGGGCAGCGACTACGCCATCGGCGCGGCCACCGCCCCCACCCCGACCGGCCCGTGGACGTTCGCCGACGAGCCGGTGGTCGCACCACGTCCCGGCGGTGGTGGTGGCTGGCTGTGGACGATCGACCCGAGCCAGTTCACCGACGTCGACGGCAGCAACTACCTCTACTACGGCAGCTACTACGGTGGCGTCTCGGTCACCGAACTCACCCCCGACGGGCTGCACGCGACCGGCTCACCCACCCTGGTCGCCGTCGACAACAAGTTCGAGGGCAGCTACGTGCTGCGACACGACGGCTGGTACTACCTCTTCGCCTCCACCGCGAACTGCTGCGCCGGCCCGGCCACCGGCTACTCGGTGCAGGTCGGGCGCGCCCGCAGCCCGCGCGGGCCGTTCCTGGACCGGGACGGCATCGCGCTGACCGCGTCCCGCACGGGTGGCACTCCGGTGCTCACCCAGAACGGCAACCGCTGGATCGGCACCGGACACAACGGATTCCTCACCGACCTGTCGGGGCAGGACTGGATCGTCTACCACGCCATCGACCGGGCCGACCCCTACCTGGACGAGCCGTTCGGCGTCAACGAGCGGCCGATGCTCATTGACCGGCTCGACTGGATCGACGGCTGGCCGACCGTGAACGGCGGCGCCGGCCCGTCCGACGGCGAGCGCCCGGCCCCGGTGACGACCGGTCCGCTCGACGAGCGTTTCGACACCGCCGGGTTGGCGCGCTGGCGGCGCGTCGCCGGCGACTGGCAGGTCGACGACGGCCGGCTCACCGGCAGCGGCGCGTTGACGAGTCGTACCACCGTCGGCGGCGACCTGCGCGCGGAGGCCGACCTGCGGCTGACCGGCGCGGCCTCCGCCGGGATCACCCTCGCCGACCGGGTCGAGGTACGCGTCGACGCGACCGCCGGTCGGCTGGTGGCCAGCGACGGCAGCCGTACGGCCGACGCCCCGCTGCCCGCCGGGTTCACCCCGACCGATCGGCACAACCTGTCCGTCGAGGTACGCGGCCGCCGGCTCGTCGCCGAGCTGAGCCCGGCCCGCCTCGGCGACCAGCTCGCCGTGGTCGAGCTGCGGCTGGACCGCCCGGTTCCCGGCCGGGTCGGCCTGCGGACGAGCGGCGGCGCCGCCGAGTTCGACAACGTGAGCGCCGTCGGGTTGTACCGACCGGCGCGGGCCGCCGCGGAGCCCCGGGCCGGGCGGCTCCTGCCGTCGTACTCCGACGACTTCACCGGTGGCCTCGACCCGGCGTGGAGCTGGGTGCGCCCGGATCCGACGGCGACCGTCACCGATGGAGCGCTGCGCTGGCCGGTGCAGTCCGCCGACCTCAGCGGCACCGCCAACACGGCCGGGGTGCTCCTGCGCGACGCGCCCGCCGGCGACTACGTGGCCGAGACGAAGGTGACCCTCGACCTCGGCGAGGAGAGCGTCCGCAACTATCAGCAGGCCGGCCTGGTGGCGTACGTCGACGACGACCGGTTCGCCCGGCTGGCCCAGGTGGCGATCTGGAACACCCGGCAGGTGGAGTACGGCTACGAGCTGCCCTTCGCCGGCCAGCCGGTGTACGGCGGCACCATCGTCGGCACCCCGGCCACCACCACCTGGCTGCGACTGGCGCACCACGTCGACCCGACCACCGGCGAGCACGAGTTCCGGGCCGCCTCCAGCGGCGACGGCGAGCACTGGACGTGGGGCGGGGTGTGGACCTTCCCGGCCGACACCAGCCCCCGGATCGGGCTGGTGGCGCACGGCGGCGCCACCCCGGCGGTCACCGCCGACTTCGACTACCTGCGCTTCTACCGCTGACGGCGCGCTGACCGGGGCCGCCGGTGACGGCCCCGGTCAGCGCCCCGCACCGAGCGGCCCGGCGGTACGGGTGGCGCCGTCGTAGCTGCGTGCCGCGACGAACTCCCCGGTCGGGCGGTCACCGCCGATCACCGCCCGGGCCCGGCGGCGGTCGGCGTCGCGGAAGCGCAGCGCCAGGCTCAGGTGTGGAACCCACCGCCCGGGCAGATGCCACGGATGTGGTCCGGGGGCGCCGCCGAGCACGTCCCAGACCGCCCCGTGCAGGGCCAGCAGCTCCGGCGTGGGCCGGATCAGCCACACCAGCGGGGCGCTGCCGTCGAGCACCGCCACCCGGTCGACCCGCGCGCGGACGGGCAGTGCCGCGTCGAACAGATCGGCGAGGCGTTCCTCGGCTCCGGGCGGGAGCTCGTCCACCGCGGCGAGGGTCAGGTGGGGACGGTTGGTGGGGTGGAGGTTGCGGGCCAGGCTGGGCAGACCGGTCTCGGCCAGCCGCTGCCACGCGGCCCGCACCGTGGCGTCCAACTCCGCCGAGCAGAGCAGTTCGACCGTACGCACCCGCCCACGCTAGTCGTCCACGAAGCCGGTCGGGAGACCCGTTCAGAGCCAGCCGTTCTCCCGCGCCGTCCGGATCGCCTCCGCCCGGTCGGCCGCGCCGAGCTTCTGCACCGCCGCCGCGAGGTAGTTCCGCACGGTGCCGGCGGACAGGTGCGCCCGCCGGGCGACCACCGCGACCGGGGCGCCCATCTCGGCCAGCCGTAGCGTCTCCAGTTCCCGAGGAGTCAGTGGACACTCGGGCAGGGTCAGCGCGTCCGCGGCCAACGCCGGGTCGACGTACCGTCCGCCCGCGTGCACCCGGCGGATCACGTCGGCGAGCGCCCCGCCGGGCGCGCCCTTGGCCAGGAAGCCGCGAGCGCCGACGGTCAGCGCCTGGCGCAGATGCGCGGGGCGGCCGTGCCCGGTGAGCAGGACCACCGCGCACCCGGGCAGCGCCCGGGACAGCTCGGCGGCGACCTGGATGCCGGTCAGCCCCGGCATCTCCAGGTCGACCACCGCCACGTCCGGCCGGTGCGCCAGCGCCGCCGTCACCGCCGCCGGCCCGTCGGCCGCCTCCGCCACCACCTCGACGTCGGGCTCCAGCGCGAGCAGGGCGGCCAACGCCGCCCGGATCAGGTCCTCGTCGTCGGCGAGCAGGACGCGGATCATGACCCGACCGGAAGGGTGGCTTCGAGGTTGAACACGTTCTCCTCCCGCCGGACGCGCAGCCGCCCGCCGGCCTCGGCGAGCCGGTCGGTCAGCCCGCGCAGGCCGTTGCTGTGCTCGTCCGGCCCGCGACTCGCGGCGCCGTCGTTGGCGACCGTCAAGCGGGCGACGTCGCCGTCACGGACGATGTCGATCCGGCACCAGCTGGCTCCGCTGTGCCGCAGCACGTTCGTGCCCGCCTCCCGCAGCACCGCCGCCAGGTCGCTCGCCGCCGCCGCCGGCAGGTCGGCGGGTGGGGGCACGGTCGTGCACCGTACGCCGCAGGAGCGCAGCACGCCCGCCACCGCGGAGAGCTGGTCGGCCAGGTCGACGGCCCGGTAGCCGTGCACGGTCGCGCGCACCTCGGCCAGCGCCGAGGTCGCCAGCCGCTGCACCTCGGTGGCCTCCCGGGCGGTCCGCTCGGCATCCACCTCGGCGAGGCGGGCGGCCAGCTCCGCCTTCAACGCGATCACCGTGAGGTTGTGCCCCAGCACGTCGTGCACGTCACGGGCGAGACGGAGCCGCTCCTCGGCGGCGGCCAGCCGGCCCTGCGCCAGCTGCCCTTCCCGCGCCTCGACGAGCAGATCCCAGAACCACACCTGAAGCCAGTTGACCGCGGCTGTGCCCGCACCGACTCCGCCGGTCACCAAGAGGAACCGGGAGACCTGTCCGCCGCTCCAGAGCCCCACCCCGGCCGACACGGCGAGGGTCGCCGCGGCCACGGCGGCCACGACCGGTGGTCGTACGAGCAGAGGTGCCATGCCGAGCAGCGAGGCGCCCACCCACGCCCAGGTCGGCCACGCGCCGGCGGCGACCGGACCGACCAGCGGGACGGTCAGCAGTGCCACCGCAGCCAGTCCTGCCTGGGACCGACGGCGCCACCGCTGCGACAGCCAGGGGGTCACCGCCGCGTACAGCACTGCGGCCTGGCCGGCGGCGAAGCCGAGCACACCCACCGCGCCGAGCGCGGCGCGTACGGCGTCGGGCTCCCGGGCCACACCGACCAGCGGCAGCAGCAGGCCGACCCAGACCCCGGTCGCCAGCGAGACGAGTGTGGCGGTGCGTGCGCGACGCAGCCGCCGGTCCGCCCGGGATCCCGCCGTCTCCTGTGTCACGGACCCGATCGTAGGGCCGTCGCCGCACCATCCGCCCCTGTGAGATGTCACGACTGGACCGTGCACATCGCACGGAAAATCCGTGACATCCGGGGCTGCCCGGCCGGTCGCCTTCGCGGGCAGGGTCGACGACATGACGGACACCCTGATCCACCAGCCGACCGCCGCGACGGGCCCGCGCCGGGCGGGTGGCGTCGCCCGCCTGCTGCGGCACCTCGGCGAGATGGCTCTCGCGATGATCGCCGGAATGCTGCTGCTCGACCCGGTGTGGACGCTCGTCGCCGATCCGCTGGGGCTCACCACCGCGCTCGACCGCCCGGATGTCACCGCACTGGTGATGGCCACGAACATGACCATCGGCATGATCGTGTGGATGCGGCACCGGCGGCACTCCGCGGCGGCCTGCGCCGAGATGGCGGCCGCCATGTACGTCCCGTTCCTGGTGCTGCTGGCGCCCCACTGGGCGGGCCTGCTAGACGGCGGCGCGATGCTGCTCGGCGGCCACCTGCTGATGCTGCCGGCCATGGTGCTCGTGGCGCTGCGACACCGGCACCACCGGCCTGCGGCCGCGCCTCGGCGGGCGCGGCTGGTCGCCCCGCTGGTGCGACGCTGGCCGACCGGACTCGCCCTGCTGATGACTGTCGACCTCTGGGTCTCACCCGCGGTGCTCGGCCCGTGGACGCTGCTCGTGCTGCCCGCCGGGTATCTGATCATCGGCGCGTACCGTCGCCGGCTGCGCGGGCCGGGCGTGCTGGCCCGGCAGCTCGCCGGCCTGGCCGTCTGGTCGGCGCTGGCGCTGTTCGCGGCGCTGGCCGGCGGACGGAGCGCCGCGTGGCTGGTCGCCCTGGGCTGGCTCGGCCACGCGGTCTGGGACGTCGTGCACCACCGTCGCCACGAGGTCGTGCCGCGTGGCTACGCCGAATGGTGCGGGGTGCTCGACGCGGTCGTCGGCGTCACCATCATCCTGGCGCTGCTGACCGGCTGACCCCGATGTCACCACCCCCGGCCGCCGCCTGATCAGGGGGACGGCGGCGCCCGCTCCGGACCCGCATTACTTGATCATCTGGACGGTCCGGAGGCATCTACGGCGGATAGGTGCCGGTCGGCGAGTCGGGCGCGAGGCGGTGATGAAAGGCTTGGCACATGAGTTCGGCACAGATCCACCCCACCGACCCGGGCGACGCCGAGGCGAACGGCTTCGCGGACCTGGGGCTCCGCCCCGAGTTGCTGGGCGCGCTCACCGCCCTCGGCTACGAGGAGCCCACCCCGATCCAGCGGGAGGCGATTCCTCCGCTGCTGGCCGGCCGGGACCTGCTCGGCCAGGCGGCCACCGGCACCGGCAAGACCGCGGCCTTCGCGCTGCCCCTGTTGCAGCGGATGCCGGCGCACCGGGACAGCGGCGACCCGGTGGCGCTGGTGCTGGTACCGACCCGGGAACTGGCGGTGCAGGTCTCCGAGGCCTTCCACCGCTACGGCCGGGAACTCGGCACCCGCGTGCTGCCGATCTACGGCGGGCAGCCGATCGGCCGGCAGTTGCGTGCCCTGGACGCGGGCGTCGACGTGGTGGTGGCCACCCCGGGTCGCGCGCTGGACCACATCGCCCGGGAGACGCTGCGGCTGGGCGGGATAGCCACCGTGGTGCTGGACGAGGCCGACGAGATGCTCGACATGGGCTTCGCCGAGGACATCGAGGCGATCCTGGAGCACGCGCCGGAGCAGCGGCAGACGGTGCTCTTCTCGGCCACGATGCCGTCGCGCATCGACGGCATGGCCCGGCAGCACCTCACCGACCCGGTCCGGATCCTGATCCAGCGGGAGCAGCCCGTCGCCGGGGAGGCGCCGCGGGTGCGGCAGAGCGCGTACCTGGTCGCCCGGGCGCACAAGCCGGCGGCACTGGGCCGGGTGCTGGACGTGGAGTCGCCGACCGCCGCGATCGTGTTCTGTCGCAGCCGGGAGGAGGTGGACCGGCTCACCGAGACGATGAACGGCCGGGGCTACCGGGCCGAGGCGCTGCACGGCGGGATGAGCCAGGAGCAGCGCGACCGGGTGATGGGGCGGCTGCGCTCCGGGACGGCCGATCTGCTGGTCGCCACCGACGTGGCCGCGCGCGGCCTGGACGTCGAGCAGCTCACCCACGTGGTCAACTACGACGTGCCGTCGGCTCCCGAGTCGTACGTGCACCGGATCGGACGAGTTGGGCGGGCCGGTCGGGAGGGGGTGGCGATCACCCTGGCCGAGCCCCGGGAGCACCGGATGCTCAAGACCATCGAGCGGGTCACCGGCCAACGGATCTCGATCGACACCATCCCGACGGTGGCGGATCTGCGTACCCGGCGTCTGGAGCTGACCCAGGCGGCGCTGCGGGAGAGCCTGCTCGACGACGACCTGGAGCCGTTCCGGGTGATCGTGGAGTCGCTCACCGACGAGTTCGACCTGATGGAGGTCGCCCTCGCCGCGGTGCGGCTGGCGCACGAGGCGACGTCGCCGGGCGCGGACGACGAGGAGGAGATTCCGCAGGTGTCGCTGCGCGGCCCACGCGAGGGGGCGCGGGGCGAGCGGCGCGGCGCCGGCGGCCGGCCTCGTGCGGGCGGCACCACGCAGGTCTTCGTCGGGCTCGGCCGGCGTGCCGGGGTACGGCCCCAGGATCTGGTCGGCGCGATCACCGGCGAGACCGGGATCAGCGGCCGGGACATCGGCTCGATCGAGATCGCGGACCGGTTCTCGCTGGTGGAGGTGCCGCACGCCGTCGCCGACGAGGTGATCGCGGGGCTGCGCGCCAGCACGATCAAGGGGCGCAAGGCGACGGTACGCCGTGACCGTGACGGCGACGACCGGGACCGCCGGGAGCGGGCGTACGCCGAGGATCGCCGCGACCGGCCGTACGGCGCTGACCGCCGGGAGCGGCCGTACGGGGGCGACCGCCGTGAGCGGCGGGACCGCGACGGCGACCGGCACGACCGGCCCTGACCACCACTGCGGTCCCCTGATGCCAGGAAGGGCCCCCTGCCATCCCGTTCGGGATTCGGCAGGGGGCCCTTCGGTGACGCGTCAGGCCGCGGCGAGCGCCGGGCCGTCCAGCGACTCCGTGTCGATCTCGGCCGGGCGCAGCGCCAGGGCGAGCACGTCGGCGACATCGGAGAGGGTGTGGATGGTCAGCGCCTCACGGACCTCGGTGGGCAGGTCGTCCAGGTCCGGCTCGTTGCGCTTCGGGATGATCACTTCGGTCAGGCCCGCCCGGTGCGCGGCGAGCAGCTTCTGCTTCACCCCGCCGATGGGCAGCACCCGCCCGGAGAGGGTCACCTCACCGGTCATCCCGAACTCGGGCCGGACCGGCCGGCCGGTCACCAGCGAGGCCAGTGCGGTGACCATCGTGATGCCGGCGCTGGGGCCGTCCTTGGGCACCGCTCCCGCCGGGAAGTGCACGTGGATCCGGCGCCCGGCCAGGGCGTTCGGGTCGATGCCGAGGCGTCGCCCGTTGGACCGCAGGTAGGACAGCGCGATGTGGGCCGACTCCTTCATCACGTCGCCGAGCTGGCCGGTCAGGGTCAGCCCCGGCTCGCCCTCCATGCTGGTCGCCTCGATGAAGAGCACGTCCCCACCGGCACCGGTGACGGCGAGGCCGGTGGCCACACCGGGTACCGCGGTGCGCTCCGCCGACTCCGGGGTGAACTTCGGCCGGCCCAGGTAGCGGGCCAGGTTGCCGGTGTCCACCTGGACCGGCGTCGGGTCGGTGGCCAGGGCCACCGCCACCTTGCGCAGGATCTTGGCGAGCGCACGCTCGAGCTGCCGGACACCGGCCTCCCGGGTGTACTCCCCCGCGATCTGGGCGAGCGCCTCGTCGGCCACGGTCACCTCGTCGGCGGTCAGCCCGGCCCGCTCCCGCTGCCGGGGCAGCAGGTGGTCGCGGGCGATGGCCACCTTCTCGTCCTCCGTGTAGCCGTCCAGGGTGACCAGCTCCATCCGGTCCAGCAGCGGGCCGGGGATGGTCTCCACCACGTTCGCGGTGGCCAGGAAGAGCACGTCGGACAGGTCGAGGTCGACCTCCAGGTAATGGTCCCGGAAGGTGTGGTTCTGCGCCGGGTCCAGCACCTCCAGCAGCGCGGCGGCCGGGTCACCGGCGTATCCGGCGGCCAGCTTGTCCACCTCGTCGAGGAGCACGACCGGGTTCATCGAGCCCGCCTCGCGCAGGGCACGGACGATCCGGCCGGGCAGCGCGCCGACGTAGGTGCGCCGGTGGCCACGGATCTCCGCCTCGTCTCGTACGCCACCGAGGGACACCCGGACGAAGTTGCGCCCGAGCGCCCGGGCGACCGACTCGCCGAGGCTGGTCTTGCCGACACCGGGAGGTCCGGCCAAAGCGAGCACCGCGCCGGAGCCACGTCCGCCGACCACGCCGAGGTTGCGCTCGGCACGCCGGTTACGCACCGCCAGGTACTCCAGGATGCGGTCCTTCACGTCCGGCAGGCCGGAGTGGTCGGCGTCGAGCACCGCCCGCGCCGCGGCCAGGTCCGTGTTGTCGGTGGTACGCGTGTTCCACGGCATCTCGAGGACCGTGTCCAGCCAGGTGCGGATCCAACCCGCCTCCGGGGAGGCGTCGCTGGCCCGCTCGAGCTTGCCGACCTCGCGCAGTGCCGCCTCGCGCACCTTCTCGGGCAGGTCGGCGGCCTCGACACGGGTCCGGTAGTCGGCCGAGCCGTCCGGCTCGTCCTCACCGAGCTCCTTGCGGATCGCGGCGAGCTGCTGACGCAGCAGGAACTCCCGCTGCGACTTCTCCAGCCCCTCCCGCACGTCGTTGTTGATCTGCTCGGTGACCTCCTGCTCGGCCAGGTGCTCCTTCACCCAGCCGACAAGCAGCTCCAGCCGGGTGGTGACGTCCGGGGCGGCGAGCAGTTCGTTCTTCTGCTCCAGGCTCAGCCAGGGCGCGTAGCCGGCGGAGTCGGCGAGCTCGGAGAGATCGGTCATCCGCTCGATCGCGTCGATGACCTGCCAGGCCCCACGCTGCTGGAGCAGCGAAGACACCAGGGCGCGGTACTCGCGGGCGAGTTCGCGGGCCCGGCCGGCGGGGGTGGGTTCGGAGATCTCGGTGGCCTCGACCCAGAGCGCGGCCCCCGGTCCGGGTACGCCGGAGCCGATGCGGGCGCGCGACAGACCACGGATCACGGCGGCGGGCTCCCCGCTGGGCAGCCGGCCGACCTTCTCGATGGTGGCCACGACGCCGACGGGGCCGTACTCTCCGTCGATACGGGGCACGGCCAGCAGCGTTCGGTCGCCGGAGGCGCGGGCCGCGTCGACCGCGGCCTGAGTGGTCGGGTCGAGGGTCACCGGGATGACCATGCCGGGCAGCAGCACGGCATCGGTCAGAGGAAGTACCGGAAGAGTTGCCATCGAACACCTGCCATCGCATTGAGTTGAGCGTGTCTGACTCAAGTCACGAGGCGTTCACTTTCTTCCGGCGTGTGAGCCAGGCCACTTCCGGTGCGGCTGCCAGGCACCGGCAGCAGCAGTTCCCGCAGCAGCGGGCCGCCCCCGGCGAGCACCACCGCGACCGGGATCGCGATGCTGGTCAGAGCGAGTGCGGCCACCGTCCAGGCGGGCAGCCCGGCGGTCACGGCGCCGACGGTCAGCATGCCGGAGACGGCCAGCTTCACTCGCGTGCGGGCGATCGGGACCAACGGATGCGACGGCATCTTCGACACCTCTTTCCGGGTCGTCAGAGCAGGACCAGCAGCGCGGCGCCGACGGCCGCGGCCGGAATGGTGGTGATCACGGTGGCCAGCAGGGCGGAATGCCGGCGCAGTGCGGCGAGCGGGATCAGCGCGTCACCGTCCTGACTGAGCGCGTTGGCCACCAGGGTGGGCAGCGGCAGCCCGCCGCTGACGTAGAGACCGGTGAAGACGATCTGCACCGCACAGCCGGGAATCAACCCGATCCCGGCGCCGACCAGCACGCCCAGCAATCCGGTCAGCGCGAGCTGGGACCCGTCGAAACCGGTGGTCGTGGTGAACACCTGCCAGCCGACGTACGCCACGGCCACCCAGACGGTGATGAAGGACGCCTCGTGCGCGCTGTGTCGCAGCGTCGCTCGGAACGACTGCGGATGCGCCGTCTCGAGGGTGTCGTCGGCGAACCGCCCCCGGCCGGCCGCGAAGATCAGCACCGCCGTGCACGTGCCGAGCACCCCGAGTGCCAGGTACGGGTCGATACCGCCGAACGCACGGGTCAGGGTGCCCGGATCCACCATCTGGAAGACCACCGGTACCGAAACCGCGAAGGCGGGCGTGGTCAGTCCCCAGAACGCCTTGGCGGCCGGCACCCGGGGCAGCAGCCCGCCGAGCACCCGCCGGGACGCGCCGGGATCCGGCCCACCGGCGGCCACCAGACCGGCCGGGGCGGCAGGCGCGTCGATACGGGCCGCCTCCGCTGCGGCGCGCCGACCGCGGCGCGCCGGGTCGATGCCGAGCGCGTCCACGACGTACCCGGTGACCAGCCCCACCGCGAAGAGCAGCAGATGGATCTTGAGCGCGAAGAGCGGGTTCCAGGCGATCACGACCCAGGAGGAGTCACCCATGGTCGCGGCGAGAGCGGCGATGACGGTGCCGAAGGAGACCTTCCCACGCGCGTACAGCGGCATCAGGATGATCGCCCCACCGCAGCCGGGACTCACGCCGAGCAGCGCCCCGACCAGCGGCCCGAGCCGGGGATGCTTGGTGAGGCCGTCGGTGGCCCGGTCGCCGTAGCGCCAACGCAGCCAGCCGAAGAGCGCCACCATGACGGCGACGTAGACGCCCACCTGCATGAACGCGTCCGCGAGCGGACGAAGCAAGAGTTCGGTCACGGCACACCTCCGCCAGGACGGATGCCGCCGGGCCGCCCGCCAGGTGGGCGGCCCGGCGCGGCGACATCAGGTGAGCTTGCTCTTGACCTTGGTGGCGACCTTGCCGACCATGCCCGGGTTGGTGCCGTACAGGCGCGGGTCCCCGGGCGGCAGCACCGGTTCCGGCGCGTGCGCCCGCGGGCTGTTGTCGTACTGGAACTGGCCCTTGCCGTCCGGCGCCGGCCCGGACGCCCAGCGCCCCTGGGAGGCGTCGGTGCCGGGTGAGAAGTCCAGGTAGGTGTAGCCGAACTGCTCGGTCAACTCGGACGAGTCGGGGAAGGCGTCCGGCACCGGCATCTCCTCCAGGCCGTCCTCCTTGAGCTGCTCGATCGCGGCCATCCACATGTTCTGGTGCATGGTGTCCCGGGCCAGCAGGAAACGCAGCATCTGCTTGACCCCCGGGTCGTCGGTCATGTTGAACAGTCGGGCCACCTGCAGCCGCCCCTGAGCCTCGGCCGTGACGTTGAGGTAGAAGTCGGCCAGCAGGTTGCCACTGGCGGTGATGTACGAGCCGTTCCAGGGCACCCCGACGCTGTCCACCGGCAACGCTCCGCCGCCGCCGTGGATGAAGTGCGCCGGGTTGGAGCCGCCGTAGATCGCCCCCACCATCGGGTTGTGCTCGGCCGCTTCCTGCAGGGACAGGGGCGCGTTCTCGAGCAGCCGGGTGATCATCGTGGCGATCATCTCGACGTGACCCATCTCCTCGGTGCCGACGTCGAGGAACAGGTCCTTGTACTTGCCGGGCAGGCGGCAGTTCCAGCCCTGGTAGAGGTACTGGTTGGCGACGGTCATCTCGCCCCACTTGCCGCCCAGGATCTCCTGTAGCCGACGGGCGAACGCGGCGTCCGGACCGTCCGGCTTCGCCTCGAACTGCAGGTCCTTCAGGTGAGTGAACAAGGATCCTCCTCGGTACCGCGACGATGTGGCACCGGTATGGTTCCCGCATCGCTGGCCCGGCCGGGCCAACCGGCGGCCCAGCCGGGTCAACCGCGGATGGGCGCGACCTGCGGCAGCAGCACCTCTATCGCCACACCGCGTGGGCGGAGCCGGTGCACGTGCACCGAACCGCCGTCGGCCGCGACGAGCCGGCGGACGATCCACAGGCCGAGCCCGGACATGCCAGCGCCCGGCTGCGGCCGGCGCAGCGCCTCCAGCAGGCTCACCGCCACCCGTCCCTCGTTCGTCACCAGCAGGCTGAGCCCGGAGCGGCGCAGCGTGGCGTAGATCCCCACCTGACCGTCGCGAGGCCCGTGCCGCAGCGCGTTCTCAACCAGGTTGACCAGCACCTGCCGAAGGCGTCCTGCCGGCACCGGGCACCCTCCCGCCCGCCGGGTGGCCCGGACCCGTCGCCGGTGCACGGGCACCAGGGCGGCGGCCTCCCGCAGGAGCTCGCCGAGCGGCACGAGCGTCTCCGGCTCCGCCGGGGTCAGCGCGCCGGTGCCGGCGGTCGCGTCACGGAGCAGCGCCTGCAGGTGGGCTGCCTGGTCCCGCGCGAGTCGGATGATCGCCCGGCGGTCGGCGGCGGTCAGCTCCCGGCGCTCGTCGGCGAGAGCCCCGGTCAGCGACGTCAGCGAGCTGACCGGGGTACGGAACTCGTGACAGAGCACGCGCAGCAGCAGTTCCGGGTCGCTAGGGGTCAGCTGGTCCACTTCTTCACCGGCCGGCTCGACCCGCCGGAAACCTCGCAGCACCGCCGCCAACCCGTACCGTCCGCGCATCCGACCCGCTCCCTCCGTACCGGTGCGTACCCGCATGATCGGTACCCGCTCGGGAAGGGACCAGACATGCCCGACGCGCCCACCATTCGGCTCGTCGTCGTCGACGACCACCCGCTCTTCGTACGCGGGCTCGAACTTCTGCTGCCCGCCACGACCGACAAGCGGGTGGAGGTCGTGGGCTCGACCGGTGACGCCTCGGCGGCCGCCTCGCTGGTGAGCCGCTGCCATCCGGACCTGGCCCTGGTCGACCTGCACATGCCGCCGCCGGGCGGCGTGCGCGCCGTGGCCGCCATCCGGCGGACCACGCCCCGGGTACGTGTCGTGGCCATGTCGGGCGGCGACGACCCGGCCCCGGCGCTGGAGGCGCTGCGAGCCGGCGCCGAGGGGTACCTGCCGAAGAGCAGCCAACCCGAGGAGTTGCTGCCGCCGCTGCTGGCGATCCTCGACGGCTGGGCGGTGCTCCCGTCGGAACTGCTGCGTGCACTGCTACGACCGACCCGGTCCGCCGCGATCGACCTGGACGTCGAGGAGCGTCGTCTGCTGCGGGCCGTAGCCACCGGCCGCAGCACCGTCGAGATCGCCGAAGACCTGCACGTGTCGGAACGGACCGTGAAGCGGATGATCGCCGCTCTGCTGCGGAAACTGCGGGTCTCCAGCCGGGCCGAGGCCGCCGCTCTCGCCGGCCAGGTGGGTCTGCTCGGCGAATGAACGGTCGGGCCGATTCCACGGCCCACCGATCTGGTGGCGGGACCGATTACCCGGTCAGGCACACTATTGGTGGCGCGAAAACACGACCCGCCGAAATGAATCGACCGTATTCTTGCGGTTTACCGGGATCGTACGTCAAACTTTGGAACACACCCCGCCCCAGACAGGGAGTAATCGGCGATGGCCAGAAAAGTAATCACGGTGCTGACCGACGACCTCGATGGTGGAAAGGCCGACCGGACCGTCGAGTTCAGCCTCGACGGCGTCGGCTACACCATCGACGTCTCGGACGAGAACGCCGGCGTGCTGCGCAAGGCGCTCGACCCTTACATCACCGCCGGTCGGCGCATCGGGCGCGGCAATGTGGAGAGCGCCCGCGGTGGACGGCGGGCGGTCCGGATCGGTGGCGCGGGAATGGATCGGGAGCAGAACCGCGCCATCCGCGAATGGGCCGCCAAGAACGGTTACCGGATCTCCGAACGGGGTCGGATCCCGGTCGAGGTCGCCGAGGCGTACAAGAACCGCTGATCCTGCTCGCGTCGGCGCGCGACGTTTCGTCGCGGCGGGGAGCGTCGCCAGCAGGGCATCCACCCGGCCGGCCCGCAGGGGCCGGCCGGACGTATTCGTGATGCCGGGCAGGCCCAGGTGCAGAGCCGGGCCGCCCGGGATCGGCCCGGGCGGCCCGGCCGTGCCCGATCCGGCGCTCAGCCGACCTGGATGCGCACCGCGTCGAAGGCGGGGGCTGGTTGGCCCGCTCCATCATCGGCAACCGGCGGCGGCGCCGACCTCGCCGAAGGCGGTGCTGACACAGCGGTCGCCGTTCTGGAAGCCATCGTGTTGCCTTCAGCCGGCTGTCGTCGCAGTTGTTCGCGAGCACCTCCAGGCCGGCGCCCGGCCCGCCGGTGCCACCGCCGTCGTCAGTCCCACCGCCGCCCACCGGCGCGACCTGGCACTCGGCGACACGGGCGAGGTTCTGCGGGCGCGGCCCGAACCGGTCGACGGCGGTGGTGATCCGGGCCAGCCCTCGGCCCGGACGCGACGGGGCACCTCGGGGAGCTGACCGGCCACATCCGAACAGGCGATCGCGGAGCTTCCCGAGCCGCCGCCACCGCCCGTCCCCGGTTGGCACTGCTCTCCGTCGCCCCAGTGGTTGCGTACCCACCGAGCGTCCTGCCAGGTGCGGCTGGTGGAGTCGCGGCCATCCGGCGCCGTCCCGCCGGGACTCGGTTGCGCACAGGTTCCCGCCACCGGCCGAGGATTACCGGACCGCGTTCCCCGGCCGCGGATATCCGGGTCACGGCGACGATCCCGCCGAAGACCGCGAGGGTGCCGATCACGGCCGGCAGGCGCCTGCTCCGTGCGTTACCGGGCGACTGGTGCGTCCGTGGACCTGCGCATCGAATTGCTCTCCTCGCGATCCGGGGGGTCCGTGCCGCGCCGGCCGTCGGAATTGCGCGCACGCCGAGTCCACAACGCTGGCGTACCGTCACACGTCGATGGCCAAGGATGCCATTTCCGTACCTTCTCCCGCCTCCGGCGCCACGGACGGGAGAGATCCCGTCCATTCCCGCTGAGGTACGGAACGTCCGCGGTCAGGGGTTCAACGAGTCACCGGAAAAATTGTCCGGGCGGTCACCGACCGCCCCGGACGGGTACTGATAGCCGCTGGTCAGGTCGTAGGGGCGGCACCGACGGAGCCGACGAACTCAGTCGGCGCAGAGATGGTCGAAGGCGAAACCGCCGACCAGTTCGTCCCGCCGGGACTGTAGGGCGAGGATGTCGGCCCGCAGTGCGTCCCTGTCGACGAGCTCCGGCTCCACGTCGTCCAGGTCACGCAGCCGCTCGCCGATCGCGACCGCGGCGAGGTCCTCGGCCAGCTGCGCGGAGTCGATGCCGCAGGAGAAGCCGTGCCCCCGGACCGTCACCCGCTCGACCAGGCAGCGTCCGGGGCGGACCTCCACCCAGCTCCACCCCTCTGCCGGTCCACCGGACCACCGCACGTGCAGGCCGCGCACGATGGGGTCGACCAGCCGGCGGGAGACGTACGCCTCCACGGCGGCCGCCCGGGCCAGCGCGCCCAGATCGTTCACGTGCCCCGTACGCCCGTCGGGGAGCCTGCCGAGGATCTCGCGGAACCCGGTCGGCGCGGGCCCCTCCGGGTCGGGCGGGGTCGCCGCGGCGTAGTCGCGCGCGTCGAGGACGTACTCCACCAGGCGACGACCGTGGTCGGCGGGTCGCAGTGTCGACGACTCGATTCGCAGCACCGGCAGCCCGGCCGCCGCGGCGACCGTGGCCTTCATCCGCTCGGCCCGCTGCGCCGGCGAGCCTCCCGGCACGGCGGGACCGATCTCGACCGCGGCGAGGATCCGACCGGTGTCGCCGGAACAGATGACGAGGTCGTATCCCTCGCGGCTGGCCGTACTCCACTGGTTGCCGGTGACACCCGGCGGACGTCCCGGTACGAGCTCGCCGAGCCGGTGCGCGGGGTACACCTGGTGACCGGCGCGGTGGAGCAGCGGGGCGCGCCCGCCCGCCAGGGGCAGCGCCCGCAGAAGCCTGCCCTCGTCACTGCCGGTGATCGTCATCCGCCTGATCCATCCGCCGATTCGTCGACCGGCCGAGTCTAGGGGTGGATCATGAGGGGCGCGTCGCCGGTGCGGCCCCGGCCGGAGCCACGACCAGCGAAACTCAATAGGTGTGAGCTGAATCACAGATCGGTCATGTTCCGACTCGCGGCGAGCGTGTATCCACATCCACGCCGGTAGCGCGCCGGTCGGGAGGTGCCATGTCGCGACGATTCGGCTTGCTCGCCGGTCTCCTGCTGGTGGCCGTCTGGGTGTTGGCCGGCGCGGGGATCGCCGGCATCACCCTGCTGGCCGGTGTCGTCGGGTGGCTCGGCGGCCGGGTGCTGGGCGGCGACGTCGCGGCGACCGGCCTCGGCGACCGGGCCGCACGGCGGCGGGGACCGACAGGGAGGCAGCGATGAGCTACCCGATCGACCGGACTCCCACCCGGATCACCCCGGACGCCGTCGCACGGATCAGCGCCCACGCGGCCGGCCGGGCCACCGGCGTGCACACGCTGGTCACCGTGCCGGCCCGGCCGTACGGCGTGGCGGTCCGCCTCGACGACCGGACGGTGAGCGTCGACGTGGACGTCGTCACCTGGTACGGCCAGAGCGTGCTGACCGTGGCCGACGCGATCCGGGACGCGGTGATCGACCGGGTGCAGTCGTCAACCGGGCTGGCCGTACGGGAAGTCACCGTCACGGTGCAGGACGTCGTCGTACCGGGCGTGGACGTACCGGTGCCGACGTGACCGGCCGGACCGCCGGAGGTTGAGATGCGTACCGCCAACCGGCTGGCCACGCTGCTGCTCGCCGTCCTCCTGCTCGTCGGCGGCGTACTACTGGCCGTGGAGGCGCTGCTGTCCGCGGCCGGCCGCCCGGCGCTCATCGTCGACCTCGCCGGCTGGGCCGCGGCCCTCGGCGGGACCCGGTGGGACGAGCCGGCCGTACGCGCGGCGGCGATCGGCGTCCTCCTGCTCGGGCTCTGCCTCCTCGCCGCCGAGCTGCGGCGGTGGACACCCCTGCGGGTGGACGCCGGGGCCGGCTGGCACCTGCACCGCCGTTGCCTGGAGCGGCGGCTTACCGTGGCCGCCGGTTCGGTTCCGGGTGTACGGCGGGCCCGGGTCCGGGTACGCCGGCACGGCGCCGAGTGGCGACCGCGGGTGGCGGTCGTCGGTGACCCGGCGACCCGCGGCGAGGTCGAGTTCGCCGTGCGTCAGGAACTGCACCGGCTGGCCGTTGCCCGACCCAGCCGGATCGAGGTGCGGTTGCTCCCCCGGCGGGCGGCGTGACCAACGCCGCGCACCGGGTGCTCTGGACCGTCGTGGCATTGCTGCTGGTCGCGCTCGGCGGCGTCGCGCTGGCGCTGAACCTCGGTCGAATCCCCGGCGGGGACTCCGGCGCGGTGCTGCTCGGCGCGGGGCTACGCCGCTCCTGGCGGCTCGCCGCGCCCTGGGGCGCACTGGCCGTGGCGGTCGCCGGGCTGCTCGCCGCGGTGAGCGGGCTGTGGCTGCTGCTCCGGGAGCTGCGCGGAAGCGGCGAGGATCGGCGCGGCACACTCGTCCACCCGGGCCGGCGCGGGCGGACCCGGCTGGCCGCCGCGGCGCTCGCCCGGGCGCTGGAACGCGACCTGACCGGCGATCCGCGGATACGTCGGGCACGGGTGGTGCTCACCGGCGATCCGCACCGGCCCGACCTGTGGCTCCGCGTGGAGATCGTGGCCGGCACGCGCACCGCCGGCCTGCGGGAGCATGTGAGCACCGCGGTCCGCCGCTACGTCGACACCGCCGATTGCCGCCCCGCCCACCTCGACGTGACCGCGCTGGTCGACGCCGGCCAGGCATGATCGACCCACCGGTTCCCGCTCGGTCGCCGGAGCACCGAGACCTGGAGGTGGAGCGTGCGGGTCGTGTCGCTCGTACCGTCGCTCACCGAGGCCGTGGCGGTCACCCTGCCCGGCGTGCTGGTCGGCGCCACCGACTGGTGCACCCACCCGGCGGGGCTGGACGTGCCGCGGGTGGGCGGCAGCAAGTACCCCGACCTGGCTCGGGTGCTGGCGCTGCGCCCGGACCTCGTGCTGCTCAACGTCGAGGAGAACCGCCGGGAGGACGCCGACGCGCTGGTCGCGGCGGGGGTGCCGGTGCGGGTCACCTACCCGCGTACCGTGCCGGAGGCCCTCACCGAGCTGACCGAACTGCTCGCCGACCTCGGCGCGACGGCGGAGCCGGCCTGGCTCGGCGCCGCCCGCCGTGCCTGGGCCGACCCGCCGCGGTTGTCGCCGGCCCGCCGGGCGGTGGTGCCGGTCTGGCGTCGCCCCTGGGTGGTCCTCGGATCCGACACGTTCGCCGGGGACGTGCTGCGCCGGTTGGGGACGGTGAACCTCTACGAGGGACACCCCGAGCGTTACCCCCGCCCGGAGCTCGCCGAGCTACGCGACGTCGACGCGGAACTCGTGGTGCTCCCCGACGAGCCGTACCGCTTCACCGCCGACGACGGCCCCGACGCCTTCCCCGGTAAGCCCTGCGCCCTACTCTCCGGCCGGCATCTGACCTGGTACGGACCGTCGTTGGCCGAGGCGCCCGCGGTGCTCGCCGCGCAGCTGGCCCGGCCGGTGACCGCCCCGGTCTGAGCTGGCCGGGTCGATCACCCGCTCGACCGCCGCCGCCGGCACGGCAGGTCGCCGGCCAGGTGGTGATCGGTCGCGCGCTGCCGTCGCGCAACGGATCCCGGCGTCAGGGCTCCCCACCCTCGGCCCGGCGGTCCGCCGAACGGCCGCGGGCCCGGCTCCGTCCCCGCCGGACCGACAGTGCGCTCCACCCGATCGACGCCGACAGGGTCAGCACCACCACCGCGAACGTGATCCAGAGCGGCAGCTTTCCCACGGGCGTCTCGGCGAGGATCAGCTTCAGCCCGGCGAAGGCCAGCAGCACCGCCAGGCCGTACCGCAGGTAGCCGAAGTGACGCAGCAGCCCGGCGAGGCAGAAGTAGAGGCTGCGCAGCCCCAGCACGGCGAAGGCGTTCGCCGTCCAGACCAGGAACGTGTTGGTGGTGATGGACAGGATCGCGGCCACCGAGTCGATCGCGAAGACCACGTCGGTGGCTTCGATCGCGACGAGCGACACCAGTAGCAGGGTCGCCTGGCGTCGGCCGTCGATGCGTACCGTGAACCGGTCACCGTGGTAGCTGGGTGCGGTCGGGACCAGCCGGCGGAACAGCCGCACCACCCGGTTGCGTTCCGGGTTCACGTCGGGTTCGCCGCGTACGGCCAACCGCCAGCCGGTCCAGATCAGGAAAGCGCCGAGCACCGCGCCGGCCCAGGCCAGCCGCCGCAGCAGCTCGGCGCCGGCGAGAATGAAGCCCAGCCGGAACACCAACGCCCCGAGCACACCCCAGAACAACACCTTGTGCTGGTAGCCGGCGGGGACCCGGAAGTAGCCGAAGAGCAGGGCGAAGACGAAGACGTTGTCCACCGACAGCGCCTTCTCCAACAGGTATCCCGAGTAGTACGCGACCGCCGGCTCGCCGCCGCGCCAGAACCAGATGACCAGGCCGAAGAGGAGGCCGGCGCCGATCCAGACGGCGCTCCAGATCAGCGCCTCGCGCAGCTCGATGACGTGGTTGTCCCGATGCGAGAGCACATCCACCGCGAGCATGATCGCGATGACCACACTGACCGCCGCCCAGGCCCAGGGCGGCGCTGGGAACGTCGCGTCGCCCACCCGGCGCCCTCCGCATCGACCGCTTCCCCGGGGTCGTCTCCGCCGCTCGGCGCGGCGACGACGGATTGAGGCGGGGGGCTACCGCGAGCCTATTTCAACGGCGCGGGCGGCGGGACAGCTCGGACGAGATCGGTCCGCGCCGTCCGGTCCGGTCCGCGTACGCGCTGGTCCGCCGCGACACGGTGGCGGGCTGCCGCACATCGGCCCCGCGCTATCCGGCAGGATCGGAGCTGACCGGGCCACATGACCCAACACGGCAGGAGACTTCCGGATGAACCAGCCAGCAGGTGCCCGCTCGGGCAAGCCCGACGTCGCCCCGATCGAGGGCGCGCCCCCCGCCGACCTCGTGGTCGAGGACCTCACCGTCGGCGACGGCCCGGAGGCCCAGCCGGGGCAGTTGGCCACCGTGCACTACGTCGGCGTCGGACACGCGAGCGGGCGCGAGTTCGACTCGTCCTGGAACCGGGGCGAGCCGTTCGAGTTCCCGTTGGGCGGCGGACAGGTCATCGCCGGGTGGGACCAGGGCGTGGTCGGCATGCGCGTCGGCGGCCGCCGCCGGCTGGTCATCCCGCCGCACCTGGGTTACGGCGACCGGGGCGCCGCCGGCGTCATCCGACCGGGCGAGACCCTGATCTTCGTGGTGGACCTGCTCGGCGTCCGCTGACCACTCGCCGGGGCCGTCGACCGACGTCGGCGGCCCCGCTCGCCGCTCGGTGTCCGCTCCCGGCCGACGTCGAGTTCAGGCGGCCACCAGCACCAGCTGCCGCGCCAGCGGCCCGGGCCGTGCCGGACGCGGCGCCGGCACCGACGATTCGACAGGTGTGGCCGACGACGGAGCGGGGGCGGCGGTCGGTGGGACCGGCGCCGCGGATCGCGGTAGCGAGGTGGGCTGCGCGGGCGGGCCCGCGGCCGGCCCGGACGACTGGACGACCGGGACGACCCGGTGCAGCCCGGTGACCCGGAGCACCCGGGCCACCACCGGATCCGGGTCGACCAGCACGAGCTCGCCGCCCTGCGCGCGCACGCGCAGGTGCGCGGCGGCCAGCGCCCGCACCCCGGCGGCGGAGAGCAGCCGGACGCCGGCCAGGTCCACGCGCAGCACCGGCCGCGACGGCGCGGCCCAGAGCGCCGAGCGGAGCGCCCCCACGGTGGCGACGTCGATCTCGCCGATCGCGCGCACGTCCACGCTCTCGTCGCCCACGCTCACCTGCACGTGGAAACGGTCGCTGAGCTGCTCTCCCATGCTGTCCAATCTAGTCTCGACCACCGACAGTCCGGTTCCTGCTGAAGAGTGATTCGGGGTACGCCCAGGGTCGTACCCCGACCGGACCCTGATCCCCCGCGAGCCGGAACGTACGGGTTGCGCCGACGCGCCGCAACGCCGACCGGCCTGGTGACGGCACATCAGGGAATCGGCGGGTGACAATGCATGGATGCTCGTCCTGCGCCCCCGGCCGCCCCGGCTGATCCGACCGGTCCGTGAGCCGGCCACCGTTCCGCCCGCGCTGACCGGTTCGTGGGCCCCAACCGACCGGCGGCTCGACGCGGTCGAGCTGTTGCCGCTGCCGGACGGCGCGGTCGGCCCCGAGGACGTGGTCGTGGACCCGGCCGGCCGGGTGCTCAGTGGCGACGAGGACGGGCGGCTGTGGTGGTGGCCGGCGGACGCGGCACCGGGAACCCGCCCGCGGCTGCTGGCCGAGACCGGTGGCCGGCCGCTCGGTATCGAACTCGACCCGTGCAGCGGCGGGCTGGTGGTCTGCGACGCCTACCGGGGGCTGCTGCGGGTCACCCCGGACGGGTCGGTGCACGAGCTGACCGGGACGGCCCCACCGGTACACCTGGCCAACAACGCCGCCGTGGCCCGGGACGGCACCATCTACTTCACCGACAGCTCGGATCGGTTCCCCGTGTCGCACTGGAAGCGGGACCTGCTGGAGCACCGGCCGAACGGCCGGGTGCTCGCGTACCGGCCTGGGGCTCGACGCGCCGAGGTGGTGGTGGAGGGTCTCTACTTCCCGAACGGCATCGCGCTGACTCCGGACGAGTCGGCGCTGATGCTGGTGGAGACGACCACCCACCGGCTGCTCCGGGTCGAGCTTCCCGGCGGCGCGGTCCGCGTCCTGACCGACCTGCCCGCGTACCCGGACAATCTCTCGGCCGTGGGCGACGGCACGTACTGGATCGCGCTGCCCAGCCCCCGGGTGGCGGTGGCCGAGCGGCTGCTGCCGCACCCCCGGCTGCGCCAGCTGGCCGCGCTGCTACCCGACGCCATGCAGCCCCAACCACGACGCTACGGCCTGGTCGCGCTGGTCGACGGCGAGGGCGCCGTCCGCCGTACGCTGCACGGTCCGCGCGGTGACTACTGGATGATCACGGGGGTACGCCAGCACGGCGACGTGCTCTGGCTCGGCAGCTTGATCGGCCCGGGCATCGCGCGTGTCCGGCTCACCTGACCGCCGGCGCTCGGGAAGTGCCGCGCACACGCGGCGTGCTCCGGTGCCAACCCGGCGCGGTCGGGCGCAGCACGACGCCTCGAAAGCAACTCGCCCTTCGTGAAGTCGGGGGGGGGGCCGCGCGGGGGGCCCCCCCCAAAACACGTCCGCGGGCCCCCCCCACAACACCCCAAGGACCCCACCCCCCGCGATCG
>NZ_JBFAAL010000027.1:0-46992 GCF_040639715.1 Micromonospora sp. NPDC023737
CCGAGGCGTGCGGACACACCGACATCAAGATTCCCGAGTCGTTCAGACGGGGGCTCAACGGAATCGGGGCAGGATCTCCCGCTGGTAGAGGTCGAACAGGCCCTGGGTGTGGGGGCCGGTGTTGGCCACGTACACCTCGTCGAAGCCGGCCTTGGCGTACTGGTCGATCATCTCCAGGTGCGCCTCGGCGTTGTTGCCGCAGACGAACGACTCCTTCATCATCTCCGGCTCGACCAGCTGCGAGGCCTGCTCGAAGTGACGTGGCGAGGGAAGCACCTGGGACAGTTCACCGGGCACGCCCGAGTTCGGCCACCGCTCGTACGCGACCTGCGCGCCCTCGTCCTCGCTGTCGGCGTACGCCGCCTTGAAGCCGCCCTGGCACGGCTTGTCGCCGCCCCCACCTTCGCGGAACCGGCGCACGAAGTCGGGGTCGGGCGTGGTGCAGATGTAGCCGTCGCCGACCCGGGCGGCCAGGTCCACCGCCTTGGGGCCGAAGCCGGAGACGTAGATCGGCGGGGGCGTGTCGGGCCGGGTGTAGATCCGGGCGTGCTCGACGGTGTAGTGCTTGCCGTGGTGGTTGACGAAGCCGCCCCGCCACAGCTCGCGGATCACCTCGATCGCCTCCTCGAGCATCTCCAGCCGCACGTCGGCCTGCGGCCAGGCGTCGCCGAGGATGTGCTCGTTGAGCGCCTCTCCAGTGCCGACGCCGAGCACGAACCGTCCGTTGTGCAGCACGGCGCTGGTCGCCGCCGCCTGCGCGATCACCGCCGGATGGATCCGTACGGTCGGGCAGGTGACCGCGGTGGTCACCGGCAGGCGGCAGACCTGGCTGAGCGCGCCGATCATCGACCAGACGAAGGCGCTCTGCCCCTGCGCGTCCACCCAGGGGTGGTAGTGATCGGAGATCCAGAGTGCCTGGAAGCCGGCCCGCTCGGCGCCGCGTGCCTGGTCGAGCAGCTCGGCCGGGGTGTACTCCTCGGCGGCGAGAAAGTATCCGATCTTCATGCTTCTCCCTCGTGACGTCACCGGGTCGACGAGGACAGCGGTACCCAGGCACCGGGGCGGGCACACCGCCGCCGCGGGTGGCGGGTCGAAATGGCCGTCAGCGGCGGCGGAACATCGCCCGGATCGCGGCGAGCAGCAGTAGGCCGCCCACCACCACTCCCAGCAGTCGTACGCCGGGCACGTCGGCCGGGCTGGTCGCATCGGCCAGCAGCGTGGGTTCCATGCCCCGCACTCTGCCCACCGGCCCCGCCCTCGGCAACTGTAAGGTTTATTGACTATTTGTTGGCGCGATGTGACCATGGCAGCACCGCCCGCCCGAGGCGGGCCGGAATCGCGAAGAAAGTGGGGGTACGGGGGCCGCATGAGTGAGCGCAGCGAGAAATTCATCAGGTGCGGTGCGGATGAGTCTCGTGCCGATGCCGACCGGTGGGAGGCACGGGCATGAGCCGTCCGGCGGGCCACCTGGCCGCGCTCGCGGCCGCCGTCCTGCAGCCCGGCTTCGTCGGCACCACCCCGCCGCCCTGGGTCCGCCGCTGGCTCGGCGAAGGACTCGGATCGGTGGTGCTCTTCGCCCGCAACGTGGTCGACCACGAGCAGGTCGCCGCGCTCACCGCGGCACTGCGCGCGGAGCGTCCCGACGTCATCGTGGCGATCGACGAGGAGGCCGGGGACGTCACCCGGATCGAGTCGGGCCGGGGCAGCTCGCGCCCCGGCAACTTCGCGCTCGGCGCGGTGGACGACCCGGAGCTGACCGAGGAGGTGGCCCGCGACCTCGGTGCCGATCTCGCGAGCCTCGGCGTCACCCTCGACTACGCCCCGGACGCCGACGTGAACTCCAACCCGGCCAACCCGGTGATCGGGGTACGGTCCTTCGGCGCGGACCCGGAGCTCGTGGCCCGGCACACCGCCGCCTGGGTCCGCGGGTTGCAGGCCGGCGGCGTCGCGGCCTGCGCCAAGCACTTCCCCGGCCACGGCGACACCCAGGTCGACTCGCACCACGACCTGCCGTTGATCAGCGGCGGGCGGGCGCAGCTGGAGGCCGTCGAACTGGCCCCGTTCCGGACCGCGGTGGCCGCCGGGGTGCAGGCGGTGATGACCGGCCATCTGCTCGTGCCGGCGCTGGACCCGCAGCTGCCCGCCACCCTGAGCTCGCGCATCCTCGGCGGGCTGCTCCGCGACGAGCTGGGCTTCTCCGGCGTGGTGGTCACCGATGCCGTGGAGATGCGGGCCGTCGCCGACCGGTACGGCTACGCCGGCGCCGCCGTCCGCGCCCTGGTGGCGGGCGCGGACGCGATCTGCGTCGGTGGAGAGCGGGCCGGTGAGGAGGACGTCCGGGAACTGCGGGACGCGATCGTGGCCGCCGTGGTCTCCGGTGAGCTGCCCGAGGAGCGGCTCGCCGAGGCGGCCAAGCGGGTCGGCCAGCTCACCGAGTGGACCGTCGCCGCCCGGGCCGCGCGCCCCGCCCGACGCGGCCTGCCGGTCGACACCTCGCCCATCGGGCTCGCCGCCGCGCGGCGTGCGCTGCGGATCACGACCCCCACCGGCGCCGACGTCCTGCCGCTGACCCGTGCGGCGTACGTGGTCGAGTTCGAGCCGCCGCGCAACATCGCGATCGGGGCGGAGACCCCGTGGGGCATCGGCGCGCCGCTCAGCGAAGTGCTTCCCGGCACCACCACCCGCCGCTACGCCCAGCCGGACGTGCCGGTCGACCCGACCGCCGGAGCCGACGGACGGCCGGTGGTGCTGGTCGTCCGCGACCTGCACCGGCACGACTGGATGCGCGACGCGGTGCGGCGGTCACTGGCCGCCCGCCCGGACGCGGTGGTGGTCGAGCTCGGGGTGCCCACGCTGGTCACCGGCACGGTGCACGTGGCCACCCACGGGGCGACCCGGGCCGCCGGGCAGGCCGCCGCCGAGCTGCTGACCGGGGCGGGCTGAGGCCCGTCCGGCCCCGGCGACAGGCGTCGGGGCCGGGCAGCCCCGCCGCCCGGCGGTCACGGCTCGTCGATCACCAGGGTGGCGTACTCGGGATGACGGTCGATGAAGGCGGCTACGAACGAGCACCGGGGGACCGCCCGGCCGCCACGCGCGCGAACGTGGTCCAGCGCCCGGCGGACCAGCTCCGACCCGACGCCCATGTCCCGGTACTGCGGGTCCACCATCGTGCGTGTGAAGACCAGCACCTCGCCCTGGGGCTGGTCGTACGCGGCGAACCCCGCCAGCGCGCCGTCGACCAGGATCTCGAACCGGCGCTTGGCGGGGTTGTCCTTGACCAGGCTGCTCACCCGGCCATTGTCCTCCCGGCGGCGGCCAACCGGTCGAGTTCGCCGAGCAGACGGTCGACCTCGTCGACGGTGTTGTAGTGGTAGATGCTGGCCCGCACCGCGCCGCCGCTGTCGCGCAGCCCCATCGCGGTGAAGTACTCGTAGGCGTAGTAGTCGCCGGCCGAGAGACAGAACCCGGCTTCGCCCAACGCCGCCTGGGCCTGCCCCGGCGACATCCCGGCGATCCGGAAGGAGACCGTCGGCCAGCGCCGCGCCGGGGCACCCAGGACGGTGATCCCGTCCAGCCCGGCGAGCCCGGTGAGCAGCCGGTCCAGCAGCGCCTCCTCATGAGCCCGGGCGGCGGTCAGTCCCGCCCGCAGGCGGGCCCGCCGGTCGCCGGTGGCCGCCGGGTCCAGCCCAGCCAGGTGATCGACCGCCGCGGCGACCCCGGCGAGCAGCGGGAAGCTGGGGGTGCCGTACTCGAAACGCTCCGGCACCGCGTCCGAGGAGGGGATCAGCTTCGCCGGGCGCAGCGTGCCCCAGAACTGCGGATCACCCACCATCGCCGCGAGGTGCGGCCCCGACCACTTGTAGGCGCTGGTGACCAGCACGTCCGCGCCGAGTTCGGCCAGGTCGGTCGGTGCGTGCGGAACCGCGTGCACCCCGTCCACGCAGACCAGGGCGCCGGCCGCGTGCGCGATCTTGGCGATCGCCGCCACGTCCGGGGCGGTGCCGATCGCGTTGCTGCCGGCGGTCACCGCGACCAGCCGGGTCCGCTCGTTGATCAGGTCGGCGTACTGGTCGACGGGCAGGTCTCCGGTCCTCCGGTCGAACTCCGCCCACCGCACGGTCGCCCCGGCCGCCTCGGCGGCCTGCACCCAGGGGCGCACGTTCGCGTCGTGGTCGAGTCGGCAGAGCACCACCTCGTCGCCGGGGCGCCAGCCGGCGCCGAGCGTACGGGCCAGGGTGAACAGCAGTGCCGTCGCGCTCGGCCCGAGCACCACTCCCGCCGGGTCGCCACCGACCAGGTCGGCCACCGCGGCCCGCGCACCAGCCACCAGTTCCAGCGCGCGCTGCCCGGGGCGGAAGGCGCTGCTGCGGTTGCTGACGGCACTGCGCATGGCCCCGGCGACCGCGTCGATCACCGGCGTGGCGGTCTGGCTGCCCCCGGCACCGTCGAAGTGAACGAAGCCCTCGGCCAGGGCGGGATAGGCGGCACGGACCTTGGTGACGTCGAACGGCATGTCGCGACCCTAACGCGCGTCCGTGCCGGGCAGCCTGGCGGGCGTCTCGTACTCTCGGCGAGGTGATTCACCGACCTGGTAACACCTCGCTGACCCCCGTCCGCCGCGCCGCTGGCGCCCTGGCCGGCCTGGCGCTCGGCGTCGCCCTGCTGGCCGGTTGCAGCTCCGAGGGTGCCGACACCGACTGCAGCATCGCCGGTTCCTGCACGATCACCTTCCAGCGCGGCGTCGAGGCGAGCGCGAGCATCCTGGGCGTGGAGGCCAAGCTCGTCGGCGCCGAGGGCGACCAGGTGACCGTCGAGGTCGCCGGTGAACAGGTCACGCTCATCACCGGCCAGCAGGCCGCCGAGGTGGGCGGTCTGGCGGTCACGCTGGACAGCGTCACCGACCAGGAGGTCAAGATCCGCGTTTCGCAGGGTTCCGGCGGCTGACCCCGCCGCGGGCGGCGGTGGCGCGCGACGTTTGGGGATCATTCCTGGCGGAGATTGTGGCTCCCATGTCACTCACCCGTACCGCCGAAGCCACCGCTTCCCGCACGGCGAACAGCCGGTGGCTGGAACTGCTCACCCGGGCCGGTTTCGTCGGCTACGGGATCGTGCACCTGCTCTTCGCCTGGTTGGCGTTGCAGATCGCGTTCGGCAGGTCCGCCGCCGACGGCGACCAGTCCGGCGCGCTGCGTACCCTCGCCGCCCAGCCGCTCGGCAAGGTACTGGTCGTCGTTACCGGTGTCGGTCTGCTCGCCATGGCGATCTGGCAGGCGCTGGAGGCGGCCACCGGCCACCGTGCCGAACGTGGCCGGCAGCGTACGTGGGAACGGCTCGCCTCGCTCGGGCGCACCCTGGTCTACCTCTACTTCGCCTGGACCGCGTTCAAGGTCTTCTCCGACGCCGCGTCGAACAGCGCCGACCAGCAGGAGGCGCTCACCGGCCGGGTCATGGAGTCCACCGGTGGCCGGTGGCTGGTCGGCCTCGCCGGGCTGGTGCTCGCCGCGATCGGCGTCGGGCTGGTCGTCTACGGGCTGGTCAAGCACTTCGAGAAGCACCTCAGGACGGGTGAGATGAGCCCCCGCACCCGCACGTTCGCCCGCCGGCTCGGCGTCGCCGGCTACACCGCCAAGGGGGTCGCGTACGCCATCTCCGGCCTGCTGGTGATCGTCGCCGCGGTCAACTACGACCCGGAGAAGGCCCGCGGGCTGGACGCCGCGCTGCACACGTTGCGCGAGCAGTCGTACGGCTCCCTGCTGTTGACCCTGGTCGCGCTCGGTATCGCGGCGTTCGGCCTGTTCTGCTTCCTCCAGTCCCGCTACCGCCGCGTCTGACCTGGCCACACCGTGCCGGACGGCTCGCCCGTCCGAATACCGAACGTGACCGGATCAGAGGAGAACCCTGTGCAGAACTACCTGGAGATGATCGTCGCCGTGTTCGCCGCGGCGGCGATCGCTCTCTTCGTGGCCGCGGTGGTGCACCGGTCGACCCGTCGACTCGGCCGCCGGTCGAGGCTGATGACCGAACTCACCGACCACGCGCACCGCCCGTTCCAGGCGGCCGCCACCGTCGTGGCGATCCAGTTCGCGGTCCGGTTCACCACCACCTACGCGGTCGGCACCCCCTGGCGGCGGATCCTGCTGCACCTCCTGGTGCTCGGGGTCATCGCCAGCGTCGCCTGGCTGGTCGCCGCGCTGCTGGTGGTGGTGGAGGACACCGCGCTGGCGCGGTTCCGGGTCGACGTGCCGGACAACCGGCACGCCCGGCGCGTACGCACGCAGGTGGTGATGCTGCGCCGGCTGACCATCGCGGTGATCGTGATCCTGACCCTCGGCGTGATGCTGATGACCTTCCCCAGTGTGCGTGGGGTGGGAGCCGGGGTGCTGACCAGCGCCGGTGTGGTCGGTGTGGTCGCGGCACTGGCCGCGCAGAGCCTGCTCGGCAACGTCTTCGCCGGGCTCCAGCTCGCCTTCAGCGACGCCGTGCGGCTCGACGACGTGGTGGTCGTCGAGGGGGAGTGGGGGCGCATCGAGGAGCTGACCCTCAGCTACGTGGTCGTGCAGATCTGGGACGACCGGCGGCTGATCCTGCCGACGTCGTACTTCACCAGCACGCCGTTCCAAAACTGGACCCGTACGGAGGCGGCGGTGCTCGGGACCGCCGAGTTCGATGTGGACTGGGCGGTACCGGTGCAGGCGATGCGGGAGGAGCTTCGCCGCCTGGTGGAGAGCACCGAGCTGTGGGACGGACGGGTCTGCGTGCTCCAGGTGACCGACGCGACGGGCGGCGCCGTCCGGATCCGCGCGCTGGTCAGTGCCGCGGACGCCGGCAGTCTGTGGGATCTGCGCTGCCTGGTCCGCGAGCACCTGGTCGCCTGGGTGCGCGACCAGCGCCCGACGGCGATGCCCCGGGTCCGTACCGAGCTCGGCGACGCCCGCAGCGAACTGCCCTGGCAGTGGGTGCAGCCGCGTCGCCCCGCCCGGCGGCCGACCGACGGGGAGGTTCCCGACGACGCGCGGCTCTTCGGCGGCAGCGACGACGGCGACGCGCGCAGCGAGGCGTTCGTCGGCCCCGACGAGCCGGTGGAATCGCGTCGCTGACCCGTCGGGTGCCCGCCGGCCACGTTTCCTTCCGGTGGGCGTGGGCGTTTTCCGTGTCGAGGAGGGCCGCGGCGCGAGGACCGACCCGGTCCGGGAGGTTTGACCCGGCTGCTACCGGGGACCTGCTGCCGGACGTCTCTTCGTGGTCTGGGCGGACACGCACAGGATTGACGAACGGCGACCCCGGGCATACAGCGCGGTGATGACGAAAGGAGGACAGCATGGCTGACCTGGCGAACGCCCGCACGTCCCGCAACGGGAGCGAGCCCTCCACCGCCGAGTTGGTGCAGCGGGCCACCGAGCAGCTCTCGCGCCTCGTGAAGGACGAACTGGCGCTGGCCCGGGCGGAGTTGACCCAGAAGGGTAAGCACGCCGGCATCGGTCTCGGCCTCCTCGGTAGTGGTGGAGCGATGGCGTTCTACGGCCTCGGTGCGCTGGTCGTCACCGTCGGGCTGCTGCTGGACCTGGTGTTGCCTGGCTGGGCCGCCGCGTTGACCGTCGCGGTGGGTCTGTTCCTGCTCGCCGGCATCCTGGCCCTCGTGGGCAAGCAGCAGGTCAGCCGCGCCGTCCCGCCGCTTCCGGCGGCGACCGTCCGCAGCGTGAGAGCGGACGTGGACGTCCTCGCCGCGGCGGTGAAGGACAGGGGACGCTCATGACGAGCAATGGTCACGGACGGATGGATACCGAGGCGCTGCGGGAGGAGATCCGGCGAACCCGGGTCGAACTGGGCGAGACGATGGAGGCACTCGCCGCCAAGGCCGATGTCAAGGCTCGCCTGAAGGAGTCCGCCGGCCAGGCCCGGCAGCGGATGCGGGAGCAGGCCGCGTCGACCGTGGCCCGGCTGCGCGGGCAGGCGGCGGAGATTTCCGGGCTGGCCCGCGCCGACATGGCCCAGCAGCGCGAGATGATGCGGCGCGACCCCACGCCGTGGGCGGCGGTCGCGGTCGGCGCGGTGGCCGTCGTCGTCGCAGTGCTGGTCATTCAGGGGAGGCGCAGGTGAGCAAGGGCATCGGCAACGTCGCCTACAAGCCGGTCGGGGTGCTGCTCGGGATCGCCGCCGGCACCGTCGCCGGTGCGATCTTCCGTCAGGTCTGGAAGCTCACCGCGGGCGACGGCGAGGCGCCCAGCGCCACCGACGAGGACCGCGGCTGGGTCGAGATCCTCGCGGCCGCCGCACTGCAGGGCGCCATCTTCGCGATCGTCCGGGCGGCTGTGGACCGTGGCGGAGCGGTGGGCGTACGCCGTCTCACCGGACGCTGGCCCGAATGATCCACATCTTCGTGTCTGGCCCCCTTCCGCATCGACGGGAAGGGGGCCTTTCGCATGGCGGTAAGGGCCCACCCAGCGGATCTCTGACGACCGTCAGGTCACATGTCGGAGAATTTCGTCGGGTAGGCTGTGCAGAGTTTTTGCGTACGTGGTTTGCTGTCCCCGCTGTTGAGAGATGGCGTGGGTTGAGAGAAGTCTCCTTCACCGGGGGCCGCCTCAGGCGCCGCTGCTCGAAAACGGCCAATCGGCCGCACGGCGTGCTCGGCCGCCAGTTTTAGAAGGAGATACACATGGCGCAGGGAACCGTGAAGTGGTTCAACGCTGACAAGGGCTTCGGCTTCATCACCGTCGACGGCGGGGGTGCTGACGTGTTCGTCCACTTCTCGGCCATCCAGACCAGCGGCTACCGCACTCTGGAGGAGAACCAGCGGGTGGAGTTCGAGATCGCTCAGGGCCAGAAGGGCCCGCAGGCTGAGCAGGTCCGCCCCCTCTGAGCAGCGTTGACCGGCAACTGAGCGGTCAACAGTCCGATCCGTTCACGGATCAACAGTGAGACCCCGCGTCCCGCCCGGGACGTGGGGTCTTCCGTTTCCATCGTCGCCCCAGCCGGTCGGCTCGTCCCGGGGTCAGGGGCGCCGGCGGCGGGCGCGCAGGCCGAACCAGATCCCCACGAGGCCGGCCAGCGACACCACCGGTCCGGCGACCACCCAGATCCGTTCGCCCGTCATCACACTGCCCTCGACGTAGCCCAGTCCCTGGACGGTCCAGACGGCGCCGATCACCAGCGCCAACAGGCCGAGGGTGAGCAGGAACCAGCCCCTCATCGGGTACCCCCTTCCCGGCGCCGTGGGCCCACCGGTCGGCGGTGGGCCCCCGGCGTGGTCCGCCGGCGGTCGGGTCCAGCATCCCCGCAAGCGACGGCAGGAGCGAGGACCCGACGCGCGCGGGTCACCACCGATTGTGGATCTGCGGGCGGATCAGCTCGTCGTAGACGTCCCGGACCCCGTCCAGTTGCTTGGTGGACAGCGGTGGCAGCGCGGCCGCCTCGACGTTGCGGAGGGCCTGCTCGGTGTTCCGCGCCCCGGGAATGACCACGGTGACTCCGGGCTGGTCCACCACCCAGCGCAGCGCGAACTGGGCCATGCTGCTCTCCGGGCCGACCAGCGGGGCGAGCCGGCGTACGGCCGCCAGCCCCAGTTCGAAGTCGACACCGGAGAACGTCTCGCCGACGTCGAACGACTCGCCGTGCCGGTTGTAGGTGCGGTGGTCGTCCGGGCCGAAGGTGGTGTGCTCGTCGTACCGGCCGGAGAGCAGTCCGCTGGCCAGCGGCACGCGGGCGATGATGCCGACCCCGGCGGCCGCCGCGGCGGGCAGCACCCGTTCGAGGGGCTTGTGCCGCAGCGCGTTGAGGATGATCTGGACGCTCGCCACGCCGGGCCGGGCGATCGCGGTGAGCGCCTGGTCGCAGGTCTCCACGCTCACCCCGTACGCGCCGATGGCGCCTTCGGCGACCAACGTGTCCAGTGCGTCGAAGACCGCGTCGTCGGCGAAGACCGCGGTGGGCGGGCAGTGCAGCTGGACGAGGTCCAGAGTGTCCATACCGAGGTTGGCCCGGGAGCGGTCGGTCCACTCGCGGAAGTGCGCCAGGGTGTACGCCTCCGGCCGCTGCTCGACCCGGCGGCCCATCTTGGTGGCCACGGTCAGTCCGGCGTCGGGGTGTGCGCGCAGGAAGCGGCCGATGAGCTGCTCGCTGCGGCCGTCGCCGTAGACGTCCGCGGTGTCGAGGAAGGTGACGCCGGCGTCGACCGCGGCGCTCAGGACCGCCATCGCGTCGTCCTCGGTGACCGTGCCCCAGTCGGCGCCGAGTTGCCAGGCGCCGAGGCCGACGACGCCGACGGTCCGACCGAGTCGGGGGAAGGTGCGCTGCTCCATGCCGACGAGCCTAGTGAGCGGCTTGCCGGGCCGGGCACCGGCCCGTACGGTAACAAGACGAACGTACGGTTTGGGAGGCGTCATGTGGGATCCGGCCACGTATCTGCGTTACGGCGACGAGCGGTCCCGACCCTTCTACGATCTGGTCGCCCGGATCGCGGCCCGCCGGCCACGCACGGTGGTCGACCTCGGCTGCGGCCCCGGCCAGCTCACCGCCACCCTGGCGGAGCGCTGGCCGGCAAGCCGGGTGATCGGCCTGGACTCGTCGCCGGAGATGATCGAGCGGGCGGACGAGCTGGGCGCGCCCGTCGAGTTCGGCGTCGGTGACGTACGCGACTGGCGACCCACGCCCGAGATCGACGTGGTGATCAGCAACGCGGTGCTCCAGTGGGTGCCCGGGCACCAGGACCTGCTCCGGCGTTGGGCGCGGCAGCTGCCGGCCGGAGCATGGCTGGCGACGCAGGTGCCGGGGAACTTCGACGCCCCGTCACACCGGGCGCTGCGCGAGGTCGCCGGGCGTCCGGCCTGGCGGGAGGCGTTGCTCCCGCTGCTGCGGGAGGCGCCGGTCGACGACCCCGCCGATTACGCGGCGCTGCTGACCGGCGCGGGCTGCGCGGTGGACGCCTGGGAAACTACCTACGTGCACCTGCTCCCGGCCGACGTCGACGCCGCGCATCCCGTGCTCTCCTGGATGGAAGGCACCGCGCTGCGCCCGGTCCGCGCGGCCCTCTCGCCGGGTCGGTGGGAAGACTTCCGCGCCGAGCTGGAGGTACGCCTCGCCGAGGCGTACCCGATCCGGCAGAGGCAGGTGTACTTCCCGTTCCGCCGCGTCTTCGTCGTCGCCCACACCGGCGCCCGTGCCGAGGAGAACCTGTGACCGACCTGTCCGCCTTCATCGCCGGAATGCCCAAGGTGGAGCTGCACGTGCACCACGTGGGCTCCGCATCCCCTCGGATCGTCGCCGAGCTGGCCGCCCGCCACGAGGGGCGCAGCCCGGTGCCGGCCGACCCGGCGAAGCTGGTCGACTACTTCGAGTTCCGCGACTTCGCCCACTTCATCGAGGTCTACCTCAGCGTCGTCGACCTGATCCGTGACCAGGAGGACGTCTGGATCCTCACCCACGAGGTGGCCCGGGAACTGGCCCGCCAGCAGGTCCGGTACGCCGAGCTGACCATCACGCCGTACTCGCACGTCCGGCGGGGCATCCCCGCTCCCGCGTTCTGCGAGGCGATCGAGGATGCCCGCAAGCGGGCCGAGGCCGACTTCGGCATCGAGCTGCGCTGGTGCTTCGACATCCCCGGCGAGGCCGGCCTGGAGTCGGCCGAGGAGACGCTGCGCATCGCCCTCGAGGAACGCCCGGACGGGCTGATCAGCTTCGGCCTGGGTGGTCCGGAGATCGGCGTACCCCGGCCACAGTTCAAGCCCTACTTCGACCAGGCCCGTGCGGCGGGGCTGCGCTCCGTGCCGCACGCCGGGGAGACCACCGGCCCGCAGACCATCTGGGACGCACTGCGTGACCTCGGCGCGGAGCGGATCGGGCACGGCATCGCCGCCGCCCAGGACCCGGAACTCATGGCCTACCTGGCCGAGCACCGGATCGCCATGGAGGTCTGCCCCACCTCGAACCTGCGCACCCGTGCGGTGGCCGACCTCGCCGAGCACCCGCTGCCGCGGCTGGTCGAGGCGGGGCTGCTGGTCACCATCAACTCGGACGACCCGCCGATGTTCGGCACCACCCTCAACGACGAGTACGCCGTGGCGGCCGGACTGCTGGGCGTCGGCGTGGAGGGGGTCGCCGGGCTGGCCCGGGACGCGGTGACCGCCTCGTTCCTGGACCCGGCCGGCAAGCAGCGCATCATCGGCGAGATCGACGCGTACCTGGCGACCGGCGGGCGCTGAGCGGGCCTCGCGGGCGACCGAGCGGGCCTCGCGGGTGCTGATCCGGGTCGGCGGCGGGAAGGGCGCGCGGCGGGAGTAGGTGTGGGGGGACCGATTCCCCCGCCGCGCGCATGGCCCCACCGGAGGAGTGGGTGCGCGAATGCGCCCCCCGGTGGAACTGATGGGTTCGTAGGAGATCCTGTCAGGCGGCGGCCGGACAGACGCCGCCGTTAAGTCGGATCTAAGGAAGACTTGCGCCGCCGCACAGCCGGCCCCGAAACCGGCGACCGTTCCCCACGCCCTCGCCGTGCGCCGCTTGGGCGGGCCACGTACTGCGGTGCGTCGAAGCTCCGCTCAGCGAGCGTGCGATCCAAGCGCGGCGTTTCGACGCGCGGTGCGTCGAAGCTCCGCCCACGCAGCATGCGATCGGGGCTCGGAGTTCCGACGCTGCGGTACACGTCGGAGCTCCGCCCACGCAGCATGCGATCGGGGCGCGAGTTTCGACGCTGCGTACACGTCGGAGCTCCGCTCACGCAGCGTGCGATTTGGGTGCCCCCGGGACATCTCCCTCGCCCCCTTTGCTCTGCACCCCGATAAGCGCCAGTTACTGACCGCGACCACTGTGCATGGCGGCCGCCTGACTGGGCCCGACGAAAGTGCAGGTCAAGTCGGTGGTGCGTCGGTGGGTGCAGAGCAAAGCGTCCGAAGCGGTGGGGGTGCGGGTGCAGCCGCCATTACGGAGAGTGTGAGCACATTCTGTAGCCGCCAGCCGCCAGCCGCCAGCCGCCAGCCGCCAGCCGCCAGTCGGCGAGCCGGCGAGCCGGCCGATCGGTGCTCAGCGATCCGGCGGGCGCTGCCGGGGCCAGCGGCGGCGGCCAGAACTCTTCTGGTCGCGAGCCTCCCGTGCCATCCGACCGACGAGCCCGAACCGGTTGACCTGCCGGGGCGTCGCCTCCGGGTCGGCGAGCAGCATCACCACGCTCGCCCCACCCAGCCGCGCCCGGTCGATGCTCACCGAGCCGTTGGCCTGCATCGCCACCCGCTTGGCGATGTCCAGCCCCAGGCCGGTGGAACCCCGATCACTGGTACCGCGTCGCAACGCCCGGTCGGGGTCGGGGATGCCCGGGCCGGCGTCGTCGATGCGGATCGCCACGTACCCGTCCCGCCGGGAGACGGCCACCTCGAACGCGGTGCCCTGCGGGGTGTAGCGGAATACGTTCCCGATCACCGCGTCCAGCGCGGCGGCCAGCTCAGCGCGCGGCACCGGCGCCGGGATCCGCAGCTGCGCCCCGCTCACCCGGTGCGGACGGTTCTGATCGCCGGCGAGCGCCGACCAGAACACCATCCGATCCCGAACCACCTCGCTGACGTCGCACATCGCCGGCCCGGCGTCGTGGGTGACCGCCTTGCGTGTGGTCTTGATCAGTACGTCGATCTCGCCCTCGAGCGTGACGATCGCCTGACGGATCCGCCGGATACCCCGCCGGTGGTCCAGCTCGGCCTGGCTGAACGTGCCGACACTCGTGTCGTCCGACTCCAGCGCCTCCGCGTCGAGCCGGAGCACCGTCAGTGGCGTACGCAGCCGGTGCGACAGGTCGGCGACGAGTTCCCGCTCGTCGGTACGGGCCGCGTCGAGGTGCTCGGCCATCTGGTTGAACGCGTGCCCCGCCTCGGCCAACTCCCGCGGGCCGGCCGGCTCCACCCGCGCCGCCAGGTCGCCCTCGCCGATCGCGAGCGCCCCGTCGATGAGGCCCCGGGTGGCGTAGACCGTACGGGTGGCGACCCGGTCGACCACCACGACCGCCGAGCCGACCAGGGCGACGGCGACCGCGCCGAGCAGGAACAACCTGGTGCCGGATCCCCGGCTCATCGCCGTGTCGGGGACGAAGACCTCGACGACCGCGATCCGGTCACCCAGCACCACCGGGTCGAGCCGGGCGGCGCCGCCGGGCACGTCCACGACGAGCGACCGTCGCTGGGCGCGGGCCCGATCGAGGTCGGCGGGCGTGGCCCGGCCGGCGTCGCTGTCGTCACCGAGACCGTGCACCACGGGACGCGTGGCCGCGTCACCGCCGCTGGCGGCCACCGCCCGCTCGATCACCGCGGGGTCGGTGCTGACCGCCAACGCCCCCGTGACCAGCGCGCTGCGCCGGGCGGCGTCGGCGATCGCCTCCGCACGGACCCGGTCACCGAGGCTGACCGCGAGCGGCACCAGGAACGCGAGCGCCACCAGGGCGCAGACGCCGGCCGTGAGCAGGGTCAGCGTGACTCTCAGTCCGGCGCCACCAGCCGGAAGCCGACCCCCCGCACGGTGCGCAGGTAGCGCGGCTTCGCTGCGGACTCGCCCATTTTGCGGCGCAGCCAGTACAGGTGAACGTCGATGGTCTGATCCTCGCCGACCGACGGCTGCCGCCATACCTCCTCCAAGAGTTCCCGCCGGGACACTACCCGTCCGGGACGTGCGGCGAGATACGCCAGCAAATCGAATTCCTTGCGGGTCAGTGCCAGCGGTTCCCCGTCGAGGTGGGCGCTGCGCTCGCCGACGTCCATCCGCAGCCCGCCGACCTCGTGCACGGCCGGCTGAACGGTACGGCTGGCCCGCCCGGCCCGGCGCAGCACCGTGGTGATCCGGGCGTCGAGGTGAGCGCCGGTGAACGGTTTGACCATGTAGTCGTCGGCGCCCGCGCGGAGCAGCCGTACCACGGACTGCTCGTCGTCGCGGGCGGTGGCGATGATGATCGGCACGTCGGTGATGCCGCGCAGCATCCGCAGCGCGTCCGAGCCGTCCAGGTCGGGCAGGCCGAGGTCGAGGACCACCAGGTCGGGAGTCTCCGCGGCGACCCGACGCAGCGCGTCCAGCGCCGTGCCGACCGCGTGCACGGCGTGCCCCCGATCGGCGAGGGACCGCAGCATCGCGCCGCGTACGACGTGATCGTCTTCGACCAGGAGGACGGTGGCCACGCAAAGACGGTACTTGGCGTGGCAAGTTGATCGCGTTGCGGCGCACCTGGGAACCGGGCAAGCTGGTACAACGATGTCCTTCACGCTCTTCGCCGACGCCCGACTGGCGCTCGCCCGGGACAGCCTCACCGGCCTCTCCGTCGGCGACGCGCTCGGTTCGCAGTTCTTCGTCCCCGGCCGGCAGCCGGCGGATCTGCTCGCGGGGGGTCTCCCGCCGGCACCCTGGGAGTGGACCGACGACACCGAGATGGCCTGCTCGGTGCTGGCGGAACTGGTCGAATCGGGCCGCATCGACCGGGACCGGCTGGCGCTCGCCTTCGCCGAGCGCGCCGAGCCGTCCCGGGGGTACGGGCCCGGCGCGGTGACGATCCTGCGGTTGATCCGCACCGGCACGCCGTGGCCGGTCGCCGCCGCGTCGGCGTTCGACGGGCAGGGCTCCTGCGGTAACGGGGCAGCCATGCGGGTCGCACCGGTGGGCGCGTACTTCGCGGACTCGACCGCCCAGGCGGCGGCCCAGGCCCGAGCGTCGGCCGAGGTGACACACGCGCACCCTGAGGGGATCGCCGGAGCGGTCGCGGTGGCCGTCGCCGCCGCGCTGGCCGCGCGGGGCCGGTTGGACGGGGACCGGCCCGCCGCGCATCGTCTCCTCGCCGGGGTTGCCACCGCGCTGGACCCGGCCACCGAGGTGCACCGTCGGCTACGCCGCGCGGGCGACCTGCTCGGCCATCCGCTGCCGCGGGTCGTCGGGGTGCTCGGCAACGGGGCCCGGGTCACCGCGCAGGACACCGTGGCCTTCACGCTCTGGGTGGCCGCCACGCACCTGGAGGACTACCCGGCCGCGATCCGCGCGTGCGTGGCGGCCGGCGGGGACGTGGACACCACCGCGGCGATCGTGGGCGGAATCGTGGCCGCGTTCGCCGGGGTGGGCACCCCGGGCGGCGTACCCACCGACTGGCTGGCCGCCCGCGAACCTCTTCCCGACTGGCTCAGTTCCTGAACCACTCAGCATCGATGGAGTCGGGTGCCGCCTCGACGCCGAGCCCCGCGAGCAGACCGCGGCCAGCAGCGCCTCGGCGCTCCCACCGGCGTCGCCAGCCGCTTGCCCGCCCCCACCTCGGTCGGCGCCCCCGTCCAACCCGGCCACTCCCGCAGTTCGGCTCTCGGCGGGGAAGGTTCAACGCGGGCGCGGGTGTCCACAACTGGGCCGTTTCCTCGGCTGAGGCGTCGGCGGTTGGGGTGCAATGGCGGACCGATAGCATCGGCGGGGGCCGTACCGGCCCGTTCTGTGCCGTCTGCTGCGAGGAGTCACCGTGTCCGCACCCCGTACCCCCGCCGTGGCCGACCCCGTCGTCGTCGCCGCCGGGACGACGGCGGCCGACGCGGTGGCCGCGGCCGAGTTGCCCATGACCGGCCCGAAGGCGATCGTGGTGGTCCGCGATCCCGAGGGCCGCCTGCACGACCTGGACTGGCGGCCGGCGACCGACATCGCGGTCGAGCCGGTCAGCATCGACTCGCCGGACGGGTTGAACGTGCTGCGCCACTCGACCGCGCACGTGCTCGCGCAGGCCGTGCAGGATGTCTTCCCCGAGGCGAAGCTCGGCATCGGCCCGCCGATCGAGAACGGCTTCTACTACGACTTCGCGGTGGAGAAGCCGTTCCAGCCGGACGACCTGTCGAAGCTCGAGAAGCGGATGCAGGAGATCATCAAGTCCGGCCAGCGGTTCCGGCGGCGCCGGTTCGCCAGCCTGGACGAGGCGCGGGCCGAGCTGGTGAACGAGCCGTTCAAGCTCGAGCTGATCGACATCAAGGGTGAGGGGCTGGACTCCTCCGAGGTGATGGAGGTCGGCGGTGGCGAGCTGACGATCTACGACAACCTCGCGGCGAACGAGGAGAAGGTCTGCTGGTCGGACCTGTGCCGCGGTCCGCACCTGCCGAACACCCGGCTCATCGGGGCGTTCAAGCTGATGCGCTCGGCCGCCGCGTACTGGCGCGGGTCGGAGAAGAACCCGCAGCTGCAGCGGGTCTACGGCACCGCGTGGCCGACCCGGGACCAGCTGAAGGCGTACCTGAAGCTGCTGGAGGAGGCCGCCCGGCGCGACCACCGCAAGCTCGGCGCGGACCTCGACCTGTTCAGCTTCCCGGACGAGATCGGCTCGGGTCTGGCCGTCTTCCACCCCAAGGGCGGCATCATCCGCCGGGAGATGGAGAACTACTCGCGTCGCCGGCACGAGGCGGCGGGGTACGAGTTCGTCAACACCCCGCACATCACCAAGGCCAACCTCTTCGAGACCTCCGGTCACCTGCCGTACTACGCGGACACCATGTTCCCGCCCATGCAGCTGGAGGGCGCGGACTACTACCTCAAGGCCATGAACTGCCCGATGCACAACCTGATCTTCAGGGCGCGCGGGCGGTCCTACCGGGAGCTGCCGCTGCGGCTGTTCGAGTTCGGCACGGTCTACCGGTACGAGAAGTCCGGCGTGGTGCACGGCCTGACCCGGGTCCGTGGGCTCACCCAGGACGACTCGCACATCTACTGCACCCGGGAGCAGATGCCCGGGGAACTCAGCACGCTGCTCACCTTCGTGCTGGACCTGCTGCGCGACTACGGCCTCGACGACTTCTACCTGGAGCTGTCGACCCGGGACGACTCGCCGAAGTTCATCGGCAGCGACGAGGACTGGGCCGAGGCCACCGAGGCGCTGCGCACCGCGGCCGAGCAGTCCGGTCTCGAGCTGGTGCCCGACCCGGGCGGCGCGGCCTTCTACGGCCCGAAGATCTCCGTGCAGGCGAAGGACGCGATCGGCCGGACCTGGCAGATGTCGACCATCCAGGTCGACTTCAACCAGCCGGAGCGGTTCGGGTTGGAGTACCAGGCCGCCGACGGCACCCGGCAGCGGCCGGTGATGATCCACCGAGCGCTCTTCGGCTCGATCGAGCGGTTCTTCGGGGTGCTCACCGAGCACTACGCGGGCGCGTTCCCGGCCTGGCTGGCGCCGGTGCAGGTGGTCGGCATCCCGATCCGCGAGGACCACACCGACTACCTGCACGGCTTCGTGGCGGCGCTGCGCGCCGAGGGGATCCGCGCCCAGGTCGACGCGGGTGACGACCGGATGCAGAAGAAGATCCGCACCGCGCAGCAGCAGAAGATCCCGTTCATGGTGATCGCCGGCGACGACGACGTGGCCGCCGGCACCGTGTCGTTCCGCTACCGGGACGGTTCCCAGCGCAACGGCGTGCCGATCTCGGAGGCGGTGGCGCACGTGCTGGACGTGGTCTCCTCCCGTACCAACATCGGTCCCTCCGCCCAGATGTGACGACCCGGCGCGGGCCACGGGCCGCTCGCGCCGGTCATAATCTTGCACGATCCGGGAAGTAGTGGCCTCCGCCGCGTCAGGAGGCCACTACTTCCGTGTTCGAGCGCGATCTTCCGCGTGCCTCGCTGTCGACGGCGGGTACGCGGGACGCAGCCGGCACCGGCGCCCGGAGAGTCCGTAGGATCGCCCCTGTGACTGGGGCGGAACGGCACACGGACAGCGACGGAATGGCCGACGGCCTGGAGCGGCTCTGGACGCCGCACCGGATGACCTACATCTCGGGCGACGACCGCCCCGACGAGGGCTACGAGAAGCCGAGCGGCTGCCCGTTCTGCCGTGCGCCGCACGCGCCGCCGGAGGAGAGCCTCGTCGTGGCGCGGGGCGAACGCGTGTACGCGGTGCTGAACCTCTACCCGTACAACCCGGGCCACCTGCTGGTCTGCCCGTACCGGCACGTCGCCGACTACACGGAGCTGGACGAGGCGGAGACCGCGGAGCTGGCCGCGTTCACCCAGACCGCGATGCGGGTGGTCCGCAAGGTCAGCAACGCGCACGGGTTCAACCTGGGCATGAACCAGGGCGGAGTGGCAGGTGCCGGCATCGCCGCACACCTGCACCAACACGTGGTGCCACGCTGGGGCGGCGACGCGAACTTCATGCCGGTGATCGGGCGTACGAAGGTCCTCCCGCAGCTGCTCGGCGACACCCGCGAGCTGTTCGCCCGCGCCTGGCCGTCCTGAGGCACCGCTCTCCGCCCGGCCGGGCCCGCCCGGCAGTGCCGGTCACCTGTCCCGCAGTGCCGTTGCCCCGTAGCCCCGGTGAGCTGCCCCGCAGCGCTGGTCAGTTGCCCCGCAGTGCCGTGACGAGTTCCGGCCAGCCCGCCACCCGCTGTACGTGGGGCAGGTGGGCGACGTGCGCGGCCACCTCGGCGGCCCGGGGCCGGAACAGGAAGCGGTGCGGCACCGAGTCGAGGTAGCCGAGCACCTCCAGCCTGTCGTCGACGAAGTGGGTCAGCCCGAGCCGCCGGGCGATGGGGGCCTTCGCCGGCCGGGTACGGCAGAAGTGCACCCGCTGCACCGGGATCCCGGTGCGGGTGTGGAAGTCGTGGTGCGCCAGCCACTGGAGGGTCCGCCGTTCGGTGTCCTCGCCGCACTTGCTCACCAGGTGCACCTCGTCGAAGCCGTCGGCCAGCGCGGCCAGGGCGTCGACGGCCCCCACGACCTGTGGCGTACGCAGGTAGTGGTCGCCGAAGAACGAGGTGTCCGCGTCGTCGTCGGCCGGTTCGATGATCACGCCGCCGATGTCCACCCCGAGCCGTCGCATGCGACCGATCATGCCGCATGGCCGGCGGGTGGGGCAGCACCGTTCTTCCGGCCGCACGCGTCGTCGCCCTCCGGGCCTCTGCCGCTACCGGTTCCCCGTGCGTCCAGGCATGACGGACTCCGCCGAACACTCCGGGCTGGCGCCGCGACACGAATATCGCCCCTTGTTGTGTTCGACCGCGCTCGAGGTGGCACGATCTGCCGGTGGCAGTCACGACGCGGACGTTGGGGCGCAGTGGCATCGAGGTCAGCGCCCTGGGGATGGGCTGCTGGGCGATCGCCGGCCCGTGGGCGGAAGGCTCCCAACCGCTCGGCTGGGGTGCCGTCGACGACGACGAGTCGATCCGGGCGGTCCGCCGAGCGCTCGACCTGGGCGTCACCCTGTTCGACACCGCCGACACGTACGGGGCGGGGCACGGCGAGCGGATCCTCGGTCGCGCGCTGGCCGGTCGCCGCGACGAGGCGGTGATCGCCACCAAGTGGGGCTACACCTTCGACGAGGCCACCCGGCAGGCGACGGGGGAGGACGCCTCGCCCGGGTACCTGCGCCGGGCGGTCACCGACTCGCTGCGCCGGCTGGGCACGGACCGGATCGACCTGTACCAGCTGCACCTGGCCGACCTGCCGGTGCCGCGCGCCGAGGCCCTGATCGGCACGCTGGAGGAGATGGTCGCCGAGGGGCTGATCCGGGCGTACGGCTGGAGCACCGACCGCGCCGACCGCGCCGAGACGTTCGGCCACTCGGCTCCCGGCGCGACGGCCGTGCAGCACTCCCTCTCGGTGCTCCGGGACGCCCCTGAGCTGCTGGTCGTCTGCGACAAGTACGACCTGGTCAGCATCAACCGTGGGCCGCTCGGGATGGGGCTGCTCACCGGCAAGTACACGGCCACCTCCCGGCTGCCCCGCGACGACGTACGCGGACTCGCTCCGGGCTGGCTGGAGTGGTTCCGCGGTGGCCGGCCGGCGCCGGAGTGGCTGCGCCGGGTGGCGGCGGTACGGGACGCGCTGACCGCCGACGGGCGCACCCTGGCGCAGGGCGCCCTCGGCTGGATCTGGGCACGCAGCGGGCGGACGGTTCCGATCCCCGGCTGCCGTACCGTCGCCCAGGTGGAGGAGAACGCCGCGGCCCTGCACCACGGTCCGCTCGCGCCGGACCAGTTCGCCGAGGTGGAACGACAGCTCGCCGCCCTGCGCAGCGCGGCGCTCCGGCACGCCGATCACCCGGGCTGGCCCAGCCCCACCACCCCCGCCACCCACCCCTGACCCCGCACCGTCCCACCCGGAACCCCGCCGGGGCTTCGCCCCAGCCACTCGTTCACGGAAAGAGTGGCCATCCCAGCGGAGATAGCCACTCTTTCCGTGACCGAGGCCCCACACGACGGGGGGCGTGGGTTACGGGGTGGGGTGTTCCTTGCGGATCTGGTCGGCCAGGTGCGGGGGCATGGGGTCGTAGCGGACGAAGCTGCGCCGGAAGGTGCCGGTGCCGGCGGTCATCGAGCGCAGCTCCACGGCGTAGCGGAGCAGTTCGGTGGCGGGGACCTCGGCGCGGACCACGGTCCGTCCCTCACTGTCCGGATCCGACTCGGTGCCGAGCACCCGGCCGCGCCGGCCGGAGAGATCACCCATCACCGCGCCGACGGCGGAGTCGGGTACCCGGATGGTCACCTCGTCCACCGGTTCCAGCAGGGCCGGCTGCCCCTTCTCCACCGCGTCCCGCAGGGCCAGCGCCCCGGCGGTCTGGAACGCGGCGTCCGAGGAGTCGACGCTGTGCGCCTTGCCGTCGAAGAGGGTGACCCGCACGTCCACCACCGGGTAACCGGCGACCAGGCCCCGTTCCATCTGGGCCCGGACGCCCTTCTCCACCGACGGGATGTAGTTGTGCGGCACCGCGCCGCCGACCACCCGGTCCACGAACTCGAAGCCGGCGCCGCGCGGCAGCGGTTCGACCTCGATGTCGCAGACGGCGTACTGGCCGTGGCCGCCGGACTGCTTGACGTGCCAGCCGTGGCCCCTGGCCGTGCTGGTGAACGTCTCCCGCAGCGCCACCCGTACCGGTTCGGTGTCCAGCTCGACGCCGCCGGCGCGCAACCGATCGAGCACCACGTCGGCGTGCGCCTCGCCCATGCACCAGAGCACGAGCTGGTGGGTCTCCGCGTTGCGTTCCAGCCGCAGCGTCGGGTCGCCCGCGATCAGGCGGGACAGGTTGCGGGCCAGGGCGTCCTCGTCCGACCGGCTCTTCGCCACGATGGCCACCGGCAGCAGCGGCTCAGGCATCTCCCAGGGCGCGATGAGCAGCGGGGTCTCCTTGGTGGAGATCGTGTCGCCGGTCTCCGCGCTGCCCGACTTGGTGATCGCGCAGATGTCCCCGGCGACGCAGGCGCCCACCTCGCGCAGGGCGGAACCGAGCGGGGTGTAGATGTGCCCCACCCGCTCGTCGGAGTCGTGGTCGGGGTGCCCGCGCTCGGCGAGGCCGTGCCCGGAGACGTGCACGGTCTGCTCCGGACGCAGAGTGCCCGAGAAGACCCGCACCAGGGAAACCCGCCCCACGTGCCGGTCGATGGTGGTCTTGACGACCTCGGCGACCAGCGGTCCCTCCGGGTCGCAGGTGAGCGGCGGGTGTGCCGAGCCGTCCACGCCGGTCACCACGGGCAGCTCGTGTTCCAGCGGCGACGGGAAGGCGGCGGTGAGCACCTCCAGCAGGGTGTCCAGCCCGACGCCGGTCTCGGCGCACACCGGTATCACGGGGTAGAAGTGCCCCCGGGCGACGGCCTTCTCCAGGTCGTCGATGAGCACGTCGGTGCCGATCTCCTCGCCCTCGAGGTACCGGTCCATGAGCGACTCGTCCTCGCTCTCCGCGATGATCCCCTCGATGAGCTCGTCGCGCGGCTCGACGATGGCGGGCAGGTGCTCCGGGTCCGGCTGCCGGATCTCGGCGGGCAGCCCGCTGGTGTAGTCGAAGACCCGGCGGGTGATCAGGCTGAGCAGGCCGACGGTCGACACCCCGTCGTCGCCGAGCATCGGCAGGTAGAGCGGGAGCACGTTGTCGCCGAAGACGCGCTGGCAGAGCGCCACCGCCTCGTCGAAGTCGGCACGCGGGTGGTCCAGCCGGGAGACGGCGACCGCCCGGGGCATGTCCACCGCGGCGCACTCCTCCCAGAGCGCGGCGGTGGCCGCGTCCATCCCGTCGACCGCGGAGACGACGAAGAGCGCGGCGTCGGCGGCCCGCAGCCCGGCGCGCAGCTCGCCCACGAAGTCGGCGTAGCCGGGGGTGTCCAGGAGGTTGACCTTGATGCCGTCGTGCAGCAGCGGCGCACAGGCCAGGCTCACCGACCGCTGCTGGCGTACGGCGGAGGGGTCGTGGTCGCAGACGGTCGTGCCGTCGGTGACCGCGCCGGCCCGACCGATCGTGCCGCTCGCCCTGAGCAGCGCCTCGACCAGGGTCGTCTTGCCGACGCCGGAATGCCCGACGAGCACGACGTTGCGAACCCTGCCGGGCTCGGTCACCACCGGCACGACGCCGGTGACACCCTTCTCCTGACTCTTCTGCGCCATGGGGCGCACCTCCCTCAGCCGGTGGTGGTGGCGAACCGCCGCGCGTAACGGGACAGCGGCCCGGGGCGGGTGCGCGGCGATATCCTCCGGTGGACTGCTGCACAGCGAGAACTCGGACGGGTGGGCAGGTGAGCTGGGTCACCTTCCTGACCCGATCAGACACCCGTTCCGGGGCGCGCACAAGCTTTCGCCGCGCCGCCGCGCTGACCGGGCGTATCGCCGTAGCTGGGTGGACCGTTATCGTGGGACCGCCATGGCGAAGATCTTCCAAGTGTCGGCCCGCGCGGGGATGACCCGCGTCGTCGAGCCGCTCGCACGCGGCCTGCTCCGAGCGGGCGTCACCCCCAATGCGGTCACCGTGACCGGCACCGTCGGCGTGCTGGTCGGCGCGCTCGGCTTCGGCGCCCGCGGTGACCTGGTCGCCGGCGCGCTGATCGTCACGGTCTTCGCGCTCACCGACCTCCTCGACGGCACGATGGCCCGGATGAGCGGCGGCTCGACGAGGTTCGGCGCCTTCCTCGATTCGAGCATGGACCGGATCGCCGACAGCGCCGTCTTCGGCGCGGTCGCGTACTGGCTGGCCACCGAGGGTGACCACGCCGGCGTGGCCGCGGCGCTGCTCTGTCTGGCGGCCGGCAGCATCGTCTCGTACGTCAAGGCCCGGGCCGAGGGACTCGGCATGACCAGCAACGTGGGCATCGCCGAGCGCACCGAGCGGCTGCTGATCGTCGGGGTCGGCGGCCTGCTCACCGGGCTCGGCGTGCCGATGGCGTTGCAGATCGCGCTCTGGCTGCTCGCCGCCGTGTCGATCTTCACTGTGGGGCAGCGCATGCGGCACGTGTACCGGCAGGCCCGGCAGCTTCCCGCACCGGGTGCGAACGGGTGAATCTCACCGAGCTCGGGTACGTCGCGGGCTGGCGGGTCGTTCGCGCGTTGCCGCGACCCGTCGTGGCCGCGGCGTTCCGGGCCGGCGCGGACCGCGCGACCCGCAAGGGCGGCGCGGGTACGACCAGACTGCGGGCCAACCTGCGCCGGGTGGTCGGGCCGGAACTGCCCGACGCCGAGCTCGACGACCTGGTCAAGCGGGGCCTGCGTTCGTACGCCCGCTACTGGATGGAGGCGTTCCGGCTGCCGTCGCTGAGCCGCGAGCAGATCCTGGCCACCTTCCAGCTGGACGGTGCGGAGGAACTCGCGGCGGCCGTGACGGCCGGCACCGGCGCGGTGGTCGCGCTGCCGCACGCCGGTAACTGGGACGCCGCGGGTGCCTGGGTGGCCGCCAACGGCTGGCCGATCACCACCGTCGCCGAGCGGCTCGAGTCGGACGGTGTCTACCGGCGGTTCCTGGCCTTCCGCAGGGGCCTGGGCATGGAGATTCTGCCCAACCGCGGCGGCGAGCGTCCCGCGTTCGACGTGCTGGTCGACCGGCTGCGCGCCGGGGCGGTGGTGCCGCTGCTGGCCGACCGGGACCTCTCCGCGCGCGGGGTTGACGTCGACTTCTTCGGCGCCCGTACCCGCATGCCCGCCGGGCCGGCCATGCTGGCCCTGCGCACCGGGGCGCCGCTCTACGTGGCCTCCCTCTGGTACGAGCCGGAGCGGGCGCGGGCGGCGCTCGTGGGCCCGATCGCCGTGCCCGGCGCGGAGGAAGGCCCGCTCGACCAGCGGGTCCGGACGCTCACCCAACGCGTCGCCGACGAGTTCGCCGTGGGCATCGCCCGCCATCCGGAGGACTGGCACATGCTGCAACGCATGTGGCTCGACCAGCGGAGCGCGGCAGGCCCGGACAGCGGGCGATGACGTTGCGGATCGGCATCGTGTGCCCGTACTCGTTCGACATCCCGGGCGGGGTGCAGAACCACGTCATGGATCTCGCCGAGGCGCTGATCGCCCTCGGCCACGAGGTCAGCGTGCTCGCCCCGGCCGACGAGGACTCGCCGCTGCCGCCGTATGTCGTGCCGGCCGGCCGGGCGGTTCCCCTGCCGTACAACGGTTCGGTGGCCCGGATCGCGTTCGGCCCGGTGTCCACCGCCCGGGTACGGCGCTGGATCACCCGTGGCGACTTCGACGTGCTGCACGTCCACGAGCCGCTGACGTTGAGCCTGTCGCTGCTCGCGGTCCTGTCGGCCCGGGGTCCGGTGGTGGCCACCTTCCACACGGCGATCACCCGGTCCCGGGCGCTGGCCGCCGCGCAGGGGGTCCTCCAGATCGTGCTGGAGCGGATCACCGCCCGGATCGCGGTCAGCGCGCTGGCCCGCAAGGTGCAGGTCGAGCACATGGACGGCGGCGCGGTGGAGATCCCGAACGGCGTGGCGGTCGCCAAGTTCGCCCACGCCGACCCGCTGCCCGGGTGGCCGGGGGAGTGCGGGTCGGGCACCGGCGGGACGCTCGGCTTCCTGGGCCGGTTCACCGAGCCGCGCAAGGGTTTCTCCGTGTTGCGTGACGCCTTCGTCGACCTCGCCCCGAGCCGCCCGGGGCTGCGGCTGCTGGTCGCCGGCCCCGGCGAGCCGGACGAGCTGTTCGGCCAGTTCCCCGCGGCGTTGCGGGACCGGGTGACCTTCCTGGGTCTGGTGTCGGAGGAGGAGAAGGCGCGCATGCTGCGCAGCGCGCACCTCTACGTGGCGCCGAACACCGGCGGCGAGTCGTTCGGGATGATCCTCACGGAAGCGCTGGCGGCCGGCACCACGGTGGTCGCCAGCGACCTCGACGCGTTCCGCCGGGTGCTCGACGGCGGCCGTGCCGGCCGGCTCTTCCCCACCGGCGACCCGGTGGCGCTGCGCGACGCGCTCGTCGACCTGCTGGACGACGGGGCGGCGCGGGCCGCGCTGACCGCCTGCGGCGACCAGGTGGTGGCGAACTACGACTGGCCGGTCGTGGCCCGGCGGGTGCTCGAGGTGTACGCGGCGGCGATCGAGGCCACCGACGGTCGGGTCATCGACGAGGAGTGGGTGGGACTGGGTTGAGCCGTCGGCCCGCCGAGCGGGAGCGCCGGGTGCGGGCCGCCGGGCCGCGGGTGCCGGGGTGAGGCTGCCGAGGTGGGGGGTGCCCGGGACGCCGGGGCGTGGAGCTGATCGGATCGCCGGGGCGGCCGAAGCCGGGCCGTCGGCGGAGGAGCAGATCGCCGTGGCCGGCCGGGCCCGGCGAGACGGGAACGGAGCAGCACTACGATGCCGGGCATGTGGTGGGCGGTGGGCGCGATCGCGGTCGTCGGGCTCGTCTCGACGTACCTGGTCTGGACCGCCGGCCGGGTCGAACGGCTGCACGCCCGGGCGCAGCTGGCGGCGCGGGCCCTCGATGCCCACCTGTTGCGCCGGGCGGCGGCCGCCGCCGTGCTGGCCGAGCGGCGGTACGGCGTCGAGCTGTACGCGGCCGCGCGCATCGCGCTCGACGCGCACCCGGACGAGCGGGAGGCCGCCGAGAACGACCTGACCCGCCAGCTGCGCATGGTGCAACTCGACCCCACCGACCCGGACTGTGAGGCGGTGGTCGCCGCCAGCCGACGCCTGGCGCTGGCCCGGCAGGTGCACACCGACCTGGTCCGCGACGCACGGGCGGTGCGTGGGCGTACCTTGGTGCGGCTGTTGCGGATGGGACGCGGCCGGGAGTGGCCCCGGTACTTCGACATCGACGACCCGACCCTGACCGTTCCGGCGGACGTCCCCACCGGCTGAGCCGCCGGACCCACCCTGCGAACAAACGGACGTTCACCCCGAATGTCCGAGTCGATCAACCACCGTGCCGCCGCCCACCGCGCACGGCCCGGGAATCGCCGCCCGGCCGGGGAATCCCGCCGACCGCTCCAGGCCGGGGAATGCCGCCGACCGCTCCAGGCCGGGGAACGCCGCCGGACCGCGCGGGCCGGGACGGCCGCCGAGTGCCGGTGATGGCTGACACAGGGCAGGCCACCATGGGTCTGATTGGCTGTCGGAGCGGCGTTGTGCTGGGCGTAGCCTTTCCGCTGTCAGCCCCCGAGCACGTCCGAGGAGCGATAACTCGTGCCTGAAACCACCGCCCCGAACACCAGCGGCAGCCCCGTCGTCGGCACCGCCCGCGTCAAGCGCGGCATGGCCGAGATGCTCAAGGGCGGCGTGATCATGGACGTGGTCGACGCCGAACAGGCCAAGATCGCTGAGGACGCCGGAGCCGTCGCGGTGATGGCGCTCGAGCGGGTGCCGGCGGACATCCGCGCCCAGGGCGGCGTCGCCCGCATGAGCGACCCCGACATGATCGAGGGGATCATCAACGCCGTCTCGATCCCGGTCATGGCCAAGGCCCGCATCGGGCACTTCGTGGAGGCGCAGATCCTCCAGGCGCTCGGCGTCGACTACGTCGACGAGTCCGAGGTGCTGACCCCGGCCGACTACACCAACCACATCGACAAGTGGTCTTTCACCGTCCCCTTCGTGTGCGGCGCGACCAACCTGGGTGAGGCGCTGCGCCGGATCACCGAGGGCGCGGCGATGATCCGTTCCAAGGGCGAGGCGGGCACCGGTGACGTCTCCAACGCGACCACCCACATGCGGAAGATCCGCCAGGAGATCCGTCGGCTGAGCTCGCTGCCCGCCGACGAGCTCTACGTGGCGGCCAAGGAGCTCCAGGCACCGTACGAGCTGGTCAAGGAGGTCGCCGAGACCGGGAAGCTGCCGGTGGTGCTCTTCACCGCCGGCGGAATCGCCACCCCGGCCGACGCCGCGATGATGATGCAGCTGGGCGCCGAGGGTGTCTTCGTGGGCTCGGGCATCTTCAAGTCCGGCAACCCGGCCCAGCGGGCCGCCGCGATCGTCAAGGCGACGACCTTCCACGACGACCCCGACGTGCTGGCCAAGGTCTCCCGAGGTCTCGGCGAGGCGATGGTCGGCATCAACGTCGACGAGATCCCGCAGCCGCACCGCCTGGCCGAGCGCGGCTGGTGACGGCAGGAGAAGACCCCTCGCCCGTGCGGGGGGTCTTCCGCACACGGACTTCGGAAGGAGCGGTGCGATGAGCGGGACACCCGTCATCGGTGTGCTCGCCCTCCAGGGCGACGTACGCGAACACGTCGCGGCGTTGGCCGCGGCGGGCGCACATGCCGTCCCGGTACGCCGTACGCAGGAGTTGGAGGCCGTCGACGGTCTGGTCATCCCCGGCGGCGAGTCCACCACGATGAGCCGGCTGGCCGACGTGTTCGAGCTGCGCGAGCCGATCGACAAGCGGATCGCCGGTGGGATGCCTGTCTACGGCTCCTGCGCCGGCATGATCATGCTCGCCACCGAGGTGCTGGACGGCCGTCCCGACCAGCGCGGGTTCGACGGCATCTCGATGACCGTCCGGCGCAACGCCTTCGGCCGGCAGGTCGACTCGTTCGAGGCGCCGGTGACGATCACCGGCATCGCGGGCGAGCCGTTCCACGCGGTGTTCATCCGAGCGCCCTGGGTCGAGCGGGTCGGTGAGGGCGTGGAGGTGCTCGGCCAGGTCACCGACGGTCCGTCGGCCGGGCGGATCGTCGCGGTACGGCAGGGCAACCTGCTGGCCACCTCGTTCCACCCCGAGTTGACCGGCGACGTGCGGCTGCACCGCTACTTCGTCGACCTGGTGCGCGCCGCCGCCTGACGGCGGCGTCCCGGTCCGGCGGCGTCCCCGGGTGGCCCGTGACCGGTCTCGGCACTGATCAACTCGGGCTCCTTGATGTCGGGGTGTCCCGCGCGCCCGGACACCGCGATTTCAAGGAGCCCGAGTCGATCACCACGGGGCGGGCGTACCCCGGACGTCACGGCCGGTCCTCCCCGGCGGGCATGGATCCCGGCCGTGGGGTGTTGTGCTTTGAGTGCCCCCCGACGGCCCGGCGCTGCCAGCCGGTGATGACCGGGTGTGACATGGTGGGGCGCGGGCTCGGTAGGATTGCCGCCGTTCGGCAGGGCCATCCGCCCGCGTGGCGTCTCCCGCGGGAGCCGACCGGCCGCCGGATCGCCGAATGCGGCATTTGATCGGCGTGGCAGTCGACGCAGGCGTGGAACGACACACGGAGGTAGCAGATGTCCGGCCACTCAAAGTGGGCGACCACCAAGCACAAGAAGGCCGTCATCGACGCCAAGCGCGGCAAGATGTTCGCCAAGCTGATCAAGAACGTCGAGGTGGCGGCCCGGACCGGCGGCGGTGACCCCGCCGGCAACCCGACCCTCTACGACGCCATTCAGAAGGCGAAGAAGAACTCGGTCCCCAACGACAACATCGACCGCGCCGTGAAGCGCGGCTCCGGCCTGGAGGCCGGCGGCGCCGACTACCAGACGATCATGTACGAGGGCTACGGCCCGAACGGTGTCGCGCTGCTGATCGAGTGTCTGACCGACAACCGCAACCGCGCGGCCACCGAGGTGCGCACGGCGCTGACCCGCAACGGCGGCTCGTTCGCCGACGCCGGCTCGGTGTCGTACATGTTCTCCCGCAAGGGCGTCGTGATCGTCCCGAAGGCGGGGACCACCGAGGACGACGTGATGATGGCCGTCCTGGACGCCGGCGCGGAGGAGGTCAACGACCTCGACGAGGCGTTCGAGGTGGTCTCCGAGCCGACCGACCTGATCGCGGTCCGCACCGCCCTCCAGGAGGCCGGCATCGAGTACGAGTCGGCCGAGTCCTCGCTGATCCCGAGCGTCAACGTCCCGCTCGACGAGGAGGGCGCTCGTAAGATCTTCAAGCTGATCGACGTGCTGGAGGACTGCGACGACGTGCAGAACGTCTACGCGAACTTCGACGTCAGCGACGAGATCATGGCGGCGGTCGGCTGAGCCGAAGGGCTGGAAAGGAAGGCATCGGCCAAGGGCCGGTGCCTTCCTCGTCTCCAGAAGATGATCGTGGACCTCTACACTGCCGCGGTGAAGAACAGAAGGCAGGGTCAGTACGTCGGTGGCGTTGGGACGCTCTGCGTCGCCGTGGGGGCAACCATCTTCGGGTTGACCTTCGCCACCGGGGCTGACATGGAAACGCTCTTTGCCTGGGCAATGCTCGCGATCGGGGGTCTGCTGTTACGGATCGAGGCGGCGGTGTGGTTGAGCGGCCGGTCGGCACCCGCTCCTGACAGCAACGGCTAGTCGACCGGCGACGCCGACACGGCTTGGCGGCGCCGGCTGCCTGCCGGCTGGGAGCCCGTCCTCTGCTGACCGCCGGACTCTGATGCCGGTTCGCCGTTGTGGCGGAGTCCCGGCTGATAGGACACCACCACATCGGCGGGACACAGATGATCAAGGGCCTAAAGAGGGTCAGCTCACGCTCTCCCGGGTCCGCCAGGCCGTGCGGATCGAGGTGCGGCCGTTGGTGCGCAGCAGCGCGCCCTGGTACACCCGGGCTCCGGCGAGCAGGAACGCGAGCGCCGTGACCAGCAGCAGGACCAGCGCCAGCACCGGTTCCCAGGCGGCGGCGTCCCCGCTGAACAGCCGCAGCGGCATCGCCGTCGGCGCGGAGAGCGGTAGGTAGGACAGGATCCGCATGGCCGTCGCGTTGTCGTTCAGGAAGATCACCGCGAAGAACGGCAGCATCACCGCCATCTGCACCGGCGTGGAAACCCCGGCGATCTCCTCCTGGCGGCTGACCAGTGCCCCGGCCGCCGCCCACATGGACGCCACCAGCACGAAACCCACGAGGAAGAACGGCACGAACCACCCGATCGCCGGGCCCAGCAGGGGGAGCAGACCCCCGCCGTCCCCGAAGACCATGCCGGCGACCGCGACGAGAGCGACCAGCACGATCTGCCCGAGGGCCAGTACCGTGCCGGCGACCATCTTGCCGGCCAGCAACGCCCGAACCGGTACCGCGGCCACCAGGATCTCCACGATCCGGGTCTGCTTCTCCTCGATGACGCTCTGCGCGATCTGCACGCCGAAGATCTGCGACGTGATGAAGAAGATGAACGCGAAGATGAACGGCACCAGGAAGGCCGCCACCGGGTTCAACGCGTCGGGGTCCAGCAGCCGTACCTGCGGTTGGGTACTGAGCGCGGCCACCACGTCGTCGGGCACCTCGTCCATGGCGAGCACGGCCGGGCCGGAGACGACCGCGGCGTCCACGTCACCGTCGCGAACGGCCTGCTCGGCGGCGTCGTCGTCGGGGACCGTCCGGACCTCCAGCCCGGCGGCCCGCAGCGGACCGGCCGACTGTTCGGTGACGGCCACCGTGGACGGTCCACCGGAGAGCAGCGGCGGCAGGACGGTCGCCGCGGCGGTGATGATCAAGAAGAACAGGGTGCTGAACAGGAAGGTCTTGTCGCGCAGCTTGACCCGGATCTCGCGGGCGGCGACCAGGCGGGTGGCCTGCACGGCGTTCATTGGGCGACCTCTCGGAAGATCTCGGTGAGGGAGGGGCTGACCGGCCGGAATGCGCGTACCGGGCCGCGCGCCAACGCCGCGTGCAGCACCGGCTGCTCGTCGGCGCCGAGCGCGAGGTCGAAGACGGCGCGGGCGCCGTCCAGGTCGACCAGGGTCACGCCGGGCTGGTCACGCAGCCAGCCGGCGTCGGTCTCCACCACCAGTTCGAAGCGGGGCGAGGTGTACGTCTTGCGCAGCTGCTCGCGGTCACCTGCCGCCCGGATCACCCCGTCCGCGATGATCACGAGGTCGTCGCAGAGCCGCTCGACCACGTCGAGCTGATGACTGGAGAAGAGCACCGGCGCGCCGGCCGCCGCGCGTTCCCGCAGCACGCCGACGACGGTGTCCACGGCCAGCGGGTCCAGGCCGGAGAACGGCTCGTCGAGCACCAGCACCTCGGGATCGTGCACCAGCGCGGCGGCGATCTGCGCACGCTGCTGGTTGCCGAGCGAGAGCGTCTCCAACAGGTCGCCACCCCGCTCGGCGAGGCCCACCCGCTCCAGCAGCGCCTCCGTGGCCCGCGCGGCTGCGGCGGCGGTCATGCCGTGCAGGCGGCCCAGGTAGACGACCTGTTCCCGGACGCTCATCTTCGGGTACAGGCCACGTTCCTCCGGCATGTAGCCGAAGCGCCCCCGTACCTGCGGGCTCAGCGGAGCCCCCTGCCAGGTCACCCGGCCGGCGTCGGCGGCGAGCACCCCGAGGATGATCCGCATGGTGGTGGTCTTGCCGGCGCCGTTGCCGCCGACGAACCCGGTCATCCGGCCGGCCACCACGTCGAAGGACACGTTCTTCAGTGCCTGCCGGTCGCCGAAGCTGCGGTCGACGCCGTCGAGGCGAAGCACACTGGTCACAGCCGTCACGCTAGTTCGGCGGCCGGCCACCGCCGTCCGTCGGCGGACGGATACCCGGTGTCCGCCTGATGGCGGAGGCGGTCACGCGCCGGGGCGAACCACCCCGTGCTCGTACGCGAAGACCACCGCCTGTACGCGGTCTCGCAGGCCGAGCTTCGCGAGCACCCGGCTCACGTGCGTCTTCACCGTGGCCTCGCCGAGGTGCAGGTGGGCGGCGATCTCCGCGTTGCTGGCGCCCCGGGCGACCAGCTCCAGCACCTCCCGCTCGCGGGGGGTGAGCTCGTCCAGCTCAGCCGGGCCTCCCGCCGCGCCGCCGGCCGCCGACGTTCCGCCGGTGCCGGGCCGGGTGAAGGTGGCGATCACCCGGCGGGTGATCTCCGGAGCGAGCAGGCCGTCGCCACGGGCCACCACCCGGATCGCCTCGATCAGTGACTCCGGGGTGCCGTTCTTGAGCAGGAACCCGCTCGCCCCCGCGCGTAGCGCGGAGAAGAGGTAGTCGTCCCGGTCGAAGGTGGTGAGGATCAGCACCGCCGGCCCGTCCGCGTCACCCGACGCGGTGATCCGGCGGGTCGCCTCCAAGCCGTCCACGCCGGGCATCTCCACGTCCATGAGCACCACGTCCGGGTGCAGCGCCCGGGTCATGCTCACCGCGCGTTCGCCGTCGGCCGCCTCGCCGACGACCTCGATGTCGTCCTCCACCTCGAGGATGACCCGGAAGCCGGTCCGGACCAGATGCTGGTCGTCGGCGAGCAGCACCCGGATCGGCCGCTCCGCACCGGGCAGGCCGGCAACACCACTCATTCCGGCTCCACCGCTCATACCGGTTCCACCGCTCATGCCGGCTCCGCGGCTCATACGGGCTCCGCCACGGTCACCGCGAGCGGGAAGCGGGCACGCACCCGCCAACCGCCGCCGGCACGTTCGCCGGCCTCCAGGACGCCGCCGTGCGTGCCGACCCGCTCGCGCATGCCGACCAGACCCAGCCCGTCCGGATTGGCGGGGCGGGTGGGCCGCCCGTCGTCGGTCACGTCGACCTCCACCTCCTTGGCCAGGTACCGTAGCCGCACGTCGAGCGCGCGGGCTCCGGTGGCGTGCTTGAGCACGTTGGTGACGGCCTCCTGGACGACCCGGTGGATCGCCTGCGACACCGACTCCGGCAGCGGCACCGCCTCTCCGTACACCGCGAAGGTCGCCTGCAGCCCGGCGTCGCGGGCCCGCTCCACCACCGCGGCGATCTGGTCCACACCGGAGGGCGCCTCGACGCGCTCCGGGGTGCCCTCGCTCGCGCGCAGCACACCGAGCATCCGGCGCAGCTCGTCGACGGCCGTACGGGCGGTCTCCTCGATCGCGGTCAGCGCGGTCCGGGCCTTGGTCGCGTCCCGGTCGAAGACCCGGCGCGCGGCCGCCGCCTGCACGCCCATCACCGACACATGGTGGGCGACCACGTCGTGCAGTTCGCGGGCGATGCGTACCCGCTCACCGATCACTGCCCGCCCGCGCGCCTCGGCCTGCGAGCGGCGCAGCTCCTCGGCCTGCTCGGCCAGCTCGTGCTGCCGGCGGGCGGCCAGCCACGCGGTCTCCCCGAAGAAGTACGCGAAGCCGAAGTAGAGCCCGTTGACCAGGACCCCGCTGACCAGGGCGGCGAGCACCGGGGGTACCGGCCCGACCGCCTGGGGGAACGCGTCGGGCGGGATGCTGCCGACGGTGACCGCGTAGTAGACGCCGAGCCAGGCGAACATGGTGGCGATCACGCCGATCCGCAGCCGCCGGGACAGCCTGCGGTCCGGCCCCCAGGCGCCGAGCGAGTAGATCGCGGCGAAGATCGCCCACCCGGAGAGCTGCACCTCCGGGGCGGAACGCGCCTGGGCGCCGATGAACATGACCGCGACGACGACGAGCACGCTCGCGGGGTAGCGCCGTCGCCAGATCAGCGGCAGCGGCACCGCCACCGTCCAGAGGAGCTGTTCCGGCACGGAGGGCGGCGGCCCCAGCAGGAACGCCCCGGTGCTGCGGGTCAGCGTGAGGCTGAACAGCGCCAGGACCGTGATCGCGAGTCCGGCGTACAGGTCGAGCCGCCGCTGTTCCGGGGTGGGGCCGGGCCGGCGCCAGTCGTCGTCGGGGGTGGGGGTGGTCATCCCCCAAAGGATGTCATCCCATCGGCCTTCGTCGCCCGGGGGTTTTTCCGGGGCGGTGCCGGCCGCCGGCCGCGCGGTCCGGACGGTCGTCGCGGCGGCCACCACCGGGACCCGGCGCCCCCCGGTTGGGCGCCGGACGCGCCGCGGCCCGGCACCTCGGTGAGGGCCGGGCCGCGACGTGCCGAGCTGCGTCACTGTCGTCCGCGGTACGCCTTGATCGAGCTGTCGATGACGTCCCAGGCGGTGATCAGGACCGTGCCGACGATGACGAACGTGGCGACGTTGTTCAGGTTCTCCTCGCGGGAGAGCCACTCCCACCGGTTCACGAAATCCGGGTTGAGCAGGCGGTCCGTCGAGACCAGCCAGATCACCGGGACGGCGAACGCGAGGTCCAGCGCGGCGTTGACCCCGACCAGCGGCCACGTCCAGCGGCCGGCGCGGAACTTGGCGAGCTCCAGGCCGATGGTGGCGACCAGCACCGCGATCAGGAAGGGCAGCCAGAAGCTCCACAGTGCCGGGTCGAGGATCGGCAGGTTCTCGCCGTCGTTGCCGGGTACGAACGAGTGGAAGTGCTGGAGCGGCAGGTACGCGATGACCAGCACCAGCCATCCGATGGCGGCGACCGTGTCGACCGGCTTGATCTGCCGATTGACGTAGTCCTCCTGGAGCTGATCGACGGTCCACGCCGGCAGATTGAGTGAGGTGTTGGTGCGCTCCAGCACCGCGAAGACCAGGGTGACCCAGAAGCCGATCTGGACCACGGTCTGGATCGCGGCGCCGATCCCCGCGCCGACCGCGTCACCCGAGTTCCCGTCGGTCGCCTCCACCAGGCCGACGATGACCCCGACCAGCGCCGGGATGAAGCTGAGCAGCAGCTTCATCAGCCGCTCCCAGGCCAGGTAGTAGGTCGGGCCGATGAGCTGCAGACGCCGGTCGGCGTAGCGGGCCGCGAGCTGCGCGGGGTTGCCCAGTTCGGTGAGCACCTCGCGCTCGGCGGCCTCGGCGTCCCGACCGTCGGCGCGCCGGCCGTCGATCATGTCCTCGATGGAGCCGCGCAGCTCGGTCGCGATCTCCTCGCGCCGGGCGGCCGGCACCGCCCGCAGGGTGGCGGCGAGGTAGCGGTCGGTCAGGGAGGTCATCGTCCTACTCCTTCGATCAGCCCGGTGAGAGAGGTCTGTACGGCGGCGAGGTCGTCGAGGAGCCGGCGGAGCACCGATTCGCCTTCGTCGCTGGTGCGGTAGAACTTGCGCGGTCGGCTTTCCTCGGTGTTCCACTCGCTGGTCAGCAGCCCCTGCTCCTCGAGCCGGCGCAGCAGCGGGTAGAGGGTGTTGGCGTCCACCGGGAAGCCGTGCCCGGTGAGCCGTTGCAGCAGCGCGTAGCCGTAGTCGGGGTGGCGCAGAGCGATCAGGCTCGCCACCACGACCGTGCCCCGGCGTAGCTCTTGGAGGTGGGTCCGTAGCACTTCGTCACTGCCCATGCGTCACACGATACTGTGCGCCACACACTAATGTCCACCCCTACATCGTCGTGTGGCTGACAACGGTGTGTGTCGGGCGATGCTGTGGCGGTCTACCGGCTGTCAGTGCCGGCCCGCACGGCGCGACGAGACGCGTGCCACGAGCCCCGGCGCGGACGGTGGAGCCACGGAGTTGACCTCGGTAGGGTGGTCCCCGGTCGGTTCCCGACCGCCAAGATCCACAGCTGGGGGGCGCCTCGCATGGGCGATTCGTTCGCGCATCTGCACGTACACACCGAGTACTCGATGCTCGACGGAGCGGCCCGGCTCAAGGACCTGTTCGCCGAGGTCAGCCGCCAGGAGATGCCCGCGGTCGCGATGACCGACCACGGCAACATGCACGGCGCCAACGACTTCTACAAGCAGGCGATGGCCGCCGGGGTGAAGCCGATCCTCGGCGTCGAGGCGTACGTCGCGCCGGAGTCGCGCTTCCACAAGCAGCGGGTCAAGTGGGGCCGCCCCGAGCAGAAGAGCGACGACGTCTCCGGTAACGGCGCGATCACCCACATGACCATGTGGGCGCAGAACAAGACAGGGCTGCACAACCTCTTCAAGCTCAACTCGCGCGCCTCCATGGAGGGCCACTACATCAAGTGGCCCCGGATGGACATGGAGCTGATCGCCGAGTACGCCGAAGGGATCATGGCTACCACCGGCTGCCCCTCCGGCGCCGTGCAGACCCGGCTGCGGCTCGGGCAGTTCGACGAGGCGCTCAAGGTCGCCGGGGCGTACCAGGACATCTTCGGCAAGGAGAACTACTACCTGGAGCTGATGGACCACGGCCTGGACATCGAGAAGCGGGTCCGCGACGGGCTGATCGAGCTCGGCCGGAAGCTCGACATCCCGCCGGTGATCACCAACGACTCGCACTACACCCGCGAGGACCAGGCGGAGGCGCACGACGTACTGCTGTGCGTGCAGACCGCCAGCAACATCGCCGACCCCAACCGGTTCCGCCTCGAGGGCGGCGGCTACTACATCAAGTCCGCCGACCAGATGCGCGCGGTCAACTCCTCTGAGCTCTGGCTGGAGGGCTGCCGCAACACGCTGCTGGTGGCCGAGAAGGTCGACCCGGCGGGCATGTTCGAATTCCACAACCTCATGCCGCGCTTCCCCGTGCCGGACGGGGAGACCGAGGAGTCCTGGTTCCGTAAGGAGACCTTCGCCGGCCTGCACCGCCGCTACCCGAACGGCATTCCCGAGGGGCACGTCAAGCAGGCCGAGTACGAGCTGGGCGTCATCGTCCAGATGGGCTTCCCGTCGTACTTCCTCGTGGTCGCCGACTTCATCCAGTGGGCGAAGAGCCAGGGCATCGCGGTCGGCCCCGGCCGAGGCTCGGCAGCCGGCTCGCTGGTGGCGTACGCGCTGGGCATCACCGACCTGGACCCGATCCCGCACGGGCTGATCTTCGAGCGGTTCCTCAACCCCGAGCGCGTCTCGATGCCGGATGTCGACATCGACTTCGACGAGCGCCGGCGCGGTGAGGTCATCAAGTACGTCACCGACAAGTGGGGCGAGGACAAGGTCGCGCAGATCGCCACCTTCGGCACCATCAAGGCGAAGGCCGCGATCAAGGACTCGGCCCGGGTGCTCGGCTACCCGTACGCGGTCGGCGACCGGATCACCAAGGCGATGCCCCCGGCGGTGATGGGCAAGGACATCCCGCTCACCGGCATCTTCGACCCGAAGCACCCGCGCTACGCCGAGGCCGGTGAGATCCGGGGCCTCTACGAGTCCGACCCGGACGTCAAGAAGGTCATCGACACGGCCAAGGGCATCGAGGGGCTGATCCGGCAGACCGGTGTGCATGCCGCCGGCGTCATCATGTCCGCCGAGCCGATCATCGATCACATCCCGCTGATGCGCCGGGACTCCGACGGGGTCATCATCACCCAGTTCGACTACCCGACGTGCGAGTCGCTCGGGCTGTTGAAGATGGACTTCCTCGGCCTGCGAAACCTGACCATCCTCGACGACGCGGTCAAGAACATCCAGCTCAACCACGGCAAGGAGCTGGACCTGCTGTCCCTGCCGCTGGACGACAAGGCGGCCTACGAGTTGCTGGCCCGGGGCGACACCCTGGGCGTGTTCCAGCTGGACGGCGGGCCGATGCGCTCGCTGCTGAGGCTCATGAAGCCGGACAACTTCGAGGACATCTCGGCTGTCCTGGCGCTCTACCGGCCCGGCCCGATGGGCGTCGATTCGCACACCAACTACGCGTTGCGCAAGAACGGCCTCCAGGAGATCACCCCGATCCACCCGGAGCTGGAGGAGCCGCTGCGGGAGATCCTCGCCCCCACCTACGGCCTCATCGTCTACCAGGAGCAGGTGCAGCGCGCCGCGCAGATCCTGGCCGGCTACAGCCTCGGCCAGGCGGACCTGCTGCGCCGGGCGATGGGTAAGAAGAAGAAGGAGATCCTCGACAAGGAGTTCGTGCCGTTCCGCGACGGCTGCCGCGAGCGGGGCTACTCCGACGAGGCGATCCAGGCGGTGTGGGATGTGCTGGTCCCGTTCGCAGGCTACGCGTTCAACAAGGCGCACTCCGCCGCGTACGGCCTGGTGTCCTACTGGACGGCGTACCTCAAGGCGCACTATCCGGCCGAGTACATGGCGGGGCTGCTGACCAGCGTCGGCGACGACAAGGACAAGATGGCGCTGTACCTGTCCGAGTGCCGCCGGATGCGGATCCAGGTGCTGCCGCCCGACGTGAACACCTCCGCCGGCCCGTTCACCCCGGTCGGCAAGGACATCCGCTTCGGCCTGGCGGCGGTGCGCAACGTCGGCGCGAACGTGGTCGCCTCGATCATGCGGTGCCGCGACGAGAAGGGCGCGTACACCGACTTCTACGACTTCCTGTCGAAGGTCGACGCGGTGGTCTGCAACAAGAAGACCATCGAATCGCTGATCAAGGCCGGCGCGTTCGATTCCCTGGGGCACAGCCGCAAGGGGCTGCTTCAGGTGCACGCGGACGCCATCGACGCGTACGCCGACGTCAAGCGCAAGGAGGCCACCGGCCAGTACGACCTGTTCGGGGCGGGCTTCGGCGACGTGGAGAGCACCGCCAGCGCCACGGTCATGCCGGTGATCGGCGAGAGCGAGTGGGACAAGCGCGACAAGCTCGCCTTCGAACGGGAGATGCTCGGCCTCTACGTCTCCGACCACCCCCTGTTCGGCCTGGAGCACATCCTCAACGCGGCGGCGGACACCACGATCGCCGCACTCGCCGAAGACGGCGCGGTGCCGGACGGGGCGGTCGTCACCCTCGCCGGGATCCTCTCCGGGGTGCAGCGCCGGGTCACCAAGCAGGGGCGGGCGTGGGCTTCGGCCACCCTGGAGGACCTCGCGGGTGGGGTGGAGGCGCTCTTCTTCCCGAACACGTACGAGGTGATCGGCCAGTACATCGCCGAGGACGCCATCGTGGTGGTCAAGGGGCGGGTGGACCGGCGCGACGACACGCCGCGCATCATGGCGATGGACATGTCGATGCCGGACGTCAGCGCCAGCGCGGCGAACAAACCCGTCACCCTCACCATCCCGGTGACCCGATGCACCCCGCCCCTGGTCGAGCGGCTCAAGGAGACGCTGGTGCTGCATCCCGGCGACGCCGAGGTGCACGTCAAGCTCCTCAACGGCAGCAAGACCACCATGCTGCGGCTCGGCCCGTTCCGGGTGGCGGCCACGACCGCCCTGATGGCGGACCTGAAGAGCGTCCTCGGCCCGGCGAACGTGAGCTGACCCCGGGGCGGACACATGCATGATCGCGCTGGATGCACGAAGTAGTGGCCTCGTCGTCGGGGCGAGGCCACTACTTCCACGTTCCAGCGTGATCTCAGGGCCCGGCCGTCAGGCCGTGCGGCACCAGCGCGGCGAGAGCGAGCACGTAGCCGGCGGCGAGCGCCCGACGACCCGCAACAGGCCGACTTCGACCTCGATTTCGACCTGATCCTCTTCGGCGTCGCCGCCGCGACCCGGGCCGCCAGATCCACCGACACCTGAGCGCGCGCCGCCGTGCTGCTGCCGAAGGTGACTCCGCGGTCGGCCAGCGACCACCGCCCGCTGTCGGTCGTACCGTCGCACCCCGCGAGGCCGATATGCCTACGAGCCGATACCTCAGAGTCATAAATATGCCTCGGAGGTATCAAGCGCGGCATCCCACATGACGTCGCCGTCGATCGCCTTGGCGCTCGCGGCACCTGTCGCCGTGCTCCGTCGGCCGCGCGCCGTGCGCCGTCGGCCGCGCGCGGTCGCCGTCCGCCGTTCGAGCGGGCCGCCGGTGGCGCATTGGCTGTCCACGTTCGCGGTTCGCACGGCTAGCTTCGGGGACATGGAACTCGACACCGCCCAGAAGTTGTGGCAGCCGGAGCCCGGCTGGCTGAACACCGCCAGCTACGGGTTGCCGCCCGAGCCGGCGTGGATCGCGTTGCAGGACGCCCTCGCCGACTGGCGGGTGGGGCGTACCTCCTGGGAGGGGTGGGGCGAGTCCGTCGACCGGTCCCGCGAGGCCTTCGCCCGGTTGATCGGGGGCGTGCCGGCGCGCGACGTGGCCATCGGCGCCAGCGCCTCCCAGTTGCTCGCGCCGGTGGCGGCGGCGCTGCCCGCCGGAGCCACCGTGGTGGTGCCCGACATGGAGTTCACCTCGAACCTCTTCCCGTGGCTCGTGCAGGCCGAGCGTGGCGTGCGGGTGCGCGCGGTGCCGCTCACCGGGCTGGTCGACGCGATCGACGACGACACCGACCTGGTCGCGTTCAGCCTCGTGCAGTCCGCCGACGGCACGGTCACCCCGTACGACGAGATCGTGGCGGCGGCCCGGGCGCACGGCGCGCTGGTCGCGGTGGACGCCACCCAGGCCGCCGGGTGGCTGCCGTTCGACGGCACCCGGGCCGACGTCGTGGTGGCGGCGGCGTACAAGTGGCTGATGGGGCCGCGCGGCGCGGCGCTGGCCTACCTGGCCCCGGCGCTGCGGGAGCGGCTGCGTCCCGACGCCGCCGGCTGGTACGCGGGCGCCGACCCGCACGCCTCCTACTACGGGCCGCCGCTACGGCTGGCCGACGACGCCCGCCGGTTCGACATCTCCCCGGCCTGGTTCAGCTGGGTCGGCCTCGCGCCCGCGATGGACCTGCTGCTCGACGTCGGCCTGCCGACGATCCGGTCGCACAACGTCGCGCTGGCCAACCGGTTGCTCACCGGGCTCGGCCGGCCGCCCGGGGAGAGCGCCATCGTGACCGTCGAGGTGCCGGACGCGCAGGAGAAGCTCACCCGGGCAGGCGTACGCGCCGCGGTGCGGGCAGGCCGGGTCCGCGCCTCGTTCCACCTCTACTCCACGGTGGACGACGTCGACATGACTCTCCACGCGTTGCTGGGCTGAGCGGCCGGACGCACCCGCGGACGTGGCAGTTCAAGGGCTCGGCGAGGAACCCCGCGAGGCCGACGCGCCCGCTGCTCCGGCTGCTCGGCCAAGAGACGCCGTGGCCTCCGGCTGCTCGACCGGGAGAAGTCCTGGCTGAGGTCCGCATCGGTGCCTGGGTGTCGACGCCCGCGCCGAGAGGTGGGCGTCCCTGCCGCCGTGAGACCGTGTGCGCCACACATGTGGGCACGTATCGATGTCGCCGAGTCGCTCGGGCAGGGTCTCGGGTGGGCGCCGCCCGAGGCCGCGATGTGGCGAGTGAAGACTGTTCGATGCGTGGGAATGTGTGGAGCATCGACATGGCTCGACTCCTGCGTCCGGCCGTACGTTTCCTGAACGCGGCGGCCATGTGACCACTGTCACCCATCCGACCGTCGCCGGGAGACGTCGGAGGACATGGCGATGGCCGGGCAAGCGCTCCTGTCGGCTCGCGGGCTGACCCGCGACTTCCGGGGCTTCCGGGCGGTGGACGGCGTCGACCTCGACGTCGCGCCGGAGACCGTCCACGCGCTCGTCGGCCCGAACGGTGCCGGCAAGACAACCCTGTTCAACCTGCTGACCGGCTTCCTGCGCCCCACCGCCGGGCGCATCGAACTGTCCGGGCGCGACGTCGCCGGGTTACCTCCGGAGCGGGTGGCCCGCCTCGGTGTCGCCCGTTCGTTCCAGATCACCAGCCTCTTTCCCCAGCTCACCGCAGCGGAACACGTCGAGCTGGCGTTGCAGTCGCCGAGCGGACTGGGCTGGCGGTTCTGGCGGTCGGCGAAGCTGATGGGCCGCTACCACGGGCGCGCCACCGAACTGCTCGACATGGTCGGGCTCGCAGACCTCGCCCACGCCCCCGCCGAGGCGCTGGCGTACGGGCGCAAACGGGCCCTCGAACTGGCCATCGCGCTCGCCCTCGACCCGAAGGTGCTGCTGCTCGACGAGCCGACCGCCGGCATGGGGCTGGAGGACGTCGACCGCACCGTCGAACTGGTCGCCCGCGTACGGGAGGGCCGGACGGTGGTGATGGTCGAGCACAACATGAGCGTGGTCGGCCGTCTCGCCGACACCGTCACAGTGCTCCAGGCGGGCAAGGTCCTCGTCGAGGGCCGGTACGACGAGGTCCGCGCCGACGAGCGGGTCATCACCGCCTACCTGGGAGCCGCTGATGCTGCGCATTGACCATCTCTCCGCCTGGTACGGCGAGGCGCAGGTGCTGCGGGACGTCAGCCTCGACGTCGCCGCCGGTGAGGTGGTCACCCTGGTGGGCCGCAACGGCGCCGGCAAGTCCACCCTGCTGCGTTGCGTGATGGGGCTGCACGCCGGGCAGCGCGGCACGGTCGAGCTGAACGGGCGTGACCTCGGGCGGCTGCCCGCGTACCGGCGGGCGCGCCTCGGGCTCGGCTGGGTGCCGGACGACCGCGGAAGCTACGCCACCCTGAGCGTGGCCGAGAACCTCACGCTGCCGCCGACCGTCGGCCCGGACCCGTGGTCGCTGGAGCGGGTGTACGAGACGTTCCCCGCCCTGCACCAGCGGCGGGACTCGGCGGCCACCACCCTGTCCGGCGGTGAGCAGCAGATGCTCGCCCTGGCCCGGGTCCTGCGCATGGGCGCCCGGTTGCTGCTCTGCGACGAACCGACCGAGGGACTGTCCCCACTGCTGGTGCAGCAGGTCGGCGAGCTGCTGCGCGAGGCCAAGCGGCACGGGGTCACCGTGCTGCTGGTCGAGCAGAACCTGCACTTCGCCACCGGTGTCGCCGACCGGCACTACCTGCTGGCCGAGGGGCGGGTCGTGGAAGCGATGGACAACTCCGAGGTGCGCTCGCGGGAACGCGAACTGCTGTCGTACCTCGGGATCTGATCTCGACTGCTGACCGCGTCACGGCGCGGATGGAGGGAATGGCATGCGTAGGACCGTGGGTGTGGCCGCAGCGTCGGCCGCCGTGGTGCTGATGGCCGGCTGCGGTGGCGGCGGCCCCCAGTCGGCCGGTGACCGGAAACTGACCGGCGACAAGATCGTGTTGGGTGTCCTCAACGATCAGTCCGGGGCGTACTCCGAGCTGTCCGGCCGGAACTCGGTGAAGGCCGTGGAGATGGCCATCGCCGACTTCAAGGCCAAGCACGGCGACCAGGCGGTGACCAAGGACATCACCGTGGAGACCGCCGACCACCAGAACAAGCCGGACGTCGCGAACAGCAAGGCCGCCGAGATGTACGACCGCAAGGGCGTCGACATCATCCTCGACGTGCCCACCTCCTCGGCCGCGCTGAAAGTCGCCGACGTGGCGAAGGAGAAGAAGAAGCTCTACTTCAACATCGGCGCCGCCACCACCGAGCTGACCGGCAAGAGCTGCAACAAATACACGTTCCACTACGCGTACGACACGTACATGCTCGCCAACGGCACCGGCAAGGTGACCACCCAGCAGGTCGGCAAGAACTGGTACATCCTGTACCCGAACTACGCCTTCGGGCAGGACATGGAGAAGAGTTTCTCCGCCGCGATCACCGCCGCCGGTGGACAGGTGGTCGGCAAGGACGGCGCCCCCTTCCCGAACACCAGCGGCGACTACTCGACCTACCTGCTCAAGGCGCCCGGCTTGAACCCGAAGCCGCAGGTGCTCGGCACCATGCAGGCCGGGGCCGAACTGGTCAACGTGGTGAAGCAGTACAACGAGTTCAAGCTGCGGGACAAGGGCGTCGGCCTCGCGGTCGGCCTGATGTTCATCACCGACATCCACTCGCTGACGCCGGACGCGCTGGCCGGCACCACGTACACCGACGCCTGGTACTGGAACTTCGACCAGGAGAACCGGGCGTTCGCCGACCGGTTCCAGAAGGAGACGGGTACCCGGCCCTCGTTCGCGCACGCGGCCAACTACTCCGCCGCCATGCAGTACCTGGAGGCCGTACAGGCCGCCGGCACCGACGACGCGGACACCGTGGTCAAGGGGCTGGAGGGCAAGGAGGTCAACGACGTCTTCCTGCGCAACGGCAAGATCCGTGCCGAGGACCACCGGGTCATCCACGACGCGTACCTGGCGCAGGTGAAGCCGCAGGCCGAGGTCACCGAGCCGTGGGACTACGTCAAGGTGCTCGAGACCATCCCGGCGGCGGAGGCGTTCGCCGCACCCTCCCCGGACTGCAAGCTGTGAGCGCGAGGAGTGAGCCGGTTCTGCGAGCCCCGCAGTCGCGAACGAAGGTGCCGCTGTGACCGGGTTCCTGCAGAACACGTTCAACGGGTTGGTGAGCGGGGCGTTCTACGCCCTGCTCGCCCTCGGGCTCGCCGTCATCTTCGGCATGCTGCGGGTGGTGAACTTCGCCCACGGCGCGTTCTACATGCTCGGCGCCTTCGGTGCGTACGTGCTGCTGAGCGAGGCGGGCGTGCCGTTCTGGGCGGCGCTGGTCATCATGCCGTTGGGCCTCGGTCTGCTCGGCATGGCGCTGGAACGGGCGGTCATCCACCGGCTCAGCCGGCTCGACCCGCTCTACAACTTCCTGCTCACGTTCGGCCTGACGCTGATCCTCCAAGACCTGGTCAAATCGCGGTACGGCGTGCAGTCCAGCCCGTACGCCACCCCGTCGGCGCTGAGCGGCTCGGTCGACTTCGGGCTCTTCGACTTCCCGACGTACCGGGTGTTCATCCTCGGTTTCGCGGTACTGGTCTGCGTCGCCGTGTGGTGGGTGCTGACCCGGACCCGGGTGGGCATGGTCGTACGCGCGGCCACCGAACGGCCGGAACTCACCCCGGCGTTCGGCATCAACGTCGGACGCTGGGTCACCCCGGTCTTCGGCTTCGGTATCGCGCTCGCCGGGCTCGCCGGTGTGCTCGCCGCGCCGATGCGAGCCGTCAATCCACTCATGGGCGCCGACCTGATCATCGTTGTCTTCGCCGTGGTGGTCATCGGCGGGCTCGGCTCGATCTTCGGCTCCGTCGCCGCCGGCTTCGGCATCGGCCTCGTGCAGGCGTGGGGCGAGGCGTACCTGTCGGACTTTCCGATCGTGTCCCAGACGATCGTCTTCGTCGTGATGGCCGTCGTGCTGCTCTGGCGCCCGGCCGGGCTCTTCGGCCGTGAGGAGGCACCGGCATGACCAGCACCGTCGACACGCCGGCCGAGGCTGGCCGCCCGGCGCCGCCGTCCGGTCTGCTCGCCGTCGGCCGGGCCCCCGCCTGGGTCCGGTACGCGCTGCTCGCGGTCGGGCTGGTCGCCGCGCTCTGGTTGCCGAACGGGCTCTACCCGGCCGTTGCCGTGGACATCCTCTGCTGGGCGCTCTTCGCCGTCGCCGTGGATCTGCTGCTCGGCTTCACCGGGCTGATGTCCTTCGGGCACGCCGCCTTCTGGGGCACCTCCGCGTACGTCACCGGACTCGTCGCCATCCACGCCGGCCTGCCTTTTCCGGCCGCCGTACTGGCCGGGGCGCTCACCGCCGCGGCGCTCGCGGTGCCCATCGGCTACCTGGCGGTGAAGCGGACCGGCATCTACTTCGCCATGGTGACCCTGGCGTTCGCGCAGTTGGTCTACTACGTGGCCAACGAGTGGCGGTCGGTGACGCAGGGCGAGAACGGGCTCCAGGGTGTGCCCCGTTCGTTCTTCGGGGTGGACCTGACCGACGACTACTACTTCTACTACGCGATCCTGCCGATCGTGCTGCTCGGCCTGGCCGCCGCCTGGCGGATCGTGCACTCGCCCTTCGGCCGGGTGCTCGTCGGCATCCGGGACAACCCGGCCCGAGCCCGGGCGCTCGGGTACCCGGTGCACCGGTACAAGCTCACCGCGTTCGTCCTCTCCGGCTTCATCGCCGGGCTCGGCGGCGGGCTCTTCGCCGTCGGGCACCGCTTCGTCTCCCTCGACGTGCTGCACTGGACGACCTCCGGCAAGGCCGTCATCGTCGTCGTGCTCGGCGGCATCGGCACGCTCTGGGGTGCGGTGGTCGGCGCGGCCCTCGTCGTACGGCTGGAGGATTGGCTGTCGTTCTCCGGATTCGAGGCGATAGGCCTGGTCACCGGCGGCATCTTCGTCCTCGTCGTACTGCTTTTCCGGCGGGGCATCTGGGGGAGCGCGGCCCTCCTGGCCAAGCGCTGGATGGCCCGCCGGCAACGCTGACGCCGGTCGCCGGTCGCCGGTCGCCGGTCGCCGGTCGCGGTCGTCGGCCGTCGGTTACTGGCGGGCGGCGGTCGGGGAGTGGCGGTCCGGCGGCGGTCGGTCCGGTGTTGATCGCTTGCTCTGCACCCTCATACGCGCCGCGCCGTTCCTTTTCGGGTCTGGACATGCCGTTGGCCGGCACCCTCTCGGGGTGCCGGCCAGCGGTTCATGCTCGTGTGCTGTGTGGTTGTCAGCTGTTCCAGTACTGGGCGACGAGGTCGGCGGCCTGCTGTTCCCACTGGGCGTAGGCGTCCGGGTAGGCCGACACCTGCACCGTCTGCGCGGCCTGGGTCAGCGGCATGTCC
>NZ_JBFAAL010000028.1:0-45710 GCF_040639715.1 Micromonospora sp. NPDC023737
TTAACATTCCAACCCCGAAAGAAACCCCACCCCGCGCCGTTGTTCCTGCCCTGGGGTGGGTGTGGGATTTTCGCCCCCCCCGGCAAATTTTCCCCGGGGGGGGCCCCCCCAGCGGGGGCGCCCCTCGACTGCGTAGCGCCGCAGGTGGCGCAATCAGGAAGGATGTACCCCGTGAGTTCAGGACCGCAGGGCAGCGACCGCCCCCGCCGTCAAGACGACCGTACGGACCGGTCGGGCGGGCGTGACCGGACGCCGCGGCGTGACGACCGCGACCGGCCGCCGTACCGCGGAGACCGCGACAACCGCGGCGGCTCGCGTGGGTACGCCGGCGACCGCGAGGGCGGCTTCCGCGGCGGCGACCGCCGTGAGGGCGACCGGGACCAGGGGTTCCGTGGCGGCGATCGCCGTGGCGCCGATCGGGACTCGCAAGGCTTCCGCGGCGGCGAGCAGCGCGGCGGATTCCGGCGTGACGACCGCGAGGGCGGTTTCCGCGGCGGCGACCGTCGCGAGGGTGGCTTCCGTGGCGGGGACCGTGAACGTGGTTACCGCGGCGGCGACCGCGCCGGCGGGTTCCGGTCCGGCGACCGCCCGGGTGGCTTCCGCCCCGCTGATCGGGACGCCCAGTTCCGCGGTGGCGACCGTGAAGGTTTCCGTGGCGGTGAGCGCCGCGAGGGCGGTTTCCGCGGTGGCGACCGCCGTGAGGGCGGCTTCCGCGGTGGCGACCGTGAGGGCGGTTTCCGCGGTGGCGACCGCCGTGAGGGCGGCTTCCGCGGTGGCGACCGTGAAGGTTTCCGTGGCGGTGACCGTCGCGAGGGCGGCTTCCGTGGTGGCGACCGCCGGGAAGGTGGTTTCCGCGGCGGTGACCGTGACACCCGTGGCGGTGAGCGCCGCGAGGGCGGTTTCCGCGGCGGTGACCGTCGCGAGGGCGGTTTCCGTGGCGGTGACCGTGAGGGCGGTTCCCGCGGTGGCGACCGTCGCGAGGGTGGCTTCCGTGGCGGTGACCGTGACACCCGTGGCGGTGAGCGCCGCGAGGGCGGTTTCCGTGGCGGTGACCGTGACACCCGTGGCGGTGAGCGCCGCGAGGGTGGTTTCCGTGGCGGTGACCGTGACACCCGTGGCGGTGAGCGCCGCGAGGGTGGCTTCCGTGGTGGTGACCGTGACACCCGTGGCGGTGAGCGCCGCGAGGGTGGCTTCCGTGGTGGCGACCGTGAGGGCGGTTTCCGCGGTGGCGACCGCCGCGAGGGCGGTTTCCGTGGCGGTGACCGTGACACCCGTGGCGGTGAGCGCCGCGAGGGTGGCTTCCGTGGTGGCGACCGTGAGGGCGGTTTCCGCGGTGGCGACCGCCGGGAAGGTGGCTTCCGCGGCGGTGACCGTGACAGCCGTGGTGGTGACCGCCGTGAGGGTGGCTTCCGTGGCGGCGACCGCGAGGGCGGTTTCCGGGGCGGCGATCGTGACACCCGTGGCGGTGAGCGCCGCGAGGGTGGCTTCCGCGGCGGTGACCGTGACAGCCGTGGCGGTGAGCGCCGCGAGGGCGGTTTCCGCGGCGGTGACCGTGACAGCCGTGGTGGTGAGCGTCGCGAGGGTGGCTTCCGCGGTGGCGACCGCGAGGGCGGGTTCCGGGGCGGCGAGCGGCCGCGTCGGGATGAGCGCCGGTTCGAGGACCGCCGGGGTGAAGGCAGCTACGGTGGCCGTCGTGACGAGGGCGGGCCGGAGCGGGCTGCGGGCGACCGCGTCGCCGCTCCCGCGCTGCCCGACGAGATCGTCGCGACCGATCTCGACAAGGACGTCCGCGCCGAGCTGCTGTCGCTGGCCAAGCCGGTCGCGGAGACGGTCGCCCGGCACCTGGTTGCGACCGGTGTGCTGATCGACGAAAACCCGGCCGAGGCGCTGGCGCATGCGTTGGCCGCCCGCCGGCTGGCGTCCCGGATCGCCGCCGTACGGGAGGCGGTCGGGCTGGCCGCGTACCACGCGGGAGAGTGGCAGACCGCGATCGCCGAGCTTCGGACGTACCACCGGATGACCGGGTTGCAGAGCCACATCGCGGTGCTGGCCGACTGCGAGCGCGCGCTCGGCCGCCCGGAGCGGGCCATCGACCTGTTCCGCGGCGCCGACCGAGACGCTCTCGACCCCGCGACCTCCATCGAGCTGCTGATCGTCGCCGCCGGTGCGCGAGGTGACCTCGGGCAGAAGGACGCCGCAGTCGCGATGCTCCAGGTGCGTGAGCTGACCAGCGACACGACCGAGCCGTGGACGGCGCGGCTGCGCTACGCGTACGCCGACGCGCTGCTCGCGGCCGACCGGCGCGAGGAGGCACGGGAATGGTTCTCCCGCGCTGCCGAGGTGGACACCGACGGAGAGACCGATGCCGCCGAACGGCTGCTCGAGCTCGACGGCGTGCTCATCGAGGGCGACGACGAGGACGAGGAGACGGCGGAGGAGATCGCTGCGGGGCCGGGTACGCCCGGCGCGGTGCCGGCCCAGCCGGATGCCGACCTGGTCGCGAACGACGACGACGCCGACGAGGACGACGCCGACGACGACGAGGACGCCGACGACGACGAGGACGACGACGCCGACGACGACGAGGACGACGACGCCGACGACGACGAGGACGACGACGCCGACGACGACGAGGACGACGACGAGGACGACGCCGACTCCGACGAGGACGACGATGCGGACTCCGACGAGGACGACGCGGACTTCGACGAGGACGACGCCGACGAGATGCGGCCGGCCGAGGGTGAGCGGGTGACTCGCGACGACGTGGTCGGCAGGGGCGGGCCGGACGACCCGGACCTCGCCGCGCGGGCCGGGGCGGAGGCTCCGGTGGGTGACGACGAGACGGGTCCGGTCGCCCGGTGACGGGAAACGCCGGGGCGCGGCTGGTCGACGGGTACGCCCAGGTCGTCTTCGACCTGGACGGTGTGATCTACCTGATCGACCGGCCGATCCCCGGCGCCGTCGAGGCCGTCGGCCGGCTGCACGCCGAGGGGCGGGCGGTCGCTTACGCCACGAACAACGCCTCACGCCGGTCGAGTCAGGTCGCCGAACTGCTCAGCGGCATGGGTGTGCCGGCCCGGCCGGAAGAGGTGCTCACCAGCGCGGCCGCGGCCGCGGAGCTGCTTCGGGACCGGTTGCCGGCCGGTGCCCCGGTGCTCGTGGTCGGCGCCGAGGCGCTGCGTGCCGAGATTGCCGCGGTCGGGCTCGTGCCGGTCGATCGGGCCGAGGACTCCCCGCAGGCGGTCGCGCAGGGGTACGGGCCGCAGGTCGGCTGGACCGACCTGGCCGAGGCCACGGTGGCGGTCCGGGCCGGCGCGACCTGGGTCGCCACGAACACCGACCGCACGCTGCCCAGCGCCCGTGGTCCGCTGCCCGGCAACGGCTCTCTGGTGGCCGTCGTGCGTACCGCGCTCGGCCGGGACCCGGACGTGGTGGTGGGTAAGCCCGAGCCGGAACTGTTCGCCACCGCCGCCCGCCGTGTCGACGGTGGCCGGACGCTGGTCGTCGGCGACCGGCTGGACACCGACATCGAGGGCGCCCGCAGGGCAGGGCTGGACAGCCTGCTCGTGCTCACCGGCGTCAGCGACGTACCCGAATTGCTCGCCGCCGAGCCGGCGCGCCGGCCTACGTACGTCTCGCGGGACCTGGCCGGGCTCTTCGACCCGGCGGCGGTGGTGCGAGTGCCCGGTCCGACGGACGCCGGCGGTTGGTCGGTGACGGCGCGGGACGGCGGACTGGAGCTCAGCGGCGCTGGGGCCCCGCTGGGCGCGCTCGCCGCCTTGTGTGCCGCGGCCTGGTCGGCGCCCTCGGTGCCACCGATCCGGGCCGCGTCGGCGGACGTCGCTCGTGTGCTGGCCTCGCTCGGCCTTCCCGTCTGAGCACCCGCCGCCCTCGACCACGCGGCCGCGTCGCGTCAGTGCGCGCTGCATCGAAGCCCGGGTGGACGTCGTCGGCACGAGACGTCCCGCTGGCGGTGCGTGACCCGGTGGCCTCCGCCGGGATCGACGTGCCCGTCGTCAGAGCAGCTTGCGGAGCTTCAGCAGGTCGAACGGGTTGGCCTTGATCGATACGCGGCGGGAGGCCACCGCCCGGCCGATGTCGAGGTCGCCGCGCACGAGCGCGACGAGGTCGTCGCTGCTGGTGTTCAGGGCGATCTTGGCCTTCGGGTCGTCGCCGTCGGTGAGGTCGATCAGCCGGCCGCCGGTGAGACGACCGTGGAAGGCGGTGTCGAGGTCCGTGATCCGGCAGGCGAGTGTGCGGTCCAGGTCGACACGCTCCCGTACCGTCTCGGCGTTGCGGTCCAGCCGGGCGGCGAGCTCCTGCAACGCCTGCCGACACTCGTCCACGCTGGCCACTCGTCGTCTCCTCACCGTGAGCCACGCCGTCCTCGGCACCGTACCGCACGGGCCGGTCACCGGTGCCCGGTAGCGTGACACCTGCACACCCCGCCCCGCGGAAGGACTCAGGCATGCAGGACGCGTGGCGCGCCTACCTCGAGTTGGCCATGGGCCTGACGGAGGCGCCCCGGAAGAAGGCCCAGGACGTGGTGCGCCGGGTCGTCGGTTCGGGTGGCACGACAGCCGCCCAGCTCCAGGCGCTCGGCGAGGAACTCGTCTCCACCGGCATGGCGAATCGCGAAGCGCTGACCAAGCTCGTCCGCTTCGAGGTCGACCGTGCGCTCGGGCGGGTCGGGCTCGCCACCGCCGAAGAGGTCGCCGAGCTGACCCGACGGGTGCAGGACCTGGAGCGGCAGCTGCGGGAGGCGCGCTCGGCCGGCGTCGGCACGAGCCGGACCGGGGCGCCCGCCGGTGGCCCGCCGCACGCTCCCGCCCCGGTGCCCGCGCCGGAGAGCGGCGACGCGACGGCCGGTGGGCCGCCGCCTCCCGCCGGTCCGGTGCCGTCCGCCGAGTCGCTCTCCGCCCCGGTCGCCATGTCGCCGGCGAAGAAGACGGTCGCGAAGAAGGCTGTGGCGAAGAAGGCGGTCGCGAAGAAGGCCGGGCCCGGCAAGGCCGTGATGCGCCGCTCACCCGGAACGGTCAGCCCGACCGGTGGGGACGCCGAGCCGGCGCACCCGCCGAAGAAGGCCGTTCGCAAGCAGCAGCCGGGCGGTGCCGAGTGACCGTTCCGTACCGTCCGGGTCCGCCGCCCGGCGGCTCGCCCGGGCCCCGGCCCGGGCCGCCGTCCGGTGGCCTGCCCGCCGCGCGGCCCGGCCCACCGGCGGGAGCGCGCCCCGGGCTGCCGACGCCCGGTGTGCGCCCGGCGCCGCCGTCCGCCGATGATCTCGACGGGCAGGGGCACCCCGCGGTCGATGCGGCCGTGCAAGCGATGATCAACGCCTCGTCGCTCGCACCGGCCGACCAGATCGCCCAGTACGAGGCGGCGTACGAGACGCTGCGCGAGACCCTGGCCAGCATCGACCAGGCCTGAGACCGGAGAACGAATGGCACGTCGCAACCGGCTGGACGCCGAGCTCGTCCGCCGTGGCCTGGCCCGCTCCCGTGAGCAGGCTGCCGCGCTGGTGGAGGCCGGCCGGGTCCAGCTGCGCGGGGTACCGGCCCGCAAACCGGCCGCGATGGTCGACCCCGCCGACGCGCTGCTGGTCACCGGTGCGGATCCGGCCCTGGAGTACGTCTCCCGAGGCGGCCACAAGCTGGCGGGCGCGCTGGAGGCGTTCGGTGGGCTGACCGTCACCGGCCGGCGTTGCCTGGACGCCGGCGCGTCGACCGGTGGCTTCACCGACGTGCTGCTGCGCGCCGGCGCCGCCGAGGTGGTGGCCGTGGACGTCGGCTACGGCCAGCTCGCCTGGCCGCTGCGCACCGACGAACGGGTCCGGGTCTTCGAGCGGACCAATGTGCGCACGCTCGGCCCGGACACGATCGGCGGCCCGGTCGACCTGACCGTGGCGGACCTGTCGTTCATCTCGCTGCGGCTGGTACTGCCGGCGCTGGCCGGCTGCACCAGACCGGACGGTGATCTGGCGCTGATGGTCAAGCCGCAGTTCGAGGTCGGCAAGGAGCGGGTGGGTGCCGGCGGGGTGGTGCGTGACCCGGAGTTGCGCGCCGAGGCGGTGCTCGACGTGGCGGCGGCCGCCGCGCAGCTGGGCCTGGGTCTGGCCGACGTGGCCGCGAGTCCCCTGCCGGGGCCGAGTGGCAACGTGGAGTTCTTCGTATGGTTACGCCGGGACGCGCCGCCGGCCGACCCGCAACGGGTGCGGGCGGTGGTGGCGGCCGGGCCGCGGGGCCCGGTGACGCCCGGTGACGTGCCGGGCACGGCGGCGGAGGAGGTCGCAGGGTGAACGCGAGCAGCGGAGGTAGCGCGGCGGGCCGATCGGCCCGGGGGAGAGTCCCGGCGGATGCCCTGCGGCGTCCGGTGGCGACGAGGTGGGCCCGGTGACCCGGACCGCGCTACTGGTCACCCACACCGGTCGGCGGCGCAGCACCGAGCACGCCCGGGCGGTCGCCGCCGACCTGATCGCCGCCGGCTTCGAGGTGCGCGTCGTCGCCGAGGAGGCCGACGACCTCGACCTGCCCGGCGTCGTCCCGGTCACCGGCCTGGAGGCCGCCGAGGGCGCTGAGATCGTCTTCGCGCTCGGCGGGGACGGCACGTTCCTGCGTGCGGCGGAGCTGGCACGGCCGGCCAAGGTGCCGCTGCTCGGCATCAACCTCGGCAAGGTCGGCTTCCTCGCCGAGGCGGAGATCGGCGACCTGGACAGCGCGGTCCGCGACGTGGTCGCCCGGAACTACACGGTCGACGAGCGGCTCACCCTCGACGTCACCGCCGAGTTCGACGGCGGGCCGACGATCGAGTCCTGGGCCCTCAACGAGATCAGCGTCGAGAAGGGGGAGCGGGCGCAGATGCTCGAGCTCCTCGTCGACGTGGACGGCCGGCCGCTGTCCCGGTACGGCTGCGACGGTGTGGTCTGCGCGACCCCCACCGGCTCCACCGCGTACGCCTTCTCCGGTGGCGGGCCGGTGGTGTGGCCGGAGGTGGAGGCGTTGCTGCTGGTGCCGATCAGCGCACACGCGTTGTTCAGCCGGCCGCTGGTCACCGCGCCCACGTCGACGTTCGCGATCACCGTGGATCCGTTCACCACGCTCGCGGTGATGAGCTGCGACGGCCGACGGGTGTACGACCTGCCGCCGGGCGCCCGGGTGACGGTGCGCCGGGGTGCGCTGCCGGTGCGGATCGTCCGGCTGCGGGACCGCCCGTTCACCGATCGGCTGGTGGCCAAGTTCGCGCTGCCGGTGCAGGGGTGGCGCGGCTCGCGTCGCTGAACGGCACCGCCCACGCTCCGGCGCCCGCCGTTGCGGTGCCGGGGTGGTCCCGATCGGACTCGACCCCGCCGAGGCCGGGGTGCGCGGCGCCGGCCGACGCCCCGCCCCATTCGCTGGGCGCCGGCCGGCTCTCGGCCCCACTCGCTGGGCACCGGCCGGTGTCCGGCCCTTCCGCTCCGCGCATCGGCGCGACCCGAACCAGGCTGTCCGTAACCTGTCGGACACGCGGCGGTCGTTCCGTCGTGGCCGATGTGTCCACCTGGCGACATGTCGCCGGTGCGGCGTGCGCCAGCTAGTGACCACCACGTGATCTCCGTCGCAGACTCCGATCGGTCGCCCCCGAGGGGTGCCGATTCTGGAGTAGAGGAGCGCATCTCATGCACTGGTCCCCACGCTGGCTCGCCGCCGGCGCGGTCGGGGCACTGGTGGTCGGGCTCGCCGCACCGGCGTCAGCCGATCCGCCCGCCCGGCCCGCCGGCCCGAGCCCGGCCCCGCCCGCCCCCGGCGCTGCGCCCGCCCGCATCACCCTGATCACCGGTGATCAGGTCGAGCTCGCCCAGGCAGCCCCCGGACGCGTCGCCGCCACGGTCCACCCGGGACCCGGTCGTGAGCGGATCACCTTCCAGACCGTGTCGGCCGACGGTGGGCTGCGGGTGCTGCCCAGCGACGTCGTGCCGTACGTCTCCGCAGGGGTGCTCGACGCCGACCTGTTCGACGTGGAGGAGCTCGTCGCACAGGGGTACGGCGACGCCGCCCAGGGCAGCCTGCCGCTGATCGTCCGCTACCAGGAGCCGGCCGCCGGTCGGGTCCGGCCGCTGGCCGGCGACGCCGCCCGGCCGCTGGAGAGCATCAACGGGGCCGCGCTGCGCGTCGACAAGGGTGAGCTCGACGAGCTGTGGAGCACCCTGCGGAGCACGCCGGCCGGCCGTACGACCGCCAGCGGGGCGGCGCGGCTCGGCGCCGGCATCGCCCGGGTGTGGCTGGACGGGCGGGTCCACCCGGCGCTGGAGCACAGCGTGCCGCAGATCGGCGCCCCGACCGCCTGGGCGGCCGGCCGCGACGGTAACGGTGTCGAGGTCGCGGTCCTCGACACCGGCGTCGACGCCACCCACCCCGACCTCGCCGGGCGGATCGCCGAGGCGCAGGACTTCACCGGCAGCGGCAGCACCCGCGACGGACACGGCCACGGCACCCACGTGGCGGCCACCATCGCCGGTAGCGGCGCGGCCTCCGACGGGCTGCGCAAGGGCGTCGCGCCCGGTGCGAAGCTCCTCGTCGGAAAGGTGCTCGACGACTCCGGCTCCGGCTACGACTCGGGGATCATCGCGGGCATGGAGTGGGCCGCCCACTCCGGCGCCAAGGTGGTCAGCATGAGCCTCGGCGGTCCGGCCACCGACGGCACCGACCCGATGAGCCAGGCGGTCAACGACCTCACCGCCGAGACCGGCACGCTCTTCGTGATCGCCGCCGGCAACGAGGGCGCCGCACAAACCGTCGGCAGCCCCGGCGCGGCCACCTCGGCGCTCACCGTCGGCGCGGTCGACCGCAACGACGACCTGGCCGTCTTCTCCAGCCGCGGCCCGCGGGTCGGCGACAACGGCCTGAAGCCGGAGATCACCGCCCCGGGTGTCGACATCGTCGCGGCCCGCGCCGCCGGCACCAGCATGGGTACGCCGGTGGGCGACGCGTACACGACCGCGTCCGGGACGTCGATGGCCACCCCGCACGTCGCGGGCGCCGCCGCCATCCTCGCCCAGGAGCACCCGGACTGGACCGCCGGCAAGCTCAAGGACGCGCTGGTCAGCACCGCGAAGAACAATCCCGAGCTGACCGTCTTCGAGCAGGGCGGCGGCCGGGTAGACGTGGCCCGGGCGCTGGGCCAGCGGGTGTACGCCTCGGCCACCGCCGACTTCGGCCGCCTGGCGACCGGCGGCCCGGTGGCCGAGCGGACCGTCACGTACAGCAACGGCACCGACGCGCCGCAGACCCTGCGTCTGGCGCTTCAGCTGCGCAACCTGGACAGCGGCGCGGAGGAGACCGACGGGGTGTCGTTCGGCGGCACCGAGGTGACCGTGCCGGCCGGCGGCAGCGTGGCCGTCCCGCTGCGCGCCGACCCGACGAAGCTGGACCGCGGCCCGCACGGTGGCTGGCTGGTGGCCACGGGCGCGGACGGCGTCGCCGTACGCACGGCCGTCGGTCTGACCCTCAGCGGCCCGATACACACCGTCACGCTGCGTGCGGTGGACATGGCCGGGCAGCCCGGACTGGCGACGGTGCTCACCCTGTTCGGCGAGCACCCCGAGTCCGACTACCTCGGCTGGGTTCCGGGCGAGTCGCAGGTGCAGGTCGAGGAGGGCCCGTACCTGCTGCAGGCGCTGTTCGAGCACGGCGCGCCGCTGGACGAGCAGCTCACTCTGGTCACCGACCCGGAGCTGACTGTCGACCGGGATCTCACGGTGGTGCTCGACCCGCGCAAGGGGACCCCGGTGCGGATCGAGACGCCGAAGCCGACCGAACAGCGCGCGGTCATCAGCTTCTACGAGCACCGGGTCTTCGGCAACGGCCGCCAGGTCGACCACGGCACGATGGCGTTCAGCACGGTGCAGCAGGTCAACGTGACGCCGACCCGGCCGGTACGTCAGGGCGAGTTCGAGTTCTCCTCCCGCTGGCAGCTCGTCGCGCCGATGGTCGACGCCAGGTTCAGCAAGGTCTCCGGGCCGCTGGACATCAACCTGATGGGTCAGTCGCCGGCGCCGGCTGGCCGGCGGAAGCTGCCGGTCGTCTGGGGCGGCGGCGGCACGCCCGCCGAGTTGACCCGGGCCCGGGGCGCTGCCGTCATCGTCGAGGGCAGCGCGGACCGCGCCGAGGACGACCAGATCGCCGCGGCGGCGGCCGCCGGAGCGGCGGCGGTGTTCATCGTCCGGCCGGCCGATTTCAGCGCGTGGACGGTCTGGCGACCCACCGGCGATCGCCTGCCGGTCACGTCCATGGCGGTGGCGCACGACGACGGGCAGAAGTTGATCGCGGCGGCGAAGACCGGCCGGGCGACGGTCGACCTCACGCTGACGGTGGACAGCCCCTACCTGTACGACGTGTGGCAGGTGTCGAAGGGGCGGGTCCCGGAGAAGATCGTGTACAAGGTGACCGCGGCGAACACCGCCGAGGTCGACGCCCGCTACGGCGACACCGGGGGATTCGACTGGGCCAACGAGCAGCGGTTCGGCTGGCGGCCGTGGCAGGAGTACTCGTGGAACGACGACCAGCGGATGGTGCGTACCGGCACCACCCGGCAGGAGTTCGTGAGTTCCGGTGACTCGTGGTGGCAGCAGCGGGTGCTGCACAAGTTGCAGTTCTCGTGGGGACCGCTGCTCGGTGGTCTGACCGAGCAGCCGCGGCGGTACGCCGCCGACGACCGGATCGCCGCGAGCTGGTACGCCCCGGTGGTGCGTCCGGCCGTTCCGGCCGGTGGGCCGGCGCCGACGCGTACCGGCGACGAGCTCGACCTGCGGGTGTTGGAGTTCGTCGACGCCGACGGCCACTACAGCCCGGCCGGCGCCGGCGAGGAGCAGGACACCGTGCAGGCCCGGCTCAGCCGCGACGGCGAGCAGATCGCCGACCTGTCCGGCGGTTGGGTGCCCGTGCCGACCACCCCGGGTCCGGCGCGCTACCGGCTGGACGTCACCACCGCGCGTTCCTCGGACGAGTGGGTGCACGCCACGCGTACGGAGACGGCGTGGCAGTTCACCTCGGCCCGGCCGACCGGGGACGCGGCGCAGCCGCTGCCGCTGCTGCAGGTGGACTACGACCTGCCGGCAGACCTGCACGGCGAGGTGGCGGGCCGTAAGGCGCACAAGCTCGGGCTGACCCTGCGCCAGCCGGCGGGGGTGGCCGAGCCGGCCGGTACCACGCTGCGCGTCGAGGTCTCCTTCGACGGCGGCGACAGCTGGCGGCCGGCGTCGGTGAAGGGCTCGGGTACCCGGTTCACGGCGACGGTGCCGGCCGGACACGGCACGGTGTCGCTGCGGGTGCACGCCGGCGACCGCGCCGGCAACACGGTCGACCAGACCGTGATCGACGCGTACGGCCTGCGCTGACGCGGGTGGGGGCGGGACGGGCACGTCCCGCCCCCACCACCGGTCTCAGAGCCAGCCGCGCCGGGCGGCCTGGAAGGCCAACCCGGGCCGGGTGTCCACCCCGGCGGCCGTCATCAGGTCGGCCAGCCGCCGTTGCACGGTACGACGGCTCACGCCCAGCTGGGAGGCGATGGACTTGTCCGGGACGCCGGCCACGAAGAGCGCGAGCAGCCGGGTCTCGTCGGCGTCCGGCCGGTAGTCGTCACCGGCCGGTTCGTGCACCGGTGTGCCGGTCGAGCGAAGCGGTGTGGCGATGCGCCAGTGGCTCTCGAAGAGGGCGAGCAGCGCGTCGAGCAGCTGGCTGCGGCCGATGACCGCGGCGCTCGTCTCGCCGCTGGCCCCGTCCGGCACCAGCGGGCAGATCGCCGTGCGGGCGTCCACGATGGCCAGCCGCACCGGCAGCCGGTCGAGCACGCGGGCCTGCTCGCCGGCCCGGACCCCGTTCTCGAGGTCCTCCAGCGCGCCGGGTTCGAGGAGCATTTCTCGCTCGTAGATGGCCCGGTAGCGCACCCCGCGGGCCAGCGCGTCGAACTCCTCGAGGTTGTCCTGCCCGGCCATCGCCAACGGGTTGGCGCGGCAGAACCACAACACCTCGTCGCGGGCGCCGTTCTGCAGGTCACGCAGGCGTTCCCGGAGCGCCCCGGCGCCTCGGACGACCTCCACCAGGTGCGCTGCGTCGTGCCGGCGCATCCCGGCCCGGTACTCCTCGGTCAGCTGGTTGACCGCCGCTCGGGCCGTTTCCAGCGCCTCCTGCCGGCGCAGCAGCGCCGCGCCGAGCGGCACATCGGGCGCGAGCGGCCGCAGCGGGGCGTCCGGATCCGGTCCGGCGGGCGGCACCAGCCCCTTGCCGCGCAGCGCCTCCAGCTGCGTCAGCACCTCGGTACGGGGCCAGCGCAGCCGCTCGACCAGCTCGTCGACCCGGGCGGCCGTGAGCCGCACCAGAGCGCGGTAGAGCTGCTCCTCACCGGGGGTCAGGCCGATCACCTCAAACACGGAGCTGAACTGTACGAGCCGCCCGACGTGGGCTCGTCGGCTGGTCAACTGTCGGACTGCGCGTCTACTGTCAGGTGCTGTGCTGGAGGAGCTGCGCATCACCGGACTGGGCGTCATCGAGGACACCACGCTGCCGTTGACCGGCGGCATGAACGTCATCACCGGCGAGACCGGTGCGGGCAAGACCATGGTGGTGACCGGCCTCGGCCTGCTCTTCGGCGGTCGGGCCGACGCCGGGCGCGTGCGGGCCCAGCCGGGCCGTGCCGTGGTGGAGGGGCGGCTGCGCCTGACCGGCCGGGTCGCCGAGACGGTGCACGCCCGCATCACCGACGCCGGCGGTGAACCGGACGAGGACGGCTCGCTGCTGCTGAGCCGCACGGTGACGGTCGAGGGTCGATCCCGGGCGCACGTGGGTGGCCGCAGCATGCCGGTGTCGATGCTGGGCGAGGTCGGTGAGCAGGTGGTCGCCGTGCACGGCCAGTCGGACCAGCTGCGGCTGCTGCGTCCGGCCGAGCAGCGGGCCGCGCTCGACCGGTTCGCCGGCCCGGAGCACGAGAAGCTGCTCGAGACGCTGCGTGAGGCGTACACCGGGTGGCGGCGGGTGGTCGACGACCTGGCCGACCGGCGGCGCAACGCCCGCGAGCGTCACCAGGAGGCCGACCTGCTGCGGCTGGGGCTCGACGAGATCACCAGGGTCGACCCGCAGCCGGGCGAGGACGACGAGCTCAAGGCCGAGGCGCAGCGGTTGGAGCATGCCGAGGGGCTGCGCACCGCGGCACAGGTCGCCCAGCAGTGCGTCGCCGGCGGCGCGGAGGCGGCCGACGACACCCCGGACGCCACGGCTCTGCTCGGCGCCGCCCGGCGGGCACTGGAGGCGCAGACCGGCACCGACCCGGCGCTGGGTGACCTGGCGGCACGGCTGGAGGAGGCGGCCACCCTGGTCACCGACGTCTCCGCCGAGCTGTCGACCTACCTCGCCTCGCTCGACGCCGACCCGGCCCGGTTGCAGACCGTCTACGAGCGGCGGGCCGCGCTGCGCGCGCTGACCCGCAAGTACGCGGACGACGTCGACGGGGTGATCGCCTGGGCCGAGCGGGCCCGCACCCGACTGTCCGAGCTGGACACGTCCGACGAGTTCCTCGACGAGTTGGAGCGGGAGGGGCAGCGGCTCGCCGCCGAGGTGGCGGAGCTGGCCGGCCGGGTGTCGGTCTCCCGACAGGAAGCGGCCCACCGGTTCGCCGAGCAGGTCACGGTCGAGCTGGCCGGGTTGGCCATGCCACACGCCCGGATCGAGGTGGCGGTGCTGCCCCGGCCGGCCAATCGGGCGGAGCCCACCCTGACGGTCAACGGGTCGGAGGTCGGCGTCGGCTCGGACGGTGGTGACGAGGTCGAGCTGCGGTTGCTGGCCCACCCGGGCGCGCCGTCACTGCCGTTGCAGCGGGGCGCCTCCGGTGGTGAGCTGTCCCGGGTCATGCTCGCCATCGAGGTGGTCTTCGCCGGCTCCGGCGGCCCGCCCACGCTTGTCTTCGACGAGGTCGACGCCGGTGTCGGCGGCCGGGCGGCGGTGGAGATCGGGCGCCGGCTGGCCCGGCTGGCTCGCAGTCACCAGGTGCTGGTCGTCACCCACCTGCCGCAGGTCGCCGCGTTCGCCGACCGGCACCTGGTGGTCGCGAAGGACACCGGGGGCGCGGTGACCACCAGCGGGGTGCGTGTGGTGGAGGACACAGAACGGGCCCGCGAACTCGCCCGGATGCTCGCAGGTTTGCCGGACTCGGATCTGGGTATCGCACACGCAGAGGAGCTTCTGGCCGTGGCGGCCAAGGAAAGGCGGGCGTGACCCGCGGTATTGTGAGCGCAAGCACACCAGCCTGCGCTCTGGTGTGCTTCCCTGGGTAGGCGGCCCTGCTCAGGCATGTCGCGACAGAAATCCCTGCCTCACATGCCAGGATGGTCAGGATGCGTCTACCCACGTTGCGCCGGACCCGGAACGCCGAACCGGGCAGTGTCCTCGGCACCGCACGTCTGGACCGCCGTACGAAGCGGCTGGTCGGCCGGCTCCGCCCCGGCGACATCGCGGTGATCGACCACGTCGACGTGGACCGGGTTGCCGCCGACTCGCTGGTCGCCGTCGGCGTCGCGGCCGTGCTCAACGCCAAGCCGTCGGTCTCCGGGCGCTACCCGAACCTCGGCCCCGAGGTGCTCATCGGCGCGGGCATCCCGCTCCTCGACGACCTGGGCGAGGGCATCTTCGAGCAGATCCGCGAGGGCGACACCGTGCGGATCGAGGGCAACACGGTCTACGTCGGCGACGAGCCGGTGGCGCACGGCGCCCTGCAGGACGCCGAGACGGTGGCCAAGGCGATGGCCGACGCCCGGGAAGGGCTGTCGGTGCAGTTGGAGGCGTTCGCCGCCAACACCATGGACTACCTCAAGCAGGAACGGGACCTGCTGCTCGACGGTGTCGGCGTACCCGAGATCCAGACCCAGATCCAGGGCCGGCACTGCCTCATCGTGGTCCGTGGCTACGACTACAAGGCCGACCTGGACGTGCTGCGCCCGTACATCCGGGAGTTCAAGCCGGTGCTCATCGGCGTCGACGGCGGGGCCGACGCGCTGGTCGAGGCGGGCTACACCCCCGACCTGATCATCGGTGACATGGATTCGGTCACCGACGACGTGCTGCGCTGTGGCGCCGAGGTGATCGTGCACGCGTACCCGGACGGGCGGGCGCCCGGCCTGCCCCGGGTCACCGCGCTCGGCGTGCCGGCGGTGACCTTCCCGGCCGCCGCGACCAGCGAGGACCTCGCCATGCTGCTCGCCGACGAGAAGGGCGCCTCGTTGCTGGTGGCCGTCGGCACACACGCCACCCTGGTCGAGTTCCTCGACAAGGGTCGAGGCGGTATGGCCTCGACGTTCCTCACCCGGCTGAAGGTCGGCGGCAAGCTGGTCGACGCCAAGGGCGTGAGCCGGCTCTACCGGCAGAGCATCTCCGGCTCCTCGCTGCTGCTGCTGGTGCTCTCGGCCGTCGCCGCGCTGGCCTCCGCGGTGGCCGTCTCCACGGTCGGAAAGGCGTACCTGGGCGTGGTCTCCGAGTGGTGGGACAATTTCGTCTTCCAGCTCGGCCAGCTCTTCTAGCTCCGACGATCAAGAGGCTGCAAGCGTGATCAATTTCCGCTACCACGTGGTGTCGCTGACCGCCGTGTTCCTGGCGCTGGCCATCGGCCTGGTGGTCGGCACGGCCGCTCTCAACGGCCCGGTGGCCGACTCGCTCAAGGAGCAGGTCACCGCTCTGCGCAAGGACAACCAGCAGATGCGCCAGACCGTCAACAACATGGAGAAGGAGCTGGAGTCGGAGGAGAGCTTCGCGGCGGAGATGTCGCAGGTCGTGCTCCCCGGCAAACTCACCGGCCGCCGGGTCCTGGTGCTCAGCCTGCCCACCGGGCGGGACCACACCGAGGGCGTGCTGAAGATGCTCCAGCTGGCCGGCGCGAACGTCACCGGCCGGGTGGACCTGCAGGACAAGTTCATCAACCCGGACAACAACAACAACCTGCTGGAGCTGGCGGTGACCGCGGTCCGGCCGACCAGCGCGCAGACCAGCACCCTGCCCGGCAACGGCCAGGGTGTGGAGACCTCCAGCGCGCTGCTGGCCAGCGTGCTGCTCGACCGGGGGGCGGGTGTCCCCGCGGTCAGCGACGCCGACCGGCGGGCGGTGCTGGCCGCGTACACCAACGACGGCTACCTCACCACCGAGGACCGGATCAGCGGGCCGGCGGAGGCCGTCGTGGTGGTCAGCGGCCAGCCGTACGTGGACAAGGACTCCGCCAAGAAGGACGAGTCGGTGGTGAAGGTCGCCGAGCAGTTCGACCGGACCGGCGCGATCGTGGTCGGCGGCAACGGTTCCGACGGCGGCAACCTCGTGGCGAGCGTGCGTGGCGACGCCGTGCTCTCCCAGTCGATCTCCACCGTCGACAACGCGAACACCATCCAGGGCCAGTTGGTCACCACTCTCGCGCTGGTGCAGCAGCTCACCGAGAAGAAGGCCGGCCAGTACGGCGTGGGCAACAGCGCCGAGTCGCAGCTGCCTAAACTGCCCCAGTGAGCGAACCACGTACCCGGATACCCGTCGACGAACCGATCGGAGAGACCGCGTGAGCATGCTGGGCCGGCTGCTGACCGTCGGCGCCGGGGCGGTCGCCGCCCGGTACGCGCTGCGCGCGGTGCGCACCTCCCCGGCCGGGCCGGCGCTTGCGCGTACCAACTTCCGGGGCCGCCCGGTGAGTCTCGCGGCGGGCCCGGCGCTCGCCGTCGGCGCGTCCGGCGCGGCGGCGCTCGGCGCCACCAGCGTGGCTTCCGGCGCCGCGAGCATGGTCGCCGGCCTCGGCGCGGGCGCGGTGGGGCTCTACGACGACGTGGTCGGCGCCCGGCCCGAGCAGAAGACGGCGAAGGGCTTCGCCGGTCACCTCGCCGCGCTGCGCGAGGGGCGGGTCACCGCCGGCCTCATCAAGATCGTCGGGGTGGGTGCCGCCGGGCTCGGCGCGGCCGCGCTGCTCGCCGCCGATCCCCGGGTCGCCGGGCACCGTCGCCGGGCACGGCTGGGCGCGCTCGGCCGCGACGCGGACGTGCTCCTCGGCGCCGGCGTGGTCGCCGGCACCGCGAATCTGCTCAACCTGCTCGACCTGCGTCCCGGCCGGGCGCTCAAGTCCGGTCTGCTGCTCGGCGCGCCGCTGGCCGGCGGCCCGCACGGCGGGATCGCGGCCGGGGCGGCCGGGGCGGCCGCCGGGCTGCTCCCGGACGACCTCGGCGAGGAGGTGATGCTCGGCGACAGCGGCGCGAACGCCCTCGGTGCGGTGCTCGGCGTCGCGCTCGCCGCCCGCACCGGCCCGCTGGGCCGGGCCGGTCTCCTCGCCGTGCTGGCCGGTCTCACCGCGGCCAGCGAGAAGGTCAGCTTCACGCAGGTGATCCAGCGGACACCGGGGCTGCGTGAGCTCGACGCGCTGGGCCGCCGCGCCGACTGACGTGACCAGACCGGCACCCCTCGCCGGCGCCGGCCGAGTGGCCGGAGCAGCCGCGCTCATCGCCGTCCTCACCGTCGTCAGCCGCCTGGCCGGCTTCGGCCGCACCTCCGTGTTCACCTGGGCGCTGGCCGACACCGATCTCGGTGGCACCTACGTGGTCGCGAACAACCTGCCGAACATCGTCTTCGAGATCGTCGCCGGTGGGGCGTTGGCCAGTCTCGTCGTACCGCTGCTGGCCGGTGCGGTGGAGGCGGGCGACCGGCGGGCGGTGAGCGCCACCACCAGCGCGCTGCTGACCTGGACGCTCAGTCTGCTCGTGCCGCTGGCCGTGGTCGTGGCGCTGCTCGCCCACCCGCTGATCGGGCTGCTCGGTGGCGGCCTCAACGCCGAGCAGCAGCAGGTGGGGGCGCGGATGCTGCTGCTCTTCGCGCCCCAGTTGCCGCTCTACGGCGTCGGTATCGTGCTCACCGGGGTGCTCCAGGCGCATCGACGGTTCGCCTGGCCGGTGATCGCTCCGCTGCTCTCGAGCCTCACCGTGATCGCCGTCTACCTCGGCTTCACCGCCTGGCAGGGGCAGCTCGCCACGGTCGGATCGGTGAGCCGAGGCGGTGAGCTGCTGCTCGCCGGTGGCACCACGCTCGGCGTGGTGGTGCTCTCCCTGTCGCTGCTGATACCGCTGCGCCGGCTCGGGCTGCGCCTGCGACCCGGTTTCCGGTTCCCAGCCGACGTCCGGGCCCGGGTCGGTGGGCTGGCCACGGCCGGGATCGTGGCCGTCACGGCGCAGCAGATCGCCGTGGCGATCGCCCTCCACCAGGTCACCTTCGGGTCCCGTTCCAACCCGGGTGCCTACAACATCGCGCAGACCGTCTACTTCCTGCCCTGGGCGGTGCTGGCCGTGCCGCTGGCGGTGGCCGCGTACCCGACGCTGGTGGCCGCCCGAGCGGCCGGCGACGAGCGGGCCTACCAGCAGACCCTGGCCCCGGCGGTGCGCGGAGTGGTGCTGTTCAGCCTGCTCGGCGCCGCCGCGCTGGCCGGCACGGCGCAACCGGTGGGACAGTTCTTCTTCGCCCATTCCCCGCACACCGCCGCGACCACCGCGGCGGCGATCATCGGCTTCGCACCCGGCCTGCTCGGCTATGGCCTCTTCGCCGTGCTCACCCGGGCCCTCTACGCGCGCGGCACGACCAGGTCGGCGACTCTCGCCACCGCGGTCGGCTGGCTGGCCGTACCGGCGCTGGCGATCCTGCTCGGGCGCCTGCTGCCCCTCGCCGACCGGGTGCTGGCGGTGGCGCTGGCCAACTCGGCCGGGATGCTGCTGCTGGGCGGGCTGCTGATCATCGCGGTGCGCCGGACGGCGGGTTCCGCGGCGCTGGCCGGTACGCCCCGGGCAGCGGCGGCCGGGCTGCTCGGCGGGCTCGCCGGGGCGCTCGCCGGTGTGAGTGTGCTCCGGTGGCTCGACACGCCGGGTGACGGCACCCCGACGATGGGGGCGGCACTCGGTCAGGGCATGCTGTCCGGAGTTCTGGTCGGCGTCGTGTTCCTCGCCGTGGTCTGGCTCGTCGACCGGCAGGCCGTACGACCGCTGCTCGCCGGGGTGCTGCGACGACTGGGCCGCGGCGGTGCGCGGAGACGCGGGAACGCGGGCGAAGCACAGGAGCAGGACGGCAGCCCTCCGGAGCGGGGTGACGGGAAGGAGACGGTGTCCGGGTGAGCGCGGCGACGGAACCGACACCCGGCTGGCCGGGCAGCGTGGCGCTGCTGCTCGCCTCCAGCACCGGCGGCGTGGGACAGCACGTCCGGTCGGTGGCGCGCGGGCTCACCGCCGCGGGTGCCACGGTGCTGGTCTGCGGGCCGGCGGCCACCCAGGAGCAGTTCGACTTCACCGGCGTCGGAGCGCGCTTCCAGCCGGTCGAGATCCCCGCCAAACCGACCCCGGCCGACGCTCGCGCGGTCGCCGCCCTGCGCCGCGCCCTGGCGGCCACGCCGGTGGACGTGGTGCACGCGCACGGCCTGCGGGCGGGGCTCGTCGCGGTGCTCGCCCGGCCCACGGCGCCGGTCGTGGTCACCTGGCACAACGCGGTGCTCGCCGGTGGGATGCGCGGCGCGGTGTCCCGCCTCGTCGAGCGGGTGGTGGCCCGGGGTGCCCGGGTCGCGCTCGGCGCCTCCGCCGACCTGGTCGACCGGGCCGCGGCGCTCGGCGCCGCCGATGCCCGGCTCGCCCCGGTCGCGGCACCCGCCCTGCCCGCCTCGCGCCGTCGTCCGGCCGCGGTCCGCGCCGAGTTCGGCGTCCGCGCTGAGCAGCCACTGATCCTCTCGGTCGGTCGGCTGCATCCGCAGAAGCGGTACGACGTGCTGATCGAGGCGGCTGCGCGGTGGCGTACCCGCGACCCGGCGCCGGTCGTGGTGATCGCCGGCAGCGGCCCGGCGTACCTGGCGCTGGCCGCGCGGATCTCGGCGGCCCGGGCGCCGGTGACCCTGCTCGGTCACCGCACCGACGTGGCGGACCTGCTCGCCGGTGCCGACCTGGCCGTGGTCACCAGCGACTGGGAGGCCCGGCAGCTCTTCGCGCAGGAGGCGCTGCGTGCCGGCGTACCGCTGGTGGCGACCGCGGTCGGCGGACTGCCGGACCTCGTCGGTGACGCGGCGGTGCTGGTGCCGCCCGGCGAGGTGGACGCCGTCGACGCCGCGGTACGGGAACTTCTCGACGACGCGGATCGGCGGGCCGCGCTGGGCCGGCGCGGCGCGGAGCGGGCCGCCACCTGGCCCACCGAGGCGGACACCGTCGCCACGCTGGCGGCGCTCTACGCCGAACTCGCCGCGCACCCCCACGGCCCGGCCGCCGCCGGCGTCGACGCACCCGGGTCGGGACCACGCTGATGCTGCGCCGACTTCTCCCCGCCGTGCTGAGCCTCATGGTGGTGGTGCTCGGCATCACGGCGCTCGCCGCCCGCCCGCAGCGCAGCGTTCCGCACCGCACCGCCGACTTCGTGGTCATCGCCGGGGTCGCGGGGTTGCGGTGGGAGGACGTGGACCCGCAGACCACGCCCACGCTGTGGCGGATGGCCGAGCAGGGCTCCATCGGTTCCCTGTCGGTCCGCTCCGCACACCGCCCCACCTGCCCGGTGGACGGCTGGCTGACCCTCGGTGCCGGCAGCTTCGCCGCGTGGTCCGGTAACCGGCCCGCCGGCAGCTGCCCGGCCCAGACGGTGGCCGTGGAGCGGCCCGACGGCAACGGGGCGAACCTGCCCGACCAGGAGACCGTGGTCCACTTCAACCAGGAACAGCTGCCGTGGGGCGCCGTGCCCGGATCACTCTCCGAGTCGGTGCGCTGCTCGGTGGCGGTCGGCTCCGGCGCCGCGGTGGCCGCCGCCCGGCCGTTCGGTCGAGTGGACCGGTACGCGCCGGCGCTGCCGGACGACCCGACGCAGCTGCTCGGCTCCTGCGTGCTCAGCATCGTCGACCTCGGCACCGTCGACGGCACCACGAAGGCGCAGCGGGTGGCGGCTGCCCGGGCGGCCGACCGGCAACTGGCCCGGGTGCTCGCCGCCCGTCCACCGCGTTCGCTGGTGCTGGTCGCCGGGATCTCCGACACCGACCGGTCGGCCCGGCTGCACGTGGCGGTCGCCGACGGGCCGGGCTGGGAGGGCGGGTGGCTGACCTCCCCGACCACCGGCCGGGACGGATACCTGCAACTCGTCGACCTCGCGCCGACGGCGCTGGCCGCGCTGGGCAGACCGATGCCGGAGCGTCCTTTCGTGGGTCGCCCGGCCGTGGCCGTGGACGGTCGCCCGGCCCTGGCCGACGCGATCGCTCAACCGCTGGACGCCGAACGGGAGGCGGCGAACCAGCGGGGCGTCGCCAGCGGGTTCTTCGCCCTGCTCGCCGCTGCCCTGACGCTGCTGGCCGTGGCGGTGCTGCCGCTGCTGCGCCGGGCGCGCCGGCACGCCGGCCCGTACGGCCCGGAGCCGGTCTCGCGGCGGGTGGTGGCGCTGGTGGAACTGCTCCTCATCGCCGCCGCCCTGGCGGTGCCGGCCGCGCTGCTCGCCGACGCGGTGCCGTGGTGGCGGGCGGACCGGCCCGGCCTGGCGTTCTCCGGGGTGACCGCCCTGTTGGTCGTCGCCGGTACCGCAGCGGTCCGGTTCGTGCCGGGCTACCGCAGCACCCTCGGGCCGTTGGGCGCGGTCGCCGCCCTCACCGCGCTCGTCGTGGGAGCCGACGTGGTGACCGGGTCGCGGTTGCAGCTCAACGGGGTCGTGGGCTACTCGGCGCAGGCGGGTGGCCGGTACGCCGGGCTGGGCACCGTCGGGCTCGGGGTGTTCCTGGCCGCCGCGCTGCTGAGCGCGGGTTGGCTCGCCCAGCACGTACGCAAGGGTTGGCGGCCGGCGGTGATGGTGGCGGTCACCGGGCTCGCCGTGGTGATCGTGGGTAGCCCGTACCTGGGTGCGGATCCGGTCGGGGCGATCGCGTTGACCGCCGGACTCAGCGTCGCGGCGGTGATCAGCACGGGCGGCTGGTTGACGGTGAGCCGGTTGGCCTGGGCGGTCGTGGCCGCGATGGCGGTCACCATCGGCGTCACGGTGGTGGATCTGCGCCGCCCGGCGGCGGAGCGGGGCAGCCTCGGTCGTTTCCTGGCCGCCATCGGCGACGGCTCCGGCGGACTCACCCTGCACCGTTCCAGCACGGCCAACTTCGACACCCTCGTGAGCAGCCCGCTGACCGTGCTGGCCCTGGCCGGCGCGTTGCTGGTGTGGTTCGCCCTGTTGCAGCCCTGGGGCGGGCTGATGCGGCTGTTCGGCATCTACCCGGCGATCCGGGCGGCGATGGCCGGCACCGCCGTGGCGGCGGTCATCGGCGGTGTGCTCGGCGGCGTGGCGCTGGACGTGGCCGGCGCGGCGGCCGCCCTGGTGGTGCCGATGGCGGCGTTGGCCGCGCTGCGGGTGCTGGACCACTCGACCGACCGGACCGTGCCGGCCGCCGAGCGGACCCGTGCCGAGGACGCGGGTGCTGCCGGCGACGGACCGGCCGACCCGTCCAACCCGCCGGCCCGTCCGGCCCCGTCCGGGCAGGAGCCACCGGCCGCGGACCGGGGTACGGGTTCCGGCACGACCGCCGAACCGGGCGAGGCCCGGGCCGACCGGCGCCCGACGGTGCCGTCGCCCCGGCCGTCGCACCCGGTCACCGCGCGCTGACCGACCGCTGATCGCCTCGTCGTGGCGGCCGTGACCTCGGTGCGGCCTGCGTCCCACCGCCGTAGAGGTGTTACCGTGGAATCCCGTGGATCGCGTGATCACTTTGCTGATCGGCTCGGCGTTCTGCACGACCGCTACGGACGACACGGGAGCAGGCCTTGGCCCCTTCAGCACGGACGACCAGGCACATTTTCGTCACTGGGGGCGTCGCCTCCTCGCTGGGTAAGGGCTTGACCGCCTCCAGCCTCGGCAACCTGCTCACCGCGCGGGGTCTTCGGGTGGTGATGCAGAAGCTCGACCCGTACCTGAACGTGGACCCGGGGACGATGAATCCGTTCCAGCACGGTGAGGTGTTCGTCACCGAGGACGGCGCGGAGACGGACCTCGACGTGGGGCACTACGAGCGGTTCCTGGACCGGGCGTTGTCGGGGAAGGCGAACGTCACCACCGGGCAGATCTACTCCGAGGTGATCGCCAAGGAGCGGCGCGGCGAGTATCTGGGTGACACGGTGCAGGTGATCCCGCACATCACCAATGAGATCAAGTCCCGGATCCTCGGCATGGCGGATCCGGACGCCGACGGTCAGGTGCCGGATGTGGTGATCACCGAGGTGGGTGGCACCGTCGGAGACATCGAGTCGTTGCCGTTCCTGGAGGCGATCCGGCAGGTCCGCCACGATCTGGGCCGGGACAACTGCTTCTACCTGCACGTGTCGCTGGTGCCGTACCTGGCGCCGTCGGGTGAGTTGAAGACGAAGCCGACGCAGCACTCGGTGGCGCAGCTGCGCAGCATCGGTATCCAGCCGGACGCGTTGGTGCTGCGCTGTGACCGGGACATTCCGGACAAGGTGAAGGAGAAGCTGTCCCTGTACTGCGACGTGGACCGGGAGGCGGTCACGGCCGCGCCGGACGCACCGAGCATCTACGACATCCCGAAGGTGCTGCACCGGGAAGGCCTGGACGCGTACGTGGTGCGCCGGCTCGGGTTGTCGTTCCGGGACGTGGACTGGGCCAGCTGGGACGATCTGCTGGAGCGGGTGCACCAGCCGCGGCACACGGTGACCGTCGCGGTGGTGGGTAAGTACGTGGACCTGCCGGATGCGTACCTGTCGGTCAGTGAGGCGATCCGGGCGGCCGGGTTCGGTCACCGGGCGCGGGTGCAGTTGCGGTGGGTGCCCAGCGACGAGTGTGTGACCGCAGCCGGCGCCTCGGCCGCGCTGGCGGGGGTGGACGGCATCGTCATCCCCGGTGGGTTCGGGGTGCGGGGCATCGAGGGGAAGATCGGCGCGTCCCGGTACGCCCGGGAGAACCGGATTCCGCTGCTCGGCCTGTGTCTCGGTCTGCAGTGCATGACCATCGACGTGTCCCGGCACCTGGCCGGTCTCGACGGGGCCAACAGCCTGGAGTTCGACGAGAAGGCCCGGCACCCGGTGATCGCCACGATGGCCGACCAGCAGGACATCGTCGCCGGCAAGGGCGACCTGGGCGGCACCATGCGCCTGGGCGCGTACCCGGCGAAACTCACCGACGGTTCGCTGGTCGCGGAGGCGTACGGCAGCACGGAGATCAGTGAGCGGCACCGGCACCGTTACGAGGTGAACAACGCCTACCGCGACAAGCTCGCCAAGGCCGGTCTGCACATCTCCGGCACCTCCCCGGACGGACGGCTCGTCGAGTTCATCGAACTCGACCGCAGCCTGCACCCGTACTTCGTCGCCACCCAGGCCCACCCGGAGCTGAAGAGCCGGCCCACCCGACCGCACCCGCTGTTCGCCTCGTTCGTCAAGGCTGCGATCACCTACTCGCAGGCCGACCAGCTCCCCGTCGACCTGGACGCGCCGGTCGCCGAGAAGGCCGCCCGCAACGGGGCCGCCGCGAAGGCGGCGTCGGCGTCGTGAGCGCCGTCGAGCACCGCTACGAGGTCCGTTCCCGCCAGCAGCGCTGGTCCGGCCGGATCTTCGACGTGGTCACCGAGGAGGTGACCATGCCGGGTGGCGGCACCGCGCTGCGCGACATCGTCCGGCACGTCGGTGCGGTGGCGGTGGTGGCGCTGGACGACGCCGGCCAGGTGGTGCTGATCCGCCAGTACCGGCCCCCGGTCGGGCGGCACCTGTGGGAACTACCGGCCGGTCTGACGGACGTCTCCGGGGAGGACCTGGCCGCCGCGGCGGCGCGGGAACTGGCCGAGGAGGTGGACCTGACCGCCGGGCGGATGGACGTGCTGGTCGACCTGCACAGCTCGCCCGGCTTCACCGACGAACTGGTCCGGGTGTTCCTGGCCCGGGACCTGGCGGACGTGCCACCCGAGCGGCGGCACGAGCGGCGCGACGAGGAGGCCGACCTCCAGGTCGTACGGATCGACCTGGACGAGGCCGTCGCCATGGTGCTGGCCGGTGAGATCACCAACGCGTCCTGTGTCGCTGGGCTGCTCGCCGCCGCGCGGGCCCGCGACACCGGCTGGTCGGCGCTGCGCCGGGCGGACGCCCCGCTGGTGCGCTGACCCGGGAGTTCCCTCGCGACGAAAAGGGGCCGTGCGGTACGCCGCACGGCCCCTTTCGTGGTCCCGGAGGTCAGTCGCGCAGCGGACGACCCTGTCCGTCGACGCCACCGTTGACCAGGATCAGGATGCCGTCGATGAAGCCCCAGAGGGCGCCGACGCCGCACGTCACCAGGGTCACGACGAGCTGCAGCACGCCGATCTTGGTGTGGCCCATGTAGAACCGGCCGATGCCCAACGAACCGAGCACGATGCCCAGGATGCCCGCGACGACCTTGCTCTTGTCGGAAACGCCCTGGGGATACCCGGGTCCCTGGGGGTACCCGGGCGGGTAAGGAGGAGTGGTCATGAGCCGACACCCTAGTGATCCACACGCGTCCTGTCCGCAGCGGCACCCCGTTGATGGGACGATGATGTACGAACACTGTCCTGACGGCTGATGGCGACGTCCACCGCGCGACACCTGACAGTCCGTCAGGGGGCTCCCGCACCGGATATCACTCTGCTGGCCCGCACGGGGTCACGGCGCGCCTAGACTGCCGCCGGCGGGACCGGTGGACCGCGGCGGCAAAGGGGCCGGCGCGCACCGCGCAGTCGGGGGAGTGCGCCGCCCCGGAGAGAGGTGTCTGCATCGTGAAGGTCGGAATCCCACGCGAGGTCAAGAACCACGAGTACCGCGTGGCGATCACGCCGGCGGGCGTCAACGAGTTCGTCCGCAGCGGTCACCAGGTCTTCGTCGAGGCCGGTGCCGGCGTCGGGTCCAGCATCTCCGACGACGACTTCACCGCGGCCGGCGCCAAGATCCTCGCCACGGCCGACGAGGTGTGGGAGACCGCCGAGCTGGTGCTCAAGGTCAAGGAGCCGGTCGGCGAGGAGTACCACCGGATGCGCGAGGGGCAGGTGCTCTTCACCTACCTGCACCTGGCCGCGTCCAAGGAGTGCACCGACGCGCTGCTCGACCGCAAGGTGACCGGCATCGCGTACGAGACGGTGGAGCTGCCGGACCGGTCGCTGCCCCTGCTCGCCCCGATGTCCGAGGTGGCCGGTCGGCTCGCGCCGCAGGTGGGCGCGTACCACCTGCAGGCGCAGGGCGGCGGGAGGGGCGTCCTCATGGGCGGTGTCTCCGGGGTGTACGCGGCCAAGACCGTGGTCATCGGTGCCGGCGTGTCCGGCATGAACGCCGCCGCCATCGCGCTCGGTCTGCAGGCCGAGGTGCTGCTGCTGGACAAGAACGTCGGGCGGCTGCGCCAGGCCGACGCCATCTACCGGGGCCACCTGCAGACGGTCGCCTCCAACGCGTACGAGGTCGAGCGTGCGGTGCTCGACGCGGACCTGGTGATCGGAGCGGTGCTGGTGCCCGGCGCCAAGGCCCCGACGCTGATCTCCAACGAGTTGGTCTCCCGGATGAAGCCGGGCAGCGTGCTCGTCGACATCTCCATCGACCAGGGTGGCTGCTTCGAGGACTCCCGTCCCACCACGCACGCCGACCCGACGTACCGGGTGCACAACTCGATCTTCTACTGCGTGGCGAACATGCCCGGCGCGGTGCCGCACACCAGCACGTACGCGCTGACGAACGTCACCCTGCCGTACGCCCTCGAGTTGGCCAACAACGGCTGGCGCGAGGCGCTGCGCCGTGACCCGGCCCTCGCCCTGGGCCTGAACACCCACGACGGTCGCGTCACGTACGGTCCGGTGGCCGAGGCGCACGGCATGAGCGTCCTCCCGCTGGCCGACGTGCTCGCCTGACGGGGCCGCGGTCTGAGCGCCACGGCGGAGCGGGCCGGGGCGGGCGAGGAGCCCGCCCCGGCCCTGCGCCGTGCCGTGCGCACCTACCTCGACCACCTCACCGTCGAACGAGGACTGTCCGCGAACACCCTCGCCTCGTACCGCCGGGATCTGGAGCGCTACCTCGCGACCCTGGCGGGCGCCGGCATCGGCGACCTCGCGTCGGTCGGCGCCGGTGTCGTCGAATCACACCTGGCCCGGTTGCGCAGCGGGGACGACGAGCACCCGCCGTTGGCCGTCTCCTCGGCGGCCCGCGCCGCGAGCGCCGTGCGCGGCCTGCACCGCTTCGCGCTGCGTGAAGGGCTGGCCGGGGCCGACCCGAGCCGGGATGTCCGGCCGCCGAAGCCGCCGCGCCGGCTGCCCCGCGCGCTGCCGGTCGACGACGTGGTCCGGCTGCTGGAAACCGCCGGCCCGGTCGCCGTGACCGGTGCGGAAGCGCCGCTCGCGTTGCGTGACCGGGCGCTGCTGGAGTTCCTGTACGGCACCGGGGCGCGGATCTCGGAGGCGGTCGGCGCCGCGGTGGACGACGTGGACCCGGACGAGGGCACGGTGCTGCTGCGCGGAAAGGGTGGCCGCACGCGGCTCGTGCCGGTCGGCGGGTACGCGGTCGAGGCGCTCCGGGCCTACCTGGTGCGGGCCCGCCCCGGGCTGGCCGCGGCGGGGCGCGGAACCCCGGCGGTCTTCCTGAACGCGCGCGGTGGCCCGCTCTCCCGGCAGGGCGCCTGGACGATCCTGCGCCGGGCCGCCGAACGGGCCGGCCTTCCGGTCGACGGGCCGGCCGCCGTCTCCCCGCACACGCTGCGCCACTCGTACGCCACCCATCTGCTCGACGGCGGCGCGGACGTGCGGGTGGTGCAGGAACTGCTCGGGCACGCGTCGGTGACCACCACGCAGGTGTACACACTGGTCACCGTCGAGCGGCTGCGCGAGGTGTACGCCACGGCGCACCCGCGAGCCCGCGGCTGACCGGGCTGAGTCGTCGCAGACCGGCTCGGGCGGGGCCCCGCCCGACACGCCGAACGGGTAATGAACCGCCTGCTGGCCGGTGGCGTACAGTCGGCATCGGCGCGGATCCCCTAGAGCTGTCGGGCCGGGGTGCGCAGCGGCGCCGCGAAGGACGTCGGAGGGCTCCGACGCCGGGTGGTCGTCGGGAGGGGGCAACGAGGACATGGCTGGCAACGAGAACCGTGCCGAGACGTGGACGTCGGAGCTCCGCGAGCAGCAGGCCGCGCTCGGCAACGACCTCGGACCGGCGGATCCCGCCGCCTACACGATGCGCAAGCCGATCCCCGAGCCGATGCCCACCGACCGGCACGGCCCGGCGCGGATCATCGCGATGGCCAACCAGAAGGGCGGCGTCGGCAAGACCACCACCACGATCAACCTGGGTGCCGCGCTCGCCGAGTACGGCCGCAAGGTGCTGCTGGTCGACTTCGACCCGCAGGGCGCGCTCTCGGTCGGGCTCGGGGTCAACCCACACAACCTCGACCTGTCGGTCTACAACCTGCTCATGCAGGACGACATCACGGCCGAGGACGTCCTGATCAAGACGGACGTGGCCGGGCTGCACCTGCTGCCGGCCAACATCGACCTCTCCGCCGCGGAGATCCAGCTGGTGAACGAGGTCGCCCGGGAGATGGCCCTCGCTCGGGTGCTGAGGTCGATCCGCAAGGAGTACGACTACATCCTGATCGACTGCCAGCCGTCGCTGGGCCTGCTGGCAATCAACGCGCTGACCGTCGCGCACGGCGTGCTCATCCCGCTGGAGTGCGAGTTCTTCAGCCTTCGTGGTGTCGCCCTGCTGCTCGACACCATCGACAAGGTCCGCGAGCGGCTCAACTTCGACCTGGAGCTCGAGGGCATCCTCGCCACCATGTACGACAGCCGCACCACCCACTGCCGGCAGGTGCTGCAGCGGGTGGTGGAGGCGTTCGGCGACAAGGTCTACCAGACGGTGATCACCAAGACGGTCAAGTTCCCCGAGTCCACCGTCGCGGGCGCCCCGATCACCACGCTCGATCCGGCCTCGTCCGGGGCACGCAACTACCGCCAGCTGGCCCGTGAGGTGATCGCCGCGCAGGCCGAGCGGTAGGTGCCGGTGCCCTTTCGCGTCCCGTCAACTACGGTCGTCGGGTGACCGCCCCGCCCCTCGACCAGCCCGCCGCGCCCGAGCAGCCGTCGTCCGGGCCCGCCGCCCGCCCCGGTGCCGCCGCGTCGGACGCGTCACACGCCGGGCTCCCGCCGCGGGTTGAGCCGTCGTCACCGGCGGAATCATCGGCCGGTTCTCCGACCGAGCCCGGGGGCGAGTCGTCGCCGGTCGGCCCTCAAACCGAGCCGGTGGGCGAGTCTTCGTCGGAGGACGCGGGGGAGAGCAGCGGCTTCACCGTCCGGCTGGCGAACTTCACCGGCCCGTTCGACCTGCTGCTGCAGCTCATCGGCAAACACAAGCTGGACGTCACCGAGGTGGCGCTGCACCAGGTCACCGACGAGTTCATCGCCTACATCCGGGCCATGGGCGACCAGTGGGACCTCGACGAGGCGAGCGAGTTCCTGCTCATCGCCGCCACCCTGCTGGACCTGAAGGCGGCCCGGCTGCTGCCCGCCGCCGACGTGGAGGACGAGGAGGACCTCGCCCTGCTGGAGGCGCGGGACCTGCTCTTCGCTCGGCTGCTGCAGTACAAGGCGTACAAGGAGGCCGCCGCGTTCATCGCCGACCTGGAAGCCGTCGGCGGCCGGCGGTACCCGCGCGCGGTCTCCCTCGAACCCCGGTACGCCGAGGCGCTGCCCGACCTCGTGCTCGGCATCGGCGCGGAGCGGCTGCGTACCCTCGCCGTCCGGGCGATGACGCCGAAAGTGGCCCCCGAGGTCTCCATCGCCCACGTGCACATGGTCCGGGTCAGCGTCCGGGAACACGCGGCGATCATCTCCGAGCGGCTGCGCCGGGCCGGCACCGCCACCTTCTCGACGCTCTGCGCCGACTGCGAAGCCACCCTGGAGGTGGTGGCCCGCTTCCTCGCGCTGCTGGAGCTCTACCGGGAAGGGCTGGTGGCCTTCGTCCAGGAACAGGCCCTCGACGAGTTGACCATCCGGTGGACCGGTCCCGCCGACGGCAGCTCGGACCTGCAGATCGACGAGTACGCGGGCACGCCCGCCGAGGCCGGCCCCCCGGGCACCGCACCTGCCGGGCCCGCAGACCCCGCAGCCGACCCGACCGGAAGCCGCGACGTGGGCACGAGCGAGGATTGACGCGATGAGCAACGAGGAGACCCACAACTCCCTGGCCGACCAGGCCGCTGCCTGGGTCCCACCCTGGCAACGTCCCAGCCCGCCCCGGAACACCCCGGAACCGCCCCGACAGGAAGATCTCGCACCGGAGGCACCCCCGGCGGGGCCACCGGAGCCCAGGAGCGCGGAACCGGCCGAGGTCGCGGCGACGGCCGAGCCCGACAGCGTGCCGGCCGAGGAACGTGTGGCGGCACCGGGGACGGCCGCCTCCGACAGCGTGCCGGCCGAGGAACGGCCGGCGGCGCCGGAGACGGCCGAATCCGCGTCCGCGGGCAGTGACGCTGCGGCGGGGGAGGGAACGGCTGCTCGCGTACCCAGGAAACAGCCGGCTCCCCGACGACGGGTGACCGTGGCCCCGGAACCCGCGCCGGAGCTCGACGAGGCCGAGCTGCGCGGGGCGCTCGAGGCGATCCTGCTGGTGGTGGACGAGCCGGTCAGCGAGGCGACCCTGGCCGAGGTGCTGGAGCAACCGGCCGCGCGGGTCGGCGCGATGCTGGACCAGATCGCCGCCGGATACACCGCGTCCGGGCACGGTTTCGAGCTGCGCCGCGCCGCCGGTGGCTGGCGTCTCTACACCCGTCCGGAATACGCCGGCTACGTGGAGCGGTTCGTGCTTGACGGGCAGTCGGTACGGCTGACCCAGGCCGCGCTGGAAACGCTCGCCGTGGTCGCCTACAAGCAGCCAGTCACCCGCTCACGAATCTCGGCGATCCGGGGTGTCAACTGTGACGGGGTGATCCGTACCCTGGTCACCCGCGGCCTGGTGGAGGAGTGCGGAAGTGAGCCGGAAAGCGGCGCCTTCCTCTACCGGACCACCACCCTGTTCCTTGAGAAGCTGGGTTTGAACACGGTCGACGAGCTGCCGCCGCTCGCGCCGTTCCTACCCGATGATGTGGAAGAGCTGAGCGATGTCACGCGATGACCGCACCCCTCACACCGACGCCCCCGAGGGCATCGAACGCCTGCAGAAAGTGCTGGCCGCCGCCGGTGTGGGTTCCCGACGCGCCTGCGAGGACCTGATCTTCCGGCGCCGGGTCACCGTCAACGGGCGGGTCGCGCAGCTCGGTGACAAGGTCGACCCGGCCACCGCGGTGATCCACGTCGACGGGGAGCGACTGGTCACCGACACCCGGCTGGTCTACCTGGCCATGAACAAGCCGCGCGGTGTCGTCTCCACCATGGCGGACGAGAAGGGGCGCACCGCGCTCGCGGACTTCCTCGGCAACCGGGTCGAGCAGCGCGTCTACCACGTCGGGCGGCTCGACGCCGACAGCGAGGGCCTGCTGCTGCTCACCAACGACGGAACCCTGGCGCACCGGCTCATGCACCCCTCCTACGGTGTGCAGAAGACGTACCTCTGCGAGGTGTCCGGGCCGATCCCGCGCAACCTCGGCAAGCGGTTGATGGCCGGCGTGGAGCTGGAGGACGGCCCGGCGAAGGTGGACTCGTTCCGAGTGGTGGACACCCTGGGACGAACCGCCCAGGTCGAGCTGACCCTGCACGAAGGACGCAAACACATCGTCCGGCGAATCCTGGCCGAGGCCGGGCACCCGGTGTCCCGACTCATACGTACCTCGATCGGGCCGATCCGACTCGGTGACCTGCGCGCCGGGCGGACCCGCCGGCTCACCAACGCCGAAGTCGCCGCGCTGTTCAAGGCGGTGGGTGACTGACCCCGCCGAACGGGGTACGGCTGCCGGTAGGCTCCGTGGCGGTCGGGTGCCGGCCGCGCGGTGGCGCGGGTCGCGCCCGGCGGCGTCGCGCGCGCTCCGCTCGGAGCGGCGGGCATCATTGACCAGGAACATCCGCTCGCGGCGCCGGAAGGCCGGCGATCCGTGAGGTACGGGCTGAGGAGGACGACGGTGGAAGACAACGTGCGGGCCGGGCGATGTGTGGTCGCTGTGGACGGGCCGTCCGGTTCGGGAAAGTCCACCGTCTCCCGACGGCTGGCCGCCGGTATCGGCGCCCGCTACCTGGACACCGGAGCGATGTACCGGGCGATCACCTGGGCGGTGCTGCGCTCCGGCGTCGACCTCACCGACGCGGAGGCGGTGGCCAAGGTCGCCCAGGAGGTGGACCTGCGCATCGGGACCGACCCGCAGGGGTACGCCGTGACCGCTGACGGTGTCAGCGTGGACGCGGACATCCGCGGGCCCGAGGTGACCAAGGCGGTCTCCGCCGTGGCGGCCGTGCCGGCCGTACGCGCGCTGCTCGTCGCCCGGCAGCAGGAGATGATCGCGAACGCCGGACGGATGGTGGTGGAGGGCCGGGACATCGGTGCCGTGGTGGCGCCGGACGCCGACCTCAAGGTCTACCTGACCGCGTCCGAGGCCGCCCGGGCGGCCCGGCGCAGCGCCGAGGACGCCACCGACGCGGTGGTCACCGCCGCGGACCTGGCCCGCCGCGACCACCTGGACTCGACCCGCAAGACCTCGCCGTTGCAGCAGGCGTCGGACGCGGTCGTGCTGGACACCACCGAGCTGGGCATCGACGAGGTCGTCCAGCAGCTGCACACCCTGCTCACCGAGCGGGGAGTGGCATGAGCGAGCAGAACATCGGACACAACGCGGTTGAGCCTCGTGCCGGCGCGGACCGGAAGGAAGTGTCGGCGTGAGTGACGGCGGCGGTTGGGTCGAGCTTCAGGAGCCGGACCTCGACACCGAGGAACCCACCGGCCCGCAGCCGGTGGTGGCCGTCGTAGGCCGACCGAACGTCGGCAAGTCGACGCTGGTCAACCGGATCATCGGTCGCCGGCAGGCGGTCGTCGAGGATGTCCCCGGCGTGACCCGGGACCGGGTGCCGTACGACGCGCAGTGGGCCGGCCGGGCGTTCACCGTGGTGGACACCGGCGGTTGGGAACCGGACGCGAAGGACCGGGCGGCGGCGATCGCCGCGCAGGCCGAGACGGCCGTGGCGACGGCCGACGTGGTACTCTTCGTGGTCGACGCGATGGTCGGTTCGACCGATGTGGACGAGGCCGCGGTGCGGATGCTGCGGCGCAGCGCCAAGCCGGTCATCCTGGTGGCGAACAAGGCCGACAACACCTCCATCGAGATGGAGTCGACCTCACTGTGGTCGCTCGGCCTGGGCGAACCGCTGCCGGTGTCGGCCCTGCACGGCCGGGGCTCCGGCGACCTGCTCGACGCGATCATGGCCGCGTTGCCGGAGGCGCCGGCGATCGTCGAGCACGGGCCGCGCGGGCCGCGCCGGGTGGCGCTCGTCGGCCGGCCGAACGTGGGCAAGTCCAGCCTGCTGAACCGCTTCTCCGGCGAGCAGCGGGCAGTTGTCGACTCGGTCGCCGGCACCACCGTCGACCCGGTGGACAGCCTCGTGCAGATCGGCGGCGAGACCTGGCACCTGGTCGACACGGCAGGCCTGCGCAAGCGGGTCGGCAAGGCCAGCGGCACCGAGTACTACGCGAGCCTGCGTACCGCCTCGGCCATCGAGGCGGCCGAGGTCGCGGTGGTACTTCTCGACGCGAGCGAGCCGATCAGCGAACAGGACCAGCGGATCCTGTCGATGGTCACCGAAGCCGGCCGGGCCCTGGTGATCGCCTTCAACAAGTGGGACCTGGTCGACGCCGACCGCCGGTACTACCTGGACAAGGAGATCGACCGGGAACTGCGCCGGATCCCGTGGGCGATCCGGCTGAACCTGTCGGCGATGACCGGCCGCGCGGTCGACAAGCTCGCCCCGGCGCTGAACAAGGCGCTCGACAGCTGGGAGACCCGCATCCCGACGTCGCGGCTCAACCAATGGCTCACGGCTCTCGTGCAGGCCACGCCGCACCCGGTGCGGGGCGGTCGGGCACCGCGCATCCTCTTCGCCACCCAGGCCGGCGCGGCGCCGCCGCGCTTCGTGCTGTTCACCACCGGGCCGCTGGACGCCGGCTACCAGCGGTTCGTCGAGCGCAAGCTCCGCGAGGAGTTCGGCTTCGAGGGCAGCCCGATCGAGATCTCGGTACGCCCGCGCAAGAAGCTCGGCCCCGGCGGCCGCGGCAAGGCGCACGGCTGACCATCTGATCCACGAGCGGGCCGGGTCGGGGCTTCCCCGACCCGGCCCGCTTCGTCCGCTCGGCCTCGTCTCGTCCCGGGTCGGTTTGGCCTTCTTCCGCTTCGACCCGGCCTGGTTTGGTCGGCTCGGTCTTGCCTGGTCTCGGGCCTGGTCTCGGGCTTCGTTTGGTCGGCTCGGTCTTGTCTCGTCCGGGGTCGGTGTGGCCTTGGTCCGCTTCGGCCCGGCCTGGTCGGCTCGGCCTTGTCTCGTCCCCGGCCTGGTTTGATCCGCTCGGTCTTGCCCGGTCCCGGGCCGGTCCGCTCGGCCTGCCGGGTCGCGCCTCTGGTTGATCCACTCGGGTTCATTGAAGTCGGGTTGACCGACCCGAGCTGACACCCCGACTTCATGGAGCTCGAGTGGATCAAGCTATTCCCCGCATCGTCGGCGGCCCGGTTCGCCGCCCGGCCTGACCGGAGTCCCCCAGAACGCGCTCCTACCTATCTGCCTAGGACGCTTTAGCGGTGGTGCGGCCAGTCACGCCGGCCGCGCTGCCAAGGCTGTCCGTGACCGGTAGGGCCTGTGCGGACGGCGTGAGGAAGCTGCGCTAAGCTGTACCGGCTGCCGCAGGGGAGACCAGGCGGAGGCATCGGGACGTGGCGCAGTTTGGTAGCGCACTTGACTGGGGGTCAAGGGGTCGTCGGTTCAAATCCGGCCGTCCCGACGCATCTGACCAGGGGATATGCCGACGGAGGCATATCCCCTGTGATCGTTTCATGGCTGTATTGTCGCGTTGCTGTCGCACCCACGGACGGAACTTGCAACGAAGCTCAGGCGGCCCGGGCGTCGGCCGCGTCGAGGGCCGCGCAGGTGGCGCTCACGCCGGCGGCGGCGTCGCGGGTGAGGTGGCCGTAGATGTCGATGGTGGTGGCCACGTTCCTGTGGCGCAGCGTCTTGGACACCACGGCGATCGGCACCCCCTGGCTGATCATGATCGTGGCGGCGATGTGTCGCAGGTCGTGCACCCGAATTGCCGGAAGCCCGGCGTCGGCGGTGAGGCGGCGCAGGTGGTCGAGCACGTACTGCGGCCGTAGGGGTTGTCCATCGGGTCTGGCGAACACGAGGTCGAGATTGTCGTGATGGCGGGCGGTCACTGTTGCCGGCATTGGCGGCGGCGTTGCCGCTGCAACGCGTCGACGGCGCGGGTGGACAGGGCGACCCAGGCCCGGCTGCCGTGGGGTCTTGGGTGCGTTCAACATGGTGCGGCTGTTGTCGACGCTGACCAACGTCCAGCGCACGAACAGTGCCCGCGCATCGAGGTCCACATCGGCCCAGTGCAGGCCCAGAGTCTCGCCTTTGCGCATCCCGGTGCAGACCATCAACCCGAACAGGTCCGCGAGCGGATCTTCAACGGCGTGGCAGTGCCGCAGGAACGCGCTTGTCTGGCTGGTGCTCCAGCAGGTGAGCTCGGGTTCCGGCGGTCGGGGGATCATGGCGAAGCGGGCGGCGTTCTGGGGCAGCCGGTGGTTGCGGCGGGCGTCGTTGAGCGCGCTCGACAGGTTCGTCACGCAGCGGCGCAGGGTGACCGGGCTGCGGCCGGCGGCGAGCTCACGCTGGATGAACTGGGTCACGTGGTCGTGAGTGAGCCGCTCCAAGGGCACGGCGCCGAGCGCGGGGATGAGATCGTTGTGGATGTAAGCGGTGTAGCGGTTCATGGTGTTCGTCTTGAGGGTCGGCGACTTGGCCTCAAGCCAGCAGGTGAGGTAGCTGGCCACCGTTTCGCTGTCGTCGAGGCTGACACCGGCGCGCTCGCACTCAAGCACATGTGAGTGGGCGGCCGAGGCCGCCCCCTTGGTAGCGAAACCGGTACGGCGCATGGTGCTGCGCTTGTTCAGGCTCGGCAGGTCTACGGCGAACGCCCAGCCGCCGTGCCGGGCATTGGACAGCTTGGGGCACCGGGGGCCGAGTCGGCCAGTGCTGTCACGACAGGCGCAGCAGCGGTAGACGCGGCCCCGGTTCGGGTTCCGTCTCATGGCGTCCTCCGCGGTAGAGGTTAGCTTCTGCCACCTCTACCGTTGCCCCGTTCGGCTGCGACAGCATCGCGACAACCCCGTATGTCCTCCCTGCTTGTGACGGTCCTACTTGTCGATCCGTCAAGGGTGAATCACTCCCCCGGCGTGCACGAGTGGCGGGGGGAGGAAGTGGTGGGCGATGGTCCCGCGGGCCGCTGCCGTATGAGCGGCAGCCGAGGTGTCATGGCCAGCAGGGACAAAGAACCGGAGTTCGACGCGCTTCTACTGTTCTGAGGGCAACTCGGTCGGGGCAGTGGTGTGGCGGCCTCTTCGCGCCCGGACCCTGGGTCAGCGCTAGGTGCTGGGCCGTCAGCTAGCCGACATCACCAAACTTCGGCAGGTGTCGGCACTAACGTCCGTAGCAGGTCCGCAGGTACCAGCCGGCTGACCCCTGAGCGAGGTTGGATCGATGACGTCCGTGTCACCGAGCACCACCCCGCACCGCAGTGCTGCCCGACCCGGACCCCCGCGCCGAGCAGCACCGCATCTGTCAGCCCTCCATTGCTGCGACGAGCCGCCGGAGGCCGGCGTGTTCTCGGCGGTTCTCGTGGGTGATCCATTCCTTGCCTTCGGCAGCGATGCCCTCCAGCACGTGCAGGGTGCGTTCGAGGCCCGAGGCGTCGAGGGAGACCTGGGAGGCGATGCGGTCGTCGTCGCCGAGTTCCGGCATGCCTGGCCACTCACCGGTGATCGTCAGCTCGTCCCGGGGATTGTTCGTCAGCGTAAGGGAGAGTTTTTTCTCGCCATTGCGGGCATCGACGACGTGCGCCGCCACGACCGAGTTGTACTGGTAGGTGAGACGCTGCTGATCGCCGAATTCCATGGTCCCGAAGTCGAGGGTGACCGTGACCTGGCGGACGCCGTCCTTGGTGAGGAGGAAGAGGAGAAGCTTGTATTGCGAGTAGCGCCAGGGTCCCTTGCTGACCCGGGCCCGCTTGCACCCGGGCACGGGCGCCTCGATGAAGGTGTGCGCTATCACGTCCTGCGCAGCCACGCGGTAGTGCCGCAGCGTGTCCTCGACCAGGATCTTGCGGTCGCAGTCGAGCCAGTGCGCCATCTCCGCGTCGGTTGGCTTCGATTCCAACTTGCGCACCCACCTGTCGTACGCCGCGCGCCGGTCCTCGTAGTCGCGCCGGACCCGGTCTAGGTCGTCCCGGTAGCGGTGGCCCTCGAGAAGGATCGCCAGCCAGCCCTGGATGGCGAGCCGAGCCCCGGCCACGATTCCGGCCGTCGCGATCACCGTCGTGAACGGCGCCTCGACGAGGGCCTGCCACAGCAGCAGCGGTCCGGCAACCACCAGGGCGAACACCGCGGTGCCGAAGGCGGTCCGCGTCGAGGATGACACTCGGGAGTCCTCGGGATCCGCGGTCAGCTCACCGCTGAGCCACTGCCGCTTGACGTCGCTGGCCAGGAATCTCACTAGCCAGGCGAGACGCTTGGCGTCGACCGGTTCCTCCCGATACAGCTCGACCAGCTCGTTACGGAGGGTCTGCCGGATGCCCGCCGTCTCCGCCAGCCACGTCTCCCGGGCTATGTCAGGCGGCAGGTAACGTCCGAAGTAGCGGTCGAACAAGGAGTCCATCGCTGAGGCGAACCGGTCGGACTGTGCGGGAGCACGCCGGGGTGTGAAGGTGAGACGCTGGCGGGCCGCCCGGCGTCGATGCCGAGCCAGCCTGATCGTGAATCCGGCCCGGACCACGACGACGACGGCTCCAAGAGCCACCATCAGGTAGCCGGCTGAGCGAAGCCATGAGTGGGCCCAGGCGTACTGGACCACCGCAAGGCCCGTAACGAGGAGCAGTGCCGAGCCGCCGAGGGCGCGTAGATAGTCCACCGCGTCCTTACGGATCGGATGTGGCGGAACCGGCCTGGGAGGGATCGGCTTGGGCTGGAAAAACTTCCAGACCCGCTCCACCCGATCGTTGGCTGTCCTGTCCCGCCGGGCGGTCGCGAACGTCTTCTGCCAGCTCCAGTCCTGGTGCGGGCCGGCCAGGAAAACCTCGAGGTGGTTGAGGATGCTTTCCTGCAGGGGCGGGCTGAGCGATTCGAACTCCTTGACCACCACACCGATCGCGGCCGGGTCGGGAGTCTCCGCCGTGGTCTGCGGAAGCGAGTCCAGCAGCGAGCCGACGGCGTTGATGCCCCGGGCCCAGGGATCTTCGGAGCGCTGCGCCGCCCAGCGGCGGACGTGTGCCAGTTGCGCGAGTTCCTGGTCCGTCAGGCTCTGCAGGGTACGGCCGCTCAACAGTGCGAGCGCCAGATAGAAGTAGGCGCGGGAGTTCTGGTAGCCCCGGGCAATGGCTTTCCTGATCAGCTCTCTCGCCTCGGGTGGGGCGCTGATCTCCAGGTAGCGGAGGCCGACCTCGAACTGCCGCTCCGGCGAGTCGTCGTCGCTGACGTGGTATCCGCCCTCGATGTGGACCTCCTGGGCCTGGAAACCCACCCGGGCATCGCCGTCAGCGACGTTGGTGAACGTCTTCTCCTGCGGTCCGGCGCTCATGACAGATCCCGCAGAGCCGCCATGAGCCCCGCGACCCGCGTGGCGAGGTCCGTCCAGTCCAGCAGCAGGCCGCGCAGCTTCCGCAGGGCCGTGGTCGCGCGGCTCCGTGCCTCGTCGTCGGCCGGAGGTACGTCGGCGGCGGCTGCGTCCATCTCCTGCTCCGCCGCGCGGTAGGTGACCGCGTCCACGTCACCCGCCTCATGGCACTTACGGAGCGAGGCGCGCAATTCCGCGAGCTGGTCGTGGAATGTCTCCCCGCCCGCACCGCCCGGCGCGCCGTAGACGGTCGCGTGGTGAACGGTGTGTGCCTGGAATCCAACGTGAGCGTTGCCCTTGGCGACGTTACTGACAGAGCCGGACATCGACGCATCACCTGCTTCTTTCCGAGGACGGCGAGGGGAGGAGCCATACTGCGCCCCGAGTTCCTGGGCGAGCGCGAGGGCGAAGGTCGCGGCGTTGGCGGCGGCACGCGGCTGCCAGTTCTCGCCGTCGGTGTGGACCTTGGTCCCGTCGGCACGGTCGCTGATGCCACGGACGACGACGGCCGGCAAAGAGCGGTTCAGGTGGGCGGCCTGGGCGACCCCGGCCGACTCCATCTCCACCGCCAACGCGTCGTTGTAGTGATCACGGATGCGCGCCGCATCGGGCGAGGACGCCGAGTCGAGGACGACCTCCCCGGCGGCGATCGGGCCGAACCGCACCTGGGGCACTCCTCCGGCGAGGCCCCTCGCCCAGCCTCGCTCCCGCTCAAGATGCCGGGCGAGCTGATCACAGGCATGGGGGATCTCCCACACGCGAGGCCGGGTGCGGAAAGCGTCGCTCTCGCTAGTGCCGCCGTGATAGGCGTACACGTGGGTGGCCACGACGACGTCACCGAGGCCGACGGAGGGCCAGAGCGCCCCGGCCACGCCGGCGAAGATGACCGCTTCCGGATCAAACTCGGTCATGGCGCGCTCTGCGATGACGGCGGAGGGGTGGTTGCCCTTGCCGACAAGGCCGAGAATAATCTCACAGGAGCCTCCGGACACGGTGCCACGCTCGAAGCGCGTGCCCATCGGATGTACGTGCGGTTCGACTTTCGTGAGACGTTCGCGGACTGCGTTGTACTCAAGGTCCAGTGCGGTGAGCACGACCACGGGTCTGGTCATCTCTCGTCTCCTCCGGCTGCGACGGTCGGAACCGTGCGGATCATGGGCGGGTAGAGGTTCCGGCGCGGACCAGCGCGGTAGACGCGGGCCGGGCGGCCGGTGCCCGTGGCGCGGGGCGGACCGGCGGGGACCACGAAGCCCTTCGTGCCCTGGACCTTGCGGTAGAAGTTGCGGGGATCGAGCGGGGTGCCCCAGACGGCCTCATAGACCTGCTGCAGCTCTGTGAGGGTGAAGACCTCCGGGCAGAAAGCCGTCGCCAAGTCCGTGTGCTCCAGTTTGGAGCGAGCACGCTCCACCCCGTCGACGACGATGCGCAAGTGGTCGAAGGCGAGCGGTACCCGCGCGGCCAGTACGTCCTCGACTGGCGTCCACTCAGCGGCTGCGGCGTCGGTTCCAGAGACGGGCTCGGGAAGGCGCGGCACGACCGCGAGGTGGGCGACGGAGACCACGCGTCCACGAGGGTCACGGTCGGGGGCGCCGTATGTACCGAGCTGCTCCAGGTGCGGGATGTCGGTGAGCCCCGCCTCCTCCCGCAGCTCCCGGCGGGCGGCGCTGAGAATGTCCTCGCGCTCATCGGCGAGGAACCCACCAGGCAGCGCTGCCCGCCCGACGAACGGCTCAACACCGCGCCGCACGAGAAGCAGGTTTAGACGACCACCGCGCAGGGTGAGGATCACGAGATCGACAGCGAGCAGGATCAGGGGTGGTTCCCAGGTGTCATCGGGCACTGCTCGACCATAGCTTTTTGTCGATACGACAAAAAGGGCTCGGTGCTGTCGTAAGGCCGACACTTTGAGTAGTGTCTCGATCACCAAGAGGTGTCACGAGCGCGGTAGCGCCGCCATACGTGGTAACGGTGATGCCGGGAAATTCGGTGTCTAGGCTAAGCGATCGATGAAGTGGGGGTAGTGGGAGAGAGCCGGCTGAGTGCCGCGCATCGCTCGGTAGCCACTTCACGGTTTCGGCGTAGCGCCTAATCACTTGCCGTATTTGGACGACGAGCTCCACCGCTACCGGCGGCAGCGCCCGCAGACCCGGAAAGATCAGCGCCTCCGCGGCGTCGACGTTGCCGCCATCCTCGACATGCACTTCGGCAAGGCCGATGCGCCACCGAGCGAACTCGCCGACGCGTTCTGCCAGGCTGACGTCCCGATCCATCACAACGAGCACATCGCGGCAGCGGCGCTAGTCGCACCGGCGGTGCTACGACTCCTCCTCGCCTACGCAGCGGACGCCAACCAACAGCATTCCGACGCCACGCCAGCGATCGTGGTGGCGGCGCGTCGAGGCGATCACGCCGCAGCCGACGTGCTCCTTGAGGCCGACGCCGACGTGAACGCCCGCGACCGGCAAGGGCGAACCGCTTTGATGCACGCAGTCGATCGCAACGAACGACGGGTCATCGCTACCCTCCTGCTAGCCGGCGCCGCCATCGACACCGTCAGCGCCGACGACATGACGGCCCTGCAACTTGCGCGTGGCTGGCAACGCCAGAACATCCAGTTCATGCTGGGCGAGCGCCACGCCGGCCTGGACGACGTGCCAATTGTTCGTACCGCTCTCCGGGTTGGCGCGTCCGACGTCCGGCTCGCCGGAGACCCGCAGATGCTCCATCTGCTGGCGGACGTCATCGACGTCGCACTGAGAGATCTCGGAGACGACGAGTGGAACACTCGGACGGGCACCGACACCGAGGTGGCCCGGGCCTCGCCTGAGCAGCCAATACACGCGCAGAGCCGGCCGGCTGCCGGCGATGTCGGGTCTCAGGACCTGCGTGACGGATCAGTCTCGGGACGTGGGGACACGTCCGGCCAGGGCTTGCATCGAAGCCGATGATGTAGTTCTTCTCGGCCTACTCAGTGAATGCGGGGAATGAGCGCATCTTGTCGAAGCGGCCGGCGGTCAGGTCGTCGAATCTGATCAAGAAGCGTCCGAAGTGAACATCGTATTCGGTGGGGAACTGGGCGAGCGGCACCCATTCTTGAATGAGTCGGGATTCCTCTTCGCGGCGCCAGCGGATCCTTTCGGACCGTGAAAGGTCAGGTTCGGTCTCCAGTCGGGCCCGGAGGCTGGCACGCGCCATCTGTTCCTCCGGAGAGTACGAGCCTCCGATTCTTCTCGTGTATCCACCGATGCGTAGGGTTGACAGGCCCGTCTCCGTCGGCCAGAGATCCTGGACCAGTGCGATGAGTTCATCGGTGTGCGTCAGCTCGCCAACCAGCTGCTTCACGGTGTCCGACGCGAACATGAGGCGGTCGTCCATGTCCTCGTCGTCGGGCTCGAGCCCGGGTGGCAGCTCCGGCACGACCTCCGCATAAAGCCTGTACTCGGGGTAAGGGCGCGGGATCTCACCGTCGGACGGCAGCTGCCGGACCACTGTCTCGGTGCCTGCGGGGACGTACAGGACCCGCGCGTACGCGTCGTAGCCGCGACTACACGCGTCAAAGGCTTTCTCGGGATCCAGGAAGAAGAGCAGCGAGCCGTCCACCGGCAGGGGAAGCTTCTCGACCTTCGGAAGGGCCGCGCAGTCGAGGGACGCGACGAACGGCAACGGAATCCCGCGCTCGGACGGCCACTCCGTGCCGGCAGGTAGCCGGGGCAGTCCGCCGCTCTGCCCGACAACATCCTCGCTGCGGTCACCGCCACCTACCGAGATTGCGAATCGCAGCTGCTCGGCGAACCTGTCAACCTGATCCGCTGGAATGCCCCGCTCAATCGCCTCGCGGCGAAACGGCCCGTATTGCTCCATAGCGAAGGATCATCGCAGACGGGTGTTCCGGGTCCGCCACAGGCCGGTCAGCCACTTCGACAGGGCCCCTGGTGCGTCGCGCAACTGAGATCTTCTACTTCTCGTTGTTGGTGAGGAGTTTGCAGACCTAGGTGTGGACCCGGCAGACCTTGGCCAGGATGTCTGCGGGGACCGTGGTCCAGACGAACGGTTTCGCGTCGGTGTTTCAAGCGGTGACGTAGTCGTTGATCGCCTTCGCCATGCGGGTGACGGAGGTGAAGGCGCCACGCCGAATGGCCTGCCGGGTGATTATCCCGAACCAGATATCGACTATGTTCAACCACGACGATCCCGTAGAGGTGAAGTGGAAGACGATCCGGGGACGCTGGGCGAGCCGGGCCTTCACCTCATCGCTGGTGTGGGTGGACAGGTTGTCCACCCACACGTGCAGCACGGTCGGGGTAGGCGGCGGCGATCGAATCGATCGCTCTCATATCCGCATGGCTCGCAGAGCGGCCCGTGCGGGCCTGGTCTCTGCCTGCTGTCGGCCTCTGGCCGGCAATGGCCGGGCCGACCACATGGGAAACAACGCACGAGCAGGAGGCCTGTGTGCTCCGCCCCGAACCCCGGCTCTCTTCAAAATCAGCCGGGACCGGATCACGAAGGCTCCGCACTAGGCGGCGGCGCGTTCGGCGAGCGGGCGGCGACGCAGTGTTGTGTCGGTCAGTGAGCGCGGAGGCAGGGTGGCGCTGGGGTTGTAGAGATTGGTGCCGGGCGGCACGATTTCGTCGATTCGGTCGAGGGCCGAATCATCCAGGGTGAGCGCCGCGCCCTTGAGGAGATCCTCCAGCTGCGGCATGGTCCGCGGTCCGATGATGGCCGAGGTGACGGCGGGGTGCGCCACGGTGAAGGCTACGGCCAGTTGGGGGAGGGTGCAGCCGATGCTTGTCGCGAGTTCGACGAGCTGTTCGACGGCATCGAGCTTGGCGGCGTTCTCCGCGAGCGAGGGATCGAACTGTGCCGGCCGGATGGTCGGACGCCCGGTTGACAGGTCGACAGGCTGGCCCTTGCGGTACTTGCCGGTGAGGAACCCGAACGCGAGTGGACTCCAGACCAGTACGCCCATTCCGTAGCGCCGGCAGACGGGCAGGAGCGAGGCCTCGATTCCGCGGGCCAGGATCGAATACGGCGGCTGCTCGGTGCGGAAGCGTCCGAGTGCGCGCCGCTCGGACACGTGATGCGCCTCGACGATCTCCTCGGCCGGGAACGTCGAGCAGCCGAAGGCGCGAATCTTGCCCTGGTGTACGAGGTCGCTGAGCACCGATAGCGTCTCCTCGATGTCAGTGGAGGGGTCGGGGCGGTGGACCTGGTAGAGGTCGATCCAGTCGGTGTTCAGACGCCTGAGGCTGTCCTCGACCGCCTTGATGATCCAACGCCGTGAGTTTCCACTGCGGTTGCGGCCCTCGCCCATTTTGAAGTGCACCTTGGTGGCGAGTACGACGTCGTCACGGCGCCTCTGCAACGCCTTTCCCACGATTTCCTCCGACTCACCCTGTCCGTACATGTCAGCGGTATCGATGAAGTTGATCCCCTGGTCGAGGGCGGCATGGATGATGCGGACGCAATCGTCGTGGTCGGGGTTGCCGAGAGCCTGGAACATCATCGTTCCGAGGCAGTAGGCGCTGACTTCGATACCGGTTCCGCCGAGGGTGCGATAGCGCACGGTGTTCTCCCTTACCGATTCAATCGAGCGCGCGAGCGACTGGCACGTCGATCGCACGGAGGGACCCTAGGATCTAGAGTCGGCTCTAGGTCAACCCGCTATCCTGCACGGCATGGCTGAGGTCAGGGTCACGACGAGTCTGAGCATCGGGCAGGTCGCCGACCGCACGGGCTTGAGCGTCCACGCGCTGCGCTTCTACGAGCACGAGGGCCTCTTCGTCAACCCCGTGCGACGCGGCCCCGGCGGGCGTCGCGTCTACAGCCAGGATGACGTGGACTGGCTGACCGTCTGCATCATTCTCCGCGCCTCGGGCATGCCTCTGCCCGCGCTCCGTCGATACGCCGGCCTCGTCAGAGAAGGCGCCGGAAACGAGAAAGAACGACTCGCACTCCTGCGCGCACATCAAGCGCATCTCACCAACCAGATGAGCAGGCTCACCGAGTGCCTGGATCTGGTCAGGTTCAAGATCGGAGTGTATGAGGACCTCCTTGACCAAGGCGTGGCTTCCGGCCACCAAGGTCAGGCTTCATCCTCTTCGGAAAGTGGCGAGGAGACGTCATGAACCGGTCAATTCCTGTACCCATGTGCCCGGGGTCGCTGGACAGGGCCGCGGCAAAGGGGTGACGGTGTTCGACTTCGAAGCTTGGAGTAGAAGCGCCGTTGTTGGTGGCAGCAAGACGCGCATGACCCGCATCAAGGTTCTCTACGCCATGCTGATCGTTCGAAGTGAGTCATGCCCGCGCTGCCATAATCGCTGATCTCGTCCTTGCCCTGCGCACCGGCTCTGACCGTGCCAAGGACTGCTGGTGGGCTCCGCGAAGCGCTTGCTGGTCTGCCTGATCCACGGGCCCGGTTTGATGTCCGGCGCCGGCTGACGGTCATGGTCACCGCGGCGGTGTGTGCCGTTCTCTCCGGCTACCGCTCGTACGCTGCGATCGGCGATGTGCCGGCCACGACGGCTCTCGCCCTGGGCGTGACTCCCGACCCGCGGCCGTCGGAGGCGATGTCCGTCGGCTGTTGCAGGCCGTGGACCCGCAGCTCCTGATCGCGGCGATCGGTGTCTGGATCGCCGGCCGGGCCGCCGTCACCACCTCGGCGGCCGGCCGGGCGATCGCCGTGGACGGCAAGACACCGCGGCGCAGGTCTACGACCGGGTTCTGGACTGGTTCGGCAGGTCTGTCGACCGTGGTGGTCACGGCGCGGCCGAACCTGGGCGAAGGGGTGGCCGGCCAGGCTCAGGGTCGCCTGAGCCTGGCCGGCCACGTTACGTGCGGCTAGGGCGTGTCCTGCCGATCATGGAAGCCAGATGATGGCGGCGATGAGGAGGAGGCTGGTCCGGTAGAGGGATGCGCGTTTGGCGTAGCGGGTG
>NZ_JBFAAL010000029.1:0-42069 GCF_040639715.1 Micromonospora sp. NPDC023737
CAGGTGTCGGCCTACCCGGACGCCTACGCCCAGTGGGAGCAGCAGGCCGCCGACCTCGTCGGCCAGTACTGGAACAGCTGACAACCACACAGCACGAGCTTGACCGCCGGCCGGCACCCCGAGAGGGTGCCGGCCGGCGGCGTATCCAGACCCGGCCAACCCCCGGCCCGAGCCGAGCAGCGGCCACGCATCCACCCACGGCCCGAGCGGAGCCAGAGAGCGGTGCAGCCAAATCTCGAGCGGACGCAGCGGCGCAGCCACAGCCCGAGCCCGTCGGCCGCGCATCCACCCACGGCGCGAGCGGAGCCAGAGAGCGGTGCAGCCAAACCCGGGCGGACGCGGCGGCCCACCACAGCCCGAGCCCGCCACGCGCGCATCCACCCGCGTGCCGAGCCGAGCCAAGCAGCGGCACAGCCACAGCCCGAACTGCCCAGCGGCGCGCCCGCACCTGGCGGGAGCCGCGCCCCGGCAGCGGGCGGATCCACCGCAAACGGGAACGGTCCGAACGCGCGGAACGGGCGCTCCGCGCGCCGGGCGTAGCGGAGGAACTGCCGCAGACAACGAATCTTGGACGGTTACCGCTCGTGGCGACCGTGAAGGCGCGAAGGTTCGCACGTACCGCCGGCCATGAAATGGTTCCGGGAGGTGGGAAGAAGCGCGGGCGCGGGTACGTTGTGTGGGGTGTCGGTGTGACCAGTGTCCCCGGGCCTCACCTAATAAATGCCTTCGCGGAATACCGTTCGGCTGGAGCCGCGTTGCGCCACTCGCCGCGAGGCGACCTGCACACCGGCACCTTAAGCGCCGCCTTCGACCGTCTGGTCGGAGGCGGCGCTGTCGTTACCGGTGATGCTCTGATGCGGTACGGCAGAATGCCGGGATGAGCGTCGAGTCCTCCTGGGCGGAGCAGCCCGGCGTCGTCGTACTGCCCAGCGGTGCGGTCGTACGCGGGCGGCGAATCGCCGATGCGGCGTCCCCAGCGGACTTCGCGCTGCTGCTGGCTCCTGGTCCGACCCCGGCGTGGCCGCACCGGCGGATCCGCTGGCCGGACTTCTGGATCCCCGTCGACCGCGCCGACGCGTTGGACGCCCTGGGTGAGGCTCTGCGCCGCGCGCATGGCGGAGAGCGTGTGGAGGTTGCCTGCCGTGGCGGCCAAGGCCGTACCGGCACTGCCCTGGCCGCGCTCGCAGTGCTCGACGGTATGCCCGCCGGGCAGGTGGTCGACTGGGTACGCGCCAACTACCGGCCCCGGGCGGTGGAGACGCCCTGGCAGCGACGGTGGCTGCGCCACCTCGGGTGACAGCGCCGCACGGTGCCGCCGGACAGCTCATGCGCCTGTCACCGCCGGACAGCGTGTTGAGTGGCTGCCCCAGGCGCAGGGTTTAGGTGAGCACCTCCGGAGTGGCGCCTTCGCGGCTTTGTACGAACCTGCAGCAGCGAGGCTCGCTCGGCGTGCAGTGAGCAGGGCTACGCGGTCCATCTTCGGTTCCGCCCAGCGGGAAGACGCTGTCCGTCCAGCCCCGGTTTGCCTGTTTTCGGGATTAGGGTGCTGACATGAGAGATCGGCTGCTGGCCACCACGGCGACCGCCGCCCTGCTCACCGTCGGCGTCGCTGTCCCTGCCCCGGCGGCACCGCCCGCCGCCGCCCGCGCCGGGCGTGCCGCCCAGGCGGGTGCGGCACCGGCCGCGCCGTGCCCGCGGGCGCCGGCGGCCTCCCGGCCCGCGCGTCCCTCTCCGCCGCCGGGTGTCGCGCGGGACCGCGCTGTCGGGGGTGCGGCGCTGGCCACCACGGGGCTCGTCGTACCGCCCGAGGCCCCTGCGCCGCCCAAGATGACCGCCACCTCGTGGCTCGTCGCCGACCTGGACACCGGTCAGGTGCTGGGCGGCTGCGGCCCGCACGAGTACGGCACCCCGGCGAGTGTGCAGAAGCTGCTTCTCGCTGCGACGATGCTGCCCCGGCTGGATCCGAAGCAGGTGGTCACGGTCACCGACGAGGACATGGACATCGAGCCCGGGTCCTCTGCCGTCGGCCTCGTCGAGGGTGGCCGGTACACCGTCGAGACGGTCTGGCTCGGGCTACTGCTCAACTCCGGCAACGAGGCGGCCAACGTGCTGGCGCGGCTCGGCGGGGGCGTCGACGGCGCGGCCGGTGGGGTACGCCAGATGAACGCGTACGCGCATCGCCTCGGCGCGCTTCAGACCCACGCGGTCACCCCCTCCGGACTGGACGGGCGAGGGCAGTTCACCAGCGCCTACGACCTGGCGCTGATCGCCCGGGCCTGCTTCGCCGACCCGACCTTCCGGCGGTACGCGCTGACCGAGGTGGCCCGGATTCCCGCCCAGCCGGCGCAGCGGACGAAGGGCTTCCAGATCCAGAACGAGAATCAGCTCATCTACAACTATCCGGGGGCGTTGGGCGGCAAGACCGGCTTCACCGATCTGGCCCGGCACACGTATGTGGGCGCGGCCGAACGCGACGGCCGTCGCCTGGTCGCCACGCTGCTCGGCGCCGAGTCCCAACCGAAGCGCGGTTGGGAGCAGGGCGCGGCACTGCTGGACTGGGGCTTCTCGCTGCCCCGGACGGCAACGGTGGGCCGGCTGGTCGAGCCGGGGGAGCTGTCGGCGACGCCCGCGCCGGATCCGACCCCGCCCGCGGCCGCCGCGGAGGCGCGGCCGGCCGCCGCGAGCGGCCCGGTCGGCGGCGGGATGTCGAAGTCGTGGTCGGTGGGTGCGCTCGTCGCCGCGGCGACCGTCATTCTGCTGACCGGCCTGTCATGGCGCCGCCGCACGGCGCGCCGGAACGCCTCCTGAGCGAGGTTGAGCGGCGGGCTCGCCCGGTGTGGTGCGCGGCTTCCGAGCGGACCGGGCGACTCACCGGGGTGGCGGCACGGATCGACAACCGACGACGGATGTCCATAGGCTCCGGTCGCTCCGGCACCACGAGTCCAGGAGGATGCCCGTGTCGCGTGAACCTCGACCGTTGCCCGTCCCCGCCCCGCGTCGGGCGTGGCGTACGCTGCCCCGTCTCGCCGGTACGGCCCTGCTCGGCGGCGCGATGGTCGCCGCCGGCGCCACCGCCGCGGTCGCCGCGCCCGCCACCGCCACCGGCGCCACCGCCGCGCCCGGAGTTCTGCGTACGACAGCGACCGGCGCCGCTGTCGTGCCGGCCGCCGTGCCCGGCGGTCCGCGTACGACGCCGGGGCCGTGCGGCTACACGGCGACGCCGGACGACCCGGCCGTGCGGCCGGTCCCGCTGCCTCCCGACCGCCGCCGTACGCCGGGTGAGGGTCAGGTGCGGGTCACGCTCGACACCAACCACGGGCCGATCGGACTGACCCTGGACCGGGCGGCGGCACCCTGCACGGTGCAGAGCTTCCTGCACCTCACCCGGCACCGCTTCTACGACCGGACGCCGTGCCACCGGCTGACCGCGTACCCGACGCTGAGCGTCCTGCAGTGCGGCGACCCGTCCGGCACCGGTTCGGGCGGGCCGGGTTACCGCTACCGCGACGAACTGCCGGCCGATCTGCCTCCCGCGCCGACCGACCCGACGGGCGAGCGGCGGGTCTACGCCCGGGGCACGCTCGCGATGGCCAACGCCGGCCCGGACACCAACGGCAGCCAGTTCTTCCTGGTGTACGCCGACTCGGCGCTGCGGCCCAGCTACACGGTCTTCGGCTCGGTGGACGCGGCCGGGCTCGCCACGCTCGATCGGATCGCGGCCGGGGGAGTGGCTTCGACCGAGGAGGACCCGGCCCCGGTCGACGGCGCGCCGGCACTGCCCGTGGAGATCCGCAAGGCCGTACGGCAGCACCACTGAGCACCCGTGCAGGTGGGGGAGCTCGGCGCGACAGGGCAGGGGTCCCCCACCGGTGCGTCGCCCGGCATGACCCGCGTCTGAGCGGGGATCACCCTTGCCGTTGGCGAGGGGGTGGGGATGGCGGCGCACGTCGAGCATCGGCGGGTCCTCGTGGACGGCGTCGAGGTGTTCTACCGGGAGGCCGGGCCGCCGCACGCTCCGGTCGTCCTGCTGCCGCACGGCTACCCCTGCTCGTCGTTCCAGTTCCGCAACCTGATGGCCGATCTCGGCGATCGGTGGCGGCTGGTCGCGCCGGACCTGCCGGGCTTCGGCTACAGCACGACGCCCGACCCGGCGGACTTCGACTACACCTTCGCCGGATACGGGCGCTTCCTGCGCTGCTTCGCGGACACCCTGAACCTGCACCGGTACGCGATCTACCTGCACGACTACGGCTCGCAGCACGGCTTCCGGCTCGCCATGTCGGCACCGGAGCGGGTTGCCGCGCTGATCGTGCAGAACGGGGACGTCTACCTCGACGAGTTCGGTCCGAAGTACGCGCCGCTGCGGCGGTACTGGGCGAACCCGACGCCGCAGGGACGAGCGGAGCTGGCCGGCAACGTCAGCGAGGAGGGGTTCCGCGACGAGTTCGTCGGGGAGCTACCCGAGCGGTTGGTCGAGCGGGTCAGCCCCGACCTGTGGACGCTCGCCTGGGCGCAGCTGCGTACGCCCCCACGTCCGGAGATCATCGTCGGACTCTTCACCGACCAGGCCGGCACGCTCACCGACTTTCCGCGTATCCAGACGTACCTGCGGGAGCATCGGCCGCCCACGCTGATCGTCTGGGGACCGCACGACGGTTACATGCCGGCGGGCGCGGCGCGGGCGTACCTGCGGGACCTGCCCGACGCCGAGCTGCACCTGCTCGACGGCGGGCACTGGGCGCTGGAGACGAATCTCGACGAGATCGTGGCCCTGGCTCGGGACTTCCTGAACCGCGTCCATCCGCCGGGCTGAGCCGGGGACCTGCGCCCCAAAACCACGCCCTAGGACGAGAACGGCCGGCCCGGCCGTGGACACGAGGGCGCTGGAGCGCAGGACGCGCGGACGACCAGCTCGGTGGGCAGCCGGACGTGCGGGTCGCGTTCGACGCCACCGATCAGGTCGATGAGCAGCCGCAGCGCCTCGGCGCCCATCCGCTGCAGGGGCTGCGCGATGGTGGTCAGCGGCGGGTTGACGAGCGCCGACTCCGGGATGTTGTCGAAGCCCATGACGGACAGGTCGTCGGGCACGTTGAGGCCGGCGCTCCGTGCCACATCCACAGTGGAGATGGCGGAGAGGTCGTTTCCCGCGAAGACGGCGGTCGGCCGGTCCGGGAGGGCGAGCAGTTCCGCGGCCGTGGCGGCGGCGCTCTCGATCCGGAAACCACCGACGCGGACGAGTTCCTCGTCCACCGGCACGCCGGCGTCGGCCATCGCCCTGCGGAAGCCCGCCTCGCGCAGACGGGCCGACTCGAGGTCGGGGCGTCCGCTGATGTGCGCGATGCGGCGGTGACCGAGCGACAGCAGGTAGTTGGTCGCGAGTACGGCGCCGGCGAAGTTGTCGGAGTCGACGGTGGGCAGGCCGGAGGGGCCGGTGTGCGGGTCGACGGCCACCACGTGGAAGCCCTGTTTGGTTTCGACGACGGTCGGTGTGACGATCACGGCCCCGTCGATGAGCGTCCCGGACAGGCGGGCCAGGGAGCGCCGTTCCCAGCCGATGGCCGTGCCGTCACCGTCGCCGCCGGAGTAGGCCAGCAGCTGGTAGCCGGTGCCGCTGACCTCCTTGGAGGCTCCCTTGAGCAGCTCGGTCGAGAACGGTTCGAACTCGGCGACCAGGATGCCCAGGACGTTCGTGCGGTGACTGCGCAGGCTCTGCGCCCCCAGGCTGGCCTCGTAGCCGAGCTGGTGGATGACCTGTCGTACGCGCTCCACGGTCGCCTGTGCCACGCCGTACCGATTGTTGACGACCTTCGACACGGTAGCCACCGAGACGCCGGCCGTACGGGCCACGTCCGACATTTTGACACGCTCCGGGAAGGTCACGCCGACGATGATAGAGGGCCGCCCAGAGTTCCTCGTCAGGGTTTCGAAACCGTTATCGACAACGGTTGACACTCGGTTACGGGGCTGTAAAACTCGCCGCACTGATTCCCGCCACTGCTAGTCGAGGAGACGTGTCGATGGCGATGAAGCACCGCGCGGCCGCCGGCCTGGCGCTGTTCCTTACCACCGCACTGCTCGTCGCCGGGTGTAACGGCGGCGACAGCGAAGCCCCTGCCGAGAGCGAGCTCTACAAGAACCCGGTGACTCTGACCTGGTGGCACAACGCCTCGCAGGACGGGCCTCTGAAGACCTACTGGGAGAAGGTCGCCAAGGACTTCTCCGCGCTCCACCCGACCGTCAAGGTCCAGATCGAGTCGATCGAGACCAACCAGCTCCAGCGCACCCGACTGCCTGCCGCGCTGCTCAGCAACGACCCGCCGGACATCTTCCAGGCGTGGGGTGGCGGTGAGATGCGGGAGCAGGTGGAGGCCGATTACCTGAAGGACATCACCGAGCAGGTCAAGACGGAGGCCGCCGACATCGGTAGCGCCACCGAGATCTGGCAGGTGGACGGCAAGCAGTACGGGCTGCCGTACCGGATGGGCGTCGAGGGTGTCTGGTACAACAAGGAGATGTTCGCGAAGGCGGGCATCGCCGCGCCGCCGGCCACCTTCGACGAGCTCAACGACGCGGTCACCAAGCTCAAGGCCATCAACGTCATCCCGATCGCGCTGGGCGCCGGTGACAAGTGGCCCGCCGCGCACTGGTGGTACAACTTCGCGTTGCGCGCCTGCTCGGTCGACACGCTCAAGAAGGCGTCCACCGAACTCGTCTTCGACGACCCCTGCTTCGTCAAGGCGGGCCAGGATCTCAAGACCTTCATCGGCACCAACCCGTTCCAGCCGAACTTCATCGCCACCCCGGGGCAGAACGACCCGACCAGCGCCAACGGCCTGCTGGCCAACGGCAAGGCCGCGATGGAACTCATGGGCGACTGGAACCGGGGGACCCTGGACACCGTCGCCGAGGACCGGGAGGCGCTCGGCAAGTTCATCGGCTGGTTCCCCGTACCGGCGATCTCCGGTTCCGCCGGCGACCCGAAGTCGGCCCTCGGCGGCGGCGACGGATTCGCCTGCGCCAAGAACGCCCCGGCCGAGTGCGTCGAGTTCCTCAAGTACCTCGTGAGCCCCGAGGTGCAGAAGGGGTACGCCGACACCGGTACCGGTCTGCCCGTCAGGAAGGCCGCCGCAGACGCGGTCAAGGACCCCGCGTTGAAGTCCATCCTGGAGGCCACCTCCGGCGCGTCCTACGTGCAGCTATGGCTGGACACGGCCTTCGGCAGCACCGTCGGCACCGCGATGAACAACGCGGTGGTCGCGATCTTCGCCGGCAACGGCACCCCTGAGCAGGTCGTCTCCGCGATGAAGGCGGCTGCGAAGAGGTGACCTCCACCAACCCGACCCTGAGCCCCGTCGGCGGTGCGGACGCGCCGCCGGCGGGACTCCGGCCCTCCAGGCGCTCGTCCGTCCGCGCCGCGCAGACCCGGCGCAAGTGGTACGAGATCGTCGGGCTCACCCTGCCCGCGGTCATCGTCTACGTGATGTTCGTGTTGGTCCCGATGGGATTCGCGGTCTACTACAGCCTGTTCCGCTGGCGTGGGATCGGACCGCCGACCGACTACGTCGGATTCGACAACTACGTGCTCGCCTTCCAGGACCCGATCTTCCTCGACGCGCTGCGCAACAACGCCATCATCGTGGTCGGTTCGCTGGTCGTCCAGGGGCCCATCGCGCTGGCCGTGGCCCTGCTGCTGAACCGACGTTTCCGGGGCCGCGCCGTGTTCCGCCTGATCGTCTTCGTGCCCTACGTGCTCGCCGAGGTCACCGCCGGCATCATGTGGAAGCTGCTGCTGACCGACAACGGGACGGTCGACGCGCTGATGCGGTCGCTGGGGCTGGGCAGCCTGGTGCGGGCGTGGCTCGCCGACCTCGACATCGTCATCTGGACGATGCTGTTCGTGCTCACCTGGAAGTACGTCGGTTTCGCCATCATCCTGCTGCTCGCCGGCCTGTCGAACGTGCCGCCGGAGCTGACGGAGGCCGCCGCGATCGACGGGGCGAGCTGGTGGCAGACCCAGCGTCACGTCATGCTCCCACTGCTGGGGCCGACGTTCCGGATCTGGATGTTCCTCTCGATGATCGGTTCCCTGCAGGCGTTCGAGGTCATCTGGGTGACCTCGGTACCCGCGGTGCGGTCGCTCGGCGCCTCGGCCACCATGGCCACGTACATGGTGGACAACGGCTTCTTCGCCCGGTTGTGGGGCTACGGCAACGCGGTCGCCGTGATCCTGTTCGTCATCTCGTTCGTCGTGGCGCTGCTGTTCCAACGGTTCCTGCTCCGCCGTGACATCGAGGGTGCCGTCACCGGAAGGGTGAACTGACAGTGGCCGTTGATTCCGCTCAGTCCCCGTCCGTGACCCGACGCCCCGTGGCGTGGAGCACCCCGCTCACGTACGCGCTGGCCCTCGCGGTCGCGGCGGTGTCGATCGCCCCGGTGGTCTACGTGATCATCGGCGGTTTCCGCACCACCCCGCAGATCATCGCCGACCCGGCCGGCCTGCCAGACCCGTGGGTCTGGGACAACTACGCCCGGGTGCTGACGCAGAGCGACTTCTGGAAGCAGGCGTTCAACAGCGCGGTGATCGCCGTGGGTACCACGGTCGGTGTCGTGGTGCTCGGCGTCTGCGCGGCGTTCGTGCTCGCCCGTTACACCTTCCGCGGGCGTGAGGGCCTCTACACCTTCTTCACCCTCGGCCTGCTCTTCCCCTCCGGCGCGGCGATCCTGCCGCTGTACCTGATGCTGCGCGACCTGACCCTCATCAACTCCTACTACGCGGTGATCCTTCCGCAGATCGCCTTCGCGCTGCCGCTCACGATCGTCATCCTGCGCCCCTTCCTGTCCGCCGTCCCCCGCGAACTGGAGGACGCCGCCGCCATCGACGGCGCCGGCCGGCTGGGCTTCCTCTGGCGCATCATGCTGCCGCTGTCGCGGCCGGCGCTCGTCACCGTCGGGGTCCTCGCGTTCGTGGCCAGCTGGAACGCGTTCCTCCTGCCACTGCTCGTCCTCGGCGATGCCGACCTGCACACCCTGCCGCTGGGTGTGCAGAACTTCTCGAGCCAGTACACCTCCGACACCGCCGGAATCCTCGCCTTCACGTCGCTGGCGATGTTGCCGGCACTTCTCTTCTTCACCTTCGCCGAGAAGCAGATCGTCGGCGGCCTGCAAGGGGCGGTCAAGGGCTGAGCGGCAGCCCTGGGAGCCGCAGCGGAGAAGACACAGCACAACCGTCTACCTGTACGCCCACCGGGCGCTGCCCGGGCCGATGGGCGTCGGAGGAAAGTGACCGACAAGTGACCGTGGACATCGAAGCAAGCACCGCCATCTGGAACGACCCGTCGTACGACCTGGCCACCCGCGTCGACGCCCTGGTCGCCGCGATGAGCCTCCCGGAGAAGATCGCTCAGCTGTACGGCGTCTGGGTCGGCGCCTCCGCCGACGGCGGCGAGGTCGCGCCGTACCAGCACGAGATGGAGGAAGCGGTCGACCTCGACGCGCTGCTGCCCACCGGTCTCGGTCAGCTGACCCGACCGTTCGGTACCGCGCCGGTGGACCCGGCGCTCGGCGCGCTCTCGCTGCTGCGGACCCAGCAGCGCATCGTCGAGGCGAACCGGTTCGGCATCCCGGCCCTGGCGCACGAGGAGTGTCTGGCCGGCTTCGCCACCTGGGGTGCCACCGCCTACCCGGTGCCGCTGTCCTGGGGAGCCACCTTCGACCCGGAGCTGATCCGGCGGATGGCCGCCGCCATCGGCGCCGACCTGCGCCGCGTCGGCGTGCACCAGGGGCTCGCGCCGGTGCTCGACGTGGTCCGCGACGCCCGGTGGGGACGGGTCGAGGAGACCGTCGGCGAAGATCCCTACCTGGTCGGGACGGTCGCCACCGCGTACGTCCAGGGGTTGGAGTCCGCGGGGGTGGTCGCCACCCTCAAGCACTTCGCGGGCTACTCCGCCTCCCGGGCCGCACGTAACCACGCGCCGGTCGCCATGGGTCCCCGGGAGCGCGCCGACGTGATGCTGCTGCCGTTCGAGATGGCGGTCCGGGAGAGCGACGTCCGCTCGGTGATGCACGCCTACACCGACACCGACGGGATACCGTCGGCCGCCGACGAGCAGCTGCTCACCGGCCTGCTCCGGGACACCTGGGGCTTCACCGGCACGGTGGTCGCCGACTACTTCGGCATCGCGTTCCTGCACGCCCTGCACGGGGTGGCCGGCAGCTGGGGCGAGGCCGCCGGTGCGGCACTCGCCGCCGGAGTGGACGTCGAGCTGCCCACGGTCAAGACGTTCGGTGAGCCGTTGCGCGCGGCGCTCGCCGCCGCCGACGTGCCGGAGGCGCTGATCGACCGGGCGGTGCGCCGGGTGCTGTTGCAGAAGGGCCAGCTCGGGCTCCTGGACGCCGGGTGGTCTCCGGTGCCGCCGGCACTCGACGGCGTCGACCTCAGCGACCCGGAGACGCTACGCGGTCGCGTCGACCTGGACTCACCGGGCAACCGGGCGCTGGCCAGGCAGGTGGCCGAGGAAGCGGTGGTGCTGCTGCGCAACGAGGGCATCCTGCCGCTGGCCGCGCCCGCGCGGATCGCGGTGATCGGGCCACAGGCGGAGAACCCCACCGCAGTGCTCGGCTGCTACTCCTTCCCGCTGCACGTCGGTCCCCGCCACCCGGAGGTGCCGGTCGGGATCGAGCTGCCGACCCTGGCGCAGGCGGTACGCGCCGAGTTCCCGTCCAGCACCGTCGTGGTCGAGACCGGGGTGAGCATCGACGGCCCCGAGACCGACGGGATCGCGGCGGCCGTCCGGGCCGCCCGTGGCGCGGACCTGGTGATCGCCGCCCTCGGCGACCGGGCCGGGCTGTTCGGCCGCGGCACCAGCGGCGAGGGCTGCGACGCCGAGTCGCTGGCCCTGCCCGGCGTACAGGGGCAACTGCTCGACGCGCTGCTCGACACCGGCACGCCGGTGGTCGTCACTATGATCGCCGGCCGGCCGTACGCGCTGGGGCGCGCGGTCGACGAGGCCGCCGCCGTCGTGCAGTCCTTCTTCCCCGGTGAGGAGGGGACGCCGGCGATCGCCGGGGTGCTCAGCGGCCGGGTCGAGCCGCGGGGGCGGCTGCCGATCAGTGTGCCCCGCCGGCCGTACGCGCAGCCCGGCCCGTACCTCACCGCCCGGCTCGGGCAGGCCAGCGACGTCTCCAACCTCGACCCGAGCCCGGCGTACGGGTTCGGGCACGGACTCAGCTACACCCGGTTCGACTGGTCGCAGCTGGTGGTCGACCGCAGGGTGGCCCAGACCGACGGCGAGTTGGCGCTGAGCTTCACGCTGCGCAACGCCGGCGACCGGTGGGGCAGCGAGGTGGTGCAGCTGTACGCGCACGACCCGGTCGCGTCGGTGGTGCAGCCGGTGCAGCGGCTGATCGGCTACCAGCGGGTGTCCCTCGAACCGGGTGCCTCGTGCCGGATCGCGGTGACCGTGCCGGCCGACCTGTTCTCGTTCACCGGACGGGACGGGCGGCGGGTGGTCGAGCCGGGCGGGCTGGAGCTGCGGCTGGCGGCGTCGAGCACCGACGCGCGGCTGGTGGCGCCGGTCGAACTGCGCGGGCCGGCCCGGTACGTCGACCACACCAGGCGGATGCATCCGGGCTTCACGGTCACGCCGGTCGAGGGCTGACCGGGTGTACACCGACCTGCCCGAGGAGCAGTTGCGCGCCTACCGCAGCGGTGTGCGGAACCCGGAGGACTTCGACCGGTTCTGGGCGGACACGTTGGCCGAGGCCCGGTCGGCGGGCTCCGACGTGCGGGTCGAGCCGGCGCCGACCGACCTGGCCGGCATCGACGTGTACGACGTGACGCTTCCCGGCTTCGCCGGCCAGCCCGTCCGGGCCTGGCTGCGGGTGCCCAGCGGCGCCGGGGCGGCCCTGCCGGCCGTCGTGCAGTACGCCGGCTACGGCGGCGGGCGCGGTCACCCGCTGGAGAACCTGCTCTGGGCCGCGGCCGGGTACGCGCACCTGCAGATGGACACCCGCGGGCAGGGCTCGGGGTGGAGCCGGGGGGACACTCCCGACCCCGCCGCGGCGGGCCCGGAGGCGCCCGGCGTGATGACCCGGGGCGTCACCGATCCGCGCACGTACTACTACCGGCGTCTGATCACCGACGCGGTCCGGGCGGTCGACGCCGCCCGGACCCTGCCGACGGTCGACCCGGAGCGGGTCGCGGTGCTCGGGCACAGCCAGGGCGGTGGCCTGGCTCTCGCGGTCGGCGCGCTCGTGCCCGACCTGCGGGCGGTCGTCGCCGCGGTGCCGTTCCTCTGCGACATCCCGCGCGCCGTCGTGGTCACCGACGCCCGCCCGTACCGGGAGGTGCGTGACTACCTGGCCGTCCACCGGGACGCCGAGGATCGGGTACTGAGCACGCTGGCGTACGTCGACGGGGTCAACTTCGCCCGGCGCTGCCGCCTCCCGGCGCGGTACTCGGTGGCGTTGATGGACGACATCGTGCCGCCGTCGACGGTGTTCGCGGCCGTCAACGCGCATGCCGGGCCGACCGAGTTGTCGCTGTGGCGCTACAACGGCCACGAGGCGGGTGGCATCGAGGACGACGAAGCGGCGTTGCGGTTCCTCGGAAAGCACCTGGCAGACGACCCCGACCTCGCACCGGGAGCCGGCGGAGGCTGATAGACAGGACGGGTGCGCAGGTCAGGTGCGGTGTGGTGCGGCCGTTCGACGAGCCGGCATCGTTCGCGCCGACGCTCGGCCCGGGTCACCACCGCACTGATCACGGTCGGCGTGCTGCTCGCCGGTTGTACCCGGTCGGAGCCGCGGCCCGCGCCGACTCCCCCGGCTCCGCAGCCCTCGCCGACCAGCCCGCACCCGAGCAACGTCTCGCCGTCCGCGTCCGCCACCGGCCGGCCGCGGCTGCCCGGCTTCGTGGTGCTCGGCGACGTCGATCCGCGCATCCGCACCGACATCCGGTACGCCACCCCGCACAACTTCGTCGGTCGGCCCATCACCGGCTACCTGGAGCCGCTGTGCCTGCTGACCCGGCGGGCGGCGGAGGCGCTGCGCCGGGTGCAGGACGCCGCCCTGGCCGGTGGGCACAGCCTCAAGGTGTACGACTGCTACCGCCCGGTGCCGGCCGTTAACGACTTCGTCGCATGGTCCAAGCGCCCCGGCGAGCAGCAGAGCAAGGCCGAGTTCTACCCGCACGTGGACAAGTCCCGGCTGTTCGCGGAGGGGTACATCGGCGCGCCCACCGCGCACAGCCGGGGCAGCACGATGGACCTGACGCTGGTTACCGAGCCGCCCGCCGACCAGCCGCCGTTCAGGCCCGGCCAGCCGCTGGTGTCCTGCACCGCACCGCCCGCCCAGCGTTTCCCGGACAACAGCATCGACATGGGGACCGGCTTCGACTGTTTCGACCCGCTGGCGCGGACGGCCGCACCGGGCATCAGCGGCACGGCTCGCGCGAACCGGATGCTGCTCGAACGGCTGATGACCGACGCCGGGTTCGTCAACTACCCCGGCGAGTGGTGGCACTACAGCTTCGCGGACGAGCCGTATCCAGACACCTTCTTCGACGCCCCGGTGGCCCGCTCGTCGGTCGGGTGAGCGGCCCGCCGGCGGGTCGGGCATGATCCTCTCCGGCGCGTACCGGCGCAGCCTGCGGCTCGTGCCGGCGCGGGCGCCACGGAGAGGGGAGCGGGCAGTGACGACGGAGCGGATCGGGCCGCCGTTGACCGGCGGGGAGCGGGAGACGCTGCGGGCGTTCCTCGACTACCACCGGGCGACGCTGGCCATGAAGTGCGACGGGCTCAGCGACGAGGAGTTGCGGCGGCAGTCGTCGCCACCCTCGACGCTCTCCCTGCTCGGGCTGGTCCGGCACATGGCCGAGGTCGAGCGGACCTGGTTCCGGAAGGTCATCAACGCCGAGGACATCCCGCTGGTCTGGTCGGACAGCGGCGACTACCAGGTGGCGTACGACGCCGGCTCGTCGACCCGGGCGGAGGCGTTCGCCGCCTGGCAGCGGGAGGTCGAGCACTCCCGGCGGATCGAGCGGGCGGCGGAGTCGCTGGACGTCACCGCCCACAACGCCCGTTGGGGCGAGGACGTGTCGCTGCGGCTGGTGATGCTGCACCTCATCCACGAGTACGCGCGCCACAACGGGCACGCCGACCTGCTGCGCGAGGCGATCGACGGCACCGTCGGGGCCTGACCGGTGGGCCTCCGCGCCGCCCCGCCGGGCAGGGACGCGACGGCGCGTGCGGGACGCGCGTCCGGGCATCTCGAGCCGTGCTGGTTCCCGGCAACGGCAGCCAGGTGAGCACGTCCTGAATCTTCGTGTCCCAGTAACCGTTTCCCCTCAGTGCGCTTAGATGAGCGTCTGTGGGATAGTCCCGCCTTGCGGTGGGACGGTCCCGGTCTGATCCGCGGGTGCGGTGCCGGGTTGACGTTTCACAGCCAGCGGCCCGCCGAGGCGGGTCTTACGGTTGGCTCCACGTCCTGCCACCGGGCCACTCCCGGCGGTATCGTGCTCGGCCGCGAGGGCGGCCAGGTTGTATGCGGCGTTGAGGTCCCGGTCGAGGCTCAGGCCGCAGGCGATGCAGTGGTAGGTCCGCTCGGACAGGGCGAGTTTGGTTTTCACCGCGCCACAGCCTGAGCAGGTCTTGCTGGACGGACACCAACGGTCGGCGATGATCAACCGTCCACGGTTCCATTCCGTCTTGTAGGCGAGCTGGCGGCGGAGTTCGGCGAACCCGGCATCAGCGATCCGCCGGGCAAGCCGCCGGTTACGCAGCATCCCGGCGACGTGCAGGTCTTCGGCCACAATCGTGCCGTGTTCCCGGGCCAGTCGGGTGGTGAGTTTGTGCAGCCCGTCGGAGCGTAGGTTCGCCACCCGTGCATGCGCCCGACCCAGCTGGGCGCGGGCGCGCTGCCACCGGTTCGACGGGCGCTGACCGGTGCGCCGGTCCGGTCCTTGCCGGCGTGACAGTCGCCGCCCCAGGATCCGTAATCGGCATTGTGCCTCGTCGAGGTGGCGCGGGTTGGGTATCAGTTCGCCGGTCGACAATACGGCCAGATGCGTGATGCCGACATCCACCCCGACCGTCGAGCCCGGCCGGGCCGGTACGCGGTCGGCGCGATCAACTTCAACGGTGAACGACACGTGCCAGCGGCCACCGTCGCGGCGCACGGTGGCGGACATGATCCGCGCGCTGCCATTCTCGAGGCGGCGGGCCAGTTTCCGCGCCGACTCGTGCAACTTCAACCGACCCAACCTGGGCAACACCACATGCTTGCGATCCGACTCAACCCGAATCACACCGGTGGTAAACCGGACGCTGGGCGTGGAGCGGCGGCGGGACTTGAACCGCGGAAACCCCACCCGCCGACCCGCCCGTTTCCCGGATCGGGAGTCAGCCCAGGCCCTCAACCCCCGCGCCAACGCGTCCAGGCCGGTGTTGAACGCTTCCTTCGAACACTCCCGCCACCACGGCGCCACACCATTTTTCGCCACATTCCATTCCCGACGCAACGCCGGCAGCGACCACCCCACAGCCGGAGTGAGCTCGCTATCCGGGACGCCGTAGGAGCGTTCCGCCGCCCGCTGATCCATCACCGCTTTCACCCAGGCAAGCGCCCAATTGTGCGCGACCCGCACCGCCCCGACATGCGCCAGCACCGCCCGCCGCTGCATCGGCGTCAGGTCGAGAGCGAATCGGTACGCCTGGATCACCCGCACGACGGCCACCATAACGATGACGACCGACACAAAAACCACTCGTGGAAACAGTCCGACGACCACGCTCGCGTCTGCATCCCACCCCGGCCGTTGCCGCAACGAGATCACCACCCAGCCGTCACCGAGCAACTCGAAAACGCCATCTCACCCGCTACTGAGCACCAGAGTCACCACCGATCGCCGGAGAGCGCCAGGACGACACCAGATGGCTACCCCAGTCGTGGTCGCCTGGAGAGAAGTCGACGGTGAGCGGCACACCCCGCTCCCGGGCGGCGGCGACGAAGTGCTGGTTGTCCTCGTACAGGAAGTCCTCCGTGCCGCAGGCGACGTAGAGCGCGGGAGGTTCCGCGTCCTCCTCGCCCACCCGGTCCAGCAGTGCGATGGTGTCGTCGTCCGTACCGGCGATGGTGCGGCCGCCGAAGACGGTGTGCCAGACCTCCGGGTTGATCGGATGGGTCGGGTGCTGCCGGCGGTGGGCGAGGTCGAGGGCCCCGGAGAGGGTCGCCGCCGCCGCGAACCGCCCCGGGTCGCGCAGCGCCCACTTCACCGCGCCGTAGCCGCCCATCGACAGACCGGCGACGAATGTGTCCTCCCGGCGTTGCGAGATCCGGAAGAAGGAGTGGCACAGCTGCGGCAGTTCCTCGCTGAGGAAGGTCCAGTACCGGTTGCCGTGCGCCTCGTCGGTGTAGAAGCTCCGGGCGACCTGGGGCATCACCACGGCCAGTCCGAGCGGTGCCACGTACCGCTCGATGGAGGTGCGGCGCAGCCAGATCGTGTCGTCGTCGGTGAGCCCGTGCAGCAGGTAGAGCACCGGGGGGTCGCCGGCGGTCGCGCCGCCGGACATGCCGATCTGCGACGAGGTGCGCTGCGGCAGGATCACGGTCATCGAGGTGCTGAGGGTGAGCACCTCGGAGTAGAAGTCGACACGCATCAGGGCCACGTTCGCGACGGTAGCCGGTAATACCGATTGCAGGCCCCGCGCGGTCCGCCTACCGTCGTTCCCGCAAGGTCAACAGATCGGCCCCAGGGAGTACGTCGTGTCGCCACGCACCAACACCCGAGCCACGCGGCTCGCGCCGCACGGCGGTGCCTGGCTGTCCACGGGGGAGAAAGCTCTGGGTCGGGGCCGGTTCGTGGGGGGCCGGTATCGGGGGAGGCGGCGCGACTGACGCGCCCGCGTGCACGCGCAGCCGCCCACCCCGCCGGGGTCCGGGCGGCTTTGTCGTCCGTGGCCCCGGCACCGGGCGGGTCAGGGGGTCGCCCGCCCGGGCACGGGCCGTTGGAGCAGCGGAAGCTCACCCGGTTCTCACCCGGGAGGTCACGGGTTCGAATCCCGTACGGCCTACGCGTCGGCGCCGCGGAGCGGCGCACGGTATCGCGGTTGTGGCGCAGCCTGGCAGCGCGTCACCTCGCCATGGTGAAGGTCGCCGGTTCGAATCCGGCCAGCCGCTCCGAGACGAGTCGAGAACGAGATCAGGAGACTTCGATGGGTTTCAACACGCTGGCCGGCACCCGCGCGCCGGTACGGGTCTGGACCGACCCGTACGGCATTGAGCCGCACGCGGCGAAGCAACTGCGCAACATCGGGACGCTGCCGTGGGTGGAGGGCGTCGCGGTGATGCCGGACGTCCACTTCGGCAAGGGCGCCACGGTCGGTTCGGTGATCGCGATGCGGCAGGCCGTCTCGCCGGCGGCAGTCGGCGTGGACATCGGCTGCGGGATGTCGGCGGTGCGTACCTCGCTGACCGCCGCAGACCTGCCCGACGACCTCGCGGGGCTGCGTTCGGCGATCGAGGCGGCGATCCCGGTCGGCTTCGCGCAGCGGGAGAAGGCCGTCGATCCGCGGCGGGTACGTGGCCTGGAGCAGGGCGGCTGGGACGACTTCTGGCGGCGCTTCGCCGACCTCGACCGCCGGGTGGCGCAGCTGGAGGTCCGCGCGCAGCGGCAGCTGGGCACGCTCGGCGGCGGGAACCACTTCATCGAGGTCTGCATCGAGCAGGGCGGCGCCGACGAGGGGCGGGTGTGGCTGATGCTGCATTCCGGGTCCCGCAACATCGGTAAGGAGCTGGCCGAGCGGCACATCGGGATCGCCCGCCGGCTGCCGCACAACGCCGACCTGCCCGACCGGGACCTCGCGGTCTTCCTCGCCGGTACGCCGGAGATGGATGCGTACCGTCGGGATCTCTGGTGGGCGCAGGAGTACGCGCGCCGCAACCGGGCGGTGATGCTGGCGGTGTTCTGCAACGTGGTGCGGGAGCGGTTCCCGCAGGTGCGCTACGACGAGCCGATCTCCTGCCACCACAACTACGTGGCGGAGGAGAGCTACGGCGGGGTGGACGTGCTGGTGACCCGCAAGGGTGCGATCCGGGCCGGCCGGGGCGATCTGGGCATCATCCCGGGCTCGATGGGCACCGGGTCGTACATCGTGCGCGGAAAGGGGAACCCGGACGCCTACTGCTCGGCCTCGCACGGGGCGGGGCGGCGGATGTCGCGGGCGCAGGCGAAGCGCACCTACGGCACCGACGACCTCGCGGCGCAGACGCAGGGTGTGGAGTGTCGCAAGGACGCCGGGGTGGTGGACGAGATCCCGGGCGCGTACAAGGACATCACCGAGGTGATGGCGCAGCAGGAGGACCTGGTCGAGGTGGTCGCACACCTCAAGCAGGTGGTGTGCGTGAAGGGTTGAGGCGCGGGTGGCGGCCGTTGGGCCGTCACCCGTTCCTGCGTCAGTCTTGGCGGATGTCGTCGCGGTGAGCCAGGCTCCAGTAGCCGACGCTCGGCCGCATCCCGAACGCACGGTTCGTGCGCAGGATCGCCTCGTTGCCGTCGTCGTTGTGCGTGCTCACCGCGGTCGCGCCGCGCCCGTGGGTCTCCAGGAGAGCGGCGGCCTTCAGGGCGGTGGCCACTCCCCGGCCGCGGTGGTCGACCGCCACGCCGGTGTAGACCGTGTACCAGTCGCCGCCGTCGGACTGGGGTGTGACGATGGTCAGTCCACACGGCGGCGATCCGGGTTCGTCACGTGGCTCGGCCAGCAGCACGACCGCGTCGTCCGTGAAGAGCCGATGGGCCTGCGAGACGTCGACGTCCTGATCCTCGGCGCCGGGTACCGGCAGGCCGGGCAGGCTGCGGGTGATGCAGTCGAGGACCATCGCCTCCTCGGCCCGGAAGTCGGCGACGCGGACCCGTACCCCTGCGGCGTCGGCGCTGCGTGCCGCGCGCTCCGTCAGCTCGTCGCCGCGCCCGGCCAGGTCGAAGCGCCAGCCGACGCTGTGGTGCGTGACGGTCAGGCCGTACCGTGCGGCGAATCCGCGGCCGCGCTCCAGGTCGTCCCTGAGGGTGCTGGTCACCACGTGCTGCGGGCCCAGGTTGCCCCGCGCCCAGGTGGCCAGCTCGTTCGCGAGCGCGGTGCCGATTCCGCGTCCGCGCTCGTGCGGGGCGACGGCCACCAGCGCGGCCACGGTGCCCGGCCAGGCCGGCTCGGCGATGAGCTTTCCGGCGCCGATGATCACGCCGGAGCGCTCGGCGACGAGGGCGTGGTGGACCTCGTCGGGCTCCGTGCTGGCCAGCCGCTCCAGCAGTCGGTGTCGCTTGTCGTCGCCCGCGCTGAGGACCAGTAGGTCGGCGGCGGCGGTGAGATCGTCCGGGCGCATCGCGCGGATAGTAGCTGCCACCTGCGCGTTCGGTGCTGTCACGTGATCGGAAGTTACCCGACCTGCCCGCGCGCCCGGCAATGATCTTCGCCACGACGCTCGGCCCGCGGGCGTCCGAGCACTGCTCCGGCTCGGGCGGCCGCGGTGAGCCTCGCGGCGCGGTCAGTGCAGCCGGGTCTGCCAGTCGGCGGGTACGCGGCCGTGCGGGCCGGGCGCCGGCTGATCGAGGGGGTGCGAGCTCGGCTCGGCCAACGCGGGCCCGCTCTTGAAGAACTGGTCGTTGGAGTAGTCCCAGAACCAGGACTCGCCGGGCTCGAAGCTCTGGATGATCGGGTGGCCGGTCGCGGCGGCGTGCGCGGTCGCGTGCTGGCTGGGCGAGGAGTCGCAGCAGCCGATGTGCCCGCAGGCCGCGCAGCGGCGCAGGTGGAACCACCATCCGCCGGTGGAGTCACACTCCAGGCAGCCCGTGCCGCTCGGCGGGGCGGCAGGATCGATTGCCGCCGTCACGTCCGCCGGCTCCGAGCCGGGCTCGAACTGGTCACTCACGGCGCCTTCCCTCCCGCTCACGGCTCGGGTGCCCGGTCGCTGCTGAACCGTACGTGTCCACCCGGCCGCCGGTCTCGGAGTCTGGCACCTGGTGGCCCCGGCCTCCGCCCCGCCCCCTCGCGGTGTGTCCCGGCCGACGGCGTCTCCCGATTCGCCGTGAACGAGACTCGGCTTCACGGGAGGTCGTGGTGTGCCCCGCGCTGGCCCGAGGCGGCGGGCGCGCAGCGATAGGACCCTTCGCGACCCAAGTGTCCGCTCTCAGAAGGTCGACTTCGGCGCCTTCGCGCCCTGCGCGACGCGCGTCGGGCCGGTCGCCGAGGGGCGGACGTCGACGTCGAAGATCTCCGTGGGGAGGTAGACCGTAGCGCAGGAGTTCGGGATGTCCACCACGCCGGAGAAGCGGCCCTCGATCGGCGCCGCACCCAGGATCAGGTACGCCTGCTCCGGGCTGTAGCCGAACTTCGTGAGGTAGTCGATGGCGTGCAGGCAGGCGCGCTGGAACGCCAGCTGCGAGTCGAGGTAGCGCTGTTGCCCGTCCAGGGTCACCGAGATCCCGGAGAAGGCGAGCCACTGGCAGTACTGCGGGTTGTTGTTGCCCGGCAGGAAGATCGCGTTCTCCGTCACCCCGTACGTCCGCATCCCGTCCTTGATCAGGTCGACGTGCAGGTCGACGAAGCCGCCCATCTCGATCGCACCGCAGAACGTGATCTCCCCGTCCCCCTGGGAGAAGTGCAGGTCGCCCACGGACAGGTTCGCGCCGGGTACGTAGACCGGATAGAAGATCCGCGAGCCTTTGGTGAGGTTCTTGATGTCCTGGTTCCCGCCGTTCTCCCGGGGCGGCGCGGTTCGCGCCGCCACCGCGGCCGCCCGTTCGTAGTCGGAACCGGTCAGCGTGCCGAGAACCGCGTCCTGCGGCAACGGCGGCAGCGACAGCGGCGGCACCCGGTCCGGATCCGTCTCCGCCAGCGTCCGCTCCCGCCGGTTCCACCTGTCCAGGAGCTCGGCGGAGGGTGCCGTACCCATCAGGCCGGGGTGGATCATGCCGGTGAAGGAGACGCCGGGAATGTGGCGCGAGGTCGCCCGCTGCCCGCTGAAGTCCCAGATCGCCTTGTACGCGTCGGGGAACTGCTCGGTGAGGAAGCCGCCGCCGTTCTGCTTGGCGAAGATGCCCGTGTATCCCCAGCCCTGGCCGGCGAGTGGACCGGAATCCTCCTGCGGGATCGGCCCGACGTCGAGGATGTCGACCATCAGCAGGTCGCCGGGCTCGGCGCCCTGTACGGCGAAGGGGCCGCTCAGCGCGTGCACGATGGACAGCGGCGCGTCGCGGACGTCGTCCGCGGAGTCGTCGTTGTGGATCTCGCCGTCGAACCACTCCCGGCAGTGCACCCGGAACGTCGCGCCCGGCTTGACCGTCGCGACGGGCGGGATGTCGGGATGCCACCGGTTGTGTCCGATCTTCTCCTGCTCGGTGAACCGCTTCGTCGAGTCCAAGGCAAAGATGACCTCGGGCATCAGCCGCTTCCCTTCGTCACACCGCCCGCCATGGTGGTGATCTTCGGTCTGGGTCGGCGGGTTCCCGTGGCTGCGGGACCGCCGGTGGAGTCACAGTCGGGGCAGCCGGGCGCGAGCCGGGTGGACCGGCGCGGGCGACACGGCCCGCCTTCCGGGGATACGCGACACGACCTCGGGTGTCTCCGCGCTCCGCGCGGCCCGGTCGAGGGCCGCACCGAGCGCGCGCGGCGTCCGGGCCAGCAGCGGCGCGGACCAGATCCGTGTGGCCTGCCGCCGGCACTCGGGGCAGTTGACCGACGCCCCGGCCTGGCCCAGGGGGAGTCGCACCTCGAAGTCACCGTCACGCGGACACCGGTACTCGTACGTCGCCACCCGGTCTCCTCGCCCGTCACCGCCGTTCCTGTGCCGGCGCTTGACCCTGCGGCCCGCGCCGGCCAGGTCAAGAATCGGACGCATCCGAGCGCGCCGCAGCCCAACGTGCGAGGTCGGCCGCGATCGGGTGACGTGACGGACCTCCGGCCCGGTGTGCCCGGCCGCCGGGTGGGAGTCGGCCTCACAGTCAGCACGCTCGTGGCACCGATGTGTCGAGTGCGCCTGCCGAAGCGATGGCCATGGTCCGGCCCGGCAACGGCAGTCCGGCCGGCCGGTTCAGCCCAGATGCGCCGGGCCGCCGGTGGGCACGTCCTGCCGGCGCACCTTGATCAGGAACAGGGTGGTCAGGCCGGAGAGCAGGATCAGCCCGGTAGCCCAGGCGAAGGCCACCGAGTAGCCGTGCAGCAGAGCCCGGACCTGGACGATCGGATCCGGCGTGCGGGTCGCCAGGTAGCCGGCGACGGCGCTGGTGTACAGCGTGTTGAGCAGTGCGGTGCCGAGGGACCCGCCGATCTGCTGGGTGGCGTTGAGCGTCGCGCTGGCCGCGCCCGCGTCGTGCTCGGGCACCCCGTACAGGGCGAGGCTGGACAGGGGGACGAACGTGAAGCCGAGACCGAGGCCGAGGACGATCTGGGCGGGGAGCAGGAGGGCGACGAAGGAGGTGTCCACGTCCACCTGGGTGAGCGCCACCATGCCCGCCGCTGCGAGCACCGCGCCGCCGAGCATCAGCGGCTTGGCTCCGATGCGGGGCAGCAGCTGGCTGGCGCCGCCCGCGGCGAGCAGCACACCGGCGGTGACCGGTAGTGAGGCGAGCCCGGCCTCCAACGGCGTGTAGCGGAGCACCGTCTGCAGGTAGATGGTCAGGAACAGGAATGCCCCGAACAGACCCGCGCCGATGAGCGCGGAGGCCAGGTACGCGCCGCCACGGTTGCGGTCCAGCAGGATCCGCATCGGCAGCAGCGGATTCCTGGAGCGCAGCTCGATCAGTACGAACACGGCGAGCAGCGCCACGCCGACCAGGATGAACGTGAGCGTCGGAGCAGCGGTCCAGCCGTCCTCGGCGGCCTGGGTGAAGCCGTACACCAGGCTCACCAGGCCGGCGGTGACCACCAGCGCGCCGGGTACGTCGTACCGGGTGTCGCCGTGCGCCCGGCTCTCCGGCACCAGCGGAAGCGCGGCGATCAGCGCCACGGCGGCGACCGGGATGTTGACCAGCAGGCACCAGCGCCAGCTGGCGTACTCGGTGAGCACGCCGCCGAGCAGGAGGCCGACGGCGGAGCCGCCACCGGCGATCGCGCCGTAGACCGCGAATGCCTTGGCGCGTTCCCGGGTCTCGGTGAACAGGACGGTGAGCAATGCAAGTGAGGCCGGCGCGAGCAGCGCGCCGAACGCACCCTGCAGGGCGCGGGCGCCGAACAGCATCGCGCCGTCGCCGGCGAGACCGCCGATGGCGGAGGCGAGCGCGAAGCCGACCGTGCCGACGATGAAGGCGCGCTTGCGGCCCGAGTAGTCGGCGATCCGGCCGCCGAGCAGCAGCAGGCCGCCGAACGTCAGCGTGTACGCGGTCACCACCCACTGCCGGTTGGCGTCGCTGATGCCGAGGTCGGCCTGGGCGTGGGGGAGCGCGATGTTCACGATGGTGGCGTCCAGCACCACCATCAGTTGCGCGATCGCGATGACCGCCAGCGCGGCCCAGCGCTTCGGGTGCCCGCCGGTCTCCGCCTCGGCGTCGGGCGCGCCGGGGTTGGTCGAGCTCGTTGCGGGCATGGCGAAGCCTTCCGTGCGGACTCGGTACCGGCTCTGCGCGTCGGGATGGTCGCGCGCCGGGGCGATCGGCGGTGCAGGCCGTCCGGCCCGCACGGGCCCGTGTCCGGCTGCCGATTCCGCCCGCCCCGCCCTCCGCGAAAACTCTTCGCGTCAGACGCTAGCTGCGGGGATCCGGTCCGCGCAGCGGCTTCGGAGATCCGTCCCCGGTCGGACCATCGGCCCGGTCACCGTGGGCGGGAGCGGCATCGGGGTTCACCGGCGCCATCACGCGGGCAGGCTCACCCTGGCCGCTACGGCAGCTTGGCGGGGGCGTAACAGGCGGGTCGACGCGGTGCCGGGGGAGGCCGGCTACCGTTCGGCGGTCTGGCGCCGGTAGTGACGGGCCACCCGGGCGCGGTTGCCGCACGAGGGTTTGCACCACGCCTGGCGTGGGTGCTCCTGCACGAAGTAGCGCACGCAGCGCGGAGCGGGGCAGGCCCTCAGGCGTTCGCGGGCCGGGCCGGTGAGGAACTCCGCGGCGGCCCGGGCGAGTCCGGCGACGAGGCGCAGCCGGACGTCGATGGCCCCGCTCTGCCACCCGAGCGTGGGGGCGGCATCCGGTGACCAGGTCAGCACCGGGGACACCGGCACCGCCGCGGCGGCCTCGTTGAGCTGGTCGACGGCCTCCTGCGGGGAGAGCAGGGACGCCGAATCGGCCCGGCTGGGTGGGCCGGGCCGGACGGCCTGCGCGAAGAGGCTGCGCACCGCCCGGCGCAGCGCCACGACGTCCCGCCGGGTGCGTTCGTCGGCGACGCCGAGGACGTCGAGGTCGCCGACGTACGGCTGCAGCGAGGTGGCGTTTTCGCGTAGCCACGTCGCCAGGCCGGTGACGTCGTCGAGGTCGTCGGCCACGCCGCCGTTGCCGTCGTGCCGGATCGTGCCGGTCAGGGCCAGTGCGGCGTGCTGTTCCATCCGTCTCCTCCGGTTCGGGATCCGGCTTGCGCGGCCGGTGAGATCAACTGTAGCGTCCCTAACGCTTCAGATGCGTCCAACCATTAGGGGGCGGCCCGTGCTCGTCATCGCTCACCTCAGCGACACCCACCTCGACAGCCATCCGCGGTCGGCCGAGCGGACCGCCCGCGTGATGGACCACCTGAATGAACTGCCGCGGCCGGTCGACGCGATCCTGGTCACCGGTGACATCGCCGACCACGGCGAGGTGGCGGAGTACGAGCTCGCCGCGCGCCTGCTCGCCTCCCCGACGCCGGTCCTCGTCTGCCCGGGCAACCACGACGTGCGCGCCGCGTACCGCAAGGGGCTGCTCGGCGACGACTCCGGCGCGACCGGCCCGATCAACACCCGGCACGACCTGGCCGGCGCCGTCTTCCTGCTCGCCGACTCCACCGTGCCGGGCAAGGACGACGGTCACCTCGACGCGGAGACGATGGAGTGGCTCGCCGTCGAGCTGGACTCCGTGCCGGTCGACACGCCGACCTTCGTCGCGTTCCACCACCCGCCGGTCGCCCTGCACCATCCGGTGATCGATCCGACGCGGCTGCTGCCCGCCGAGCCCCTGGCCGAGCTGGTCGCCGCCCACCCGCAGGTCGTCGCCGTGCTGACCGGGCACTTCCACACCCCGGCGGCGAGCACCTTCGCCGGTCGTCCCCTGCGGATCGCGCCGGGAGTCGTCTCGACCCTGCGCATGCCGTGGGAAGGAGAGGGGCGCCTGACCACCCAGGCGCAGCCGCCCGGCGTCGCGTTCCACGTCTATGACGACGCGGGGCTGTTCACGACCCACTACCGGGTGGTGGTGTGAGCGCGGGGGGTGTGGCGCTGCTCGGCTTCCTCGTCGCCGTCGCACCGATCACAATGGCCCCCGGCACGAGCCTCACCCTGGTCGTCTCACGAGTCGCCGCAGGCGGACGGCGGCAGGGCTGGTGGGTGATCCTCGGGACGGTGACCGGGCTCTACGTCCATGCGGCACTGGCCGCCGCGGGGCTCGCCGCGCTGGTGCTCGCCTCGTCGCGGGCGTTCTGGACGGTCAAGCTGATCGGCGCCGCGTACCTGGTGGGGCTCGGGCTGTGGCTGCTCCGGTCCGCGGCCCGTCGCGCCTCGTCGGCGTGTTCCGGGCGCCGTCCGCCGGCCGCAGCTCAGGACGGCGTGACCGCGTCCCGCTCGGCACGGAGCCGCCTGCCCCGGCTGCCGTGGCACGTGAATCACCCCTACCTGCAGGGATTGCTCGGCAACGTGCTGAATCCGAAGGCGGCCGCCGTCTACCTCACCCTCGCGCCACAGTTCCTCGACTCGGACCGGCCGGTGCTCGCGCCGATGCTGCTCCTCGCCACCGGGCACGCCGCCCTGCACACCTGCTGGCTGGCCGGCTGGACCGTCCTCTCCGGCGTCGCCGTCAAGTTGCTGCGCACGACCACCGCCCGCCGCCTGCTCGACCGGCTGGCCGGCGTGATCCTGGTCGGTCTCGGTGTGCGAAGCGCGGTGGCCTGAACGCCCGACTTCGCCCCGGCCGCTCGTACCGCACAGGACTGCGATCCGGTCCTGGAACGACACCCGGGTCGGCGGCCTGCCGTCCTGACCGGACGGACGCGGCGGGCGCGGGAGCGCCGTGCCGGCGTTACCGCCCAGGCGGGCCGGAGGGAGGGGAAAGAGTCCCCGGACGGGTGGAATCCCGGGCCGCCGCAACGTGCGGTACCGTGCCTCCCATATCGACCCCTACCGAGGTGAACCCATGCGTGTGGTGGCCGCGCTCGCCCTGACTCTCGCGATGGCGCCCGCGCCGGAGCCGTCGCCGTCCCCGTCGGTGCCCGGCGGTCTGCTCGGCGGCCTGGTCGGCGGCCTCGGAAGTCTCGTCGACGGCCTGCTGGGTGCCGGCGACGACGGCGAGCCGTCCGCCCCGCCGTCCGGTCCGCCATCGGATCCGCCGTCCGCGACGCCCACGACGCCCGGCCCGTCCGCCACGTCGATTCCCACGCCTGGTTCGCTCGCCCCCTCGGCGCCCGTGCCCAGTGGGGCGCCGACGAACGCCCCCGGCGCCGTCCCGGGTCCGGTCGTCGTACGCCCTGGTGGCGCCCAGCAACCCAGCGTCGTGGTGACGGTGGTGCCGCAACCCGCCGGGACGCCTGACGCGCCACCGTCCACCTCGGATCGTCTCGCGGTGCCGACCGTCGTCCGGACCGACCCGGTGCTGCGGTGGGCTGCCCTGCTGTTCGCCGTCGGCGTTCTGGCGTTGCCGGTGGTCCTGCTGGTGCGGCGGCGTCAGGCGCCCGCCGTCCCGACCCCGGACCCGGTGGCGGCCCCCGGCGGGCCGGTGCCACCCGGGCCCGAGGACACCGCCGAGAACGTGACCCGGCTTCCCACGAATTTGAACGCCATTTACGAACTGGGTCGCCTCGACGAGCGGCTCGCCCAGGAGCGCGAGCGGCGTTCCTGAGCGGCGCTTCCGAGGGCTTGCGCCGATCCTGCGCGGGGGCGCGCGGATGGTCAACTCGGGTTCCTTGATCTCGGGGTGTCCTCCCGGCCGCGATGCCCCGAGATCAAGGAACCCGAGTCGATCAACGCCCCAGGGTGCCCGGTTGCGTGACTGAGGCCGCCGGGCGGGCGGGCCTCGGCGAGCTGCTCGGCCCGGCCGTGCGCGTTCGCTCGAAATGTCGGTCCTCTGCCGCATTGGCGGTCCCCGGCCGGATCAGTACCGGCTGGTCAGGCTGGTTGGAAACGTTTCCGTAACGAGGCCTTGACCTCGCGGCGAAACCAGGCGCAGACTCGCCGGAAACGTTTACAGCGATCGGGCGGAGGTGCGGAACGTGGGTCGTAAACGTTTACAGGAGTCGGCGGACGGCCGGCCGACGGTTCACACCGTGGCCGCCCGCGCCGGTGTCTCCATCGCATCCGCCTCCCGCGTCCTCAACGGCGTCGGCGGCAGCCCGGAGACCATCCGCAAGGTGCGCGCCGCGGCCGCCGAGGTGGGGTACGTCCCCAACGCGATCGCCCGTTCGCTGCAGTCCCAGCGCACCGGACTGGTCGCGCTCGCCGTCGAGGACATCGGCAACCCGGTGTACGTGGCGATGATGCGGGCCATCGAGGCGGTAGTCGCCTCGTCCGGCCGGCAACTGGTGGTGCACGCCACAGGCGGACGGATCGACAACGAGACGACGCTGCTGCGGCGGCTCGCCAACCGCTACGTCGACGGGATGATCATCTCGCCGATCCGGGTGACCGACGACCACCTCGGTGCGCTGGTCGGCAGCCCGGTGCCGGTGGTGGTGATCGGTCAACTCGGCGCGGACGCGCCCGTCGACAACGTTCGCACCGACTCCCGGCGCGGCGTCGCCCTGGCCGTGGACCACCTGCTCGCCACCGGCCGGCGCCGGATCGGCTTCGTCAACGGTCCGCTCGACACCGTCCCGGGCGCGGCCCGTGACGCAGGTTTCCGTGCCGCGCTGGCCCGGCACGGGATCCACCTCGACGAGGAGCTCGTCGAGGTGGGTGACTTCCAGTACGCGGCCGGCCGGGCCGCAGCCGTCCGGCTGCTCGCCCGCGCCTCACCGGACGCGCTGGTCTGCGCCAACGACCTCATCGCGGTCGGCGCGCTGCACGCCCTGCTGGCCGCACGCCGGCGAGTGCCCGAGGACGTCGCGCTGGTCGGCATGGACGACACCGAGCTGGCCCAGATGATGTTCCCCCAGCTCTCCAGCGTCTCGCTCGGTTCGGCCGAGCGTGGGCGTCGCGCCGCCGAACTGCTCCTGCAACGTATCGCCGATCCGACCCTGCCGCCGCGACGCGAGCAGGTGCCGCCCAGCCTCGCCGTACGCGCCTCAAGCGGCGCGACGCTACCGGCCGCCCGCCCGTCCGCCGATCCGCTCGACGGGCCGACAGCGCCCACGCCCACCCACCCGTCCAGCGAAGGGGTGACCGCATGACCACGCTCGCCGAGCGTTCGGACGTGAAACGCCCCGGACGATCCAGCCGTCCGGGCCGGTCCCGATCCGACCGGACCGCCATCTACCTGCTGTTGCTGCCGTCGCTGCTGCCGATCCTGCTGCTGTCGGTCTTCCCGTTGGTGCGCGGCATCTACCTGGGCTTCACCGACGCCCGTGCCGGACGCAACGTCGAGGTCAACTTCACCGGCCTGGAGAACTACCGGCAACTCCTCGGCGACGAGCTCTTCTGGAACTCGTTCAAGATCGGTCTGTTCTGGGCCTTCGGGGTGACCGCGCTCCAGTTCGTGCTCGCCCTCGGGCTGGCCCTGCTGCTCAACCAGCAGCTGCGGTTCCGGGGCGTGGCGCGGGTGCTCGCCGTCGTGCCGTGGGCGATGCCCCCGGTCGTGGTCGGCATCCTCTGGAAGCTCGTGTACCACCCGGATGCCGGCCTGCTGAACGAGTTCCTCTACCGCATCGGCGCCGACGGGCTACGAGCGAACTGGCTCGGTGACTTCAGCACGGCATTACCGGCGGTGATCATCGTCGGGGTCTGGGCCGGTATGCCGCAGACCACCGTCGTCCTGCTCGCCGGCTTGCAGGGGGTCGCCCGCGAGCTGCACGAGGCGGCGGCGGTCGACGGCGCGAGCCCGTGGCACCGGTTCCGGCACGTCACGCTGCCCGCGCTGGCCCCGGTCATCGTCGCGATCACCTCGCTGGACTTCATCTGGAACTTCAACTCGTTCGGCCTGGTCTACGTGCTCACCGCGGGCGGGCCGGGCGGCAAGACGATGCTGCCGATGCTCTTCGCCTACGAGGAGGCGTTCCGCTACGGCAACTACGGCTACGCCGCCGCGCTCGGCAACGCCATGGTCGTGATCATCGTGGCGCTGCTCGCCATCTATCTCCGCCGTCGACTGAGGGAGGCGAACTAGTCGTGATCGCAGCGATGAGTGAGCTCTCGAGCCCCGCAGTCCTGATCGGAGGCCAGTAATGTTCGGTAGACCGAGCCGCACCGGGCGGACGCTCCAGTACGTGGCCCTCGCCGGCTACCTGATCTTCCTCGGGTTCCCGCTGATCTGGCTCCTCTCGACGGCGTTCAAGCCGCCGCGGGAACTGGTGCAGCTGCACCCCACACTGATCCCCACCAACCCGACCCTGCAGAACTTCGTCCAGGCCTTCACCGAGCAGGAGCTGGGCCGGGCGGCCCTCAACAGCCTCCAGGTCTCGCTGGCCTCGGCGGTGCTGACCGTGCTCGTCGCCATGCCGGCGTCGTACGCCCTGGCCCGGTTCCGTTCGAAGCTCGGCACCGTGGCGCTGGGCTGGGTGCTGCTCTCCCAGCTCTTCCCGTTCGTACTGCTGATCATCCCGATCTTCCTCGTGCTGCGGCAGGTCGGACTGGCCAACACGCACGCCGGTCTGGTGCTGATCTACGTGGTCTGGGCGCTGCCGTTCGCGCTCTGGATGCTGCAGGGCTTCGTCCGGAACATCCCGCGTGAGCTGGAGGAGGCCGCGTCCGTCGACGGCGCCACCCGGGCACAGGTCCTGCGTCGGGTCGTCTTCCCGCTGCTCGCGCCCGGCCTGGTGGCGACGGCCCTGTTCTCCTTCATCTCGGCGTGGAACGAGTTCTTCTTCGCCCTGGTGCTGATCAAGACGCCCGAGCTGGCGACCCTCCCGGTCGCGCTGGCCCGGTTCGTGGGCATCGAGGGCACCGCACGCCTCGGGCCGCTCGCCGCCGGTTCGCTGCTGGCCACGCTGCCCAGCCTGATCTTCTTCGCGTTCATGCAACGCCGGCTCTCGTCCGGCTCGCTCGCCGGTGCGGTCAAGGGCTGAACCCGTCCCCCCCCCAACCACCACCAAGGAGGTACACCCCCATGCTCCGTACCCGATTCCGCCGACTGGCCGCGGCCACCGCGGTCGCGGTCGTCGGCCTCGGCATGATCGCCGCCTGCGGTGACGGCGGCGACGACGAGGCCACATCCGGTCCGGTCAAGCTGCGTTTCCTCAGCCTCGCCTGGCAGAAGGAGTCGCTGCAGGCCAACAAGGACCTCGTCGCCAAGTGGAACGCCGAGCACCCGGACATCCAGGTCGAGTACGTCCAGGGTGACTGGAACTCGGTGCACGACCAGCTGCTGACCTCCTTCGAGGGCGGCGACGCGCCGGACATCGTGCACTACGAGGCGGCCTCGATCGGCGAGTTCAGCAAGCAGGGCTACCTGGCTGACGTGTCCGAGCTGCTCTCCGACGACTTCAAGGGCCAGATCGACAAGGGGATCTGGGACACGGCGACGTTCGACGGCAAGGTCACCGGCGTCCCGTTCCTGCTGGAGTCGCAGGTCGTCATCGCCAACAAGAAGCTGCTCGACGCTGCCGGCGTCACAGTGCCGCCGGCCGACAGCGGCTGGACCTGGGACGAGTTCCAGGCCAACGCGCAGAAGCTCACCAAGCCCGGCCAGTACGGCGCGGCCTGGGCGCTGAAGTCGCCGACCAACCGCGTGCTGAACCTCGCTTTGAACTTCGACGGCAAGTTCTTCTACACCGACGGCGGGCGCACCGAGGTCAAGGTCGGTGACGCGGAGAAGGAGGTCCCGAAGCGGATCCACGACATGCTCTACACCGCCAAGTCGGCCTCGCCGGAGGCCCTCGGCATGAGCGGCGCGGACACCCTGCCCGGCTTCTTCGGCGGCAAGTACGCGATGCTGCCCGGCTCGGTGTCGCTGCGCCAGCAGATGGTCGAGCAGGCGCCGGCCGGCTTCGAGTGGGTCACCCTCCCGCCGATCAAGGGGCTGTCCAGCCTGCAGGCGGCCAACCCGCAGACGCTGTCGATCAGCGAGGACTCGAAGCACAAGAAGCAGGCGGCCCAGTTCCTCGAGTACTTCCTGAACCCCACCAACATGGCCGCCCTGGCCAAGGGGGACTGGCTGGTGCCGACCGGCAAGCAGGCCAACGAGGAGCTGGTCAAGCTCACCGGCGGCAAGCAGGGCTGGGACGTCGCCGCGGACAGCGCCGCTGACCTGACCGTCGCCCCGTTCCAGATGGCCGACGGCTACCCGGAGTGGAAGACCAAGTACGCCACTCCGGCCTTCCAGCAGTACTTCGCCAACAAGATCACCCTGGACCAGCTCGCCACGCAGCTGGTCGACGGTGGCAAGCAGGTTCTGAGGTAAGCACATGTCACTCTTGCTCGACACATCGGTCGGATCCCTGGTCGGCGCGGCCGTCGGCGACGCCCTCGGCGGCGCCACGGAGACAGCCCTGCCGGAACAGATCCGCGCCCGGTTCGGCGGCTGGGTCGAGGGCATCGTGCCCCCGTACCACGCCGACTGGGCCACCGCACGGCCACTCGCGCCGTACCACAAGGGCGACGGGCACATCACCGACGACACGTTGATGACCCATGCCCTGGTCCGCGCCTACGCGGCGAAGCGCGACCACCTCGACGCGTACGACGTGGTGGACCTACTGGTGCCCGACCTGATCGAGCGGGTGGTCTACATCCCCGACCTGGAGCGCAACGGGGTGACCTTCCACCGCCTCGCGGCCGCCGAGCGGTGGTTGGTCACCCGCCTGCACCACGCGCACGTGGATCCGCGTGAGGCCGGGGTCGGCAACATCGTCAACTGCGGCGCGGCCATGTACATGGCCCCGGTCGGCATCGTCAACGCCGGTGATCCGGCCGGGGCGTACGCCGAGGCGGTGGAGATCGCCGGAGCCCACCAGCACAGCTACGGACGGGAGGCGGCCGCGGTCTTCGCCGCCGCCGTCGCCGCGGCCGCCACCCCCGGCGCGACCGTCGAGGACGTGGTCGCCGCGGCGCTGGACCTGGCCCGCGACGGAACCCGGGCGGCCATCGACGCCGTGGTGAAGGAGGCCCGGGCCCACCACAACTGGAAGGCCGCGATCCCCGCGCTGCGGGCGGCGGTGGCCCCCTACGACACGGTGGGGGAGGAGTACCGCAGCCCCGGACTGGGGGCGCGCCGCCCCAGCCGGCTGCACTCCATCGAGGAGCTGCCGGTGGCGATCGGCATGCTCGTGGTGGCCGGCGGCGAGTACCGCCCCGCGGTGCTCGGCTCGGTGAACTACGGCCGGGACGCCGACTCGACCGCCACCATGGCCGGCGCGATCGCCGGTGCGCTCGGCGGGGCCGCCGCGGTCCCGGCGGAGTGGGCCGAGGCCGTCGCCACCGCGTCCCGAACCGACCTCGTCGAGCCGGGCCGGGTGCTCGCGGCCGTGGCGGGTGAAGTCTTCGAGCGCGACCAGACCCGCTTCACGCGGCGCGCGGAGCGGTTCACCGGGTTGACGAGCGGCACGCCCACCGGTCTCCGGCAGGCGGAGGCGGTGCCTCCGCAGGGGAACCGCGCCGCCGACGGGAAGCCGGTCCGATGAGGATCACCTGGGTGCAGCCGGAGGACCTGCTGCCGCACGAACTGGCGGCCAGCCGCGACGAGGGCCGTGACGTCACGGCGCTCGCGCAGCGGTGGACCGCAGCCGGCGGCGACCTCGCCCCGCCGGTCAGCGGTGCCTCGCCGACCCCGGCCACCCCGCGGTTGCGGGCCCTCGCCGTGGAGCTGCTCGACGCCGCCGACGCGCTGCCGGCGGTCGACGCCGGCGACGAGCCGGACGACGTGGCCGGCCTGCGGGTGTCCTGGCCGGCCACCTGGTCCCTGCCGACCGAGGTGTCGTACGACCGGCTGCACGGCGGGTGGCTCGGCCGGGCGGCCGGTTGCCTGCTCGGCAAGCCGGTGGAGAAGATTCCCCGCCAGGGGATCCGGGAGATCCTGACCGCGACCGGCCGCTGGCCGCTGCGCGACTGGTTCACCGCCCAGGGGCTGCCCGCCGAGGTGGCGGCCCGCTGGCCGTGGAACCGACGCAGCGCGCCGACGAGCCTCGCCGAGAACATCGACGGGATGCCCGAGGACGACGACCTGAACTACCCGCTGCTGGCGCTGCGCGTGCTGGAGACGCACGGGCGGGACTTCACCAGCGCTGACGTGGCGCAGGCCTGGCTGGACTGGCTGCCGGGCGGGCGGGTGTTCACCGCCGAGCGGGTGGCCTACCGCAATCTGCTGCTCGGGTTCGCCCCACCGGAGAGCGCACGGCGGCACAACCCGTTCCGCGAGTGGATCGGCGCCCAGATCCGCACCGACGTGTACGGCTGGGTGAACCCGGGCCGGCCGGACCTGGCCGCCGAGCTGGCCGTCCGGGACGCCGCGGTCAGCCACGTCCGGGGCGGGGTGCACGGGGCGATCTGGGCGGCCGCGCTCGCCGCTGCCGCGCCGGTCGCCACGGATGTGGACCAGGTGCTCGACGCGGCCGAGGCGGTCCTGCCGCCCCGCAGCCGCTTCGCGGCCACCGTCCGCGAGGCCCGTGCCCTCGGCGCGGGCGCCGACGACTGGGAGCAGGTGGTCGACGAGCTGTACGCGCGGCACGGCCACCTGCATTGGGTGCACGTACGCAACAACGCCGCTCTGGTGGCCGCCGCCCTCGCGTACGGGCGAGGCGACCTGGAGAGGTCGATCTGCGCGGTGGTCAGCGGCGGCTGGGACACCGACTCGAACGGCGCTACGGTCGGCGCGGTCAGTGGCGCGCTCACCGGCGCGGCGGAACTGCCGGCCCGCTGGATCGCGCCGCTGCGCAACCGGCTGGCGAGCAGCATCGCCGGTTTCGACGGGATCGGCTTCGACGAGCTGGCGGAGCGTACCCGGGCCCTGGCCGGAGCCGGGTCGTGAGCGGTACGCCGGTCGACACGGTGGCGCGGACGCAAGGGAGGACGGCATGAGCGCACGTGTGGTGGTGGTGGGCAGCGCCAACCTGGATCTGGTGGTCACCGCCCCGCAGCTGCCCCGCCCCGGCGAGACGGTGCTCGGCGAGCACTTCCACACCGTTCCCGGTGGCAAGGGCGCCAACCAGGCGGTCGCCGCGGCCCGGGCCGGCGCGGCCTGCGACTTCGTGGGCGCGGTCGGCGACGACGACTTCGGCACGCAGCTACGGGCGAGCCTGGTCGACTCCGGTGTGGACGTGCACGGCCTGCGTACCGTCCCCGGAGCGTCCGGTGTCGCGTTGATCGCGGTGGACCGTTCGGCGGAGAACTTCATCGTGGTCGCCCCGGGCGCCAACGGTGCGCTCACCGACCTGACCGACGAGGACCGGGCGACCATCGCCGCGGCGGACGTGCTCCTGCTCCAACTGGAGGTGCCACTGCCGACCGTGGTCCGGGCGGCCGGCTGGGCCCGGGCCGACGGCACCACGGTGGTGCTCAACGCCGCCCCGGCGGCCGCGCTCCCGGCGGAGCTGCTCGACCTGGTCGACGTGCTGGTCGTCAACGAGCACGAGGCCGCCATCGTCGCCGGGGTGGTCTCCGACGAGCCGGCGGCGCTGCTCGACGCACTGCTGGAGCGGGTACCGCGGGTGGTGCTGACCCTCGGCGCGCGTGGTGCCGCGTACGCCGACCGGCACGGGCAGCGGCTGGAGATCCCGGCGCCGCAGATCGACGCGGTGGACACCACCGCCGCGGGCGACGCGTTCACCGGCGCGCTCGCCGTCTCCTGGGCCGAGCGCGGCGGCGACGTCGACCCGGACGGCGTCGCGGCGAGCCTGCGCTGGGCTTGCGCCGCCGGTGCGGCCTGCGCCCAGCGCCCCGGCGCGTCCACCGCGCTGCCCGAACGGGCCGCCATCGACGCCTTGTACGACGTGACCTACCGAGGTGCACCGTGAGTTTCAACCCGTACGTCCCACGTCCGATCGACCGGCCCACAGCGGTGCCGCTCGCCGACGACACCGACCTGACCACGCTGGACGAGGCGAAGATCTTCTCCGCCCCGGACGATCCGGCGCGGTGGCCCGCCTGGCGTGCGCAGCTGACCCGATGGCGGGCGGACGCCCGTGAGCGCCTCGGCTACACCGGCGCGCACTACGACGAGATCACCGGCGACTGCTTCTCGGTGTGCCTGGCCTGGCTCTGGGACGAGACGCTCTACGACCACGAGCGAGGTGTCTTCACCGTCGAGGCGTTCCTCGACGCCGCCGAGCGGGACTTCGGCGGGTTCGACGGTGTGGTGCTCTGGCACGCGTACCCGGTGATCGGCCTGGACGACCGCAACCAGTTCGACTGGTACCGGGACGTGCCGGAACTACCCGACGTGGTGCGGGCCTTCCAGGCTCGCGGGGTGCGCGTCTTCGTCGACTACAACCCGTGGGACACGGGCACCCGGCGTGAGCCGGGCAGCGACGCCGACGAGGTCGCGGCGCTGGCCGGGAAGCTCGGCGTCGACGGGGTCTTCCTGGACACCCTGAAGGAGGGCGCCGGCGAGCTGCGCGCCGCGCTGGACAAGGTTCGTCCCGGCCTGGTGCTGGAGGGGGAGAGCCGCGTCCCGCTGGCCCGCATCGCGGACCACGCGATGTCCTGGGCGCAGTGGTTCGCCGACTCGCCGGTGCCCGGGGTGCTGCGTGCCAAGTGGTTCGAGCGTCGCCACGTCCTGCACCACACGCGCCGCTGGCACCGCGACCACCTGGCGGAGTTGCACTCGGCCTGGCTCAACGGCGTCGGCGTGCTGGTCTGGGAGAGCGTCTTCGGCGTCTGGGTCGGCTGGAACGAGCGGGATCGCGCGGTGCTGCGGGCGATGCGTCGCGTGCAGGCCAGCCACGCCGCCTGGTTGCGCTCCGAGGACTGGGTCCCGCTCGCCGACCACCCTGGCTCCGGTCAGGTGTACGCGTCGCGCTGGACCCACGACGACGAGCCGCTGTGGACGGTGGCGAACACCGGCGACGACCACGAGGGGCCGTGGCTGGTCACCGAGGCCCGGCCCGACGGCCGCTTCGTCGACCTGGTCACCGGAGCCGAGCTCACCGTCACCGAGGCCGGTGACGGCCGGGTGGCGGTTGGCGGACCCCTGCCGGCCGGCGCGATCGCCGCCGTCGTGCTCACCGACGCCGTGGTCACCCGGCACGAGCCGCCCACCGGGGACGCATCGTTCCCGGCGCGCGCCGCGGTACGTACCCGCGTTCCGTCGGCGTCCGTCACCGAGGTGCCGGCGGGCATGGTGGCCGTCGAGGCGGGCCGGCGGGACCTGGTGGTCCGGCATCGGGTGCGGGAGACCGGGCTGTACGGCGAGACGCCGTACGTCGACGAGTGGAAGCCGCTCCCGCCGCGGCTGCACCACACCGGCACGCTGCACCGCACGGTCACCCTGGGCCGGTTCGCCATCGGCGTGCACGAGGTGACCCACCGCCAGTACGCCGAGTTTCTGCGGGCCACCGGCTACCGGCCGGTGCGCCCCGAGCGGTTCACCGCCGGGCAGGGGCCGGCGGATGCCCCGGTCACCGGGGTCGAGTTGTCCGACGCGCGGGCGTACGCGGCCTGGGCCGGGTTGCGGCTGCCGACGGAGGACGAGTGGCAGGTGGCCGCCGAGGCCGGGCTGCTCGCCCGCCGGGAGCCGCTGGTGTGGAACCTGACCGAGAGCGAGCACAACGACGGGCGGACCCGTTTCGTGATCCTCAAGGGTGGCGCCGGGTACCGGGCCGAGGGTTCCGACTGGTACTTCGACGGCGGCCCGCAGCCGCCGGAGGTGTCGGTGAAGTTGCTGCTCACCGGTGCCGGCCTGACCCGCTCCGACCAGGTCGGCTTCCGGGTGGCGGCAGACCTGGCAGCGGCGGTGCCGGCAACCGGGGAGGTGACCCGGTGACCGGGCCGCTGGACGGCGTGAAGGTCGTCGACCTGGCAACGCTCTTCGCCGGGCCGCTCGCGGCGGCGTTCCTCGGCGACTTCGGCGCCGACGTGATCAAGGTGGAGCATCCCGCCAAGCCGGACCCGTCGCGTGGACACGGCCCGGCCAAGGACGGCGTCGGGCTCTGGTGGAAGGTGCTCGGCCGCAACAAGCGGACCGTGACGTGCAACCTCTCCGACCCCGAGGGCGCGGCGTTGCTGCGGCGGTTGCTGGCCGATGCCGACGTGCTGGTGGAGAACTTCCGTCCGGGCACGCTGGAGCGGTGGGGCCTCGGCCCGGCCGAACTGCACGAGGTCAACCCACGGCTGGTGATCGCCCGGATCAGCGGTTTCGGTCAGGTCGGCCCGTACGCCCGCCGGCCGGGCTTCGGCACCCTCGCGGAAGCGATGAGCGGCTTCGCCGCGGCGACCGGGGAGCCCGACGGGCCGCCGACCCTGCCCCCGTTCGGGCTGGCCGACTCGGTGACCGCGCTGGCCGCCGCGTACGCGGTGATGCTGGCCCTGCGGAGCCGGGACCTCACCGGCGTGGGGCAGGTCGTCGACCTCGCCATCATCGAGCCGATCATGGCGATGCTCGGTCCGCAGATCACCTGGTACGACCAGCTCGGCTACATCCAGCCCCGACTGGGCAACCGGTCCAACAACAACGCTCCGCGCAACACGTACCGGTGCGCGGACGGGCGGTGGGTGGCGATCTCCACGAGCGCGCAGAGCATCGCCGAACGGGTCGTACGGCTCGTCGGCCGTCCGGAGCTGGTCGACGAACCGTGGTTCGCCACCGGCAGCGGCCGGGCCGCGCACGCCGACGAGCTGGATGCCGCGGTGAGCGCGTGGGTGGCCGAACGGGACCGGGACGAGGTGGTCGCCGCGTTCGAGGCGGCGCAGGCCGCGGTCGCCCCGGTCTACGACGTGCGGGACATCCTCGCCGACCCGCAGTACGCGGCGCTCGGCACCGTCCGCACCGTGCCGGACGAGGAACTGGGCGAGGTGCGGATGCAGAACGTGCCGTTCCGGCTCTCCGACACGCCGGGGGAGATCCGGTATGCCGGGCGCCGGCACGGGCAGGACACCGACGTCGTGTTCGGTGCGCTCGGGCTCGACGCCGACGAGCTGGCGGCGCTCCGCGAGCGTGGGGTCATCTGATGCTGCTCACCTGGCTCTACGTGCCCGGCGACCGGCCGGACCGGTTCGCCAAGGCGGTGGCCTCGGGGGCCGACGCGGTCATCCTCGACCTGGAGGACGCGGTGGTCGCCGGGCGCAAGGCGTACGCCCGCGACGCGGTCGGCGAGTTCCTCGCCGACGTACAACCGGTGCCGGTGCAGGTGCGGGTCAACGAGCTGACCGGCCCCGACGTGGACGCCGACCTCGTGGCGGTGGCCGGTCGCCCCGGGCTGGCCGGGCTGCGGTTGCCCAAGGTGGAGTCGCCCGCCACGGTGGTGTCCATCGCCGGCCGGGTGGACGTGCCGCTGCATCCGCTCGTCGAGTCCGCGTTGGGCCTGGAGGCCGCCTACGCCATCGCCTCCGCCGACCCGGCGGTCGCCTCGATCGGCCTCGGTGAGGCCGACCTCCGTTCGGATCTCGGGGTGAGCGACGACGCCGGACTGGCCTGGGCGCGTGGCCGGGTGGTCGTCGCCGCCCGCGCGGCTGGTCTCCCCTCGCCGGCCATGTCGGTGTACGCCGACGTCGTCGACGCCGCCGGGCTGGCCGCCTCGTGCGCGGTGGGCCGGCGGCTCGGGTTCCTCGGCCGGGCCGCGATCCACCCGCGGCAGCTGCCGGTGATCGTCGAGGCGTTCCGGCCCGCCGAGCGGGAGGTGGCCCGGGCGCAAGAGTTGCTGGCCGCCGTCGCCGACGCGCACCGGCGGGACTCGGGAACCGTGGTGCTGCCGGACGGCCGCTTCGCCGACCGGGCGATGGTCGCCGCCGCCCGACGCACCGTCGACCTGGCTGCCCGCTACACCGTCTGAGGGTCTGCCCGGCACCGTCGTCCGAGGGGCTGCCGCTCGGGCGACGGTGCCGCGGCGATCTGCCGTCCCAGCACCGCATCGGTCCCGGCCAGGCGGCCGGGACCGATGCGACGTGGCGGCTTGCGGTCAGCCGGCGGCCGGGACCGGGGCTGCGGCTCGCCGCCGGATCAGGGCCGTCGCGGCGCCGAGTACGGCCACCACGCTGCCGATCAGCAGGACCGCGTCGGCGCCGTGGGCCGAGAAGCCGCTGGACTGACCGGCCGGCAGCAGGCTCGAGGCCAGCGTGACGGCGCCGGCGACGCCGAGGGCGGAACCGACGTAGCGGGCCGTGTTGTTGGCTCCGGAGCCCATCGCGACCCGGTCCGTCGGCACACTGGTCACGGCGAGTCGGGCGAGCGCCGCGTTGAGCAGTCCGCTGCCCGCGCCGGAGATGAGCAGTCCCGGGATGGTGCGGGCCCAGGAGTGGGCGTCGGCGTAACCGAGCATGGCCAGGTAGCCGACGGCGGTCAGCAGGAAGCCGAGGGCGAGTTGCCGGGCGGGCGCGGTGCGGGTGCCGAGGTGGCGCATCTGGTTGCTGACCACGAACGACGCTCCCGCCCAGACGAAGGCGAGCCCGGCGGTGCCGAGCGCGCTGATGCCGACCAGCTGCTGTACCAGGGTGGGCAGGACGGTGCTCGGGCCGAGCGCGGCGAGCCCGGTGAAGAACGCCCCGAGGGTGGCGATCCGGAAGTCCGGCCGGCGGAACAGGGCGAGGTCGAGCATCGGGGCGCGGCCGCGGGCCTGTACCGCCACGAAGGCGGCGAGCAGCAGCACTCCGAGTACGAGCGGGATCAGCACGGTGGGCCGCAGCCAGCCGGTACGCCCGGCGGTGACGGCGACGAGTAGCAGTGCCAGGCCCGCGCCGAGGGTCAGCACGCCCGGTACGTCGATGTGGGCGACTCGCGCGGCACGGGATTCGGTGAGCAGTCGCCCGCCGAACCCCGCCAGGAGTACGGCCAGGGCCGCGAGGATCACGTAGAACCAGCGCCAGCCGGCGGCTGAGGTGAGGGCGGCCGAGGCCAGGGGGCCGAGCGCGATGCCGGCGCCGAGCATCGAGGCCCAGCGGGCCGTGGCGTGCGCCCGCCCCTGAGCGGTATGGAAGGCGTGCCCGAGCAGGCCCAGGCCGGCGGCGAGGATCGCGGCGCTGGCCGCGCCCTGCACGATGCGGGCGGCGACGAACGTGGCGGCGTTGGGCGCCACGGCGCTGCCGACGGTACCGACGGCGAGCAGCGCGAGACCGGCCCGGAAGATGCGGCGGCGCCCGAAGTCGTCGCCGAGGCTGCCGGCGACCAGCAGGGTGGCCGCGAGCCCCAGGGTGATCGCGTTGATCAGCCAGGTCTGGGTGGTGAGTCCGGCCCCGAGGCTCCGCGCCGTCTGGGGCAGCACGGCCACCGGCGCGGTGTAGTTCATGAGTACGAGCAGGGTCGCGGCGCAGACCGCGAAGAGGGCTCGGGCGTCGGACCGGGATGCGCCTGGTGGCGAGGTGGCGGCGGCCGGTGCGGTGACGCCTGCGGATGTCGACATGCGGAAGCCTCTCGGTTCGGTGAGCGAACCGACAGTAGCAGTGATGGTTCGTTGAACGAACCGACTGGGGGTAGGATCACAGCATGGCACTGGGGAAGAACTACGAAGGGCAGAACTGCTCGCTGGCTCGGGCGCTGGAGCTGGTCGGCGAGCGGTGGACGCTGCTCATCGTCCGCGACGCCTTCTACGGCGTACGCCGGTACGGCGACTTCCTCGTGCACCTGGACATCCCCCGGGCCGTGCTCGCGGACCGGCTCGCCAACCTGGTCGAGGTGGGGATCCTCCATCGCCGCCGCTACCAGGACTCCCCACCCCGGGACGAGTACCTGCTCACCGACCGGGGCGTCGAGCTCTGGTCCGTGATCTACCCGCTGTGGAACTGGAGTGAACGGCACTACGGCGCCGGAGAGCCGCTGCGGACCTTCCGGCACGCAACCTGCGGCACCGAACTCGACCCGGCGAGCCGCTGCCCCGCCTGCGGCGTCGACGTGTCACCCGGCGACGTCGAGGCCCACACCGGACCGGGCGTACCGGCCCAGCCACGCCAGGATCCGGTCAGTGTCGCGCTGCGCGAGCGCCCGCACCGACTCCTCCAACCACTCTTCTGAGCCGTACCGGGTCGGGGACAGTTGAACCGTCCTGACCCGGGCGGTTCCAATCATCTGGCCGGGCTAGGCCCGTCGCCGCTGCACGACCCCATGATGGCGACCCGTCCACCGAGCTGCTCGGGCTCCGGGACGATGTGGAGCGGGCTTCGGTTCGACCCGGGCCGGGGAGCGGGCAGCGTGGCCCAGGGCTGCGTGGCGTGACCCGCCCTTCGTGGCGTGGTGACGCCGCGGGCCGGTCCTCTGGTGGGGGTCGGCCTTTGGTGGCGGGGTGACGCCGCGGGGTCGGTCCTCTGGTGGGGGTCGATTTTTCTGGTGGTGTGGTGACGCCGCGGGGTCGGTCTTTTGTTTTCTGGTGGGGGTTGGGCTTTGTCGCGGGGGTACGGCGAAGGGCCGGTCTCTGGGTGGGGGTCGGCCTTTGGTGGCGTGGTGATGCCGCCGTGGTGGGGGCTGGCCGTTGGTGGCTGAGGGGGTCGGCCCGTGGTGGGGGTCGTTCGTGGTGTGGTGATGGCGAAGGGCCGGCCCCCTTTGTGGGGGCCGGCCCTTTCGGTTGGTGCTGGTTGTGGGTGTTGTGGGGGTCAGCGTCAGTTGGTGGAGTAGCCGCGGGTGGCGATCCAGTCGGCGAGGTGCTCGACGCTGATCTGGTAGGAGGCGGTGTTGGGGTCGGCGCTGTCGGCGATGGTGACGGTTTTGCCGCCGTCGTGGTAGCCGGTGACGCTGATGTAGTGGCCGCCTTC
>NZ_JBFAAL010000030.1:0-26801 GCF_040639715.1 Micromonospora sp. NPDC023737
GCGGTGGGCAGCCGCGATGAGAGCGACTCCGCCGGTCACCTCGACCAAGCCTGGCCTGGCTGCGGTCGTACCACCAGTCAATAGGTAGCCGCGATGCGCGCGGCGGCTCGGGCGCCAAAACAGGCACCCTCAGTTATCACGATCTTGGTTCGACCCGGACAACGATAGTCGTTGAGGTCGGTGCCCGGATCGACGACAGGGTGGGGGACCTCCGAGTCGTCACGTTCCAGCGGCGACGGCTGTTCACTTCCGACCAGCCGGTATGCCTGTGGCGCGCGCCGGACGATGACCCCGGCGTCGGACTGCTCACCGCCGACGCGGTGTCGATCCCACTCAACCGCAGCACAGGTCTGGTGATCTTCCCGCAGATACCGTCCGGGATACGGGCGAGTCGGCGCCGACGACGCAGTACCACCGCTGGTTCCTTGCCCATACGTGGATGTCCGCGGAAGAACTCCTCATCCTGCACCCCGACGACGAGTTACCCGGCTGGCTTCCTGCGTATCGCGAAGCACGGCTTGGCACCCTGGGACTCGGTGATATCCAGCAGTTCATCGACATCGGCGAGGCGTGGCGGGCCCACCGGAGCCGGTCGCAACCGGCAGCCGAGGCGAGCTCCTGATCCCTGCTCGTGCCCAGCCCGCGACTCCACTTCCCGTTATTCGCCCCTCGCCGACCAGCAGGTCCCGGCGCCAGACCTCAGGCAACGCGGCGGCGGCGCGCCGTTGGCTCTCCGTCGGCCTTGACCTCGATGAGCCGATGTTGAGCAGCGACAAGCTCAGCCGGGAGCCGCTGCCGTACCGCCTCGTGTCCGAGAACCGGCGTGACGCCTGGGCCGGGCCGTACTCCACCGCCACCCGGACGGAGTGGGGCTTCACCTCCGGCGCGGTCAGCTCGGTGTGGAACCCGTCCCTGATTCAGCTCGACTACGCCGTCGACACCGACGTGGACGGGAAGGCGAAACGCAACGCCGACCTCACCGTCACCGCACTGCACCTACCGACGGCGACCGAGGCGTCCGCCATCCGCACGGTCACGGTCGACCTGTCGTACGACGACGGGGTCACCTGGCACCACGCCAAGCTCAAGCGCGGCGGCGACGGCTGGCGTACCCGGATCGACGCGCCGCACAACGCGCGGTTCGTCACCCTGCGGGCCACCGCCCGGGACGCGCGAGGTAACAGCGTCGACCAGAGCACCACTCGGGCCTTCGGCCTGCGGTGACCGCGCGGAGGACGGGGACCGTCCCGTAGGTCGGTCCCCGTCCTGCCCGCGTCGGGTCTACCGGCGCGGCCCGGCCCGAACCGAGCCGGGACGCTGCCGGGCGCGGCCGACGTTGGACACCGCGGGCAGTTGGGCCCGCTCTGTCGTCGGCCTGCCTGAGATCAGGGTCGCCGGCCCGCCGCAGTCACGACGGCGACCTCCAGCGTGGCCGAGGTGTCGGCCATGCCGAGGAAGGCGTAGGTGCTCGCATCGAAGACCAGCACGCCGGTCTTCCCCTCCGACGACCAGGTGATGCCGATGCCCGGCCTCCCTGCGCCGTCCTTCACGTCCGGCACGGCCCTGAGCCCGGGGATCTTCGCCGCAGCCTGGTAGAGCGCGGCCCGCGCCTCAGGGCGAAGGTACTTCGTCGCGATCAGCTCGTAGACGTCTTTCCCCATGGCGTTCGGATCGCCCGACTCACCGCTGTGGTTGTCGTTCAGGTAGTCGAGCATCGCGTCAGGGTCGGTCGGCAGGTCGGGCAGGTACGCCGGCGTCGGCGTGCACGGCTCGGTCTGCTCCGGGTCCATCCGGCCGCCCTTCGTCGTGGCGGCCCGGCCGTCGCGGCAGCCGGGAACGGGATAGCTCTCCAACTCGTCGGCGGGCGTCTGCCGGACCAGCCCGTCACGGGTTCCGTCCACCGACAGCCACGTCTCCTGTGTCGAGCCACCGGACCGGCTCTTCGTGTAGACGAACTGGTCCGGGCGCGGCTCGACGTCCGGAAGCCTGAGCGCCGCAGTCGCCGCGTTGTGCAGGACCTGGGCCGCCTCCGCGTTGGCCGCCGGGACCTGGCCACCGATCTTGTCCGGGGCCAGGACAAGCACGGCAGCGATGGCGGCGGCGACGCTGGCGGTCGCCCAGCCGGCCATCATGAGACGCCGTACCGGGCGGCGGTGTCGCACCGAGCGTCGTGAGCGTTCCCCGTCGATCCGCTCCGCGTCCATCGCGGCGGCGAGCCGGGCGCGGGCGGGCTTGAGCTCGTCGGACTCCAGGAGAGGCGTGTCCCGCCTCAGCTCCCGGAGCAGTTGCAGATCATCCATTGCTGGGGCTCTCCTCGAATACCGTGCTGGGGTTGGTCTCGCCCAGCGTCCTGCGTACCTTCTTGCGGGCTCGGTTCAGCCGGGACCGAACGGTGCCGACCGGAATCGCCAGTGCCGCTGCCACCTCCTCGTAGGTCAGCTCCTCCCAGGCGATCAGGAGCAGCACGTCGCGGTCGCCGGGGGCCAACTCGGCCAGGGCCTCGGTCAGCAGCTGGTGAAGTGCCTGGGCCGTCACGTCTGCGGCGACCTGGTCGGCGGGGGACGCCTCGTCCCGTTCCACGCTGAGCACTCGCCGCAGGCGGTACTCGCGCAGCTCGTCCCGCCGATGCTGGGCGACCAGGTTGGTGGCGATCCCGTACAACCAGGGCCGGGCGTCGCGCCGCTGCGGGTCGTACTGCTGCCGTTTGCGGAACGCGGTGAGGAACGTCTCGGCCACGAGATCGTCGGCGGCCGCCCGGCCCAGCCGCCGGGCCAGGTACCGGTGGATGTGGGGAGCGTGCCGGTCGAAGATCGGGGCGAACTGTTCGGGCTCCAGCGCGGACTTCCCGATGATGGTCGCGTCGTCCTCCATCTCGTCGACGATCCTGCCTCGGTGTGTCCGATTCATACGCGGCCTTTCGTGGGCGCGGAGAGGGTTCACCCTGTTATCAGCAGAACGCCGACGGAGGGTTCACGGTGAACCGAACTGGGCGCCTGGTCGGTCTGGTCGGCATCGCGAGCCGGTGCGGGTGTACGCGATCACCAGGCACGGGGTCCGCCACCAGTCGGGCGGGTAGCATCGCGCCCGTGCGCTCCATGGCGATCGGCCGTCTCCGCGGTGTCGATGTCTGCCGCCGGGCGGGGGAGTGACCCCGTGAGCTGCCGTGAACTGGCCGAGCACCCGGACGTGGGTGACCTCACCCCGCGGGCGCAGCGGTCGACGCAGGCGACGGCGGCCGCCCGACCTGAGAAGGCCCGACGAGTCTCCCACCGGCAACGATGGGTGGTGGAGACGATGGCCATCGCCCCCGACGACCAGGTGCTGGAGGTCGGCTGTGGCCGGGGTACCGCGGTGTCCCTGGTCGCGGAACGGCTCACGGGCGGGCGGATCGTCGCCATCGACCGCTCGGCGACGATGGCCCGGCTCGCGGCGAAACGCAACGAGATCCACATCAGCTCGGGCCGCGTCGAGATCCGACGTGCGGAGTTGGAGTCGGTCGACTTCCCGCCCGGCCACTTCACCAAGATCTTCGCGGTGAACGTCAGCCTCTTCTGGCTGGGTTCCGCCACGGCGCAGATGGATCGCCTGCGGCACCTGCTCGTCCCGGAGGGCCGGCTCTACGTGTTCGGTGAGCGGCCGACGGCCGCGAACGTCTCCGCCACCGAACGGCTGCTCGCCGCGCACGGCTTCGCCACGACCACCTCGGTCGCGCCCAGCGGCCAGGGGCGGGTGCTCAGCTGTGTCACGGGCACGCTGACGCGGTGAGGGCATCGGCCCGCCCCGGAGTGCCGTCGGCCTGCCCCGGAGTGCCGCGGGACGGTGGCGGAACCGGGCCGGCTGGCCACCGGGCCGACCGGCTGGCCGCTGGGCCGACCGGCCGCTGGGCCGGTCGGCCACCTCGGAACAGCGCGGGTCAGGCCCCGGTGCGGGGCGCGGGCACGTGCGGAGCGGCCCGACGCAGGTGCTCCAGCACGACCGGGTCGATCCGCCCCGGAACCAGCCGCTCCTCCAGGTTCTCCATCCCGGCCCACGAGGCCAGCGCCTCCTCCGGATCGTCGACCGGGTGGCCGAGCGCGGCGAGCAACGCGCCCACCTCGGCGGCCACCGCGCCGCTGAGGTCGAGCAGGCTCGCCGGGTCGGGCCGGGTGAACAGCAGGGTGTGCACGGCGAGCAGCCGGTCGAGCTCGCTTACCGGATCGGGGTGATCGTCGACCCGCAGGTCCACCACCACGTCACTGTTGCCGCCGTACCCCCCGCCGGCGCGCACCACGAGCAGCCCGGCGCTCTGCCGGCCACGCCGGTCACCCCCGGCGTCGTCACCCGCACGCAGCGCGACGAGCAGCCGCTCCGCGAACCCCAGCGCCGAACCACCCAGCCAGGCGTCCCGCATCGCGTCGATGACCTGCGGGCCGGCGAGGATGTTGCCCTGCGCGGCCCAACCGTCCCCGGCCTGACCGCCGGCCCAGTCGTGACACTTCGCCCCGGTGAACGTGGCGCCCGCGCCGGTGGCGGCCACCACCCCGAGCTGGCGGTGGTCCCGCTCGGCGTCCGCGGCGACCAGGCCGGCCACCACGTCGGCGGCGGCCACCCCGGTGCGCAGCATGGTCAGCCCCTGCGGGCGGTAGGCGAGGTTGGCGCTGGCCTGCGTGGCCAGCGCGCCGACGTCGGCCTCGGCGGCCGGGACGAGGGCACCGGCGGCGAGGAACTTGCTGGCCACGGCGACGCCGTGCAGCTGTCCGTCATCGGAACGGGCGACGATCGAGAAGGTCACCCGCAGAGACTAACCCGCCGCGCCGGACCTGCCATCGGCGTACGCGGATGGACGGATGGAACTCGGATCTTGCTCCGGTGCTCGGTTACCGGGCAGTATCGACCGATGACGAAGCGATGGGGCATGACGGTACCGTTGACCGGAGTTCCGCTCGCCGACCACGCCGCGGTCTACGCGGCCCTCGCCCGAGCCGGCTTCACCGACCTCTGGTCCTCCGAGGTGGCGGGGACCGACGCGTTCACCCCGTTGACGCTTGCCGCCGTCTGGCAGCCTCGCCTGCGGCTGGGCACCGCCGTGGTGCCCGCTTTCACCCGAGGGCCCGGGCTGCTCGCGATGAGCGCCGCCGCACTCGCCGAGATCGCGCCCGGCCGGTTCGCGCTCGGCATCGGATCCTCCTCACCGGTGGTGGTGCAGGACTGGAACGCGGTGCCGTTCACCGAGCCGTACCGGCGCACCCGTGACGTGCTCCGCTTCCTGCGCGCCGCGTTGGCCGGCGAGACGGTGGACGGCACGTTCGACACCTTCACCGTGCGCCGGTTCGCCCTGGAACGTCCGCCCGCCGTACCACCGCGGCTCGTGCTGGCCGCGCTGCGTCCCGGCATGCTCCGGCTGGCCGGCGCGGAGGCCGACGGGGTCATCCTCAACTGGCTGGCCGCCGACGACGTGCCGCGCGCCCTGGCCGAGCTGGGCTCGCCCGGGCCGGGATTCGAGGTCACCGCCCGGATCTTCGTCTGCCCCACCGAGGACGCCGAACACGCCCGGAAGCTCGGCCGCCGGCTGATCACCAGCTACCTCACCGTCCCCGCGTACGCCGCGTTTCACCGTTGGCTCGGCCGCGAGGATGTGCTCGGGCCGATGTGGAGGGCCTGGGCGGACGGCGACCGGCGTGGCGCGCTGGCCGCGGTGCCGGACGAGCTGGTCGACGCGCTCGTGCTGCACGGTTCGGCCGAGCAGGTCCGCCAGCAGGTGCAGCGGTACGCCGACGCAGGCGTCGACGTACCCGTACTCGCGGTGCTGCCGACGCCCGAACTGGCCGCCGGCGGACCGGCGGCGCTGGCCGACCTCATCGCCCGGCTCGGCCCGGCGGCACTCGCGCCCCCGGCCTCCGCCCCAGCGGAGGCGGCCGGTCCGGCAGCGCCCGCTCCCTCGTCGTCCGGCGTCCCGGCCGAGGCCGTCGGCCCGGGCGATGGTCCGGTCGTGATTCCCGATCCGACGTCCGCGTCGACCTCGATGTCCGGCGCGGGTTCCCGGTCCGGCGCGGGAGAGGAGAACTAGGTGAACCTGACCGACCGGATCGTGGTGATCACCGGCGCGGCAGGCGGCATCGGTGCCGCGCTGGCCCGCCGGTTCACCGCAGAGGGCGCCGCCGCCGTCGTCCTGGCCGACGTGAACTCCGAAGCCGTTCGCGCGGTCGCCGACAGCATCGGCCCGATCGCACATCCGGTGGCCGTCGACGTCACCGACGAAGAACAGATACGCGCACTGGTCGCCGACACCGAGCGGCGGTACGGCCGGATCGACCTGTTCTGCGCGAACGCGGGTATCACCACCGGTGGCGGGATCGAGATCGACGACCCGGGGTGGGACCGGGCCTGGCGGGTGAACGTGCTCGCGCACGTCTACTCGGCCCGGGCGGTGCTGCCGGGAATGCTCGCCCAGGGCGGCGGTCACCTGCTGCACACCTGCTCGGCGGCGGGCGTGCTGACCGCGGTCGGCGACGCCCCGTACACCGCGACGAAACACGCGGCGCTCGGTTTCGCCGAGTGGCTGTCGGTCACCTACCGGGACCGGGGGATCCGGGTGAGCGCGCTCTGCCCGCAGGGAGTGGACACGCCGATGCTCGCCGACGGGCTGGCCGCCGGTCACCTGGGCGCGCGGGTCGTGGCCGCCTCCGGTGCGGTGCTCACCCCCGACCAGGTCGCGGACGCCGCTGTTGCCGGGCTGGCCGAAGAGCGTTTCCTGATCCTCCCGCACCCGGAGGTCGCCGCGTACGCCCGCCGCCGCGCCGAGGACCCGGACGGCTGGCAGGCCGGGCTGCGCAAGCTCGTCCGCCGGCTAACGCCCTGACCCGCCCGCGAGTGGCGGTCGGGGAGGCCGCTGATCGGGTCCGGTCCCGGCGGTTGCCGTCGAAACCTCCGGGGGCGAGCAGGTGGCGAAGCTCAACCAGCCGCCCTTCTGGACGGTCGGTTCCGTGCAAGTCCGGCGCTCCACGTTTCCGGCACCGTACCGGTCGGCCCGGGAGTCGGTGGTCACCTCTACGCGCCCGTCAACTGCGACGGTGTAGCTGGTGGTGATGGGATCTCCTTCATCCGTGGGGGACGTGACGATCAGGCGGGCCGGCTGCCGGGCCTCGACGGCCTCGATCACGCACCGAGCCGCGTCGGCCGGAACCTCCTGGCCCTGGCGAAGGACGAGTGTGCCGCAGTCCCGCGCGCCCGGCCCGATCGTCGGCAGGGACAGCGGCGACACCGGTCCGGGCGTCGGGATCGTTTGGACCGCGCAGCCGGCCAGGAGGAGCACGAAGGCCGGCGCCACGATTCGTCTGCTCCGCATGGCAGGTCGGACGTCGGCCGGGCCGGCGGGGTTCCGCTCACCGTCGACGAGTTCGCTCAATCCCACGCCCACGCCGCCCGGAGAGGCAGGTGGTACCGGTAGCTAGTGTCAACGCCGGCCAGCGACTACTTGCCTGCCGATCGTGGAAGCGGTAGCCACCGTGGTCACACCGGCTTTCCGAGCGCTACCGGCGACGCTCCGCCGTCTCTCGGAGGAGCTCGCAGGGCTGCTCGGCCGCACGGTGCCAGACGCTTCCCACGAGTGCGACGGGGTAGCTGACGTCTCGGATCTGCCCGTCGGCGGTCTCGACCTGGAATTGCACCGACAACGGCTCGGTCCCGAACGCGACAGCGCAATCGAGGCCCAGCTTGACGTCGATCCAGCCGGAGCCACCGGGCTGTAGCAGCCGAGATTGGCCGGTGTCATCGACCACGACACCCGGCCCCTCTGCGGTAGCCGTATGAACCGTGATCGGCCCGGGACCTGCGTTGATCAGTGCCAGCTGCGCGTCCAGTCGCAGCACGCCGCTGGCATCCGACGCTCCGCCGCTGGCTGACGCGGGGAGAGCCACCAGTGAGACGGACATGTTCCGCTCCTGTGCTGCCGGCGAGCGCCGCAACTCGTTGACAACGACACCGCCGAGCACGCAGCCGACAACGAAGGCGGCGACCAGCCGGAGAGTCACCGGGCGGCGGCCGCCGGCAGCTGCCGATTGTGCCGGCTCCCGACTGGGCCTGTCCAGGTCGATGACGTCACCCGCTGCCGGCATGCCATCGAGCGTACGCGCTGTCGACGTCGACACACGACCCTGGCAGATCGACGCCCGTTCACAAGAGGGGGCTCTCATCATCGTGGGCCGAGGAACGGGACGCGGAGCGACGGGTCAGCGGGCCCGGCGAAGCGGTCCGGGGTGGACGGACCAGAGCAGCCGACGCCAGCCGGAGCGGGTCGCCCGCAGGGCGGCCACGTAGGCGGTGGCGACCACGACGGCCCGCGCGGCCTGCTCGGGCGTGGCCGTACCGGGCGCGAAGGCGACCTGGTTCAGCAGGCCGGCCAACTCCTCCACCTCGTCGGCTGCGCGGATGCGGGCCTCGTCCTCCAGCAGCGCGCCGTCCTGCGACCTGCCGACGCGCACCGCCGCCGGTTCCGCCCACGACGTGCCGGTCGACCCTGCGCTGCCGTACCGCGCCGCGCCGGCGGGCGCGGGGACCTCTGCGCCGGACTGCTCCGCCGCGCCTTCGACGGGTGAACCCGTCGTGCCCCCCGGCGGCCCGGACGCGGCGACGGCGCGGCGGGCGCGAAGCGCCACCTCGGTGGCGGCCAGGTCGGGTCCGACCGGTTGACCGGCCAGCCGCAGCGCGTCCGTGACCTCCCGCCAGGCGCCGGCGATGCGCTCGCCGGGGTCACCCCGTTCGAGGCGGCCCCGGGTCAGCGCCCGACGCAGCGCGAGCAGGGTGAGCAGCCCCGCCCCGACCAGCAGCAGCAGGCCTGCGGCTCCGCCACCCACCAGCACTGGCGTCGGCACGCCCTGGTCCTCGACCGGCCCGTCCGCTGCGGCCACCGGCCCCGGTGCGGCGGTGGGCTCCACGGTCGGTTCCGGCGCCTCGGACGGTGGTGGGTCGTCCGGTACGGGGCGGAAGTCCTCCTCCACCGGCCGTGGCTCCTCGTCGGGGCGGGGCAGCGGGTCGAACGGCACCCAGCCGAGCCCGTCGAAGAGCACCTCCGGCCAGGCGTACGCGGCACCGGCCCGTACCGGCCCGTCCCCGGTCGACTCGAAGCCGACCACCACCCGGGTCGGCAACCCGGTGAGCCGGCCGAGCACCGCGAACGCGGCCGCGAACTGCTCCGACGTGCCGCGCTGCCCGCCGGCATTGCGGGGACCGAAGAGGAAGAAGGCCAGGTTCGGATAGGCGTGGCCGCTCGGCGCGTCCGCCACCAGCCGGTAGTGCTCGGCAAGGAACTGCTCGACCGCCGTGGCCCGCGCGTACGGGGCGCCGTTCTCCTCGGCGAGTTGGGCGGCGAGGCGGCGCAACGGCTCGGGCACCCCGTCGGCCACCCGCAGCACCCGGGCCACCGAGTCACCGGCCGGTACGTTCGCGATGGCGAGCAGGTTCTCGTCCGGGCGTTCCCGGTCCGAGGTGACCGTGTACCGCAGCCCCGGAGCCAGCCCCTCCGGCCGGATCAGGGTGCCCGTCGACGGGTCGTACGCCACCCGCGCGCCGCTGACCTCACGGGGGGTGGCTACCGCCGGCAGCAGCCGGCCGCTCAGCTCACCGATGGTGATCTCCTGCCGGATGGTCTCCACGGTGCTGCCGGGCGCCGGGACGGCCGTTGGCAGGATCCGCCCCGCGTTGCGGTACGTCGCACCGACCCGCCAGGTGACCCCGTCGTAGTCGCTCAGCACCGCCAACCGGATCCGGACACCGTCGCCGCGTGGCAGGTCGTCCTCCGCTCCCGTGGCTTGATCGGCGCCGGGTGACGCGGCCGCACCGGGGCCCGGAACTCCGTCCGGCCGGTCGGTGCGTACCCGCAGCAGCTCCTGCTCCGGGTGCAGCGCCCAACCGGAGATCCGGACCAGCGGATTCTCGTCCAGCGTCTCCACCTGCGGCGGCTCCACGTACCGGCGGGGGTCCACGGGCCGGCCGTCGACCTGCGCGACGACCGTCGGACCGATCGCCGCGACCAGGCCGACCACCGCCACCGTCCCGAACGCGGCGCCGGCCGCGAGACGGAGCCGCACGGCGGCCCGCAGGGTGGTCGCCGGCCCGGCGTCCGGGGCGCCGGCGTCCGGTTCAGGTCGGGCGGAGGCGACCAGGCCGAGGGCCGCGACCGCCACGAAGACGACGGTGGGCCAGAGCGCCGGCGCGGCGTTCGGTCCGACCACGTAGAGCGCGCCCGCGTAGAGGAGCACCGGGGGCAGGTAGCCGGCGAGCACCCGGCCGGCCCGCAGCGCCACCTCAGCGCCGGTCAGCCCCGCCAACCAGGTGGCCACCAGCGGTACGAGCACCGTGTCCGGCGTGGGCTCGATCGGGATCATGGCGGTGAGCAGCCGGGGGATGCCGTTACGCGCGGCGTCCCCGGTCACGCCGGCCAGGCTGCCCGGCAAGTCGGCGAGCACGGCGGCTTGCCGCATCGACCAGGCGGTCCAGCCCGCCATGGCCACTACCGACAGCGGCGCGACCAGCCAGGACGGCAGTCGCCGGGCGGCCACGCTGACCAGCACCGAACCGAGCGCGGCGCCGGCGACCAGCCGCGGTAGCAGTGGCCCCGCGTACACCCGGCCGAGCACCACGCCCGCCAGCGCGGTCATGGCGATCAGCGCGAGTGGCACCGGAGCCGCCCGCAGCGCGGCCGCCATCCGGTGCCACCTGCCCGGTTGGCGGCTCGGCCGGGCAGCCCGACCGTTCAGGTCCACCTCGGCCGGTGTTCGTCCGTCGCGCGTGCTCACCATCGCCTGACCCGGTCCCACTCGGCGGCGAACGCGGCCCCGTCGGCAGCGTCGATCACCACCAGGCCGGCCGCGCCCGGCGGCGTCGGGTCGGCCGCGCCGAGCACCCCGACCACCACCGAGGGGTACGGGCCGCGTAGCGCCCCGATGTGCCCGAGGTCGCCCCGGCCGCCCGGCCCGGTGAGGAAGACCAGCGTGTCGCCGAGCCGGTCGCGTCGCAGGCGGGTCGCGGTCGCCTGCAGGGCGCCGACACCGGCGACGAGTTCGGCACCGGCCAGCCGGTCCAGCGGACCGGCCGGGGCGTCGCCGCCGTCCGGGGCGGCGTCGGCGCGTTCGGCCGGACGGCGGCGGGCGCGCAGGCCGGACCATCCGCGTACGGCACCCGCCGTCGTGCCGCCGTCCGTCGCGTCCGGGGCGCGTTCCGCGGCCACCAGCAGCAGCATCGCCGGCACGTCGGCCCGGTGCGCCGCGGTGACGATCGACGCCGCCGCCTCGCAGCAGGCTTCGAAAGACTCGGACGGCCCGCCGCCGCGGTACGGGTGCGCGGCGGCGCGGTTGTCCAGCAGCACCACGATGCGGGGCAGGCTGGTGTCCACGTTCTCCCGCACCATCAGCTCGCCCACCCGGGCACTGGTGCGCCAGTGCACCCGGCTCAGCTCGTCACCGATCACGTACTCCCGGAGCGAGTCGAACGTGATCGACCCGTGCGGCACGGCGTCGGCACGGCCGTCCAGGCTGCGCCCCGCGCCGGTCGGCACCGCGTTGAGCGGGTGGATCCGCGGGTGCACCCAGATCGGCACGGTGCCGCCGTACGGGCGGGCCGACGCGACCAGCCCGAGCGGGTCCCGGCGGGTCACCCGCAGCGGGCCCACCCGGACCACACCCCGGCGCACGGTGGGCACGTCGTACCGGACGGCGGTGTCCCGGCCCGGTCGGAGCCGAAGCAGCGGGACGGGCACCCACCGGTCGTCGCACCGGTCCTCGGCGAGGAGGTTCACCGCCCGCAGCCGCCCCGTGTTGCGTACGGTCAGATGCATGCTGGCGGGCTCGCCACGCCCCACCCGGTCGGGGGTGGCGGTGCGGATGACGGTCAGCCGGGGCCGCCAGGTCGCGACCAGCGCGGCGTAGCCGACCGCGACGCCGGCCGCCGCGCCGAGCAGCGTCAGCTCGGGGTACGCGAACCGGACGCCGACGCCGAGCAGTACGACAGCCGCCACGAGCAGCCCGATCCCCCGAGCGGTGACCCCGACGCCGGTGCGGCCGGTCACCCCTGCACCGGGGCCGGCTGGCCGGACGGCAGCGGGACCGGCACGGAGGCGATCGCCTGACGCAGCACCTCGGCGGCGGTCACCCCACGCACCTGTGCCTCCGGGGTCAGCAGCAGCCGGTGCGCGAAGACCGGCTCGGCCAGTGTCTTCAGATCCTCCGGCATGATCCAGCCCCGGCCGTCGGTGAGCGCGTACGCGCACGCGGCGCGGGTCAACGCGATGACGCCCCGGGGGCTGACGCCGACGCGCACCTGCGGATGGTTCCGCGTGGCCGCGGCGAGCCGCACCGCGTACGCGTAGAGCGGCTCGGCGATGTGCACCCGGCGGGCCATCCGGATCATCTCTCCGACGGTGGTCGTGTCGGTGACCGCGGCGAGTGCCTCCGGGGAGCGGACGGTCGCCCCGCGCAGCACCTCGACCTCGACCGCCTCGTTGGGGTAGCCGACGGAGAGCTTCACCAGGAACCGGTCGAGCTGGGCCTCCGGCAGCCGGTAGGTGCCGTCCATCTCCACCGGGTTCTGCGTGGCGACCACCAGGAACGGTTGCGGCACCTGATGCCGGACACCGTCCACGGTGACCGTGCGTTCCTCCATGACCTCGAGCAGCGCCGACTGGGTCTTCGGTGAGGCGCGGTTGATCTCGTCGGCGATGACGATGTTGGCGAACACCGGCCCCGGGTGGAACTCGAAGTCCCGGCTGGCCTGGTTGAAGATGGTCACCCCGGAGACGTCCGAGGGAAGCAGGTCCGGCGTGAACTGGATCCGCCGCCACTGGCCCCGCACGGTAGCCGCGATCGCCCGCGCGAGCGTGGTCTTGCCGACGCCGGGGACGTCCTCCAGCAGTACGTGCCCCTGGGCGAAGAGCGCGGTGAGCGCGAGCCGGACCACCTGCGGTTTGCCCAGGACGACCGTGTTGACGTTCTCGGCCAGCCGGGCGGCGAGAGAGGCGAAGCCCTGCACCTCCGTCTGGGTGAGCGGTTCGTGGGTGTTCACGTGCGTGGCGCTCCTTGCCTGGGGCTGGTCAGCAGGTGGGCAGGACGTCGATGTCGTCGCCGCCCTCCAGGTTCAGCCAGGCCCAGGGAATGTAGTTCTTTCCCTCGTACGCGACCTGCACCCACCAGGTGCTGCGCTTGTCTTTGTTGTAGATGTAGGCGTACACCTCTTCGCCCCGCTTCTTGCAGTACGCCTTCAGCCGGGTGCCCGGCTTCGCCCAGCCGACCTGCCGGTCGTTGTCCTGCCGGGCCACCGCGAAGATCTCGTTGCCGTTGCGGCCGTCCACGTCCTTGTCGCAGTACGTGGCCTCCTCGCCGGAGTCGCCGTTGTTGCAGGTCGCGATGCCGTACAGGTCGTTGGTGATCTGGGCCCGGGTGGCGGTGCCGCGGCCGGCGGCGTTGCTCGCGGTCACCGTGAACGTGTACTTGGTGCCCGGGGCTAGACCGCTCATCGTGATGCCGGTGCAGCTGCCGGACTTCGTCGGCTCGCCCGGTGCGCTCAACGTGCAGGTCGCCTTGCCGCCCCCGGCGTCCACGGTGAACGACACCGTGGCCGAGGTGGCGGTCGCCGACGAGCCGGTCACCGTGACCCGCGGCTCGGCGACCGTACGGGCGGTCGCGGTCGCCTCCGGGCCGGCCCCCGCCTCGTTGACCGCCTTCACCCGCACGGTGATGTTGCGCCCGTCGCCCAGCCCCTCCACCGTGGCCCGGGTGTCGCTCACCTCGCTGGTCCGCCCACCCGCGTCGACCAGGTATCTCGTCACCGGTCGGCCGTTCGGCGCGGCCGGCGCCCACTGCAGCGAAATCGTGCCCGGCTGGTCCGGCACCGTGCTGGCCCGCAGCTCGGCCGGACGCCCCGGCGCCGCGTACGGCACGACGGTGTTGCTCACCGGGGAGGTCGCCGACGCCACACCCTTGTCGTTTACCGAGACCACCGTGAACGCGTACTGCGTGCCGTACTCCAGTTCACCCGCGGGCACCACGAGCTCGGTCTTGGTGGATTCGCCGACCGGGGCGTTCGCGCCCGCCGAGGACGCGGTCACCGAGTACCGCGCGATCTTGTTACCCTGCCCGTTCCCGGCAGGCCACCGAACCAGGACAGTGCCGTCCGGCCGTTCCTGCGCGGTGACACTGGCCGGCGGGTCGGGCACGGCGGCCGTCGGCGTGACCCGGTTGCTGCGCCGTGACGGGCCTGCGCCCTTGGCGTTGACCGCGTGCACCGAGAACCGGTAGGTCTCGCCGTTGGTCAAACCCTTGATCTCCACGGCCCGCTGGTTGGCGCCCACCTCGTGCCGCTGCCCGGCGCCCTCCACCACGTACCGGATGATCGCGGCGCCGTTGCTGGGTGCCGGCCGCCAGCTCACCCGAGCCTGCGCGTTGCCGGCGGCAGCGGTCACGCTGCGCGGCGCACCCGGCTTGCCGACCTTCGGCTTCTTCGGCGGAGGTGGCGGCGGGGGAGCCGGCGGCGGGTCACCGCCGAGCACGTCGTTGGCGTACTTGTCGACCTCACGAACCTGGTGCTTGTCGTCCACCACCCGGGCGGTCGCCGAGTCGGGCGCGTTGATGAAGAGGTGGTTCTCCCGTACCTCCAGCTCCAGCGGGCCGGTGGCCTTACCGCGGATGGTGTCGACGAGCCTGCCGTGGGTGTCGAACGTGTAGATCGTGCCGGTCGCCTCGTCCGCGCAGTAGAAACGGTCCGCCCAGGCCACCGCCGGGCTGAGCTGGTCGCCGCTGCCCGGCACGGTGAACGCGGCCACCTCACCGCCATCCTCGGTGACCACGTGCACCCGCCGTTCTTCGGGCATCGTGACGGGCACCCTCGGCCCGCTGGTACGCGCCGGAAGCGCACCCGGCGAAGTCATCGTGAGCTTCGTCGGCCGGACCGTGCCTCCGCGTACCGTGACCAGCGCACCCGCGGTGCGATCGAGCACCGCGACCCCGTCGTCCAGGGTGGAGATCACCAGCTCGTGCGCAGGATCGGCCACCTGGTACGTCTCGACCCGCTCCGGGCTGAGTCCGGCCCCGGGGGAGGCCGACGCGGGATCGTCCGGCAGGTCGGCGGCGGTGACCGCCGAGACCGTGCCCTCGCTCGGCACTCCGATCCAGAGTCGACCCGCCCCGTCGAACGAGCCGCCGGTGATGCCCGGAAGGTACCGGACCGGCTCGCCGACGGGCGTGAGCGAACGCGGATCCAGCTGCCGCACGACGCCTTGGACGGCGTCGATCACGAAGGCCGCGTCCTCGTGCAACGCGACGTTGACCCCGAGCCCGGGCGTGGTCGGTGTGGTCGCGGTCATCTGCAGCGTGGCCAGATCCAGCGAGCTGACCTGCCCGGTACTCAGGTCGCGCAGGATGAGCATCCGGTCGGTCTGGGCGACCTCCATCGGGTGCCGCCGGGCGCCCGGCACCTCGGTGCGCGTGTCGACGCGCGCGGTGACCCCGTTGACCCGGGCCAGCTCGCTGCGCGCCGCACTCCACAGCCAGGAACTCGCGTCGTAGTTGGCGACCGCGTTGTCGGCGGCGCCGAGCCCGTGCACGGTGAGCCCCATCGCGGCGAGCAGCGCGACCACCGTCGCGATGGTGACCAACCCACCCCGCGGCCTCGGTCGCCGGCGGGAGGTGTCGGACCCGGCGTGTGCCGCGTCGTCGATGGTGGCCACTACCGGCTGCCTCCCGTGTCGTCGTGCCAGGTGGCGCACTCTTTCGGCGATCCCCGGCCCTAAGCCGGTGCCATCATATGGGCCAGGTCACAGCCGGGGGAACCCGCAGCGTCCGCCTGTGGACACCGAGCGTGTACGGAAGGCTTGCACCTCTGCCCCGGCGAGCTTCGTCGCCACCCGATCTCTCACGTCACGTCGTCGGAGCGCCGCCCGCGCGTCCCGTACACACCTGAGCGGAAGTGGCGAAGGTCCCCGTAGGCCAGGCCGCGAGCACGGTGAAGCAGTAGTCCAGCCGAGGATTCAACCCGTTCACCGTGTAACTGGTCCGGCCCGGGTCCACCGTGGCCATCGCCCGCATCGGCTGCCCCACGCGACCGCCGACAACCGTGAACGGCACCTTCCCGCCGGACGGGTCCGCCCAGGTCAACGTGATCGTGCTCAGCTCGTCACGCAGCCGTACGTCCCCCGGTGGCGGTCCGGTCACCGTCAACTCCGCGGCCGACGGGGTGATCGCTGTCGACCCGCCCTCGCCGCTCAGCACCATCGCGCCCACACCCGTCGCCGCGGCTGCCGCGGCCACCACCACGGCGGCGGTCACCGCCACTGTCGTCGCCGCCCGACCATGACCACGCTTTCCCGGCTCTTCCGGCATCGGGTCGGTCGAGCCGAGCGCCGGGTGCGGCGGCTCGCCCGCGAGGGTGCCGGGAGTGGTCGGGTCAACGGACGGCGACGCCGCCTCCACGGCCGAAACCCGAGGCGCCGAGTGCGGCAGCACCTGCAGCTCGGCGGTGGCGCCCCACTGCGGCGCGTTCTCCCTCCACGCCGGCACCTGGGGACCGCCGGCCGGCTGCGGGTCACCGGCCGCTGGCGCGTACCCCGCCGGGGTGCCGGTCGGCGGCGACGTGGCCGGCGACCCGACGACCGGTGGCACCGCGGCCGGCTGTGCGTGGCCCGGCCAGAGCCCCTGATCGTTGGACGAGGCGGATTCCGGTCCGGGTTGGTGGGATGGTGCGCTGACCGGCTGCGGCTCCTGGACCCGATCACGCTGGCCGGCTCTGGCCCGAGCGATCTCGTCGGCCATCAGCGGCTCGATCTGCTGCACTCGGATCGTCGGCCGGTCCCACGCCGGCGAGCCGGCGCTGGCCGGATGCGACGGGGCCTGGCCGCCTGCGGCTAGCCCGCCGGGCGCGTCCGGAGCCGGCTGCCGGGGCTCGGGTCGGACCGGGCCGGACTCCGTGCCGACGTTCGGTCGGGAAGGCGGCCCCGGATGCGGCACCGAGCCGGTGACGGGCTGCGCCGCAGGGGCGACAGGCGGCGGCGGGACGGCCGGAGGTACCGGCACTCCGGGCAGCGGAGGCAGCGAAGGCCCGGTCGGAGGAGGCGGCACCGCCGGGGCTGCCGGGGGCGGAGGGACCGGTGCGCCGGAGTGCGGTGGCGGCATGGTGCCGGGTACCTGCGGCGGAGCGACCGGCGGCAGGGCTCCGTGTGCCGGAACGGTGGCAGGAGCCGGAGGCGGTGGCACTGCCGGGGTGACCGGTGGAGGCGGCGCGACGTGCCCGGGCGGCACGGTGGGCTGCGCCGGTGCCGCGACCGGCGGCGGGGGAGGTGTGACCGGAGCCGCCGGTGGTGTCGGGACCTGGGGCTGGGGAGGTGTGACCTGAGCCGCCGGTGGGCCCGTTACCGGGGGCGTCACCGGCGGCACGGGCCCGGTCGGTGACGGGAAGTGTGCCGCCGGCGCTGCGGGCGCGGCGGGTGGGGCCCACGGCGTGGCAGGCGGAGGTGGCGGCTCGACCGGACCGGGCTGCGGCGCCCAGGGTGACGCGGGCGGGGGCGGTACCGGGGTGCCGGACTGCGGCGGGAGCGGAGGCGGGGGCGGGGCAGCGGAGGCGCCGGGCTGCGGCGCCCACGGCGACGGCGGCGGCACTGGGCCGGGTGCCTGTTGCGGGGCCGGCGGGGTCGGCCCCGCCGGTGGCGGTACGGCGGCCGGCGGATGCGCCGCAGGCGGCTGGTTACCCGGCGCCGACGGACCAGTGCGCTGGATCGGCGGCAGCGTTTTGAACGCCAACGTCGGGCCGGACAGAGCCGCCATCGCGCCGGCCTGGGCCGGGCCCGGCGGTGGTGGGGCAGCCGGATGGGCGACAGGCGGAGCGGCTCCGGCGTGCTGCGCGAGGTACTGGAGTGCCGTGCGTACCGCTGGATGGTCCGCACCGAGCACCGTCGGTCCGGCGGCGGCGATCCGCCGGTAGTTGCGGCGAGCCTCGTGCCGATTGCCGAGCTCCTCGGAGACACCGGCCAGGTCGTAGACGAGGGCCAGCATCAGGGGGTCGTTCGGGTGCCAGCGATGCTCACCCGCGGTGTACGCCTCCTCGAGCACCCGACGCGCGGCGAGCGGGTCGTCGGCCTCCCGGTGCAGCCGGGCCAGCAAGTGCGCGGTGTTGAGCACGTCCGGGTGGTCTTTCCCGTACGGCGGGCGGGCCGACTCGACAACCTCGGTCAACACCCGACGAGCAGCGGTCAAGTCGCCCGCGGCACGCAAAGAGAGTGCCCGGTGCTGCACGGCGGCCAGAGGGGAGGGATGGGACACAAGGTCATGCTGCCGGTAGACGCCTTCGAACGCTACCCAGACCTGTGCGCGTAGCTGACGGCCGCGCCGTGACCTGGGCCAACGACGCGCCCCGCGGTGCGGCGGAGCGCGATGTGCATGATCCACCTCGGCCGTGTACAGTAACTCCCCGTGCGGCCCGCCGGGGCGGCCCTCGGGTGACGAGATCACCGAGGCCGACACGGTAGGCTGGATGAGTAAGTCCGGGTGGCGGAATGGCAGACGCGCTAGCTTGAGGTGCTAGTGCCCGTATAGGGCGTGGGGGTTCAAGTCCCCCCTCGGACACCAAACAAAGTACGACCGAATCAGGCCGCTGAGCTGGGCAAATCCAGCTAGGCGGCCTTCGTCGTTTCCGGGTTGATCTTCGCGCCGGGAACATCTCGGGAACATGCGTTCCCGGGGAGCCATCAGGACGGAGCCTCAGCCCGGCATTGCGCCGGGCTGAGGGAGACGGTTACGGTCCCACCGTTGCGCATATAGGTGCGCGACCGTCCATCGACCGGCGGCGGGCCCGGACGACACCCACGGCCGCCTGTTCACGTGGAGGAACAGTGGCGACAGTCGAGAAGAGGCCATCGGAGGACGGCAAGAAGATCCGCTGGCGGGTGAAGTGGCGCACCGGCGGCAGCGGGAAGTGGGCCAGCCAGCAGTTCGACTACCAGGTGGACGCGAAGCGCTTCAAGGCGCTCGTCGAGGCCAACAGCCACCGGGTGCCGCCGCCGGAGCAGCTGGTCGAGCACGGCTTCGCCCACCTGGTGCCCAGCGGCGTCACGCCGGCGCCGCAGCCGGCCGAGGAGAAGCTGACCTTCCGCGCGTACGCCGAGGAGCGGCTGGGCCAGCTGGTAAAGCCGCACCCGGAGACGGTGCGCAAGTACCGGGAGCGCCTGGAGAAGCACGTCTACCCGCGGATCGGCGACCGGCAGATCGCCGGGATCACCCGGCGGGAGATGCGCGAGTGGCAGCAGGGCCTGCGCGACGGCGGGCTGTCGGCGAAGACGATTGCCAACATCCGGGGCGAGACGGTGGTTCCGATCTTCAAGGCGGCGTGCCGGCCGGGCGAGGACGGCGAGCCCGCCGTGCGGACGTCGAATCCGATGGACGGGCTGCCGCTACCGGAGGGCCCGCGCGCCGAGCGGGACATCCTGGAGAGCCCGGACGAGGCCCGGCTGTTCCTCGAGGCGGCGTACGCGGTCGACCCGGAGGCGGCGGACCTGCTGCTGTGCAAGCTGTCGACGGGGCTGCGGTGGGGTGAGGTGTCGGCGCTGCCGCCCCGGGCCGTCAACGTCGCGCGGGTCACGGTGTCGATCGTGCAGGTCCTGCGGAAGGTGAACCGGCGGTGGGTGGTCGAGCCGAAGCCGAAGACGAAGCAGGGCTACCGGGAGGTGCCGCTGACCGCCGAGGTGATGCGGGTGGTCGCCGAGCGGGTGGCGGCGGCCAGCCGGGAGCCGGGCCGGCAGTTTGTGTTCGTGGCGCCGCGCGGGAACCACTGGCGGTACGAGGACTTCTACACGGACCGGTGGGTGAAGATCCGCGACCTGGCGCGGGAGAAGGGCCTGCCGCGCCGGATGACGATGCACGGGCTGCAGCACTCGCTGCTGACGTTGCTGGCGACCGAAGGCGTCGACCTGGCGGCGTTGCGGACGATGGCTGGGCACGCGAGCGTGACCACGACGATGAACGTCTACGTGCATGCGACGCGGCGGCACCACGAGCCGGTGCGGCGGATCGTCGGGGACTTCCTCGGCGTCGATGCGTTGACCACGGGCTTACCCGTCGGGTAGCGAGGCCCCCAGACAGCGAGCGGGCGGCGGGTTACCCGCCGCTCGCTCGGGCGCCATCGACCGCGTGCTGCACTGGCATCGGGCAGGCAAACGAGCGCCCACCTCCCGACCCGAGGTTGCGGCAGTGGGGCATCATGCCCAGCGTGGAACTGTACCCAGAGGACAGCGACCGAAAGCAAGGGCTTGCGAAGTCCGCCGAGATGGCAATTTCGTTCGTGCCCGTCGCGGGCAGCGCCCTCCAGGTCGCCTTCAACGAACTCGCTGGCCGGCGCCTTGCCGACCGACGCACTCGATGGCTGAACGACCTCGCCGCGAAGGTGCACGAGCTCGAAGAGCAGGTCGGCGACTTCGCACAGCTCATCGGCGAGGACGCGTTCATGGACGCGCTGACCACGGCCGCGCAGATCGCCGACCGCACCTCGCGCGCCGAGAAGCTCGAGGTGCTGCGCAACGCGGTCGTCAACTCCGTGATGCCCGACGCGCCCGACGTCGACACTCAGCAGCTCTTCTTCGACATGATCGACCGGTTCACCCCGACCCACGTGCGAATGCTGAAGCTCCTGTCCGACCCGCCTGGCTGGTTCGACCGCCACGGCATACCTCGGCCGAACAGCTCCATGGGCCCGAAGACAGGCATCATCGAGGCCGGCATGCCGGAGCTTGCCGGCCGCCGCGATCTGATCGACCGGTACGCCGGTGCACTCACCACCGCTGGCCTGATCAACCAGTCGCTCACCGGGATGATGACGGAGAACGGACTGTGGGCGCCGGCGACGACTCCGCTCGGTGTCGAGTTCCTGGCCTTCATCGCGGACCCCGAGAGCAAGGTCGACTAATCCTCGGGCCGCCGCGGGCCGGCCGCGGGTTCGTCGCGCGCGGCTATGGCCACTGCTGCTGAAGGATTGTGATCGGGCACGCCGCGCCGGGCCCGTGCAGGCGAGAGCATGGAGGAGACGCAGGTGACGAGTACAGCCTCGGACGGAGGGGCGGCGGAGGCGTCGATCGACCCATCCTGGTGGGCTCCCGCGGTGGTAGATGAGAACGGCCTCTCACGCGGGAACGAATGCCCCGAGGTGCTTTCGCACGACCTCGCCCGCCTGAGCGCTGAAGCTCGGGTAGATGCAGGAGAGGACAGCCTCAGGACGCGCGTGCTGGACGTGCTAGCGAAGGCGGCGTCCCCCATGCTGGTTCCCGACAACTGGACGGAGCCGTACGCGCCCGCCATGCAGATCGGGAACCGCCGATCGTTCGTCCCGGAAGACTTCAGCGAGCCGGAGCTTGAGTTGCTGGCGCGCCTCGTGCCCCTCATTGAGGAGCCGGCCCTGAGGGCCAGGGCCGCTGACATCGCGTGGTCCTACGGCAACCGGCGCAACATGGACCTACTGTCCGCTGCGGTTGATGCTTACCGCTCGGTGCCGCTAGAGCGCGACGCCTGGCTTGAGTCGGGTCGTGACGGCTGGCGACGGGCGCTTGAGCTGTCGCTGCGCCGAGGCAAGGCTGGCCGACAGACCGTCATGGAGATGACGACGGAGCTGGCCGAGTTTCTGCTTGCCAAGGATGGCTCTGCGGGTTTCATGCTGACCCAGATTTCGGACCTGCTGCGCAAAGTCAGGTCCGTTGATCAGGCACCTCGGGATCTGGCCGACCACTTCGTGTCGCTTGCCACTACTGTCGCCGCGAACCATCGGCTCAGGCGCGCGTACGAGCGCCACGCCTGTATCTGGTTCTTGCGGGCGGGCGAAACAGACCTCGCCAATGCGTGCATTGAGCGCGTCGCCCAGACGTACATCGACGAGGCGGACGAGCGACGAGCGCAGGACAGGGGCGCGCCCGTTGTCGGCATGTTTATCGAGAAGGCCATCGCGACCATACGTGGTCTTCCCCGGAAGTACCGCTTCGCGCGCGGTCTCGACGGGCAACTCCAGCAGCTGCGGGACCGGCTCGCTGACGTCCGAGAGCTCTCGCTAGAGGAGATGATGCTCATCCAGTCGGGCTCGATCGACATCACTCCCTTCGTTGAGGATGCGCGCAAGGTGGTGTCTGGGAAGGAGCGACTCGAAGCACTCGTAAGGTTCGCAGACATCGTGCCGCTGATCGACGCCAAGAAGGAGATGGCCGACGAGCGAGAGCGTATGCAGGGGGGCATATCGTCTCTCGTCGGAAGCTTGACGCTCAGCACGGATGCACGGAAGGTCGCCACCCGGGCAGGGCTTGGCGTGGGCGAGCCGTCTGACGAGGCAGTCTTCGCCGAGGTGGTCCGGTCATTCAGTGGGAGGATCGATCTTCACGTCAAGGCCTTCATCTACCCTGCCCTCGAGGTGCTGATGCTCGAGCACCGGTTCGACACCGGATTCCTCACCGACATCTGCTACGAATCGCCGGCCGTCCCTCCGGGGCACGTCGGCCTGTGGGCGCGTGGGCTGTGGCACGGGCTTTCCCGTGACTTCCCGTCGGCCATTTCGATGCTCGTACCCCAGGTCGAGCAGCTGGTGCGTGATTGCCTGAAGGCCCACGGGATCTTCACACTCTTCGTGGACGAGAACGGCGTCGAGACGCAGAAGGGGCTCAACACCCTGCTTGAGATGCCAGAGTCCCTGCAGCTGCTGGGACCTGATCTCACCCTAGAACTGCGTGCCCTGCTGTGCGAACAGCTCGGCCCAAACCTGCGTAACGACCTGGCGCACGGGTTGCTCAACGACCCCCAGTCGTGGAGTGCTGCAGCGGTCTACGCGTGGTGGTTGTGCCTGCGACTGGTGGTCCTGCCCTACTACGGCATGCTCATGGAGGCGCAGTCAGAGGCCGGTTCTGCGGGTGAGACAACGGACGTGGAGCGATCGAGCTGAGGGCCACTGCGGGCGCGATCAGGTGCCGCACGGACCGCAGCAGCACCACCTAGCAGCGCGGGCGCCGTGCCAGGTGTGCAGTGCTGGCCGCCCACTTTGAAACCGATCCTCCTAGGACGGTCTAGGGGTGGTGCGGGGGGCCTCCGGGTGCCGGCATCGGGCCGGCGCGAGAACCGATGAGTGGGACGTAGCGATCGCTGCTCCGGAGGCCCCCACGATCAGCGGGCCTGATCTGCGCCCGGAGCCCACTCCCGCTGCCCGACCATAGCGGGGGAGGGACGGGAAGATGAGTGACGCTCGCGGTCGGGGCGGATGGGGCTGGAGGGGTTGAGTCCGGCCTGGCGGTGGGAGACGTCGCCGGGTGGGCCGGTGCTACGCCGGCCTGTCGCCCCGATGCTGGCCGCGCCCGTCGACGCGGTGCCCGAGGGTCCGAACTTGACCTATGAACCGAAGTGGGATGGGTGGCGGGCGCTGGCCTTTCGGGGAGCCTCCGACGTCTACCTGCAGTCCCGCGCCGGCAGGAATCTGACGCCGTACTTCCCGGACATCACGCGGGCAGTGCGGGCCTTCGTCCCGCCCGGTGTGGTGCTCGACGGGGAACTAGTCGTCTGGGAGCGCGGGCGGACGAACTTCGCCCTGTTGCAGCGGCGGGTCACCGCCGGCCGACAGTTGCTGCGGGAAGCCCGTGAGCACCCGGCCTACTACGTGACCTTTGACGTTCTCGTCGACGCTGGCGGGGAGCCGGTGCTCGACGCGCCGCTGGTCGAGCGTCGTGCCCGGCTGATGCGGCTGCTCGCCGGCGCCCCGCCGCAGCTGGCGGTCACCCCGCAAAGCGCCGACCTGTCCGAGGTCAGCGAGTGGCTGACTACCTGGACCGCGGCTGGCGTCGAGGGTGTGGTGATCAAACGGCTCGACAGCCGGTATGAGCCTGGCCGGCGAGGATGGGCGAAGTTCCGGGTACATGCCACCACGGAGGCGATCATCGGCGGCGTCACCGGCAGCGTCCGCAACCCCGACACCGCTCTCCTCGGCCGCTTCGACCGGCGGGGTCGGCTCCGGTACACCGGCCGAACGCACCCGCTGGCCACGCCGCAGCGTCTGGAGCTGGCTTCGCTGCTGTCGCCGCCCCGTCCGACCGAACGGCAAACGGTCATCCACCCCTGGCCCGATCCGCTGCCCGCCACGTGGTCGGGCCAGTTCGAGCGGCCCGAGCCGCTGCGTTACGCCCAGGTCGAGCCGACCGTCGTGGCCGAGATTCAGGTGGACACGGCCTACGAGCACCACCGGTGGCGTCACCGCGTCCGGTACGCGCGGCCCAGGCCGGACACGTGCCGCTGATACTCGGCGAAGGCGAAGACCCCTTCTCCGACTACGCGCGCATCGCCTGACTGACCTCAGCTGGAGTCCAGACCCAGCGAGGGCGCCGCGACCAACCGGGCAATGCAAGAGAGCGGCAGGCGCGGCGCCCAGATCGATGAGCAGCTACGGGACGGCTGCTGGCTACAGCGGCCAGTCAGCAATCTCGGCGAACAGGGCTTCCGAGTCGATGTTGAAGTGTCCCCATCCAAGGGCCAGCTCGTCGAGACCCTCGGCCACCATTCGGCGCTGTGAGGCTCGATTGAGTCCGAAGGGGCCCACGACCCGCAGCCCAGTCTCTGATCGGAATGCTTCCGACGTCTCTCCTAGAATCGAAAGATCAACGGCGTCTGCGAGGCTCAGCTGGCGATAGCCGCCACCACTGTCGGCGCGTGTGCCTGCTCGCAGGTGCATTTCGATGAACGGCGGTGCAGCCAGTGCCAGATCGTCGTAGGACACCGCTAGGGCAGTCGGCAGGACAAGCGCGGTGCTCCATGCCGAGGTCAACACCTCGATGACCTCTGGGAGTGAGAGCCTAACGTCCGCGCCCTCTGGTAGAGAAGCTCCCGAATCCACGAGGGCATTACGCCACGCAGCCAGATTGATACTCAGATCCACATATCCGATCACAGACGATGAAGAGCGAAGGCTGCCGAGTTGAAGGATCGCGTTCGCTGCCAGTGCTGAGGCACCATCAGGTGCAGCGAGGCGGGCGCGCATGTGCGAACTGGTGCCGGAGTGGTAGGTGTGTTGTCCGCCCGCCGGCTGCCAAGGCGGTGGGGCGATCCTGGCGCCACGACGCGCGGAAAGGCTCGACAGAACCGCCGCGAACCCGGTGCCAGACAGCAGGGCTTGGTGGTCCGCCCGAACCGACCTCGACAAGGAACGAGAGCGCTGCGGATACCCTTGCCATGAGATGTCGAGAACGGCGCGAACGACGACGTCTACGTGACCGCCCTCGGGCCAATGAGTGTTGTAACTTATCTGGAAGTCAAGCCGCGGGATGGGGTGCCACATCCACCGCTCGCGCGGCGATGAGCGGATAAGGCGGCCTGCTCCCCAACTTCCGCCGTCGAGTTCCACTACCGTCGCATCACGGTCAATAACCAACGGTGTCCCGTCGGCTGGCGTCTTTGGCAACCCGATCTTGCTGATGCTGGATTCCTGATTCGCATCGCCTCCGGCACGGCACAAGCTCTCCCACATCGGATCCGGCACCACCGCACACCCATGACCGGGTAGCGCGGACAAGATTGCCCCGGGTCGCTCCCTGCTGCCGGAGAGTGGCTGTATTAAGCCGGGGCCCAGCGAGGTAACCGCATCGGTTGGATGACCAAGGACTGATTCACCGCCTGCTGCGGCGTATGCGGTCTCGAACTCGCGCCTTACCGCGCCTGACCCAACGCCGACAAGCGGAACCTGTGGTTCCTTCCGCGTGGGTAGCGCTGAGGCGACGCCTTCATGAAGTGCTCGGACGATGTTCTCGCGCGGACCGTCCGACGCGTTCCAACCTGCCGAGAGCAGCTGGTGAAGGCTGCTGTGCGAGAGCCACTGCGTGGCGTCGCCGTCCCGAAAGGGGACCGCCACAACCGGCGCTCTCCTCCCATTGAAGATGTCCACAATAAACGGCTTGGCCGATTCGTGCTGACGCGGAACATCGATGACCAGCACGCCCCTGTCGCCATCGGTCGAGTAGAAGGTGATGTCGAGTCCTCTGACGTGCGGCTGGACCCGTTCCCGTGCCAGCTTTCGATAGCGGTCGAGGTCTACGAGGCTGCGCGGCACCGGTCGAAGCTTCTCGATGATTTCCCGGGTGCCCTCGCGCCGGGTTGAAAACCCGACTATGAGTAGGCCACCGCCTCCGTTCGCGAACGCGGCAACGTCCTTAGCCAGTTCTGCTGCGCCTCCGGGATCATCGAGTCGGTAGGGCCCTGACTTGACATCAAGCCAGGCAGACTCGGGCAAGCCAACAAAGCGGGCCAGCTGCCCTGTCAACAGCCAAGTTCGAGCTGACTCAATCCCACCAGTCTCCACCGCACCAGTGTGAATCCTCGGCCCGGTTGACGGATGCAAGGGGGCCCAGGGGCGGAGCAGCGGCATGTGCGCCGCTGGTCGAGCGTCGTGGCAGGCTGGTGCGGCTGCTCGCTGGCCCCCGGCAGCAGCTGGCGGTCACCTCGGGAAGCGCCCGGCCGAACTGGACCTTCGGCCACTGCGAGGGGGAGCCGCCCGGCGGCGCGGACCGTTGCGAACGCCATGACTCATGGCGGAAGTGCCTTCTAGCGAGTCGTCAGACGCGGCGCCGCCCGATCAGGCGAGGCGCGTCGCCGGCTGCGGCGGCGGGCGGTGCTGTTCTCCCGGGCGGTGCACGGCGGCCGAGCCACCGTCGAGGACTTGACCAAGGCGGCGCAGCGCTGGTGCGCCCAGCAGGGCTAATACTCCAACGTCATTTGGCTTCGGCGTTGGGCGTGGCGCAGGCATGGAGACGGCCACCGCGTTGATCATCGATGGTTTGTGAGGACAACCGAAGA
>NZ_JBFAAL010000031.1:0-24769 GCF_040639715.1 Micromonospora sp. NPDC023737
GGGGCCCCCCCCCTCCCCCCCTTCCCCGCCCCCCCCCCGCCCCCGCCCGGGGGCTGGGCCGTGCCCGCCGAAACGGCCGGGGGGGGGGCCGTCCCCCCCGCCCCCCCCACGGCGGTTGGCACTACCTCCGGATCAGTTCGAACCGGTGACCCGGAACGGCAGCGTGATCCGCTTGTCCGAGTCGGCGCCGGTCAGCGTGAGGCTGGTCGAGCCGGCCTTCGCCGTGCCGGGAACACGGACGGTGGCGCCGGAGATGACGCCGTCGGCGTTCGCCTGCACCGTGCTGGTGGCGAGGCCGTCTCCGAAGCGGACCGTGATCGCCTCGTTCGGCGCGAACCCGAAGCCGTCGATCATGACCGCGGTGCCGGGCGCTCCCGACCTGGTCAACAGCGCCGCCCGCGGCTGGTACGTCCGGACCTGTGCCGGCTCGGTCACCTGGACGGTGGCCGTCGCCGGCGTGTGCGAGGACGCGCCGGTCGCGGTGACGGAGTAGCGGCCGGGCTGCGCGTCGCCGGACGTCACGATCGAGGCCTTCACCGCTCCCTTCGCGGAGGCGGTGACCTTCATGGTCCGCACCGGACTGGTGCCGAGCCTCACGGTGACCTGCTCACCGGCGGCGAACCCGCTGCCGTTGACGGTGATGGTGTCGCCGGAGGTGACGGTGGCGGACGTGGACATGGCGATCGCCGGCTGGGTCTCGCCACGTCCCACGGTCACGGTGAAGGTCCCGGTGCTGCTGGACTGCGTGTCCCACGCGGTGACGCGCACCGTGTAGGTGCCCTCCCGCGCGTAGGTGTGCTGCCCGCTCATCGCACCCGACGCGTCGATCGTGACGTCGGCCGGAACCGTGCCGTCACCCCACTGGACGCGCGCGTGATAGCCCGACGTGTCGGGAACGCCGCCGCTCACCGAGCCGAGGTTCGCCGAGAGGGCCTGGCCGGCGTCGGCCGTCTGGTCCTTCGCAGCGGCGATCGCCAGCTCCTCCGACGTGCCGTCGTCGGCGATGGCGAACACGTGGATCCGGCCCGCCGAGGCGGGGTCGCCGGTCTGCGCCGGCAGGGTCACCGAGACGAGCTTCTTGCCCGCCGGGATCTGGTACGGCGCGGTGGCGAACAGGAACGGCTGGGCGCCGTCCCGGCTCGTGCCGTACAACCGGTACGCGGTCTTGGCGACGATCACGTTGCCGTAGGACGGCGTGCCGTTGGCGTTGCCGCCCAGCGTCCAGTCGCTCATCTGGATCGGGATGCTGGCGGTGCTGCCGTCGCTGAAGGTCGCCGTGCCGGTCGTGCTCTGGCTGCCCTGCGTGCCGGCGCCGATGAACGAGATGCTCGTGGCGTCGTCCGGCAGGTCGAGCGCGATCGTCCGCCCGTTGCCGCTGGCGTTGTCGGCCTGCCCCGCCGGGATCGCCGGCAGGGTGAAGTGCAGCGACGTACCCGGCACCCCGTGCCGCTTGCCCTGCGTCACGCCGGCCGCCGTCAGGGCAGCCCGCGAGTACGCCCACTGCTTGGCGTCGCAGTTCGCCGCGCGGACGCCCTCGTCACCGATGCAGACGGTGTCGAAGGCGGCGACGAGGCCGTCGCTCGGCGCGTAGGAAACGTTGACGCCGACGGTCGCGGAACCCTGGCCGGTACCGTCAGTGACGGTGACGTTCGCCTGGTGGTAACCGGGCGTGGCGTAGGTGTGCGAGCCGCTGACGCCGTAGACGGCACGCGAGCTGAGCGAGAGGGTGCCGTCGGTGACCGGCGTGCCGTCTCCCCAGTCGATGGTGACCTGGTAGCCCTCGGCGTTGCCGCCGGTGACGGTGGCCAGCGGTACGGACACGGGCACGCCGGCCCGCGCGTCGACGCTGCCCGCGGCGGTAACCGCGACGTCGCCGCCGCCGAGCTCCAGGTCACCGCCGGCGAGCAGCTCGACCTCGGCGAGGTTCGTCTGCGCGGCGCCCACGCTCTTCGTCACGACGAGGCGGAACTGAGCGAACCGTCCCGGCTTGTCGATCTTGAAGGGGCGGGTCTGGTTGCGCCACCGGAACACCTCACCCTTGCGGGAGTCGACGGTGGTCCAGGTGATGCCGTCGTTGGAGCCCTGCAGGCGCCAGTCCGCCGGGTCACCCTCGGCCGAGCCGGAGGTGAGGGTGTAGTAAGCGGGCTTCTGCTTCTCGCCGCGGAACGCCCAGCTGATCTCCGGGGCGCCGGAGGTGAAGGTCAACTGCGTGATCGACGAGTCGTCGAACAGCTTCGACGCGTCCTGGCCGCCGGTCGCGGTCGCGGTGCCGAGGCCCGGGCCGGTGGTGTCCTGCAGCGGTTCGGGCGTCGCGTTCCCCTTGGTCAGCGACGGCGGCGCGTCGTTCTTGCCGCTGCCCCAGGACGACGGGTCGGGGCCCATCTGGAAGTCGATGGTGCCGCCCTTGGCGAACGCGGACGCGTCGATGGAGACCGTGCGCTGCTTCTTGCCGTTGACCTTCACGCCCTGCACGTAGACGTTCTTCGTGCTGTTGTTCGGCGCGTTGACGACGAGGTCGCCGTTGGCGCGGTGCACGACCATCCGGGTGAACTGCGGAGAGCCGATGGCCCACTGGGACGAGCCGGCCTGCAGCGGGTAGATGCCCAGCGAGCTGAGCACGTACCACGACGACATCTCGCCGTTGTCCTCGTCACCCAGGTAGCCCTGGCCGATCTCGCTGCCCACGTAGTGGCGCTGCAGGATCTCCCGGACGATCGCCTGGGTCTTGGCCGGCACGCCGGCGAAGTCGTACATGTACGGGATGTGGTGCGACGGCTGGTTGCTCATGCCGAGCTGACCCATCCGCACGGCCCGCGCCTCGAGCATCTCGTGGATGAGGCCGCCGTACCCGCCGTAGCGGTCGGCGTTCTCGGTGGTGGCGAAGTACTCGTCGAGCTTCTGCTCCAACGCCTTCGGCCCGCCGAGCAGGTTGGCCAGCCCCCGGCCGTCCTGCTGCGCGGTGAACGCGAAGTTCCACCCGTTGGTCTCGGTGTAGACGCCGCCCCAGTCCAGCGGGTCGCTGACGAGGAAGTTGCCGGCGGCGTCGCGGCCCTGGAAGAGCTTCGTCTTCGGGTCGAACAGGTGGACGTAGTTGCGGGCCCGCTGCAGGAAGTACTCCGACTCGTCCTTGAGCCGCTTGCGTTCCGACTTCGGCGTCGCCGGGTCCTTCGCCAGGGCCGCGGCCATGTTGCCGATGCCGTAGTCGTTGATGAAGCCTTCCAGGGCCCACGACACCGACTCTCCGGTGGAGGTCGGGGTGTAGCCGAGGAAGAGCGAGGTCTCGATGCCCTTGCGGCCGACCGCGTTGCGTCCGGACGCGACGGTGGCGTCCTTGACCGCGGCGTCGTACGCGGCGAGCGGGTCGGGCAGCTCGACCCCGGTGAGGTAGGCCTGGGCCAGCGACACGTTCGCGCTGGTGCCGGTCATCAGGTCGGCGTAGCCGGGCGACGACCAGCGGGCGATCCAGCCGCCGTCACGGTACTGCTGGACGAAGCCGTCGGCGATCCGCGCCGCGACGTCCGGGTACAGCAGCGCGTACGCGGGCCACACGGTGCGGTAGGTGTCCCAGAATCCGTTGTTGACGTAGATCTGCCCGTCGACGATCTTGGCACCGGTGTGCGTGGCGGTCGACGCGCCGGTCGGCGCCGACACCGGGCTCGCGTACTGCCAGCGCGGAGTGGCGGCGGTGCCGGTGTTCTCCGACTGCGAGTTCGGGTACAGGTTCAACCGGTACAGGTTCGAGTACAGCGTCACCAGTTGCGTCTCGGTAGCGTCCCGCACCTCGATCCGGCCGAGTCGCTCCTGCCAGGCGGCGGTCGCGGCGGCGTGGATCTGGTCGAAGCTCTTCCCGGTGACCTCCAGGTCGAGGTTCTTACGCGCCTGGTCGACCGAGAGGAACGACGTCGCGATACGCATCATCACCTGACGGTTCGCGGAGACGTCGAAGGTGGCGGACGTCGCGGCGGACGCCGTCGGCGCGCGGTCGAAGGCGCCGGCCACGAACATCCGGCTGCGACCGGCCGAGAAGCCGCTCCCGTTGTCGACCCAGCCGGTGAACGTGCCGTCCGTGCCGATGGTGAACGTGCCGTTGTGGAAGACGAGGCTTCCGGTGGCCTGCCCGGACGGGAAGGTGAACCGCATGACACCGGCGTGGTCGGTGGGTGCCATCTCCGCGACCAGGCCGTTCTGCAGGGCGACCCGGTAGTAGTCCGGCCGCGCCGTCTCGTCCTCGTGGCGGAACGCGACCGCCCGGCGGGCGGGCTCCCCGGTGAGGGGACCGTCGCCGGCGACCGGCATGACCGACATCTGGTTGCGGTCACCCATCCACGGGCTGGGCTCGTGCGAGATCCCGAGGCCCTGCAGCTCGGGCAGGTTCTGCTCGTTGTTGTACCGGTGGTAGTTGTACTGCCACGAGTCGGACACGGCGTCGGTGACCGGGGTGAGGAAGTTGAAGCCGTTCGGCACCGCGCTGATCGGCAGGTTGTTGCCGCGCGAGAAACCACCTGTCGAGTTCGTTCCGCGCCGGGTGTCGACGTAGTTCGTCAGCCGCGAGCCGTCGATCGGGGTCGGCGCGGCGGTCAGCTCGAGGTCGTCGAGCCAGCCCCGGAACCGGGTCGTGTCGGTGGCGTTCGGGATGTCGTAGGCCAGCAGGATCCGGTCGATGGTCTTGCCGTTCGCGACCGCGCCGATGTCGGACTGCACCGCGTTCCACTGGTCGGCGTAGAGCACCTTGGACGCGCTCTGCCCGGCCGTGGTCAGCGGGTAGCCGTGCTGGTCGACCGGCGAGAGGCGGCTCAGGTAGCTGCCGTCGGTGAAGTGCAGGTCCACGGCCGTGTACGTGGACGGGTACTCGCTGTTCCCGTCGGTGAACTCAGGGAAGATCTTGTAGGAGAGCCGGGTCTTCGGTCCGACCGGGATGTCCACGTCGAACAGCTTGTTCGTCGCGTACGAACGACCGGCCGCCTCGGCGCCACCCGCGTACCGCAGCGCGGCCACGCCGGTGAATCCGGCCCCGGGCTTGGTGGTGTAGCCGCCGGTCGGGCCGGCGCCGACACTACTGACCATCGTGGTCGTCGGCGGCCGGGTGTTCGAACCGTCGCTGATGCTCCAGCCCGCGAGTTGCAGCAGCGGGTTACCGGAGTTCGCGGTGACCTTCAGGCGGTAGTAGCCGTAGGCGGTCTTGTTGGCGAAGCTGTAGTACTTCGTGGCGTACCGCCCGCTGAACCGCTCACCGGTCCGCTTGTCCAGGTCGGTCCAGGTGCTGCCGTCGTTCGACCCCTGGATGACGAAGTCCCGCGGGTCACGGCCCGGTTCGTCGTCGGCGGCGGTCAGCGCGTAGCGCACCACCGCGGCCGGCTCGGTCAGCCGGTAGGTGACCCAGCCGGTCTGGCTGAACGCCAACCACTTCGTCGCCGAGTCCTCGTCCTTCAGGTTCGCGGCGACCTCGTTCGGCGCGTTCTCGTCACTCGCGGTCACCGAGTCGACCTTGCCGAGCAGGCTGCCGGGCAGGGTGGCGGTCGTTCCGCTCAGGTTGGCCTGGACCGGTTTGCCGTCCTGGCCGACCTCGACGGTGCTCGTGGCGGGTTGTGGATCGGCCGACTCGAACGAGGAACTGAAGTTGCCGGGCGGCGCCGTCCTGGCCGCGGCGTTCGCGAGGGGCGCGCCCAGGACCAGTCCCACCGGCAGCATCACCGCGGTTGCCGCGGCAAGCAGTCGGCGCGACGAGGGGCGCGCGAATGAGGGATACGACATGCAGGTAGGGCCTTTCGACTCGATTCGCGTCGAGTACGTCGAACGTGGTGGTGGAGTGGACCGCGAGCGCGGTCCGTCAGGGGTGCAGGCGTTGCTGCCTGCTCAGGCCGGTTGAACCGTCCGTCGGAGTGGGCGTCGAGCCGTCACGGCACCGCCGGACGGGATGCTCGTCGCCCTGGTGCGTGGCCCGCCGATCTCGGCAATGTGCTCTCCTCCGGAGTCGCGGCCTGACATCGTTGTCATGTGGACCCACTGCCCACGAGAGGCAGGCCACCGAACCGTCGCTGATAGTCCCGGTCAGAGCGGTGTCGTGTCAACGAGTTGATCAAACCGCAACATCGGACTCGTGGTCGGGCCGCTGTCGGCGGGCCCACCGGACCGCTCCGGGGTCGTTTCCGGCCCGGCCCCGGTCAGTACAGCTGGCCGTCACGCATCCACGGTCGCAGCTTCTCCGGATTGCGGACCGCCCAGATCCGGGTGACGCGACCGTCGACCACGTCGAGCGCGGCTACGGTCATCACGGCGCCGGCACGCTGGGCCACCAGGCCCGGCACACCGTTGACCGAGCGCAACAGGAGTTCGAGTCCCGGAGCCTTGTCGGCGATGGCGACCAGGTACTGGGCGATGCGCGTGCGGCCCTCGATCGGGCGCAGGACGGTGCCGACCAAGCCGCCGCCGTCGGCGGTCATCACGGCGGACGGGTCGAGAAGCTCGACGAGGGCCGCGATGTCCCTGGCCTCCCAGGCCTGTTTGACCTGCCGCACCGCGTCGATCCGCCCGGCCGCCGGCAGTGGCGCCCGCGCGAGGCGCACCCTCCGCCGGGCGGAGGCCGCAAGCTGCTTGCAGGCCGCAGGGGTCCGGCCGACGATCTCGGCGATCTCGGCGAACGGGTACCGGAAGACGTCGTGCAGGACGAACGCCACCCGCTCGGCGGGTGTCACCGACTCCAGCACGACAAGTAGGGCCATGGCCACCGATTCGTCCAGGACTATCTGGTCGGCGGGGTCGACGCCCCGGCCGTGGTCCCACTCGGCCTGATCGGGCAGCGGATCGGGCAACCACGCGCCGACATAGCGTTCACGCCGGACCCGCGCCGAACCGAGCACGTCCAGGCAGATGCGGCAGGTCACCGTCGTCAGCCAGGCGCCGGTGTTTACGATCTCGTCCTGCCGGCTTCGTGGCAGCGCGTACCAGCGCGCGTAGGCCTCGTGCACGGCGTCCTCGGACTCGGCAAGTGAACCGAGCAACCGATAGGCGACATTGATCAGTTGACGCCGCTCGCCCGCCACCTCATCGGTGCTCGTCCCGGCCGTCGCCATGCCTCCGACCGCCTCCTCGCCCTTACCTTTCGCAGGCCCGTCTCGTCGGACCGGTGAGACCTTATCGATCCGGCGCCTTCGGGCGGAAAAGAGGACTGTGGCATGGCAACTCAGGCGACGGCGGAGCACCGCCTCTCATTTCTGCAGATCGCGGTCGTCGTGCAGACCCTGACCATCTTCGCGCAAGCCGTCTCCGCGGGCCTGCTGCTGACCTCGTCCTACGGAGAGACGCTGCACAGTGCCGGAGCCCGCGTGATGTACGGCGCGTCCATGCTGTACCTGCTGGCGGCGGTGCTGGCCTGGAAGCCGGGTGGCGGCTCACCGCGGCCCGTCTGGCAGGCGTCCGGCTTCCTCGCCCTCGCCTCGGCCCAGGTCGTGCTCGGCATCGCGCACGTACCGTCGGTACATCTTCCCCTGGGCGTCCTGATGTTCGGGCTGAGCGTCCTGGCACTGGTGCGCAGCTGAAGCCCGGCAGGGGCATCTCCGGGATCAGCCGGAGCCTGTCTGGCGGATCGGGCCGCGTCCGGGCGGCCCGATCACCTTCGGTGCCGGTGAACGGGGCTGACGCGTGGACTCACCTGCGGCCCCGGCCGCGGAAGCTCACTGAGGCAGTTCGGTGCCCGCCTGCTCGCTCACCATGTACCGCGCGTACCAGCCGGGCCAGTCCGGGTCCGTCTTACCGGTGCGCTTCTCGTGCTCGCCGTGGGCGGCCTCCGCGCGACGCAACGCGCTCGCCAGGTCGCTCGCGGAGGCGAACGACGTCCCCTCGGCCTCGACCCGCCCCGGAAGCCGGGTCGTGATCTCCTGCACCAGCCAGGTGTTGCCGTCCGGATCCTCGAAGGTGGCGCGGGAGAAGTAGCTACGGCCTTCGGGATCCGGGCCGCTGACCGGCCCCTGCGGAGTCATGTGGACGATCTCGCCGACGTCCACCCCGGCGCCGATCAGGGCACTTCGGGCCGCTTCGAGGTCCGAGACGACCAGGTAGTTCACGGCGGAACCGGGTGCCGCCGGGTTGAGGCCCGGGCCGAACTGGACCGAGCACCCCGAGCCGTGCGGCGTCAACTGGACGATGCCGGCCGGAGTCTGGTCGAGCCGCCACCCGAGGCGGCCGTAGAACTCCTTCGCCCGGTCCACATCCGTGACCGGCAGGATCACGACCTCGAGCTTCATGTCCACGTTCTCGATGCTCGCCGCGCTGTTCCGGGCACCCGGCATCGTTGGCCTCCCTGGCTCGGTCACCGCACCTTGCGCACTCCTGCGGAATCATGTCGGTGGAGGTCCCGATCGGCCGCCTGGCCTCGTGAACCACGCGCCGGGATCCGCCCGCCGGGTGTCGCTGCGACAGCCACCGACGAGGCGGGGACTCGGTTACAACCTACTGCGTCCGCAGGTGCGGGAGGCCCCGTTCCCCGCATCGCAACCCCTCGGCCGGAACGCGGCCGATCAGCACGGGCACCGGTCGGAAAGGGCGTAGCGGACCAGCACCACGTCCCCGATCTGGCGGACCTCCGCCACGGCGGCACGACGACCCGGATGCCAGGGGTACCGGCCGTCGGACACGAACCGCGGCGCCCGGCAGTCGCCGACGAAGAACGGCGCGACGACCAGGTGCAACTCGTCCACGAGCCCGGCCGCGAGGAACTGCGCGTGCACGCTGCCGCCGCCCTCGACCATCAACCGGCGTACGCCCCGGGCGGCCAGGTCGGTGAGCATCGCCGCGAAATCCAGCGGCTCGCCACCGTCGAGCACGATGGCCAGCCGACCGATCCGTTCCCGGGTCTTCTCCAGCGCGCCGGAGGCGCAGAAGACGAGCCGCTCGGTCTCCCCCGCCGTGAAGAAGCGGGCGGTCGGGTCCAGGTCCCCGCTGGCCGTGATGGTCACCTTGACCGGCGTGGCGGGCTGTCCGGTCGCCACCCGCTCCTCCCGCCGCCTCGCCGAGCGGACCAGCAGCCGCGGGTCGTCGCGCCGGACCGTGCCCGCGCCGACGAGGATGGCGTCGCAGCCGGCCCGTACCTCGTCGATCCGGTCGAAGTCGTCCTCGTTGGAGAGCAGCAGTCGCTGGTCGGTGGCGTCGTCGATGTAGCCGTCGATGGAGGCCGCGCAGCTCAGCAGCACGTACGGCCGGACCGGCCCGGCCGTCACCGGACGGCCGGGAGGTCGGGGGTGCGCGCGGCGCGGCTGGCCTTCGCCGCGAGGTAGTCGGCGTTGGCCGGGGAGAGGTACAGCCCGGTCGGCACCCGCTCGGTCACCGTCACGCCCAGCCGGTCGAGTTGGAGGGCCTTCTCCGGGTTGCTGCTCAGCAACACGATGGCCGGGACCCCGAGAGTGGCGAGCATCTGTGCGGCCGCGCTGTAGTCACGCTCGTCCTCGCCGTGGCCCAGCGCCACATTCGCCTCGTACGTGTCCAGCCCGGCGTCCTGCAACGCGTACGCGTCGAGCTTCGCGTACAGCCCGATCCCCCGGCCCTCCTGACGCAGGTAGAGCAGAAAACCGCCGGCCTCGGCGATCCGCTCGACCGACTCGCGCAGCTGGGGGCCGCAGTCACAGCGTTGGCTGCCGAACACGTCCCCGGTCAGGCACTCGCTGTGCGGGCGCACCAGCGGCGCCGGCCCGCCGGCGGCGTACCGGTCGAGCGCTCCCGCCCAGTCGCCCAGCCCGAACGCCAGGTGTTCCCGACCGTCGACCAGCCCTTTGAAGGTGAAGACGCGGGCGCTGGTGGCGTAGCCGTCCGGAAACCGCAGCGGCACGGTGACCTGGGTGCGGATCGTCGCGACAGGGAGTGCTTCCGACATGTGGCTCCTTACGTCCGGCGCGGCCCGCCCGGCCGCGCCTACCGGCACCCTTTCAACACTCAACCACGCTGCGGAGCTTCCCGCCGTCCCAAGAGCGGCGGGATCCGCCGGCCGAGCGCGAGCGGCTCACGCATCCGCCGACGGAGCAGCACCGCGGCGCCCGGCAGGCTCGCGACCAGTACCAGGGCCCCGTACACCGTCGCGGTCGCCACCCCCTGGGCGGCGGTCAGGCCGGCCGCGCCGAAGGCCCACGCGGCGACTCCCTCCCGGGGTCCGAAACCGGCGACGTTCAACGGCAACCCCATCGCCAGCAGCGCGAGCAGCGTCAGCGGCAGCAGCCGGGACAGCGGCGCGGTGGCCCCCGCGGTACGCGCCGCGAGCAGGAACGTCGCCAGGTGTCCCGCGACCATGACCGCGGAGGAGAGCAGCACGCCCAGCCGGGTGCGCCGGGCGCGCAGTACCGCCCGTACGTCGCCGGCCACCGCGCCCGCCGCCCTCGCCCAACGGGACCGGCCGGCGCGAGGCACCACCCGGGCCGCCAGCGCCACGGCGAGCGCGCCGACCACCAGCAGCGCGACCGCCACCGGCAGGTACGGCCGCGCCGGCGACGGGAAGGCGGCGAGCAGCACCAGCGCGAGGACCACCTGGACGACCTGACCGGCGCTGCGCTCCCACACCACGGCACGTACGGCGCGTCCGACGTCCCCCGCGTCCCGTCCGTGCCGCACCGCCCGGTGCACGTCGCCGAGCACCCCGCCGGGCAGCGTCGCGTTGAGGAACACCGCCCGGTAGCAGTGGGCCACGGCGGTGCGCAGCGGCAGCCGTACGCCCAGCCCGTCGGCGACCAGGCTCCACCGCCACGCGCCGCAGACCGTGGTGACCGCGCCGATCGCGAGAGCCAACGCCAGCGCCGGGCCGTCGATCAGGGCCAGGCCGTCGAGGAACGGGCCGCTGCCCACCTGCCACACCAGTACGCCGAGCAGCCCGATCCCGCCGAGCGCCCGCACCCACGACCAGAACATCCGCGCCGACCTCCCATCGAAAGATCGTCCTCTCTGAGAGGCACGGGCGGCGGGCCCGAACGGTTCAGCCGGCGAGCACGTCCTCGTGCTCGACCACCACGGCGAGCCGGCCGGCGGCGGCCTCGGCGAGCCGGCGTCGGGCGTACCCGGCCGACCGGTCCGCCAGGTCGGGGCGCTGCTCGCAGGCCGCCGCGAGCCAGCCACGGAACCACTCGGCGGTCAGCTCCGCGTGCTCCGCGCCGAGCCGCCACGGGCTGGGCCGGGTCCGGACGGGTACGCCGTGCCGGGTGAACGCCTCGATGGTGGCGGCCACCGCGTCCGGCCCGAGCAGCCGCCGGTCGCCGACACGGCGGCGCTGGTGGTCGTTGAACGCCTCGGCGATCTCCGTGTCGAGCGGGTCCGCCGGGGTGAGCCGCACCCGGCCGACGACCGAGATCATGAAGAGGGTCGGGCGACCGGCGCAGGCGGTGACCACCTGCTCGATCTCGTCGGCGGTGAGCATGTCGAGCAGCGCGGAGGCGGTGACCAGGTCGGCTGCCGCGAGGTCGGCGGCGGTGAGCCGGGTCAGGTCGGCACACCGGGTCGTCACGGTGACCGGGCTGCCGTCGGCGGCGGTGACCTGGACCGGCCCGGCTGTGGCCAGCGCAGCCGCGCCGGCGGTGGCCGGCTCGACGGCGGCGGCCGCACCGGTGACGGCCAGGGCCAGCAGACCCGGGTCGCGGTCGTACAGGGTCCAGTGCTGCGGACCGGGCAGGCGCGGGGCGAGCCAGCGCAGCACCGAGCCGGTGCCGCTGCCCAGGTCGTGGATCATCAGGGGCCGGGTCGGCAGCCGCTCGCGGACCACGTCGACCAGCTCGGTCACGCGGGCCACCGAGTCGGCGGCCTCCCGCAGCCCGAGCCACGCCGGGAAGGGCAGCAGCACGTCGGTGCTCACCCGGTCACCCCGGTCAACACCGTCGCGAGCTTCGACGCCGTCACCGGCCAGCCGGTGAGCGTGTCCCGCCGGTCCCGTGCCGCGCGGCCGAGCCGGCCACGCAGACCGGCATCGCTCAGCCAGCGACGCAGCGCGGCCGCCAGCGCCGCCGGGTCGTCCGGCGGGACCAGCAGGCCCGGCAGCTCACCGCCGGGCGCCCGGCCCAGAGTCGCGGGCAGACCGCCCACCACGGTGCCCAGTACCGGGACACCGCGGGCCAGCGCCTCGGTGACCACCATGCCGTACGTCTCCGCGCGGGACGGGAGCACGAGCAGATCCGCGACGGCGTACGCGGCGTCGAGGCGGGTCCCTGTCCACGGACCGGCCAGCTGCACCCGGCCGGTGAGCCCGGTTACGGTCAGCTGCGCCCGCAGGTCGGCGACGAACCCGGGATCCCGGGTGAGCGCACCCACGCAGACGCACGTCCACGGCAGGTCGGCGACCTGCGCCAGCGCCCGGGCCAGCACGTCGTGCCCCTTCGTGGCGGTGACCGCGGCGACGCAGAGCAGCGCACCACCGCTGCCACTGCCGATGGCCGGCGGCGCCGGATCAACGCCGGGCTCGGCCACGTGCACCCGGTCGGCAGGCAGGTCGTACCGGTCGAGCAGCCGGTCCCGCGTCCAGCTGCTGGTCGCCACCACCGCCCGCGCCGAGGCGAGAGCCCGCGCCTCGGTCTCGTCGTCCAGCGGCATGTGCAGCAGGACGACCAGACGCAGCCGGTCGGCGTGCGGCGCCAGCACGTCGGGCGTCGCCGAGGCCACCAGGCCGTCGACCAGGACGACCGCCCCGTCCGGCAGCGCCGCGAGCACCCCGGCGAGCACCGCCCGAGCAGACCGGTCCGGCCGGGGCCACTGCCCGGCCACCGCGTGTTCGCGTACCGTCCAGCCCTGCTCGGCCAAGCCCCGGCAGACCCGCCGGTCGTAGTGGTTGCCACCGCTCGGCGAGCCCGGGTCGTCGATGTCGTTCGGCAGCACGACGTGCACCTCGCCGGCGCCCCTGGTGCCTCCCCCGGCGGTGGCCTGCCAGGTCCTCACAGCGCCGACCAGACGTTCGCGACCGCGGGGCTCGCAAGCTCACTCCTCGCGCTCACCGCACCGCCTTCCGTTCGCGACCGCGGGGCTCGCAAGCTCACTCCTCGCGCTCACCACACCGCCTTCCGTTCGCGACTGCGGGGCTCGCAAGCTCACTCCTCGCGCTCACCACACCGCCTTCCGTTCGCGACTGCGGGGCTCGCAAGCTCACTCCTCGCGCTCACAGATCTCGCTCGTAGGTGGCCCACGCCACGTGCGACTCGTGCAGGGTGACGGTGATGCCGGTCAGGTGGCGTGCGCCCGCACCGAGCCGGCCGGCGTGCACCCGCTCGACGAGCCGGTCGGCGATCGTCCGGGCGAGCACCTCGGTGGTCGTGTTCACCCCGGCGAAGGCCGGCTCGTCGTCCAGGTTGCGGTAGGTGAGCTCGCCGAGGACCGACTTGAGCTGCTCGGTGGCCAGGCCGATGTCCACCACGATGCCGTCCTCGTCCAGCTCGGCGCGGCGGAACGTCGCGTCCACCACGAACGTCGCGCCGTGCAGGCGCTGCGCGGGCCCGAAGACCTCCCCGCGGAAGCTGTGGGCGATCATGATGTGATCACGCACGGTCACACTGAACACGGAATCACTCCTCGTCGTAGGTGATCAGATGGCAGAGGGCCGGCAACTCGCCCGAGGTCAAGCGTCCCAGCACGTCCGGTAGCTCGGCGAAACGGGAGGTGCCGGTGATCAGGGCATCGAACACCGGGTCGGCCAACAGGTCCAGGGCGAGCGCCAGCCGGTCGGCGTACGAGCGGCTCCCCCGCCGGGCCGGCGCGACCATGCCCACCTGACTGCCCCGGACGGTCAACCGTCCGCTGTGAAAGACCCCGCCGAGCGACAACTGCACGGGACGGTCGCCGTACCAGCTCAGCTCGACGACCGTACCTTCGGGCCGGAGCAGCTCCAGCGAACGTTGCAGACCGGCCGCGGTGGCGCTGGCGTGGACCACGAGGTCCCGTCCGCCGCTCGCCCGCTGCGGTGCCACGAAGTTGACGCCGAGCGCCTCGGCGACGGCCGCCCGGCCGGGATCGGTGTCGACGAGTTCGACCCGCACGCCGGGGAAGCGGGCGAGCAGGGCCGCCACGCAGCAGCCGACCATGCCGGCGCCCACCACGGTGACCCGGTCGCCGACCAGCGGCGGGGCGTCCCAGAGCGCGTTCACCGCGGTCTCCACCGTGCCGGCCAGCACCGCGCGCCCGGGCGGCACCCGGTCGGGCACCGGGACCACCGCCGAGGCCGGTACCACGTACGCGGTCTGGTGCGGGTACAGGCAGAACACCGTGCGGCCCAGCAGGTCGGCCGGGCCCTGATCGACGACGCCGACGTTGAGGTAGCCGTACTTCACCGGCGCCGGGAACTCGCCCTCCTGGAACGGGGCACGCATCACGGCGTACTGGTCGGCCGGCACCCGACCGGCGAAGACCAGCGTCTCGGTGCCCCGGCTCACCCCGGAGCAACGGGTACGCACCAACACCTCGTCCGGGCCGGGATCGGGCAACCGCACCGGGCGGATCTCGCCGCGCCCGGGCGTACCGAGCCAGAAAGCGTGGGCCTCACGGGTCATCGGCTGCTCCTCACTGCGCGGCCGGTCGAACCGAACGGCCACCAATTCCGTGTCCCCTGGCAGGGGCGTCGATCATAAACACGGAGGCACGGTGCGAACGGTTCGAACTGGTCCCATGGTCGGCTTGATCGCCCAGATCGTCCTGCTCACCACGCTGGCCGCGACGGTCGGGCTGGGCAACCTCGGCTGGCTGGCCGGCGCTGGTTACGGGGTCGTGAGCTGCGTCGCGCTCACCCGGGCGATGCGTCACGCCGGGACCGAGCGGCTGGGCCCGGCCGACCGGGTCACGCTCACCCGATCGGTGCTGGTCGGCGCGGTGACGGCGCTGGTCGTGGACACGATCGGCGGGCCCGCGCCGGTCGGGCTGCTGGCGGTCCTCACCGCCGTGGCGCTGCTGCTGGACGCCGTGGACGGCCGGGTGGCCCGCCGCACCGGTACCGCCAGCGCGCTCGGGGCACGCTTCGACATGGAGGTCGACTCGTTCCTGCTGCTCGTGCTCAGCGTGCACGTCGCCCCGTACGCCGGGCTGTGGGTGCTCGCCGTCGGCGGGATGCGGTACGCGTTCGTCGCCGCCGGCTGGGCGCTGCCGTGGCTGCGGGGGACGCTGCCGCCGCGGCACTGGCGCAAGGTGGTCGCGGCCGCCCAGGGCATCGTGCTGACCGCGGCCGGCGTGTTGCCGGGAAGGCCGACGACGCTGCTGATCGTGGTGGCACTGGCCCTGCTCGTCGAGTCGTTCGGCCGGGACGTGATCTGGTTGTGGCGGCACCGCCCGCTGCGTCCCGGCCCGCGCCCGCCGCTGCCCGCGCAGCCACGCCCGGACGACCCGTCGGCCCGAACGCCGGCGCTGGCCGGGTCCCGCGCCGACGGGTGGAGGCTGTGATGCCGTCGCGGTCGGTCACGGAACGCACCTCCGCCGGGGCGGACCCGCACGACGGCGCCGGCACCCGGCCGCGATGGCGGCGGGTCGCCTCCGGCGCGCTGACCGGGCTCGCCGGCCTGCTGGTCTTCGCGGTGCTGGTCGCGCCGGACCCCGCCGACCGGGTCACCGCCGGCGCGGTCCTGCGCATCCCGCTGGAAGGGCTGCTCGGCCTCGCCCTGCTGCTCGCCCTGCCGCCGCGCGGGCGGCGGGTGGCCGCGCTGGTGGCCGGACCGGTGCTGGGCGTGCTGGCCGTGCTGAAGGTCGCCGACCTCGGCTTCTACGCGACGCTGGCCCGGCCGTTCGATCTGGTGCTGGACTGGGCGCTGCTGGACGACGCGTACGGGTTCGTGCGGGACGCGGCGGGCCGGGCGAGCGCCGTCGGTGCCGCGGTCGGTGTGGCGCTGCTCGCCGCCGCTCTGCTGGTCTCCCTGACGTTCGCGGTGAAGCGGGTGGCCCGAGTGGTGGCGAGGCACGACCGCGCCGCCACCCGGACGGTCGCCGCACTGACCGTGGCGTGGGTGGCGTGCGCCGCGTTCGGCGTGCCGGTGGCCGACTCCGGCACGAGCACCCTGGTGGGGGCGCACGTGGCGCAGGTACGGGAGCGGCTGCGCGACCGGGGCGCCTTCGCCGGCGAGATCACCGCCGACCGGTTCCGGGACGTCCCCGGCGACCAGTTGCTCACCGGCCTGCGGGGCAAGGACGTGGTCCTCACGTTCGTGGAGAGCTACGGGCGCAGCGCGATCGAGGATCCGGGTCTCGCGTCGGAGGTCGACCCGGTGCTCGACGCCGGGTACGGCCGGCTACGGGCGCAGGGGTACGCCGCGCGCAGCGGCTTCCTCACCTCGCCCACCGCGGGTGGCGGCAGCTGGCTGGCGCACGACACGCTGCTGTCCGGTCTCTGGACCGACAACGAGCAGCGCCATCGGGCATTGCTCGCCAGCGACCGGCTCACCCTCAACGGCGCGTTCCGGCGGGCCGGTTGGCGGACGGTCGGGGTGATGCCCGCGACCACCCAGCCCTGGCCCGAGGGGTCCTTCTTCGGCTACGACCGCTACTACGACTCGGCCGGGCTGGACTACCGCGGCACGAAGTTCGCGTACGCCCCCATGCCCGACCAGTACACCCTGGCGCAGTTCCAGCGCGCCGAGCGCGCCGGGACGGACCGGCCACCAGTGATGGCGGAGATCCCGCTGATCTCCAGCCACTCGCCCTGGACGGCGGTGCCCCGGCTCATCGGCTGGGACGACGTCGGCGACGGCTCGGTCTTCGCGCAGGCCTCGAACCGGGTGGAGAGCCCACCGGACGCGGCACGGGCCGGCTACCGGCGGGCGATCGCGTACTCGCTGGACACGTTGGTCTCGTACGTCGAGACGTACGGCGACGACGACCTGGTGCTGGTGTTCCTCGGTGATCACCAGCCGGCGCCTGTGGTGACCGGGCCGGACGCGAGCCGGGACGTGCCGGTCACGATCGTCGCCCGGGACCCGGCTGTGTTCGACCGGATCTCGGACTGGGGCTGGCAGGACGGCCTGCGCCCGGGGCCGGCTGCCCCGGTCTGGCCGATGGACGACTTCCGCGACCGTTTCCTCACCGCGTTCGGGCCGGCGCCGGGCGCGGCCGCCGCGCACCCCGGAGGCTGACGGATCCGCTGTTCCGCGCCTCACAGTCTTCAGCCTGAACTGTTCAGTTGAAGCTGACGGTTCTACCGTTGACCGGTGACCAGACCGGAGATCTCCAGCGATGCCGTGCGCGCCGCGCACGAGCTTCGGGTGGTGTTCAGCCGGCTCCGTCGCCAACTGCGGGAGGTCGCCGACCGCAACGGGCTGACCCCTTCGCAGGTCGCCGTGCTGAGCCGCCTCGCGACGAGCGGACCGGCGTCCGCGAGCGACCTGGCCGCCGCCGAGCGGGTCCGGCCGCAGTCGATGGCGGCGATCCTCGCCCCGCTGACCGAGCAGGGGCTCATCGACCGTAGGCCCGACCCCACCGACGGCCGGCGGCAACTCGTCTCGCTGACGCCCGCCGGACAGGCCCGCGTGGCAGGCGACCGGCAGGCCCGCGAGGAGTGGCTGGCGCGCGCCCTCCAGGAGCGGTACACCGCCGCCGAGCGCCAGACCATCGTCGAGGCGCTGGCCCTGCTCGACCGCCTGACCGGGTCGTGACCACCCGCGCCACCCCGGCGAGGGCCACCGCACGCCGTCCCGCCGGTTTCGACCGCCGCCTCATCGCGCCGATGATCCTCGGCGCGGTGCTCAATCCGATCAACTCGTCGATGATCGCCGTGGCGCTGATCCCGATCGGGGCCGCGTTCGGCGCACCCCCGTCGCGCACCGCCTGGCTGGTCTCGGCGCTCTACCTCGCCACCGCGGTCGGGCAGCCCGTCGTCGGGCGGCTCGTCGACAGGTACGGACCGCGCCGGCTCTACCTCGTCGGCACGGCGCTGACCGGCATCGCCGGAGTGCTCGGCACCGTCGCACCGTCGTTGGGGGTCCTGGTGGCCGCCCGGGTGCTGCTCGGGATCGGCACCTGCGCCGGCTACCCGGCCGCCATGTCCCTGCTGCGGCACGAGTCGCGGCGCACCGGGCAGGACAACCCGGGCGGCGTACTCACCGCGCTGGCGATCTCCGCGCAGACCGTCTCCGCGGTCGGACCCACCCTCGGTGGGCTGCTGATCGGGCTCGGCGGTTGGCACAGCATCTTCGCGGTCAACATCCCACTGTCGGCGGCCTGCCTGATCCTCGGCGCGCTGCGGATGCCGAGGACCACCGCCACCTCGCCGGGCAGCGGGCTGGACCTGCCGGGCATGACGCTGTTCGCCGGGCTGCTGAGCGCGGTGCTGCTGCTCCTGATGAACCCCCGCGCGGAGTACCTCTGGCTGCTTCCGGTCGCCGTGGCCGCCGGCGCCGGGCTGGTCGTACGCGAACTGCGCACCGCCGACCCGTTCCTGGACCTGCGGGTGTTGGGCGGCAACCTGCCGCTGATTGCCACGTACGCCCGCAACCTGCTCACCTTCACCGTCTCGTACGCCTGGCTCTACGGCTACACCCAGTGGCTGGAGCAGGGGCGGGGGTTGTCCGCCTCGACGGCGGGCCTCATCCTGCTGCCGCTGTTCCTCACCGCGATCGGGGTCTCGGCGTTGACCGGCCGCCGACGCGGGGTACGCGGCAAGCTGTTGTTCGGCGCCGGCACGCAGCTCGCCGCCTGCGGCCTGCTGCTCGCGGTGAGTCCCAGCAGCGGCACCTGGCTGCTGGTCGCCGTCGCGGTGCTGGCCGGCGTACCGCAGGGGCTGCTCGGTCTGGCCAACCAGAACGCCCTCTACCACCAGGCCGACCCGGCCCGGATCGGATCCTCGGCTGGGCTGCTGCGCACCTTCACCTACCTCGGCGCGATGGTGGCCGCCGCCGCCAGCGCGGCGACCTTCGGGCCCGGCGCCGACACCGCCGGGCTGCACGAGTTGGCGCTCGTGATGCTCGCCAGCGCCGTGCTGCTGCTGCTCGTGGTCCTGGTGGACCGCTCGCTGCGGCGGATCGGCGCACCTGCCGATTCGACGGCACCAGCCTGATCCACGCCGGCCCGGGTCCGGCGGAGCCCGGCCACCGGACCGGTTCAGGCACCGAACCGAAAGGAACACCTGATGGCACTCACCGCTCTCGACCCGCGTACCGCGCTCGTTCTCATCGACCTTCAGCGCGGCATCGTCGCCGCGCCCACCGCCCCCTACCCGGCGGCGGAGATCGTCGCGCGCGGTGTGCAGCTGGCCGACGCCTTCCGCGCACACGGCGCTCCCGTGGTGCTGGTCCGCGTCACGACCGCCCCGGACGGCGCGGACGCTGCCCCGGGCCGCACCGATGGTGGGCCGGCCGGCGGCAGCCGCCCCGAGGGCTGGGACGTGCTCGTCGACGAGCTCGGTGGCCACCCGGGCGACATCGTGGTCACCAAGCGGAACTGGGGTGCCTTCTACGGCACCGACCTCGACCTGCAGCTGCGCCGCCGGGGCGTGACCCAGATCGTGCTCGGCGGCATCGCCACCAGCATCGGCGTGGAGTCGACGGCCCGCGCCGCGCACGAGCACGGCTACCACGTCACCCTCGCCACCGACGCGATGACCGACCTCGACGCCGAGGGGCACCGCAACAGCGTCGAGCGGATCTTCCCCCGGCTCGGCGAGACCGGCACCACCACCGAGATCATCGAGCTGCTGCGACGTACCCACGGCTGATCGCCGAAGATTTTCGTCCGGACGTTGTCCGGAACGGGCCGGCCCGTTCGTCACTCTGGTGAAGAAACCCCACCGAGGAGTGAACGATGAAGTATCTGATGTTCGTCTGCACCGACAACGAGCCGGACGCCGACCCGACCGCGGCACCGGACGTCGAGAAGTGGGTGGCCGAACGCGACGCGAACGGGCAACGGCTGATGGGCGAGCGGCTCGCCCCGCCGACCGCGGCCACCACGGTCCGCGTCCGGCGAGGTGAGCTGCTGCTCAGCGACGGCCCGTTCGCTGAGACCAGGGAGGTGATCGTGGGGTTCGACCTGCTGGAGTGCGCCGACCTGGACGAGGCGATCGACGTGGCCCGTAGCCATCCGATGGCGTACGAGGGCCGGATCGAGCTGCGCCCCTTCTTCGACCCGAACGCCTGATCCGTGTCGGACACCTCCCGGGCGGTCGCTGCGGCGAGCCAGGAGTCGTTCGCGCGGATCGTGGCCGCGCTGATCCGGGTCACCGGCGACTGGACGCTCGCCGAGGACTGCGCCCAGGATGCGCTGGCGCTGGCGGTCGAGCGCTGGCCCCGGGACGGTGTGCCCGCGAATCCGGGCGGCTGGCTGATGACAGTCGCCCGGAACCGGGCCGTCGACGTGCTGCGCCGCGCCGACGTCGAACGCCGCAAGCTGAGCGAACTGGCGCGGCTCGCCGAGCGGGCAACCACGCCGCCGGGCAACGGTGAGGAGGATGTGGTGGACGACCGGCTGCGCCTCATCTTCACCTGCTGCCACCCGGCACTGGCGATGGAGGCGCGGGTCGCACTCACCCTGCGTACCGTCTGCGGGGTGGCCACCGCCGACATCGCGCGGGCCTTCCTGGTCGCCGAGCCGACGATGACCCGCAGGCTGACCCGGGCCAAGGCAAAGATCGCCCAGGCCGGCATCCCCTACCGGGTGCCGGCCGGGCGGGCGCTGGTCGAGCGGCTACCCGGAGTGCTGGCCGTGCTCTACCTGCTCTTCACCCGGGGCTACGACGCCGACGGCGAGCCGGCGTTCGCCGACGAGGCGATCCGACTGGCTCGGCTGGTCGAGCGGTTGCTGCCCGGCCAGCCGGAGGTCTCCGGCCTGCTCGCGCTCTTCCTGTTCCAGCACTCTCGCCGCGCGGCGCGCCGCGACGCCGAGGGCAATCTGCTCACCCTCGACCGGCAGGATCGCTCCCGCTGGGATCACGCTGCCGTCACCGAGGGTCTCGACGCGCTGTCCCGGGCCGGACATGACGGCCCGTACGCCGTCCAGGCGCACATCGCGGCCTGCCACGCGACGTCCCGGAGCAGCGCGGAGACGGACTGGACGGCCATCGCCGGATGGTACGACCGACTCGCCGAGAGGCAACCCACGCCGGTCGTACGGCTCAACCGCGCCGTGGCGCACGGCTACGCGTACGGACCGGCGGCCGGCCTGGCTCTGCTGTCGGAGGCACAGGCCCGCGGCGCGCTGGACGGCTACCCGCCGGCGCTCGCCGTCGAGGCGGAGCTGACGGCCCGCCAGGGCGATCGGGCGCGGGCGGCTGCCCTCTTCCGGGCCGCCGCCGCGATGAGCGACGGACCGGCGGAGCGCCGGGCGCTCACCGACCGGGCCGACGAGCTGGCACTCGGCCGGCCGTGACATCGCCTACGCGAACCGCAGGTGCCGGCGCTGGCGTAGCCGGACGGCGGCGGCGACCGCGACCAGCAGCGTGAGGACGGCCGCGAACGCGATCCCCTGGGTCAGCCCGCGCGTCAGGTAACCACCGTCGGTGTGGTCGATGGCGTACGTGCCGATCTCCCGGCTGAACCAGAACGGCAGTGCCCGGGTCACGCCGTCCGCCGGGTCCATCACCATCTGCAGCCCCACCACCGTGAGCAGCACCAGCGTGCCCTCCAGCTCACGCGGCAGCACGGCGCTCAGCAGCAACCCGAACGGTGCGGCCACGACCACGGTCAGCGCCATGATCAGGGCGATCGCGCCGTACCGGACGTCGTGCTGGTCGACGACGATGAGCACGAAGTACGGCACGGAGAGCAGCACCCCGACCGTCCAGAGCGCGAGCAGCCGCCCGAACACCAGGTGGGCGCTGCGGTAGCCGGAGAGCCGCAACCGGGGTTCGATGCCGCGCGCCGCGCTGCCGGCGAACAGGGCCGCGGTGCTCAGCGCCCAACCGAGGCCGAGGCAGACGAAGCGGATCGACTGACCGAGATGGTCGCCCCGGCGGCTGAGGTAGAAGGCCAGCGGCAACAGCAGCAGGATGACCAGCACCGATCGGCGGCGCAGCAGCTCACGCAACGCGGACTCGGCCACCACCAGAATCTTGGTCATGCGACGCGCTCCCGGGAGGCGGTCAGGTCGAGCACGATGTCGACCCGGTCGAGCTGGTTGAGCAGGTGGGTGACGACCACGATCGCCTTGCCGGCGTCGCGCCAGCGCCACACCTCGTGCCAGAAGTCGAGGTAGGTGCCCCGGTCGAAGCCCTGGTACGGCTCGTCGAGCAGCAGCACGTCCGGCTCACCCAGTCCGGCCAGCACCAGGTTCAGTTTCTGGCGGGTGCCACCGGAGAGGTGCCGTGCCTGCGTACCGGCCGGTGGGCTCCAGTCCAGGGCGGCGGCTTTCGCCCGGCCGTCCCGGCGGGCCGTGCGGCGGCTCAGCCCCCGCCCCGCGCCGACCAGCACGAAGTGCTCGTCCGGGTCGAGGAACTCGGCGGTACCGCCGTCCTGGGGGCAGTAGCGTCGATGCGCACGGTGCCCGAGTCCGGGCTCAGCAGGCCGGCACAGATCCGCAGGAAGGTGCTCTTACCGGCCCCGTTGGCGCCGACGACCGCGGCGATCTCCCCCGCCCGTACGGTGAGGTCAACCCGGTCGAGGACGGTCCGGCCCCGGTAGCGCTTGGTCACGCCCCGCGCGGCGAGCCGCACCGGGCCGGGCCGCCGCCGGGGCGGACGCTGGTCGGGCCCGCCGAGGCTGTCGGCGACCGCCCGCGCGTACGCCTCCGGCGGGCCGAACACCCGCAGCGGAGGCTCCCCGCTCTCGGCCAGATGGGTGGCCGCCTCGGCGACCACGTGTCCGGTCAGGTCGGGCCCCACCCCGTGCCGGCGCAGTTCGCCGGTGAGGGCGGCGAGCCAGGCGTCGTGGTTCACCGCTGCGGCTCCTCGCTCAGTATCGCGCCGACGCTCAGGGCGAAGGCGTTCCAGTCGGTGGTGGCCGCGCGCAGCGCAGCGCTGCCGGCCGGGCTGATCCGGTAGTACTTGCGGGCCGGGCCGGTCCGCCCCTCCCGCCAGTGCGCGGTGAGCAGGCCGGAACGCTGCAACCGCAGCAGCACCGGGTAGAGGGTGCCGCCCTGCACAATGCCGAGCCCGTGGGCCCGCAACGCCTGGGACAGCTCGTAGCCGTAGGACTCCCCTCGGCTGACCAGCGCGAGCACACAGAGGTCGAGCACCCCGCGCAACCACTGCGCCCGTCTCTCCTGGTCCATCCCGGCCGCTACCGCCGCGCCGCGCGGACGACGGCGGACGCCGCTCCTGAGATCATGTGCCGGACGATAGCGGTGCAAGCTAGCTTGCGCAACCAGCTAGCTTCCGGCGCCGGGTAGGTGTTCGGCACGGCGGAGCGGTCGCCTCCCACTCGCCGGGGCCGACGCGACGACGGTGTGCGAGGCGGGATCGTCGCCGACGAGAACGCGGTGCGGCCGCCGAGGTCAGCCCGGCGGCGCGGCCGGCTGGTCGACCGGGCAGGCGTAGGCGGTGCGAGCGCCCAGCTCCCAGCGGCGCACCGGGGCGCCGCACCGGCGGCACTCGGCGCGCTTGTAGACCCACCGCTCGTCCGGCGCGGTCGGGTCACTGACCACCTGACCGGCGTCCCGCCCGAGCGCCAGGTACTCCGCCGCGAGTTCCCAGAGCCGGCGGGCGGCCGGCGCGCCGATCCGGCGGGCGTCGGGGTCGAGACCGGCGAGGAAGAGCAGCTCGGCGCGCCAGGCGTTGCCGATGCCCGCCCAGAGCGACTGGTCGAGCACGGCCGCGCCGACCGCGCCCCCGGCCGTGGCCAGCCGGCGCACCGCCTCGTCGGCGTCGGCGTCGGCCCGCAGCGGATCCGGGCCCAGCGAGGCCCGCAGGGCCCGCTCGCTGTCGCCCGGTAACGGCTCGCACCGGATCGGCGCGATCAGGTCGTACGCGACCGCGTCGGTGGCGATCCGCAGCCGCACCCCCTTGCGGGGCGTGACGGTGGGGTCGTCGTAGCGCAGCCACAGTCCACGCATGCCGAGGTGCACGTGCAGGGCCGGGCGGTCGTCGAAGTGGTACAGCAGGTGCTTGCCGTACGCCTCGACCGCCTGGAGCGTGCACCCCACGTACGGGCCCGGGTCGAAACGGCCCTGCGGGCTGGTGAGGGTCGGCACGGTTCCGGCGAGGGCAGCGTGCTGCTCACGCGCGTACCGGTGGATCAGGTGACCCTCGGGCATGGCCGGCGCGTACCCGGCTCCGGTTCCGTTTCACCCCCGGTGCCCGGGTTTCCGGCGCACGATCGGGGAAGTAAAGGGGAAGAAGGCCCGGCTGGAGGGGATACGAGATGACCGTCAACGCGGACGACCCGCTGAGCGAAGCACCCGAGGCGGACGCCTTGGAGCAGCGGCAGACGGTGGTGGACGACTCGGAGCAGGACGTCACCCCCACCACGCCACCTCTGGAGGTCACCGAGGCCGACGTCGCCGAGCAGGGCGCGCCGCCGGCCGGTGAGCAGGATTCGCTCACCTACCTACCCGAGGACGCCAACCCGGCGGACGTGCTGGAGCAACGCGAGTCGATCATCCCGGCCGACGAGGACCACCGGGACTAGGGCGCACCACCCCCGGACGGATGGCGAGAGCGGCGCGGGTCGTGATCGGAGACGCCGACGTTGCTGGCTCAACTCGGGCCCGCCCTGTGTGTGCGCCGCCGGGCCCCGCCCTGTGTGTGCGCCGCCCGCACGTGGCGCGGCTTGTATGCGAAGACGCCGCCGGCCGGCACCCTCTCGGGGTGCCGGCCAGCGGTTCACGCTCGTGTGCTGTGTGGTTGTCAGCTGTTCCAGTACTGGCCGACGAGGTCGGCGGCCTGCTGCTCCCACTGGGCGTAGGCGTCCGGGTAGGCCGACACCTG
>NZ_JBFAAL010000032.1:0-17143 GCF_040639715.1 Micromonospora sp. NPDC023737
TCCCGCCGCTGGGGGGCGGGCCGCTGCCTGCCCCCCCGCCCCCCCCCCAATGTGCGGCTTTCGTGATTCCGGGGGGGGCGCCCCCTGGGGCCGCCCCCGCCAGCATGACTTAGATGGCGCTCAGCTAGCAGCTACTATCTACCACGCCACCAGAATCCAATGAACTCCTCGTCGACTCGGTTAGCGAACTCTTCGATTGCAGCACGTCCAGCATTAGGAGTGGCCCGCCGGAAATCTGCCCATCTATTCGTAATGTCTTGGTGCACATTCGCTACACCGCCGTTTTGCATCCGACTCCCGGGCACTCCTCGGATGTTTGCCGGTGCATCGAAATCGAAGTCCCCGAACTCGGGATGGTTGCGATACTCCTGGGGAATCCGGTGATGGGCATCCCAATCCTTGGGCAGTCGCGGCAGCCCTTGCTTATGTAGATCCGCCTGATAGCGACCCCGATAGTTATCTTTATCAATATTTGGATCTTCGGGTGCCTTTTCCTTAGCGGGCTTGGCTGCGGATTCGCCGTTGGTTGGGCATGCGTCGTTGTGGGCGAGTACGGGGGTTTCGCCGGCGAGGACGTAGTAGGTGTGCTGTCCGTCGACGGTGAAGTTGTGTACTCGCTGGACGCGGGTCTCGTGCCGGACGGCAGAGATCTGCACCCACGTGCCCGACGACGTCTGGAGCCAGGCGCCGACCTTGAGCTGACCCGCGGTCACCCAGACCCCCGAGTCCGGCAGGTAGAACCGGTGCCCGTCGGTCGCGACGATCGTGCTGGTCTTGCCACCAGCCTTACCGTCGGTGTCGACCACGATCGTGACCAGCTTCTTGACCCCATCACCCTTGATCAACTGGGTGACGGGACGGCTCTGCCGGTCCCCCGACTCCACATCGGCGGCCAGAACCCGATCCCCGACCTTCACCTCCTCGATGGGCTTACTACTCCCATCGCTGAGGAGCACCCTCGTACCCGGGACGAAGCTGTTACAGGGGTTGTCAGTCTTCGGTTTAGGCGTGTTGGTGGGAAGTGCCTTCTGCGCGTCGACGGTTGCCTCGACACCCTTTTCAAGGTCCTTGGCGGTGTCGATGCCGTCGGCGATCTTCTTACCTGTCTTCGCCAACTTCGCCGCGGCCACCGCGTTACCCGCTAGCGGAATCGCGGAAGCCATCGACAGAGCCGCGTCGACGTAGTTGCCCTCAGCCGCGTACCAGATGCCGTTCGCGACGTCGGCGACCTCACCGATCACCGGCACCATCCCGGCCACGTCCAGAGCGGCGTGGCCGATGTCCGACCACGACATCCCGAACAGGTGCCCGTCCAACTCCACAAAGCTGACCGGGTTACCACCAGCGAACGCATACCGGTTACCCGTGAACGGATCCATGGACAGACCCATGTCCGCCAGCGCGCCACCGTAGGCGTCCCGCGTCAGGAACCGGTTCAGACCGGGGTCGTAGTTACGGAACCCCATGTCATACGTGCCGGAGCCCGCATCCCACCGGGAAGCGTTGAACCGGAACGCGTTGTACGGCTCCTCACCCTCCGCAGTCTGACCCGGCTTGTCGACACCGGTGAACTGCGACTCGTCGTCCTTGCCGTACGCCGTGTAGCCGTACGTCGCCCGAGTGTTGCCGTCCTCCTTCGTGATGCCGATGACGTCACCACGCGGCCGGTAGATGAACTGCGAGTACTCCCGACCGCCGTCATCCTTGTGCTTGATCTGGGTCAACTGCTGACCCCACGGCGCGTACTGGTACGACTTGCTCGCCTTGCCGGCAACCTCCTCACGCAGCACCTGGTTGTCCATCCCCAGGTACGTGAACAAGGTCGTCTTACCGTCCGACGTCTGCGACACCGTCCGGTCGAACGGGTCGTACACGTAGGTCGTCGACTTCGCGGTGGCGCCGATACCCGCGGTGGTCTTCGCCGTCCGGTCGAAACCGTCGTAGTAGTACTTCTGCGCCCGCTGACCACCGACCGACACCGTGTCGAGGCGACCCAACGGGTCATAGTTGTACGTCGACGTCACACCCGCCGTCGTGGTCGAGTGCAACCGGTTCCGGTCGTACTTGCTGGTGCTCGTCGTACCGGCGACCGTCTGCGACACCGTGTTGCCGTTGGCGTCGTAGACGTACGACTCCGTCGACGAACTGTCGCCGGTCTTGTCGAGCCGGGCGATCCGGTCCTGCGGGTCGTAGTTGAAGACGTACGTGTTGTCGATGTAGTCCGACGAGTTGTCGGCGTTCATCAACTTGAGCACGTCCCGCGACGGGTGCCCGTTGGCCTGGTACTCCAGCGTGTGCTCCGCGACGGTCGCCCCGCCGGAGGTCTTCTCCAGCTGGTGCTTCGTGGCGCCGTCGAGGTAGTACTCGAACTCCACGGTGTTGCCGTTGGGCTTGGTCTGCTTGAGCATCTGCCCGCGAGCGGTGTACGTGAAGGTTGAGATCTGCTGGTTGCCCGCCGTCTCCGAGTCGGCGTTGGTCACCTTGGCGACCATGTCCCGCTCGTCGTAATCGATCTTCGACCAGGTGAGGTCGTGGGTAGAGGTGAGCGGGTTGCCGTTGTCGTCGTAGGTCAGCGACGTGGTGTTCTTCGGGGTCTGATCGTCGACCCCGACGAACTCCTTCACCGTCGAGATCTGGTTGAGCTCGTCGTAGCCGATGTCGTACCGGCTGGCCTTCGCGCCCGGGCTGAGGTCCTTGACCTCGACCAGCATCCCGTTCGGGTTGTACCGGTAGGTGAACTCCTTGCGCTCGTTGTCCACGTCACCGGCGTTGTCCCGCACCAGCTTGACCGCGTCGGCGAGCACCTTGCCCGTCGCCTGGTCGGTGACGGTGATCTTCTGGACGCCGTCCTCCTTGAAGGCGTAGCTGCCCAGGCTGATCCAGGTGCCGGCGTTCTGGGTCTGGTTCACCGTCTTGACGACGCTGCCGCCGTCGTAGGTGATGGTGAACTTCGCATCCGTCGCCGCGCCGCTGACCTGCGGATGCCGGACGAACACCTCGTAGCTGCCGTCGCGCGGGATGGCCAGCTGCCAGTTGAACTGGGCCGAGCCGGTGCCCGCCGGAGCGGTGGAGACGTCGTAGCCCCACTGCCCGGTGGCGGCGCCGTTGGTCCAGCTGCCCTGCGAGGCGGTGTTGTTCGAGTCGGTGTTGTCGACCAGGACCACGTCCTTGCCGACCGGCACACCGTCCTCGAACCGCCGCCTCTCGTTACCGGACTGGAAGTACTCCCACGTCATCGTCCGGGTGACCGACCCGCCGGCCGAGGTCAGCGTGTTCTTGATCTGCTGGCCCAGGTCGTTGTAGTCGTACGAGTTGACGATGTCCCACGGGTCCTTGGACGTCTTCGTCCACCCGTTGTCGTAGTAGGTGTACTCGGTGTCGTTACGGACCGTCTGCCCGTCCGACGGGGGCGCGCTGACCTTGGCCAGGTTGCCGATCTCGTCGTAGGTGTAGAAGGTCTTGTCCGGCGTGTTGTAGCGGCTGTCGTCCTTGTCGTAGGACGACCACTCCTCCTTCTTGCGGTTGAGCGCGTCGTAGACGGTCACCACGGCGAAGTCGTCGGCGTCGGTGGCGGTGTCCACGCCGCGCGGCGTGATCGCCTTCGTCTGGTTGCCGACCTGGTCGTACTCATACTTAGTGGTGCGGTAGGTGATGTTGCCGGAGGTGTCCTTCTTGTGCGGCACCTTCGACTCGATCAGCGCGCCGCGGGCGTCGTACGTCGCCAGCGACTCGTTGCCCTCCGCGTCGGTCGTCCCGAGGGTCAGGCCATCCTTGTCGTACCGGGCGGTAGTGAATTTGCCCTGCGCGTCGGTGGTCTTGACGACCCGGTGGTTCCAGTCGTACTCGTACTTGGTCGTGAAGTCGTCCGCCGCGCTGGCGGTCTTCTTCGCGTCGTACAGGACCGTGGTGTTGCCGACGTTGTCGTACTCCGAGACCACCTTTTGGCCGAGGCCGTTGGTGACCTCGATCGGCTGGTAGATCGCGTCGTACTTCGTGGTGGTCGTGTAGTCGCCGACCTTCTCGGTCACGTGGCCCTGTGGCTCCGTGACGGTCAGGACGTTGCCGACCTTGTCGTACGTCGTGGTCGTCTTGCGCGCCGGGTCGTTCTGGTCGTCCTTCGGGGCGTACGCCTCGATGACCTGGTCGGTCTCGTCATAGACCGAGGTCGACACCGCCCCGTTGGCCGCGTACGCCGTCACGATGTTGTCGTTGGCGTCGTACTCCGGTGCCTTGGTCGTGATGAAGCGGTTGTTCACCGCGTCCAGCGGCTCGACCTTCTCCTTCGGCCGCCCGAACGTGTCGTACGCCTGGGTGACCTTTGCGTTCTTGCCGTTCTTGACCTCCAGGGTGTTGCCCCGGTCGTCGTACGTGAAGTACGACAGGCCCTTGCCGGCGTCCTCGATCTGCCGCGGGTATCCGCTGGGGTGGAAGTCGAGGTACCGGGTGGTGTTGCCGTTGGCGTCCTTGGCCTCCTTGAGCTGGCCCCACTCGTCGTAGGTGTTCCAGCTGGTGTAGTCGCCGGCGGTCGCCGTGGTGTTGCCCACCGGGTCGGTGACCGACTCGACGTCACCCTCGGCGGTGTACGTGAAGGTCGACTTGCGGCCCTCGGGGCTGGTCTTGCTGACCACCTCGGCCACGTAGCCGTTGAGCTGGCGCTGGTAGGTCAGCACCGTGCCCGGCCAGCCGTTCTTGACCGCCTCGGCGTCCCGGACCTCGGTCGGGTAGCCGGTCTTCGGGTCGTACGCCCAGGTGGAGACCGCGCCGTTGGCTTCCTCGAGCCGGACCACGTTGTGGTCGTCGTCCCAGCCGAACTTGGTGGTCTCGTTCTTGGCGTTGGTGGTCTGGTACGTCCGGCCGTAGCCGTCCATCTGGTACCCGGTGGTGTGGTTCTCCGCGTCGGTGACCGTGGTGTTGATGTTGTTGCCCTGCGGCCCGTCCGGATCGGTGTACGCGAAGGCGGTCAGTCGCTCGTCGGGATGCCGGTCGTCGTACGACTTGGTGGTCCAGTGCCACTTCGGGTCGTCGCCGTCCTGCGGGTAGTTGTAGGCCAGCGCCGTGGCGTTGCCCCTCGGGTCGGTGGTCTTGACCAGCTTGACGTTCTTGTTGCCCTGGGTCATGTCGTAGGCGAACTTGAACGTCTTCGGCGCCCCGTCGGTGGAGCCGTACCCGTCGACCAGCTCACCCAGCAGACCCTTGTCGGTGTAGGTGAAGGTGAGCTTGCGTCCCGAGATGTCGGTGATCTGCGAGATGTGGTCGATGATCTTCGGGTTGGTCAGGTTCGACACGTTCGACACCCGGGTCCACGTGGTGTCGTTGATGTAGTCGTAGGTCTGACCCTTGGCGTAGTAGTCGATGGTCAGCGCCCGCCGACCCGTCGGGTCGGTGATGTAGCGGAGGAACTTCGTCGGCTTGTTGTTCGACTTCCGCACTTCGTACGTGAACACCATCTCGTTCTGGTTGTTGTCCACGATGCTGGTCAGGAAGCCCTCGCAGTCGTAGAAGAACTGCGTCCGGTCCGGCCGGGTCAGCACCCAGGCCTTCGACTCCTCCGTGTTGGGCTTGCAGTCCACGCTGCTGTACTTCTGCAGGTGGAGGTGCACGCCCTTCGGGCTCTTCCACTCGTTGGCCGCCGCGTCCCAGGTGAACCAGTGGCTGGTGCCGTCACCGTCGGTCAGCGTGACCTTGGTGGGGTTCGGGTTCGGGTGGAAGTCCAGCGGCGCGCCGAGGCGCATCATCGAGGACGCCTGCACCGACCAGCCGTAGCCGGCCACGGTGTCGCTGGTGTCCAACGAGTTGTAAGCCAGCCGCACGAACGTCGACAGACCCCGCGAGGGATTGTTGAACGCGTTGTACGACCAGACCGTGTTGCCGGAGTAGAGGTTGTTCATGACCGAGCCGCCGGCGCCGGTGTTCTTCCCCGCGTACGAGTAGAACTTCTCCAGACCCAGCTGGTCCGAGGTCGGCTCCTCCACGGCCACGTTCTGCGGCAGCGGCTGGATGGCTGGGACCGTGTCCGACAGCTTTTTGCCGGTCAGCTTGTTGTGCAGGTCCCAGTTCAGTACGTAGTCGGTGCGCTTGTTCCCGTCCGTCGACGACGGCGGGGTCTTCACCTGCGCGGCCACGTCGACCGTGCCACCCGCCGGGATGCTCTTCGGCAACGCCGTCTTCAGCTCGAAGCTGCCATCGGCGCCGTCGGTGACGTCCTGTCCGTCGGCGCGTTTCCAGTCGTACGCGAGTTCCCAGTCGGTCGGGTTCCACTCGGCGAGAGTCGGGTTCGACAGCGTCACCGGCACCGTGTACGTGGCGTTCGGCGTCGCCAACTCCGGCGTCGACGCCGCGTAATAGGTCGACTCCGCGGTCTGCTCGAGGTAGGTCACCTCCAGCGTCGGCCGCAGCATCGGCTCAGCGCCCTCGGAGGAGAGCAGCATCGCCCGCGCGGTCTGGTTGACCTCGTCACGCTGCCTCAGCAGCAGACCGTAGTTGCTGGCCGGCTGCTTCACCCAGCCATCGACGGCGGGCGTGACATCCCAGCTCTCCCACTCCGGGTCGTTGGTGATCCCGGTGACGCTCGCCTTCCAGGTGGTGTCGTAGTCACCACCTGCCGCGGTCCACGCGTTGACCCCGTCGTAGGTCTTCCACGTGGCCTTGTTCTCGACGAAATCACGCTTGAGCTTGTAGACGTCGACGTACTCGTTCTGGTCCTCGCCCGGATACAGGTACGTGTTGTACATCCGCAGCTCGGCGTCGACGATCTTCGCGCCATCCGGGACACCGGTGAGGCTTCCGAACTTGATCAGACCCCGGGTGTCGCCGTAGTAGAGCGAGTTGTTGCCCGGGCTGACGTACGGGTCACCGTCGTAGACATCAACGTTCTCCGTCGGCTGGCCCGCCGAAAGCGTGGTGTCGGTCTGCCCCGTGCGGTAGATCCGGGTGATCTGCCCGGCCTTCGGCAACGTCGCCGACTGGGTCGGGCCGGCGATGACCTGCCCGTCGCGGGTCTTCACTGCGACCATGTAGTAGTAGAACTTCCGGTCCAACGGGTTGGTGTTGTCCGCTGCCGTGGGCACCGCGGTGGTGTCCTGGTACGTCAGCGTCCCGGTGGAGACCGGCGCGATCAGCGTCGCGGCCGACGGGGTGAAGTTCTGGTAGATGCTGCGGTGCACCTGGTACTCGACCGCGTCGTCACTCGTGCTGCTCGACGGATCGTTGTACTGGGGCCAGCTCAGCACGGCACCCGTCGAGGTGATGGTGGTCGGCGGGTTCACCGCCACGCCCGGCCGGCCGTAGGTGACGACCAGCTTCGGCAGGTTGTAGTCGCGCCGGGCGTTCTGGTACGCGTACTCCGACGCCTCGAAGATCGGCCCACCGCGGTTGAGCTTGTCCTCGTCGACCGCCTTGATCATGAACCCGTTGTTGGTGCTCGGGGCGTTCACCCACTCTTGCACCGTGTTACGCACCGGGAACGACATCCACGCGCTGGAGACAGCCCGCTTCTTCGTCGCCACACCCCAGCGGGTGAACCGCACCGCGTCAGCGATCACCGAGTTACCGACGTGATCGCCCAGCACCACCCGGCCCGTCGTACCGGCGTCGAAGCTGTGCACACCGAGGGTCTTCCACTGGCCCTTGCCCGGCGGCTCGGTCTGGTCCACCTCGTAGGTCTTGCTGCCGCCCTTGTAGTAGACCGTGTACGGCGTCTTGGTGTACCGGTCGTCGGTGTGCGAGACGAAGTGCACCTCGACCTGGTAGTCGCCCGCCTCGGTCAGCGTCGGCACCCACGTGTGCGTGTTGCCCGCGGTGGTGTCGTTGTTGTAGCGGTAGTCCGCGTTGATCGCCAACGGCGTCAACTCGGTGTTGCCCGAGTACGGCCACGTCCCGGTCACCGACGTGCCGGCGGCGCCCTCATCGACGGAGACCATGTTGCCCGACGGTTGCGCCGCCATGGCGTCCTTCATGCCGTCCCAGGTGGCCTCGTCCTCGGTCCACGCGGAGGTGATCTTCCGCGCCTCCAACGCGACGTCGTACTCCCACGACTGGTGGGTCTGGGAGTAGTACATCTCCAGGCGCGCGTCATCGATCGGCGTGTTCACCGGGATCGAGGACGTCTTGAACTTGACCAGCGACCGCCACACCGAACTGTCGGTGCCCACCTTCAGCGGCCAGGTGACCAGGTCCTTCCCGTACGCGTGCCCCGGGTTGCCCTTGTAGATCTGCACGTCCTGGGCATCGTCCGGAACCGGCTGGATCTTGATCGTCGGGTCGACCACCACCGGGTACACCCGCGCCGGGTCGGCCAGCCAGCCCGCGTCCGGAGTCACCGTGATCGTCGACCGGCCACCGGACTGAGCCACCTTCTGGGTGACCTTCTCCGACCACACCTTCCCGTGCGGCGAATCCTTGTCGTCCTTGTCGTCGTACATGAACGGCGCCGGCATCACGAACACCGGCTCACCGCCGCCCGCGCGCACGAACGCGATCGACCCGTCCTCGCGCTGCCGCGCCGTCAGCCCCGCAGTGTCCAGCGTGAACGTCCACGACACCGGCCCAGCCGGTGCCTTACGCAGGACGATCTTCTCCTTCAACGCGGTCGACGTGACGTCGTAGACCACGTCCGCCCCGTCCGCCACACCGGCGTAGGTCACCGTCGAGCCCGACACCTTCGGCGTGACCGCCTTCGCCGCCCCCGACAGACCCAACTCGATGCTGCGACCATCCCGCTCGAACCGCGCCAGCTCCTCGGAGCTGTCACCGAACAGGCTGGTGAACGAGTTTGTCGAGTTGCCCTGGACGTAACCCTTCTCGTTCGTCGGCCGCACCGTCGTGTCGATCGGCTGGTAACGGCCCTTCGAGTCCTTGTAGTGCACCGGCACGGCGGAGATCTCCGCCTGCGTCCGACCGTCGGACAGCTGATACGTCTTGCTGTTCGCCGTCCGCTTCTCCGGCAGCTCCTTGACCCGCTTCTGCGGTGGCCACACCTTCGCCGCCAGAGCCTTCTCCTGCACCGACAGGCCGGCGCTGATCACCTCCGGCCTCGGCCGGCTCGGCCCGTCACCGACCATGCCCCGGGCAGCGTCGCCCAGCCGGTCGAACAGACCCTCTCCGTCGTCCTGGGCGCTCGCGCTGCCCTCCGGTCTTTGATCGGACAGGACAGCCGTCCCACCCACGGTGGCGGCCAGCGCCACCACCAGGGCCGCGATCAGCGGCCCTCTCAGGTTCCTTCTCACCCGTCACCCTCCGGTCAAGGGCTGATACGTCGGGTAGAAGCTAGGAGAACGACATACACGCGGAGCTATCGTCCGGCTATCGCGGCGCGATAGCGCGGGCGCGGACCGAGCGCCGGCGGCGGGGTGGGGACGGAACGGGGCCGCCCCGCACGCGATGAGCGGGACGGCCCCGGGTGAGGATGGCGAACGTCAGTAGCGGTCGAGGTTCGCGTACGGGCTGATTACGATGCGCCGCGACAGCGCCGGGTTCAGCCAGCGCAGGATCGCCACCAGGTTGGCGTGCGGGACGGCCACGCACCCGGCGGTAGCGTTGCCGCCGCTGGTGCTGAACTCGTGCAGGAAGATCCCGCTGCCCGCGTTCGGCACCGGCGTCGACACGTTCGGCGCCGGTACCGGACTCCGGGATTGGCGGCGTTGCCGTACATGGTGGGCCCGATCGAGTAGACCCCGGTCGGCGTGGTGGCCACACCCTCTGTGTGGTTGTCGCTGAATCCCTTGGACCCGATGTGAGCCGGCAACGGCGGGGAAACCGGCCACCAGCGGCCCCGCTGCTTCGCATACGTCTCGAGGGTCGCGTAGGTGGTGGAGTAGCAGAGGCCCGGGACCGCCGCGCGGGTCAGAGCCGGGTCCGCAACTACCCGGCCCTGACCCAACCGTCCGATGTGGTAGCGGACGTCGCCGTGGTGTGAAGGCGTGGACGTGGCACGTCGTCCACACCGGCCCACCATGACGAGCCGGCCCGCATGCACTCAGCTCCATGTGCCCCACACCGGACTTCGTACGCCCGCGGCTCACCCCGAAGGGCCGCGAACATCGGCTCAGGTTAGGCATCTGTCGATGGCCGGACAAGGCACGCCGGAGCCATCGACGGGGTAATTGATCTCAACGTCGAAAAGTGGCATGTCGACGTAACGCGTCTGCTGCCGTCAGCGCTGTTCCGCCGCGAGGCGGCCCGTCCGCTCCGATGCGGCTCGGTTGGCGGCGAGCGCACCGAGCAGCGCCGAGCCTACGGTGATCCACCAGCGGTGCCGCCGTACGCGCAGGTCGGCGGCCCAGATGTAGCCGGCCGGCAGGTACGGCGCGACGGCGGCCGCGCAGCGACGAACCAGCCATGCGTAGCCGAGCGCCACCGGCAGGCACCACCAGAGCAGCCCCGGCACCGTGTGCGTGCCGGTGACCTGCACCGGGGTGCCCGTGGCCAGGTACGCCACGTCCGGCGCGACCGTACCGCTGGCCAGCGCGACACCGTCGAACCAACGCGGACGCCACAGCTTGAGCGGCAGCACCGGAGCCAGGTGCGAGGGGAATGACAGCGGCACCCACGGATCATCCCGCATCGATGCGGGAGCCGACACCCCGGCGTAGGCCGAGCGCCGGGTCAGAAGTGCCGGAGCAGATCGGGGAAGGCGGCCAGGCGCAGGATGCCGTGGTCGGTCGGGTCCAACTCCTCCTCCTCCAGCACCCAGGTGTTCTCGTTCGGAATGAAGACCGCGTTCAGGCCGGCGGCCCGGGCCGGAAGGATGTCCGAGCGCGGTGAGTTGCCGATCATCCACGCGACGGCCGGGTCGAAGCCGTGCTCGCCGGCCAGCCACCGGTACGTCTCGACGTCCTTCTCCCGCACGATGTGCGCGGCTCGGAAGTGGTGCAGCAGCCCGGACGCGTCGAGCTTGCGCTGCTGCTCCGCCCGGTCCCCCTTGGTCAGCAGCAGCAGCTCGTGCCGCCCGGCCAGTTCGTCGAGCGCCTCGGCCACCCCGGGCATCAGCTCGACCTTGTGCTCGACCAGCGCCGCGGTCAGCCGGTCGATCTCGCGTCGCTCGAGTTCCGTGGCCGGCCGCTCGCGCAGCCGTTCCAGGCACTCCGCCAGGCTGCGCAGGAAGACCTTGCTGCCGTAGCCGTGTGCCACCGTGTTGGCCCGCTCGATGTCGTTGAGGATGGCCCTGATCTCGGCCCGGTCGAGGGTGGGGTGGTCGAGCCAGGCGAGGAAGTCGTCGATCACCCGCTCGAAGACGAGGTTGTTCTCCCAGAGCGTGTCGTCCGCGTCGAACACCAGCACCTGTGCCTGCCGGCGTACCGTCTGGTCCCCCGCCATGCCGTCCCCCTCATGATCGCCGTCCTGCCTCGGCGGACCTTAGGGCATGGTGTGCGGATGCGCCCAGCGGGTTTCCGTCCACCCCGGCTGCCGCGGCCGGGGCCACCGCAGCAGATGCTCTGTAATCATCTGTTCCCGTTGCTCCTGCGACTCCGGACGCAGGCGACCGCCGCGGGTGAGCATGACCAGGCCGTGCAACAGGCTCCAGCCCACCTCGGCCAGGGTCTCCGGATCCCGCCCCTCGGCCAGCGGAGCCAGCGCCGCCCGCAGCTCGACGAGCACGGCCTGCGGCGCGGCCGGCACGCCGTGGACGCCGAGGGCCAGGTCGGGGGTCAGCGCGAGCATCGCGTCGTAGACCTCCGGATTCGCGTACGCGAAGTCGAGGTACGCGCTCGCCACGGCCGGCCAGATCCGCTCGGGGCCACCGGTCGCCGCCGCGCCGGCCTCGGCCAGTTCGGCGGCCAGGTCGGCGAAGGCGCACACCGCCACGGCGGCGAGCAGCGCCTCCCGATCCGGGAAGCGCTGGTACAGGTCGCCGATGTCGATTCCGGCCCGCTCGGCCAGCCGCCGCGGGGTCACCCCGGTCCAGCCCTCGACCTCGGCCAGCTCCCGAGCGACCGTGACGACGAAGTCCCGCCGGTGTTCTTCCGTGGCTTCTTCGGTAGGTCCAGGCACGCCAACGACGGTAGACCGACAGCACCGTGGGTAACCATGAGGTGACGGATTGGTGACTGCATGTGCCGACCCGCGCCGGCCCACGGATCGGTCGGGACCAGACGGCATCGAAGGAGCCGTACGCCGCCGCATCCGGGTGTCCCCCGGATCGGTGGAACCTACGGTCAGCGGCGCAGGGTGAGGATCAGGTCGGCGACCAGCGCCGTCCAACCCGTCTGGTGCCACGCGCCGAGCCCCGCGCCGTTGTCGCCGTGGAAGTACTCCGGGAAGCAGAGCAGGTCCCGCCAGTCCGGGTGGGTCTGGAACAGCTGCGCCGCGCCGTAGATCGGTCGCCGGCCCCAGCCGTCCCGGGTGAAGAGCGAGATCAGCCGGGCGGAGAGGTCGTCGGCGATCTCGTTCAGCGTCCGCTTCACCCCGGACCGGGTCGGGTACTCGATCTGGAGGTCGTCGCCGTAGAAGGCCGCGTAGTCGCGCAGCGCGCTGACCAGCAGGAAGTTGGTCGGCATCCAGACCGGGCCGCGCCAGTTGGAGTTGCCGCCGAAGAGGCCGCTGGTGGACTCGGCCGGCTCGTAGCCGACCCGGAACTCCTGGCCGCCGAGGGTCACCGAGAAGGGCTCGGCCAGGTGCGCCCGGGAGAGCGTGCGCAGGCCGTACTCGGAGAGGAACTCGTCGCTGTCCAGCATCCGGGCCAGCAGGCGGACGAGCTGCTCCGGGCCGACCATGGAGAGCAGTCGCTGCTGCCGCCCGTCCGGGCCGAGCCGGCGGGCACCGATCACACCGGCGTACTCCGGCCGGTGCGTGAGCAGCCAGCGCAGCCGCGCGCCGAGTTCCGGCAGGCGGTGCAGCGTACGGGCGGTCAGCCGGGTGACGGCGGCCAGCGGGAGCAGCCCGACGACGGACCGGACCTTCAACGGCACCTTGGTGCCGTCGGTCAGCCGCAGCACGTCGTAGAAGAAGGCGTCCTCGTCGTCCCAGAGCCCCTGCTCGTACGCGGCGGCGGCGATGTAGACGAAGTGCTCGAAGAACTTCGTGGCGGTGTCCACCCAGGTCCGGTCCCGCTCGGCGAGGATGATCGCGATGTCGAGCAGGTTGAGTGCGTACATCGCCATCCAGCCGGTGCCGTCGGACTGCTCGAGCGCCCCGGCCACCGGCAGCGCGGCGGAGCGGTCGAACGGCCCGACGTTGTCCAACCCGAGGAAGCCACCCTCGAAGACGTTGTTGCCGCCGACGTCCTTCCGGTTGACCCACCACGTGAAGTTCAGCAGCAGCTTGTGCATCACCCGGGCCAGGAAATCGTGGTCCCGGCTGCCGTCGATCTCGAACACCTTCAACGCCGCCCAGGCGTGCACCGGCGGGTTGACGTCGCCGAACGCCCACTCGTACGCCGGGATCTGCCCGTTGGGGTGCAGGTACCACTCCCGCAGCAGGAGCAGCAGCTGAGCCTTGGCGAAGCCCGGGTCGACCCGGGCGAGGCTGACGCAGTGGAAGGCCAGGTCCCAGGCCGCGTACCAGGGGTACTCCCACGGATCCGGCATGGAGATCACGTCGAAGCTGGTCATGTGCCACCACTGGCTGTTACGCCCGTGCCGGCGACCGGGCGGCGGCGCCGAGGAGGCCGGATCGCCCTCCAGCCACCGTTTGACGTCGAAGTGGTAGAACTGCTTGCCCCACAGCAGACCGGCGATGGCCTGCCGCGCCACCAGCGCCTCGTCCGGCGTCGCCGAGGCCGGGATCACCCCGGCGAAGAAGTGGTTCGCCTCGGCCCGCCGGGCCCAGACCACCGCGTCGAAGCCGGCACCGAGGTCGGCCGCCGGTGGTGGACCGGTGACCGGCGGCGGGGCGGTACGGGTGAGCCGCAGCCGGATCTGCCTCTGACCGCCGGCCGGCACGTCGAGCACGTAGTGCAGCGCCCCCTTGGTGCCCTCCCGAGCCGGGTTGACGGTGTCCGCCCCGTCGACCACGTGGTCGTTGATGCCGTCCTTCGGGTAGCGGGAGCGGCCCGGCAGCCCCCAGAGCCGCTCGGCGTTGGTCTCGTTGTCGCAGAGCAGCGGGGTCGGCGTACCGTCGCCCTCCAGCAGCAGCTGGCCGAGCACCCAGTGCTCGCCGATCAGCCGTGACCCCTCCCCCGTGAGCCTCGGCACCCGGTCGGCGCCGGGCAGCCCCCAGGCCCACGTGTTACGGAACCAGAGGGTCGGCAGCACGTGCAGGGTGGCGGCCCGGTCGCCCCGGTTGGCCACGGTGACCACGACGCACATGTCCGTCGGCGAGGCCTTGGCGTAGTCGACGGTCACCGCCCAGTACCGGTCGTCGTCGAAGATGCCGGTGTCGACCAGCTCGTACTCGGTGTCGTCGCGGCCGCGCAGCGCGTTGACCGCGACCAGCTCGTCGTACGGGAAGGCGGCCTGCGGGTAGTGGTACCGCCACCGCATGAAGGAGTGCGTCGGCGTGGAGTCCTCGTACCACCAGTACTCCTTGACGTCCTCGCCGTGGTTGCCGCCGTCGCCGCCGAGGCCGAACATCCGCTCCTTCAGGATCGGGTCCGCGCCGTTCCAGAGCGCGAGCGCGAAACAGAACGTCTGCCGGTCGTCGCAGACGCCGGCCATGCCATCCTCGTTCCACCGGTAAGTTCGGGACCGCGCGTGGTCGTGCGGGAAGTAGTCCCAGGCCGTACCGTGCTCGCTGTAGTCCTCCCGCACCGTCCCCCACGCCCGTTCGGACAGATAGGGACCCCATGCGCGCCAGTCCTGCTCGCCGGCGTCGGCTCTGGCGAGCCGGATCCGCTCGGCGTCGGGGGCCGGCGCGTCGGAGGACGAACGGTCAGAGATCACCTGCACATCTTCGACGCCTCCCGGGTAGTTGACCACAGGAGCCATTCTCGCGGTGGGGTGTGGCACGCCGCCGCCGGTGGAGGAAAGTTGATCGACATTCGCTTCGGACCCCAGTTCTGCACCGAGCTGACCAGCGCGGCTACCCGGGAGTGGCTGGTGCCCGACGGCGTCGGCGGGTACGCCATGGGCACGGTGAGCGGTCTGCGTACTCGTCGCTACCACGGGCTGCTGGTGGTCGCCGGCGACCGGCCGGCGGCCCGGCGCGTGGGACTGGTCAGCCTCGACCCGGTGGTGCTGCTCCCCTCCGGCGCGCGGGTACGGCTCGGCGTGCACGAGTGGGCCTCCGGCGCGGTGGACCCGCCGGGGTTCGAAATGTTGGAGCACTTCGCTCTCGTGGACGGGGTGCCGCGGTGGCGGTGGCGGATCGGCGACGTGGTGATCGAGCGGGAGCTGGCGATGCTGCCCGGCCGCTCGTGTGTCGCGGTGGTGCACCGGCTCGTGTCCGGCGGACCCGTACGACTCGAACTGGCCGCCGCCTGCACGTGGCGGGACGCGCACGGCGAGCGCCGGGCCGACGGTCCCGCCCTCCGGGTCGAGCCGGTGGCCGGCGGCGCGGTGGTGGAGGGCGCGTACCGGCTCGCGGGCCCGAACTGGGCGCCCGAGGGGCAGTGGTGGCTCGGCGTGCACCACCGGGAGGAGGCGGCGCGTGGGCTGTCCTCGACGGAGGACCTCTGGTACGCGGGCCGCTTCTCCGGCGCGCTGGACCGGCCCGGCGACACCGTGTCGGTGCTGGCCTGGGCCGCGCCGCTGGAGTTCGAGCCGATGCCGGCGACCGAGGTGATCGACGTGGCGCGCCGGCGCAACCGGCAGATCGTGGCGCAGGCGAAGCCCGCCGACGACGTCGAGGCGACGCTCGTGCTGGCCGCCGACGCGTTCGTGGTGCGCACCGGCGAGTCGGCCGCGGACGTCGTCGCCGGTTATCCGTGGTTCGGCACCTGGTCGCGGGACACGATGATCTCGTACGAGGGGCTCTTCCTCCGCACCGGCCGGGCCGACCTGGGCCGGGAGCTGCTGCGCTCGTACGCGGCGACGCTGTCGGAGGGGATGCTTGCGAACACCGCCGACACGGGTCGGGTGGAGCACAACACGGTCGACGCGACGCTGTGGTTCCTGCACGCGGTCAACCGGCACGTGACCGTCACCGGCGACACGGATCTCGCCGCCGAGCTGCTGCCCGCGCTGCGCGGGGTGGTCGACGCGCATCGGGTCGGCACCCGGTACGGCATCGCCGTCGACCCGGCCGACGGTCTGCTCACTCAGGGCACTCCGGAGACCGCGCTGACCTGGATGGACGCCCGCGTCTACGGGGTGCCGGTGACGCCCCGCACGGGCAAGCCGGTGGAGGTCAACGCCCTCTGGGCCAACGGGTTGGCCGGGCTCGCCGAGTTGACCGAGACGACCGGTGGGGACGCCGGGGAGCTGCGTCGGCTGCACGCGCAGGCGGTCGCCTCCTTCCGGAAGCGCTATCCCGCTCCGGGGGGTTGGCTGCACGACGTGGTGGATGCGCCGGCGCCGGCGTACCCGCTGGGTGGGGCGGCGTACCACGACGACGATTCGCTGCGCCCCAATCAACTGCTGGCCTGGTCCCTGCCGTACGCGCCGCTGGAGCCGGACGAGCCGACCCTGCGGCGGATCGCGGCGGCGCTGCTCACCCCGCTCGGTCCACGCAGTCTGACCGCGGAAGCGCCCGAGTTCTCCGGGCGGCACCGGGGCGGGCCGGCGGAGCGGGACTGCGCCTACCACCAGGGCACCGTCTGGCCGTGGCTCCTCGGACCGTACGTGGCCGCCTGCCGGCGGGCGGGAATGCCGGTCGACGAGGTTTTCGTGGGAATCGAATCCCATCTGAGCGAGTACGGCCTGGGCTCGGTCAGCGAGACGGCCGACGGTCTGCCGCCGCACGCGGCGACGGGCTGCCCGTTCCAGGCGTGGTCGGTGGCCGAACTGCTGCGGGTACGACGTTCGGGTCGATAGCGCTTTACACGAGCGCAACGAGTGTGTCTCCGCTGGTTATCCCAGTACCGGCAGGATGGGGGTCGATCCCACACGCGACGGAGACACCGGCATCGGTGTCGGCCGCCGCGTGCCCGGAGACAACTCAGAGGGGGCCGCATGTCAGCTGACGCCGAAGTGATCGACCTCCAGCAACCCGCCCGGCAGCAGAGAGTGCTCATACTGTCCTGGGAGTATCCGCCGGTGCTCGTCGGTGGCCTCGGCCGGCACGTCCACGCCCTCTCCGTCGCCCTCGCCGCCGCCGGCCACGACGTCAC
>NZ_JBFAAL010000033.1:0-16310 GCF_040639715.1 Micromonospora sp. NPDC023737
TCAACCACACCCTCACCCGCGCCGCCCTACGCGCCACCGAAGCCGGCGACTACGACGTCATCCACGCCCACGACTGGCTCGTCGCCCACACCGCGATGACGTTGCGCGAGCACCTGGACATCCCGCTCGTCACGACCATCCACGCCACCGAGGCCGGCCGGCACCAGGGCTGGCTGCCCGAGGAGATGAACCGCACCATCCACGGCGTCGAACACTGGCTCGCCAGTGAGTCCGGCCGCGTCATCGTCTGCTCCGGGTACATGTCCGACCAGGTGACCGGGCTGTTCGCAGTTCCGTCCACCCGGGTCGACGTGGTGCCCAACGGCGTCGAGGCGCACCGCTGGCGGGTGCCACGGGCCGCGGTCACCGCCGCCCGGGAACGGTTCGCCGGCGACGGCCCGCTGGTCACCTTCGCCGGCCGGCTGGTGTACGAGAAGGGCGTGCAGCACCTGCTCGCCGGGGTTCCCCGGCTGCGGGAGCTGCACCCGGAGCTGCGGGTGGTGATCGCCGGGGACGGTCCCTACCGGGGTGAACTGGAGGCCGACGTGCACCGGCTGGGGCTCGGCGATGTGGTCGACATGCCCGGCTTCCTCGGCGGCGAGCTGCCCGCGCTGATGGCCGCGTCGGACTGCTTCGTCGTACCGAGCATCTACGAGCCGTTCGGGATGGTGGCTCTGGAGGGCGCGGCGGCCGGGGCGCCGCTCGCGGTCGCGGCGACCGGGGGGCTCGCCGAGATCGTCGAGCCGGGCGTCACGGGGACGACGTTCCGGCCCCAGGACCCGGACGGGCTGGCCGAGGCCGTCCACGCGCTGCTCGCCGACCGGGACCGGGCGCAAGCCCTGGCCCGGCGGGCCCGCGCGATGGTGCACGAGCAGTACGACTGGTCGGCGATCGCCCGGCGCACCGCCGCCTCGTACGCGGCCGCCATCGCCCAGGACCGCTCGTTCACGGCCGAGCGCACCGCCCAGCGGATGGCCCAGGGCCGCGCCCTGCCGCCGATCCCGCAGGGCAACCTCCTAACCGCCACCCCCCACTGACCCACCCACCCACCCGACCCCACCCCTCCCCCACCCGGCCTGGGTCCGGACCTGAGCGGTGATCATGAAGTTATTGCCGACAAATAGGACAGCGGACGGCGATAACTTCATGATCACCGCCTCCGCCTCCGGCAACACCTTGACGGCCGCCCGGAAATGATCACCGCGCCACTGAGACGGGAGCGGCCGCCGACCCCAGCGGGGTCGGCGGCCGGTTTTCGTTCGGAGCGGGATCAGCGCTCGGCGAGCGGCAGGAACGCGCGCTCCGGAGAGCCGGTGTAGACCTGCCGCGGGCGGCCGATCTTCGTCTCCGGGTCGTTGATCATCTCGCGCCACTGGGCGATCCAGCCGGGGAGGCGGCCCAGCGCGAAGAGCACCGTGAACATCTTGGTCGGGAAACCCATGGCCTTGTAGATCAGGCCGGTGTAGAAGTCCACGTTCGGGTAGAGCCGGCGGGACACGAAGAAGTCGTCGGCGAGGGCGATCTCCTCCAGCTGCATCGCGATGTCCAGCAGCGGGTCCGGCTTGGCCATCCGGCCGAGCACGTCCTGGGCGGCCTTCTTCACGATGGCGGCGCGCGGGTCGTAGTTCTTGTAGACCCGGTGGCCGAAGCCCATCAGCTTCACGCCGTCCTGCTTGTCCTTGACCTTCTGCACGAAGGTGCGGACGTCGCCACCGTCGGCCTTGATGTGCTGCAACATCTCCAGCACGGCCTGGTTGGCGCCGCCGTGCAGCGGGCCGAAGAGCGCGTTCACGCCGGCCGAGACCGAGGCGAACAGGTTCGCGTTGCTGGAACCCACCAGCCGGACCGTGGAGGTCGAGCAGTTCTGCTCGTGGTCGGCGTGCAGGATGAGCAGCATGTCCAGCACCTTGGCGACCACCGGGTCGACCTCGTACGGCTCGGCCGGAACGCCGAAGGTCAGCCGCAGGAAGTTCTCCACGTAGCCCAGGGAGTTGTCCGGGTAGAGCAGCGGCTGCCCGATCGACTTCTTGTAGGCGTACGAGGCGATGGTGGGCACCTTCGCCATCAGCCGGACCGTGGAGATCTCCACGTGCTCGGAGTCGAACGGGTCCAGGCTGTCCTGGTAGAAGGTCGAGATCGCGCTGACCGCGGAGGAGAGCACCGCCATCGGGTGCGCCTCACGCGGGAAGCCGTCGAAGAATCGACGCATCTCCTCGTGCAGCAGCGAGTGCCGCCGAATCCACTCGGTGAACTCGGTCAGCTGCTGCTCGGTCGGCAGCTCCCCGTAGATGAGCAGGTACGAGACCTCCAGGAAGGAGGACTTCTCGGCCAGCTGCTCGATCGGATAACCGCGGTAACGCAGGATCCCCGCGTCGCCGTCGATGTAGGTGATCGCGGACGAGCAGGCCGCGGTGTTCACGAAACCGGGGTCGTACGTGGTCAGCCCGGTTTCTTTCAACAGCTTGCTCACCCCGATACCGGCGGGGCCTTCGACCGCGGCGTGCACCGGCATCGACAGCTGGCCACCGGGGTGATCGAGCTTGACTTCCGTCATCTGGTTCCTCGCTTCGCCGGCATATCTTCATTGAATTGCCTTCGCTTTTACCGTAATCGCGGTTCCGGGGACACCACCTACGGTGGTTCCGGGGTGAGGTATGCGTCACCCGATTCCCGACCGTCCGGATCGGGAAACCGACGAAGCGAGCGGACGGATCAGGAGAGGGCGAGCAGGCGCAACCCGCCGTCGGCGGCGATCTGGTAGACGTCGAGCCGATTCGTCCCGGCGCGGAAGAGCTGGTCGTCGGCGAGCAGGGCGGCGAACCGGCGGCCACCCGGATCGGGCGGCACCACCGGCACGACCGCGCCGACGCGCCCGTTGACCGCCACCGCGAGCAGCGTGCCGTCGGGGACGGTGTCCGGGACGGTCCCCCAGATCAGCGCCGGCAGCGTCCCGGTGTCGGGGTCGACGGAGCGGAATCCGGCCAGGTCCTCGACTCGGGCCGAGCCGCCACCCGGCGGGTGCTCCGCCACGGTCGTACCGACCAGCGGGTGTACGGCCGGCAGTGGCGGTGGCTTCGGCACCCCGTCCGGGATGGGTGTCGGCTCGCCCGGACGGTCGTAGAAGTGCTTCTGCCCGGCCGGTCGCGGGGTGGCCCGGGCGGAGCGCCCGTCGACCCGCCACGGGATCCGGACGCCCGCCTCGTCCGCCATCGTCGGCAGCAGGTCGACGTGCTCCCAGTTGCGGTCGTCGATCCGGCCGGTGCGTTGGCCGGGCTCCTTCACGAACAGCGGCACCCAGGCGACCTCGCCGGGCGCCGCCTTGATGGCGTCCATGCCACGGCCCTGGAACCCCTGGGTGAAGCTCACCCCGTGGTCGGCGGTCACCACCACCATGGCCTGGTCGTACAGCCCGGTGGCGCGCAGCGTACGCAGCGTCTCCCCGATCAGCCGGTCGGTGTAGCCGAGCTGGGCCAGGTGCCGCTGCCGAGCCAGCTCGACCCAGCCGGCACCCTCGTTCGGCAGGTCGTCCGGCCCGTCGTAGCGGGCCCCGGAGGGCAGGAACGCCCACGGCGAGTGCGGCATCAGCAGGTGCAGGAAGTGCAGCGTGGGGCGGGGCGCCGGCTTCAGGCCGGCCAGGAAGCTGGTGAACCGGGCGGGCTGGTTGTCGTCCAGGTTGTCCCACCGGAACTTCGGGTCGTCGGGAATCGGCTCCGCCGCGTCCAGCCCGGCCTCGGCCGCGGTCTGTTCCCGGTAGGAGTCCTCCGGGTCGATCCGGCTGTCCCGCGGCGCGGTGATCTGGCCGAGCAGCTTGCCGGTCTCCCGCACCAGCACGCCGAGTCCCTGCTCGGGGGCGACCGGCTGCTCGCAGCGGCTGGGCGGGCAGAGCCGGGTGATGCTCTCCTCGGCGCGGATGTCGTACAGGCCGCCGAAGGCGGTGAAGAGGTTCTCCGGATACTGCGAGTAGTGCGGTGCGGCGTCGCGCGCCGGATAGCGGCCGGTGAGCATGGCCGGCAGCGCGTACGGCGTCCACCCGCTGACGCCCGTGGCGTCGCGGTACCAGGTCGATCCCGCGGCCAGCTCCGCGAAGTGCGGGAACCGCGTCGCGTCGACCCGGCCGTCCGGGCCCAGCAGGGAGACCAGCGGAAGCTCGTCGAGGACCAGCATCACGACCGGCGGGTGTACGGAGGTGGCGGCGGTGCCGGTCGCGCCGTCGGCCGAACGCGGCAGCACCAGCACCGAGGTGGGTGAGACGAGCAGGAACAGCCCCACGAACGCCAGCGGTCCGGCGGCGGCCACCCGCAGCACCCGGCCCGCCGCCCGCCACCGCCGGTGGGCCGCCGCGCCGGCGACACCGACCACCGCGGCCACCAGGAGCAGCGGTACGCCCCGCAGCGGCAGCACGTGCCGGCCGACCTGCACGGCGAGCGCGGCGACCAGCAGCCCGACGAGCAGCGTGTGCGTCACCGAACGGGCGACCCGCCCGGCCAGCCGGGTGAGCGCGCCGAACAGCGCCAGCGGCACGGTGGGCGCCACCGCAATCAGCGCGACCAGCAGCAGCACCTGCTCCCGGTCGGCGCGATGGAACAGGAAGAAGTCGGGGCTACGGCCGAGCACGTCCAGCAACGGCTGGGTCACCACCAGCCCGACCAGCGCGACGATCTCCAGCAACCGGCCCAGCTCGGACCGCAGGCCCGCCGCCCAGCGACCAGGACGCGCGCCCGCCGCGCCGCGATCGGCCGGCCCGGCCGGGTGGCGGTCCCCACCGGCCGCGACGCTCGGCGGCACGGACGCGCTTCCAGCCGTCGCGCCGGCCGGCGGCGCGGGGGACGTCCCGCCCCCGGTGGCTGCCGGAACGGGGGTCGGCGGCGCCGGCGCGGTGGGCGGCTCGGGGTCGCCGCCGGACCCGGGCCGCGGTGCGGCGGTGGGCGGCTCAGCCACCCACGGCCGCCGTGTAGAGCGTGCGGGTGCCCGAGGGCAGCTCCTCCCGCCGGGCGATATGGCAGCGCTGCGCGAGCAACCGCTCGAACTCCGCCCGCCGGTAGTCGGGGAACAGCCCCTCGGGCTTGTTGGCCAGCAGCCGCCGGGCCATCGGGTCCTCGGGGTGGACGAACTCCACCACGATCCGCGCGCCGGGGGCGCACAGGTCCACGAGCCACGCCACCACCTCGGGCAGCGGCACGTTCCGCCCGATCGCCAGGTGGTGCACCACGGCCAGCGCGAGCACCACGTCGGCGCCGGCCCGGTCGGCGAAGGAGGCCCGTTCCACACCGCGCCACCCGCCGCCCGGCGACGGATCGGCGAGGTCCATCACGAGCGGCAGGATCCGCCGCTCCCCTTCCGCCCGCAGCGCCCGGTAGAGCGTGTCCACCACGGCCGGGTCCTGTTCGACGGCGACCACCTGGTCGGCGTAGCGGGCGGCGAGGCGCGCGTACCGGCCGTCGTTGGCGCCGAGGTCGAGTACGAGACGGGGGCGGGGGCCGTCGGCGAGCGCGGCGGTCACGAAGCGCTCCTTGCCGGCGCGGTCCTGCTCCGAGTAGCCGCAGGTGCGCTGGTAGTCGGCCCAGTGGCTGGCCGCCGGAGGGCGGTCGAGCCGGCGTACCAGTTTCTCGATGCCGCGTACGGTGGCGAGCGCGAGCTCGCGGGAGTATCCGGCGGCACGCAGCTGGGCGCGGACGTCGGTGGTGGTGGCCTCGGCATGCCGGTTCTGCATGGCGGCGTGCAGGTGGAGGTGGGTCGGTATGCCGGGCAGCAGCCGCCGGAAGCCGCGGAACAGCGGCCGCACCGCGTCGGCCTCGATGCCGTCCACCCGGGCCCGCAACCAGGGTTGGAAGTCCACACCGAGGTGCGCGGTGAGCAGCAGCGGGTAGAGCATGGTCTGGCAGAACTGCCGATAGCCCGCCCAGGGTTCCCCGTCGCGGACCGGCTCGAACGAGCCGACGTCGATGAAGACCGGCTCACTGCCGCGCCACTGGAGGTTGTACGCCGACCCGTCCTTCGTCGTGAATCCGGCGGGCAGCGCCGCGCGCAGGATCTCGAGGTGCAGCAGCGCGGCGTCGCGCAGCATGGCGAAGGACCACTCGTAGGGGTGCGACACGAACGGAATGCGTTCGTGTCGCAGCACGGTGGCCCACCGCGTGTCGCCGGGCACCCGGGCCGGCTCGACCGACTCGGTGCCGCAGACCTTGCCGGCGGCGAGCAGGGACGTGAAGAACTCGGTGCCGGCCAACGCCCGCCAGTGCTCGGCCGCCTGCGCGTCGAGACCACGGAGCACGTCGTCACCCACGTGGAACACCCGGTTGGCCGGGTCACGGAACGAGCCGGGTTCGGGCCGTACGCCCGCCGGGGAGATCGCCATGTCCGGCCCGGATCAGCGGTGGTCGGTGGGCTGCCGCCGGAACCGGTCGACGAGTCTGCGCCAGTACAGCTTGGCGGCCACCGCGGCGCCGGCCACGCCGCCGACCACCGCCTGCACGATGAGGCTGCCGGATCCCGCGTCCAGATAGGCCAGATGGGACACCAACCGCTCCTTTTCCTCGCCATCACGACCGGCGTCCCGGAAAGGCAACGCTGGAGGCATTTGATCCGGAAGGCCGCTTTCATGCCACCGTACGCCGATCACCGCCCTCGTGCGGCCACACCGGCCACCCCGGGCGCGTCCGTTTCGTTCAAGACACCCGACGGAGGGACTCCCTATCGTCCGGGCCATGACGCCTCGATTCGACCTGATCGGCCTGGTCACCACGGACATGGCCCGCACGCTGGACTTCTACCGCCGCCTCGGGCTGGACATCCCGGCCGGCGCCGAAACCGAACCGCACGTGGAGGTGACCCTGCCGGGCGGGATCCGGCTCGCCTGGGACGACGCGGAGATGGTCCGCTCCTTCGACCCGGACTGGACCCCACCGACCGGCAGCCCCCGACACAGCCTGGCCTTCCGCTGTGCGGATCCGGCCGAGGTCGACCGGTGGTACGCCGAGCTGACCGAGGCCGGCTACGAGGGCCACCTGAAGCCGTGGGACGCGTTCTGGGGGCAGCGGTACGCGGTGCTGCACGACCCGGACGGCAACGGCGTCGACCTCTTCGCCCCGCTGCCCGAGGCCGGTTGACCGTACGACGTGGGCGGGCCGGTCAGCCGGCGGCGAGGAGGGCCGTCGGCGGCACCCCGGCCAGCTCGCGCACGTCCCGGGTCAGGTGCGCCTGGTCGGCGTAGCCGCACACGGCGGCCACCTCGGCCAGCGGCGTACCGGCCCGGGCCACGGCCAGCGCCCGGCGCATCCGCAGGATCCGGGCGAGGGTCTTCGGGCCGTACCCGAACAGCTGCCGGCTGCGGCGGTGCAGGGCGCGGGGGTCGAGCCCGACCTCGACGGCGATCGCGGCCACCGGCAGGCCGGCCGCTGCGGCGGCGGCGACCCGGGCGCCGAGCGGATCAGGTCCACCGGCGTCGCGCAGCCGCCGCGCCACGATCTCCGGCAGCACCGACGCCGGGTCGGCGGCCGCCCGCTCGGCCAGACCGGCGACGACACGATCGCCCCAGAGCGCGGCGAGCGGCACCCGGGCGTCGCGCAGCTCGTCCGCGGGCACGCCGAGCACGGCGGGACCGACGCCGGGCGGCAGACGCAGTCCCGTCCACCGCTCCCCCGGGGCGCTGACGCTCAGGAACGCCGTCCGGTCCGGGCCCGCCACGAGCAGCCCGGCGCGGCTGGACCAGAGCAGGTCCACGCAGCCGTCCGGCAGTACCCGGCTCTCCCGGGCGTCGCCCTGGTTGGCGCTGGTCCAGAGGGTGCTGCCCGCGATGCCGGCCGGACGTTCCCGGTACACACCCGCCAGACTGCCACGTCGCGCCGCGGGCGGCGAACCGCCCCCGATCGGAGCGACGCCGTACGCGGGCTACGCGTCCGCCGTGCGGTTCGGCAGGCGCACGCTGAAGACCGTACGGCCGGGACGGCTCTGCACGGTGACCGTGCCGTGGTGCGCCTCCACCACGGCGGCCACGATGGCCAGGCCGAGGCCGGTGCCGCCGTTACCGCGCGACCGGGAGCTGTCGCCGCGGGCGAACCGCTCGAAGATCTCCGCCTGCAACGATTCGGGGATGCCGGGTCCGTCGTCGGCGACGCCGAGCACCGCCGCGTCCGGCTCGGCGCGCAGCGTGGTGGTGACCGTGGTGCCCGGCGGCGTGTGCGCCCGCGCGTTGGCCAGCAGGTTCGCCACCACCTGGTGCAGCCGGGCGGCGTCGCCGGAGACGGTCAGCGGCTCGTCGGGCAGATCGAGCTGCCACCGCTGCTCCGGCCCGGCCGCGTGTGCGTCGCTGACCGCGTCCACGACGAGCGCCGTGAGGTCCACCGGCTCGGTGTCGAGGGGCCGCCCGGAATCCAGCCGGGCCAGCAGCAACAGGTCGTCGACGAGGCTGGTCATGCGCGCGCTCTCCGACTCGACGCGGCGCAACGCGTGGGCCACGTCGGGCGGTACCTGGTCGTGGCCCCGGCGGGCCACCTCGGCATACCCCCGAATCGCCGCGAGCGGGGTACGCAGCTCGTGGCTGGCGTCGGCGACGAACTGCCGGACCCGGGTCTCGCTGGCCTGCCGGGCGGCGAGGGCCGCGGCGACGTGCCCGAGCATCCGGTTCAGGGCGGCAGCCACCTGGCCCACCTCGGTACGCGGATCGGTGTCCCCGCCCGGCACCCGCACCCACAGTGCGACCTCGCCCCGGTCCAGCGGCAGCTCGGTGACCCGGGCGGCGGTGGCCGCGACCCGGTTCAGCGGGCGCAGGGCGGCCCGGACGATGAGCGCGCCGAGACTGCCGGCGATCAGCAGCCCGACGGTCACCACCCCGGCCTGGGCGACGACCATCCACATGACCGTCTCCTCGACCCGGGTGAGCGGGATGGCTACGGCGAGTACGTGGCCGCCGGCCACCTGCCGAGCCACCGCCCGGTAGTCGCCGCGGGCGCCGAGGTCGACCGTGTGCGGACTGCCGTCGGCGCGCAACCGCGTGAGCGGACCCACGTCCGAGGCGGGAACCGCTTCGACGTGACCGCTCTGCGCCTGGGTACCCGCCGTCGCGACGCCGTCGACCACACACACCGCCAGGGAACCCGGCGGGAATCCGCGCGGCGGCTCCGGGACACGTGCCGTGGGACCGCACTGCGCACCCGGCCAGAGCGGCTGGGAGCCCTCACGGAACCAGGGCGACGCCCCGCCCGGGCGGCGGTCGCTCATGGCGAGTTGGTTGTCCACCTGGCCGACCAGGAAGTGGCGCAGCGCCAGCGTGGTCAGGCTGCCGATGCCGATGCTGACCAGGGCGAGCAGCGCCACCACGGAGACCACCAGCCGGCGGCGCAGCGGCCAGCCGGCCAGCCGGCCGGACAGCCGCCGGCGCGGATCAGTCAGCCGGCCGGAGGACATACCCCGCGCCGCGCAGCGTGTGGATCATCGGCTGCCGACCGACGTCGATCTTCTTACGGAGGTACGAGATGTAGAGCTCGACGACGTTGGCCTGCCCGCCGAAGTCGTAGTTCCAGACCCGGTCGAGAATCTGCGCCTTGCTCAGCACCCGGCGCGGATTGCGCATGAGGTAGCGCAGGAGTTCGAACTCGGTAGCGGTGAGAGTGATCGACTGGTCGCCCCGGCGCACCTCGTGGCTGTCCTCGTCGAGAGTGAGATCACCGACGGTGAGCACCGCGGCTTCCCGGACGGCGACGGCGAGGCCGGATCGGCGCAGCAGCGCCCGCAGCCGGGCGATCACCTCTTCCAGGCTGAACGGTTTGGTGACGTAGTCGTCCCCGCCGACGGTCAGGCCGGCGATCCGTTCCTCGACGGCGTCCCGAGCGGTGAGGAAGAGCACCGGAACGGTGGGCGCGTACTCCCGCAGCCGGCGGAGCACCTGGAAGCCGTCCAGGTCGGGCAGCATCACGTCGAGCACCACCGCGTCCGGCTCGAACTGCCGGGCGGTGGTCACCGCCGCCATCCCGTTGTTCGCGCTGCGTACCTGCCAGCCCTCGTAGCGCAACGCCATCCCGAGCAGGTCGGTCAGCGTCGGTTCGTCGTCGACCACCAGCACCCGGACCGGTTCGCCGTCCGGGCGGTGCAGCTCGATGCGGCCAGCGGCCGCATGCTCCTTGATGACCATGCCCCCCATCGTGGGCGGCGTTCCTGAGTCCATCTTCTGCGGGACCTGTGTGCCAGCTGTGGGCGGCGGGTCGTCACTCGCTGACACCGAGGGGGTCGGTGCGCACGTAGCGCATGGTCCAGGCTCCGGTGCCGTCCGGTTGTTCGCGTTCGTAGAGGTGCTCCGCGACCCCTCCGACCGGCTCGTCGCCGCGCGGATGCCGCATGATCCAGCGGGTGGGCGGGCCGCCGTCCGACCCGACCGGCAGCGCCCGGACCAGGTCGTGGGCGGGTCCGCCGATAAACCGTACGTTCACCTCGCCCATCGCCGCCCCCTCGGTGACCACGCCGGCACGCAGGGTTGAGCCGGCTCCGGCTCGGAAGCTACCGCACTTCTCGCGGGGACCGCAGCCGGCTCGCGGCGACGATCCCGGAGCACTCCGGCACGGCCCCGGTTTGCCCTGCTCGGCGGTCGGGTACCGCGACCGGAGGCGCCCACCGACGGGCGACCACGAGGACGAGGAGCCGCCGATGCGCACGCTGGACCGGCGGTACGAACTCGAACAGCGCATCGGCGTAGGCGGGATGTCGGAGGTGTGGCGCGCCCACGACGTGGTCCTGGACCGGCCGGTCGCGGTGAAGGTGATGTCGCCGGGCCAGGACACCTCGGTGGAGCGGATCCGCGCGGAGGCCCGGTCGGCGGCCCGGCTGGTCCACCCGAACGTGGCGAGCGTGCACGACTTCGGCACCTGCGTGACGACACCCGGCGGGCAGACGCCGTACATCGTGATGGAACTGGCGGAGGGCGAGACGCTCGCCGTGCACCTGCGGGCCGGACCGCTGGACTGGCGGATCGCGGTACGGGTCTGCGCGGAGGTCTGCGCGGCCCTGGCGGCGGCACACGCCCACGGCATCGTGCACCGCGACGTGAAGCCGGCGAACGTCATCCTCACTCCGTCCGGCGCGAAGGTGCTCGACTTCGGCATCGCCACCTCGACCGGCGCCGCCGATCCCACACCGGACGGGATGGTGGTGGGTACCCCCGCATACCTCGCCCCGGAGCAGCTGGACCGGGTGCCGGCCACCCCGGCGGCCGACATGTACGCCCTCGGCGTCCTGCTCCACTACTGCCTCAGCGGGCGGCTGCCGTACGAGGCGGACAGCGCCACGCAACTGCTCGACCCACGCCGGCGGGAACCGCCGCGGCCGCTGCCGGAGATCGCGGGACTGCCACCGGAGGTGGCGGAGCTGTGCCACCGCTGCCTGGCCGACGATCCGGGCGAGCGGCCGACCAGCCTCGTCGCCGCGCTGCTGCTGGCCGAGGCGGTGGACGCCCGGGTGTACGTGCCGTTGCAGCTGTCCCCGACACCCCGGCGTGGACGCGCGGCGGTTTCCCCGTGGAGCGAACGGGCCGCCGCGCAGGTGACCGAGGCCGCCCTGGCCGTCGGGCGCTCCGGCCAGCTAGCCGAACGCTGAGACTCCCGTATGCGCGGTCGGCGACTCGCCCGCGGGCGCGCGAGCTCGGCCGACCGGCTCGCCGAGGGCTCACGGCGGAGCGGTCGGCGTGTCAGCGACGGTTTCACCGGTCGAGGGCCGGGTAGCCGGGCGCTGAGGAACGGGAGGAACGCCATGCCGGACCCGAGTTCATGGCTGCATGAAGCCGCCGCGACCGCCGAGGGCGGCCACGTACGCACCGACGACGGGGGGCTCTCCACCGCGCTGGCGTCCCCACTGGCCGCGCACTGCACGGGGCTGCGACCCGAGCAGCTGCTGGCCGCGGCGTTCGCGTCCTGCCTGCATCACGCGGCGGTGGAGGCAGCCGGCCGGATCACCGACGAGGCGCACACCGTGCAGGTGCGGGCCGAGGCGAAGCTCGGACGCGACGACGACGGGCGCTACCGCGCGGACGTCCACGCGTCGATCTCCTCGGCGGGGCTGACCCGGGAGCAGTTGGCCGACCTGGTGGAACACGCCGACGAGATCTGGCCGTTCTCCAGCGGTGACAACAGCCGGCACCGGCTCACCGTCACCCCAGCGGAGAACGGCCGCCGCTGAGCCGTCCGCTACCCGCGGAAGCCCGCGGTCACCGCGCGGTGGTCGCTGTCGGGTGTGCGCAGCACCCCGGCCGAGGTCGCGGTCAGGCCGCGGTAGAGGACATGGTCCGGGCGGGTCACCGGGACGGCGGCGGGCCAGGTGAAGCCGAACCCCCGACCGGCGTCGGCCTGCGCGTCGTCGAGCAGCCGGGCGAGCGGGCGGAACATCCGGTCGGTGCTGGCCGTGTTCAGGTCCCCCAGGACGATCAGACGCCGGGCCGGGTCCGCGCGCACCCGGTCCGCCAGGGCGTCGAGTGTCTGGTCCCGGATGGTGGTGTCGCCGGCCCGCGCCGAGCCGAGGTGCACCACGTACACCGTCAGGTCGCCGCCCGGGGCGGCGACGACGGCCCGTAGCGCCCTGGTCCAGCCCAGGCCGGTGTCGACCCCGGCCCGATCCCGGATCGGGTAGCGGCTGTAGAGCGAGACCGTGGAGATGATCGCCCGGTGCGGGTAGTCGTGTCCCAGGGCGGCGTCCACCCGGTCGTCCGCGGTCACCTCCTGCAGGGCGATCAGATCGGCGCCGGACGAGGCGAGGCTACGTACGGTGGCCGCCGGGTCCGGGTTGCCGGCCCGCAGGTTCTGGCTGACGACGCGTAGCGTCGCGGCACCCTGCGCCGGGGTGGAGCGGAGCCAGGCGTCCGCGTAGAGCGCCGCCCAGACCGTGGCGGGCAGCAGCACGGCCACCAGAGCGAGACGGGAGCGGCGCAGCAGGGCTGCGAGGGCGAGTAGTGGGACGCCCACGCCGAGCAGTGGGGTGACGCTGTCGACGAGGCTGCCGAGGCCCTGGACGTTCGGTATCGCGCGGTGCCCGGCCAGCACGGCGGCGAGGAGCACGGCCGCGCCGGCGAGGAGCCGACCGCGCCGGCCGCTGCGGGGTGGGACCCTCCACCGCCGGCCGCGGCTCGACCCCGAGACGCGGTAGGCATTGACCGCAGCCGTGGGTGGCCCGCCCGGCCCATCACCTGGGTGGCTGTTCGACCTATCAGCCGATCGGCTGTTCGGCGGAGGCGGAAGGCGGTCGCGCCCCACTTCGCCAAGATCACCCATCTGCCCTGCTCATGTCGTCATTACGGTCATGGCAGGAATACCCGGAACGAACGTTTCGTCACCTTGCTGGCCGCCCGACCGCAATGACCACCCGGATGGTGGCAAATTGTGGCGCATGCCACCAACCAGGCAGGTGGCAGGCGACGCTCGACTTTCTAGCCTCGGCGGGTGCATCCCGACGACCCCTCCGCCCAGGAATTGACCAACCGCGACGCGTCGACCCGTCCGACCGATAGTGCATCCCCCGAACGGACGAACGGTCGACATCGCAGCCCGGAAAAGTCCCGCCGCGGCGCGCGCACACTGTTGACCTCGACGCCCGTGCGGATCGCCCTCGCCACCGGTGTCAGCTGCTGCCTCGGCCTCGCCACGTACGCCGGCACCCGCACCGACGCGGACGACCGGACCGAGCCGTCGGCCGAGGCGGTGGCCGAGGCGGCGGCCGAGCGGGCGACGTTGGCCGACGAGCGCGCCTCGCGATCCATGGAGCGCACCGCCCCCTCCGCCCCGGCCAGCCCCAGCCCGAGCGCGACACCCAGTCCCACCGTGACGGCCAAGAAGGTGCTGAAGAAGCCGAAGAAGCCAACGAAGCCGCGGCCCGTGGCCGGGCTCACGCAGGCGCAGATGGACAACGCGAAGATCATCGTTGACGTCGGCCGGCAGCTTCACGTACCCAAGCGGGGCCTGATCGTCGCGGTTGCCACGGCGATGCAGGAGAGCAACCTCTACAACTACGCCAGCGGCGTGCTACCCGAGTCGCAGAACTATCCGCACCAGGCCATCGGCTGGGACCACGACTCCGTCGGACTGTTCCAGCAGCGACCCAGCAGCGGCTGGGGCAGCGTACGGGACCTGATGCATCCGGCGTACGCGGCGAAGGTGTTCTACCTCGCCCTGCTCGAGGTGCCCGGCTGGCAGGACATGGCCGTCACCTACGCGGCCCAGTCCGTGCAGATCTCCGCGTTCCCCGACGCGTACGCCCAGCACGAGGAGCGTGCCACCACCGTCGTCGACGCGCTCACCTGACGGACTCAGCGCGTCCGGGCGCCGTCAACGCCACCCGGCGGCTCGGTCACCCCCGCCACCCCCGCCCGGGTCGCGGGCACCCCGGGACCGGTCGCCCCTGCGGCCGCGGTCGGCGTGTCGGCGGGCACCGGCTCGACGGTCACCCCGCCGAGCAACTCGTCCACCCGCGTCACACGCCGCCGACGGGCGTGCAGCGCCGCCTCGAACTCCCGGCGCGCCTGAACCGCCTCGGCGTACGCCCGCTCGCGCACCCGCTGCGCCTCCTCACGCGCCGCGTCGAGTTCGAACCGCGCCCGCGCCAGGATCTCGGCCGCCTCCCGCTGCACCTGCCCGACGGCGAGTCCCACCACCGCGGCATCGTCCGGATCGAGCCGGCGCAGCAGGCCGCAGAGCCCCGTCGCCTCCTGCCGGATCCGGTCCCACTCCCGGCCCGCCCCGGCGGCGCTCTCCGCCCACGCCGCGAGCCGGGTCAGCCGGACCGCCAGCTCATCGAGGCAGGCGTCCACCTGCCGCTGGTCGTAGCCGATCTCAACGACGGAGAACCTCATGCTGTCGCCCCCAGGCAGCCGGAAACCCTTCCCCTCCTGGATCCTCGGCCGTGCCTCGTGTCGCCGCCGAGCTTCGGGGAAATTGTTCAGCATGCGAGCGCCGCCGTGGTCGGCGGCGATGCGCGCGGCGAGGGCGCGCGGGCGGCGGACGAGAGGTGGACGGCGCGGCGCGACCGGGACCGCGGTCAGGTGCGCTTGGGCAGCACCACCACGCGCCCGAAGAACTCGTCGATCCGGTGCACCACGTCGTTGAAGTCGTCGAGGTCGATCGGCTTGGTGACGTACGCGTTGGCCTGCAGCGTGTAGCTGCCGATCACGTCCGTGTCCGCGTTGGAGGTGGTCAGCACCACGACCGGGATCGTACGCAGATCCTCGTCCTGTTTCACCGCGCCGAGCACCTGCCGCCCGTCCATCCGGGGCATGTTCAGGTCGAGCAGGATGACGTCCGGACGCACGGCGCCGGCGTGCCGGCCCTCCCCCCGGAGGAACTCCATCGCCTCCTCGCCGTCGCTGACCACGTCGATGACCTTCTCGACCCCGGACTCCTGGAGAGCTTCCTCGATCATGAGCACGTCGCCCGGGTCGTCGTCCACCACGAGGATGCGGACCGGGTTAGGGCTGTCTACGCCCATGAGCTACCTGCCTCTGGTCTGGCGGGAACGGGACTTCACGGTCACGTCCTGGCGGGGAAATCTAGCCGATCACGGGACGATCCATGACAGCCGGGTCGATCGTTTCCGGCGGACAGGGCGCGACGCTTGCAGCGAGGCAAGTATAGGCACCGGTGATCGGGCGCTTGATCGCGTCAGTTCCACTCCCGCGAGTCGACGAGACCGCCGCTGCTGCCGGGCGGTGGCTCCGACCGGTTGTTACGATCGCCTCGATCCGGCCGACCGGCAGCCTGTGGAAAGGCGTGAACGTGGTACTCCACGGGCGGACACCCGAGACGACACCGCTGAGCCTGACCGTCGACCGCTCGAACCCGGCGGCGCCACTGATCCGGGTCGGTGGGGATCTCGCGTACGCCACTGCGGGACCACTCCGCGAGGAGATCGACCGGCTGCTCGCCGGCACCCCGCCCGCCGTCGTCCTGGACTTCGCCGACCTGCTCTTCATCGACAGCACCGGGCTGGCCGTGATCGTGCACGCCTGGCGGCAGGGCCAGGAGGCCGGTACCGCGCTCGAACTACGCACGGTTCCCCGCTTCCTGGGCACGATCCTGGACATGACCGGCGTCACCGGCCTGCTGAGCCGACCGGCACCGCAGAGCCGGCCGTCAACGCTGAGCCGGCCGTCAGCGCTGAGCCGGCCGTCAGCGCTGAGCCGGCCGGAGAGCGGCCGGCCGACGGCCACCGCCTGACCGCGACGCGCACCGCGGCACCGACTCTGGAAACCCGGCGCGGGGGGCCGCCCCCGGGGGGGGGGGCCGCCGCCCGGCGGGGGGGCCCCCCCCCCCCGCGACCCAAGAGGGCGCTCCACCCCCCAAAACCCA
>NZ_JBFAAL010000034.1:0-14536 GCF_040639715.1 Micromonospora sp. NPDC023737
TGCGCCGGCCGGAGCGCGGCCGCCCCCCGCCCACCGCCGCCCCGCGAGCCGCACCGCGGCACCGACTCGGCAACCCGGGCGCGGGGCCGCCCCGGTGGCGGGGCGGCCCGGCGCGCGGGGTGGCCCCCGACCCTGGGACCAAGGGTCAGGGGCCGGAGGAGGGTCTTCAGGTCGCGGTGACGGGTTGCAGCCGCGGCCCCCCGGTACGCTGCTCGGCCGCCTGAGGCGGCGGCTCGGCGTCCTCGGGTGGGCCGGAATCGGGCGTCTGGAACAGGTAGCGGACGAACTCCGCGCCCGCCTCGTTGTCGTCCGCACCCGGCCACTGGCCGATGCAGTCGACCCCGATGACCTCCCGGCCGGTGCCGTCGGCCTCTTCCAGCAGGGCCCACAGGCTCACCGGGTAGCAGCGGGTGGCTTCGGGTGCGATCTGCCAGCGGGCGTACCAACCCGGCCGGGCCGGGACGATCTCGACGATCCGCTTCATGACGACCTTCCCTTCCGCGTTCCTCGGAAGAACTCCGGTCCTGGCTTGATCGTGCGGCCCGGGCGGGTGAGCGCCCCTCACCCCGCCCGGATGAAGCCGCCGCCTGCGACGGCCGCCCCGGGCCGGTGGCGTCCGTTTCGTGGTCGGCGACCGCGGGAAGGCGACCGGCGGAACCACGATCCCCAGCGGAAGGGGCGTCACCATGCGCAAGCAGATGGAGGGCGACAACCAGCGCCGCCGAACCCTCGCGCGGCAGGCTCGGGAGCAGGGCCGCCAGCCGAGCGAGACGGGCGCCAGCCTGAGCGCCTCCAAGCAGCTCACCAGCCTCGACCGGGGCAAGCGCGTCGGGCCGCCGCCCGCCGGTGTCCGGCACAAGCCGGACAGCACCCGGGGCGGACCGTCCCCGCCCCCGGCCGGTGTGCCGACCAACCCCCGGCCGCGGGTGGCGCCGGGTGTGAACACGGGCGCTACGACGACGATGGGCTACCACGCCCTCGTCGACGACGTACGGCGCCGAGCCGGTGTCGACTTCCGTACGGCCAAGGTCGGCGCCGAGGCGACCGTGCTGGTACTGGCGTTCGCGCTCGACGAGGCGGAACGACGCCGCCTGCTCGCGGCCGTGCCCACGTCGCTGCGCGATGTGCTGCCGGTGGACGGGATCAAGCAACGCCGCGACGTGTCCGGCTTCCTCGCCGAGGTGGGACGGATCAGCGGCAACACCCCGGAAGAGGCCCGCTACCAGGCCGAGGCGACGTTGGCCGCGCTCGCGGACGCCGACGGTGACCTCGTCGAGTCGTTGCACGTCCCGGACGGCCTGCGGGAGCTGCTGGAGCCGACACCGGTCGGCGGTGGTGTGGTGGGCGCCAACACCTCCACCGCCCCGCTCACCGAGGCGGAACTCACGGCGGTGCTCGACGGTCTGCCGTACTGGTCCGGCGGCAGCGAGGGGCTGCACCGGGTGGTGGCCCTACCGGCCGACAACCTCGACCGGGTGCTCGACCGCATCGAGCTGCTCCAGCAGGAGAACGGACGTGCGCCGACGATCGCCCGGCCCGGCCCGACCGCGGCCGTGCTGACCGTCCGGTCCACGCGGGCGGGCGCGGTGACCGCGCAGGACGTGGATCTCGCCCGGCAGGTCGACGCCGCCATCGACGAGGCGGGAGCCGGGATGGCCAACGGCTGACGGCGGGGACCGGCGGGCCGATCGTGGTCCGCCGGTCCCGCCGCCCCCGATGGTTCGGGCGTCGGCTACGGTGCCGGGCATGGACCGCGCCGCCGACCGGCTGGAGCTGGTCACCGACCCGGCACGGCCAACCGGACGCCTGCTGCTCGCGGCAGGCGTCGAGCAGTCGTACGTCGACGTCCACGACCCTCGCCACCTGCACTTCGAGTACGTCCGCCGGATGGCCGCCGTGGCGGACCTCGCGGCTCCCGCCGGCACCGCGCTCTCCGTACTGCACCTCGGCGGTGGCGCACTCACCCTCCCCCGGTACCTCGCGGCCACCCGGCCCGGGTCGGCCCAGCTGGTGATCGAACGGGACCCGGCGGTGGTCGAGCTGGTCACCCGGGAACTGCCGGCCCTGCCGCCCGAGGTGCGGGTACGGATCGACGACGCGCGCGTCGCGGTCACCGCCGAGGCGCCCGCCCGCTACGACCTGGTGCTCGCCGACATCTACCGGGCAGCCCGGATGCCGGAGCACGTGCGCACCGTCGAGTTCGTCACCGAGGTGGCCCGGACGCTGCGTCCCGACGGCGTCTACCTGGTCAACGTCACCGACCTGCCGCCGCTGGTGGCCACCCGGGTGCAGGTCGCCACACTGCGTGCGGTCTTCCCGGACGTGTGTTTGATCGCCGACCGCCGGATGCTGCGTGGCCGCCGGTACGGCAACCTGGTGATCGCCGCCGCTGCGCGCCCCGGCCGGTTGCCGGTGGCCCGGCTCTACGCCGCCGCCGTCCGGGACCCCGTACCGGGCAACATCCTGTACGGCGCCGCGCTCGACACCTTCGTCGCAGGGGCCAGGCCCGCCACCGACGGCTGAGCGCCGGTTTCCGGGCCCCCGGCTCGGGTAGCCGCGCCGGATGAGGGACGCCGACGACCGGAGGACGGCCAGACGGGCGTTGGTCGTCATCGGGTTGGTGCTGGCCACCCTGCTCGTGCTGGCGTTCCTACGCGCCACCAGCCGGATACTGATCTGGACCGTCGTGGCGGCCTTCTTCGCGGTAGCGCTCAAGCCCCTGGTCGACCTGGTGCAGCGCCGGCTGATCCGGCGGCGTGCGCTGGCCACGCTGCTCGTCTTCGCGATCACCTTCGTGGTGCTCGCCGCGCTGGCCGCGCTGATCGTGGTGCCGCTCATCGACGACCTGGTCCGGTTCACCGAGCGGGCGCCCGAACTGCTGCGCGAGGCGCGTGCCGGGCAGGGCCCGGTGGGCCGGCTGATGGACCGGATCGGGCTGCGCGACTACCTGGCCAACCACTCCGACCAGATCCGCCAGTACGGCGAACGGCTGCGCCAGCCCGCGGTGGGGGTCCTGCGCAGTGTCGCGGAAGGGGTGTTCGGGCTGACCACCGTCATCGTCCTCGCGTACCTCATGGTCCTGGAGGCACCGAGGATGACGAGTGCGGCGTTGGCGAGGGCCGGTGAGGCGCGGGGCGAGCGGTGGCGGCGGGTCGGCCGGGAGATCTCGCGGACCGTCACCGGCTACCTCACCGGCAATCTGCTGATCAGCCTGATCTGCGGCCTGCTGACGTTCCTGGTGCTGCTGCTGACCGGCGTGCCGTTCGCCGCGGTGATCGCCCTGCTGGTGGCGGTCGCCGACCTGATCCCCCTGGTCGGCGCCACGATCGGTGCGATCATCGCGATCGGCGCGTCGTTCCTGCACTCGACGACGGCCGGCATCGTCGTGCTGGTCTTCTTCGTGATCTACCAGCAGATCGAGAACCACCTGCTGCAGCCGGTCATCCTGTCCCGGTCGGTACGGCTGGACCCACTGACCGTGCTCATCAGCGTCCTGCTGGCTGCCGAACTGGCCGGGCTCGTCGGGGCCCTGCTCGCCATTCCCGCCGCGGGCATCGTGCGGATCCTGCTGCGCGAGTACGCCCCACGACGCCGTACCCCACCACCACCCACCCCCTGACCCCCGCCACGCATCGGCCCACTCACGGAAAGGGTGCCCATCCTGGCGTGGATGGGCACTCTTTCCGTGAAAGCGTGTGGCGCCGGCTCGCGTCGCGGTCAGGGGCGGCGGGCGGGGACTTCAGGGGTGGTGCTCTCCAGCGGCACGGCGTTCGCCGGGATCAGGCCGAGCTGCACCGCCGGGCGGGGCAGGGTCGCGTCGAGCAGCCAGTCCGCGGTGATCCGGGTGCGGTTCGCGGGCATCGCCAGCAGGTGGTAGCCGCGGGTGACCGTCTTCGCCGGCAGGCCGCCCAGGTTGACCTTCAGCGGGTTCGCCGCGGCGTCCTTGCCGCCCAGGTCGACCACCCAGCCGAGGTCGTGGTGCCGGTACGGCCGGCGTTTCCCGTGCCCGTAGGAGGCGGCGATGTTGTGCGCGGCCAGCTTCCCCTGGCGCTGGGCGTGCTGCGCCGTCATCGCGCAGATCTGCCCCGGCCGGGTCAGGTCGGGCACGGCCGCCGCGTCGCCGCAGGCGTACACCTCCGGGAAGCCGGGGACGTTGAGGAACTCGTCGGTGACCAGCCGCCCCCGGTCGGTCCGCAGTCCCAGCTCGGCGACGAACGGGTCCGGGCGGACCCCGACGCACCAGACCAACGTGCACGTCGGCACGTACTCGCCGTCGGTGAGCTTCACCCCGTCCGCGGTCGCCTCGGCCACCGAGGTGCCCATCCGCACGTCGACGCCCCGGCGTTCGAGCACCCGGTGCGCGGTCGCCGACATCCGCTTGTCCATCTCCGGGAGCACCCGCGGCGCCACGTCGAGCAGCATCCACCTGGGGCGCTGGGTGAGCCGTGGACGCTGGGCGTGCAGCGCGTCGGTGAAGAGCTGTCCGTGCGCGGCCACCTCGGTCCCGGTGTAGCCGGCGCCGACCACCACGAAGGTCGCCCGAGCCTGCTGCTCGGCCGGATCCTCGGCCTGCTCGGCCAACTCGATCTGCCGGACCACGTGGTCGTGCAGGTAGAGCGCCTCGGGCAGACCCCGGAAGCCGTGCGCGTACTCGGTCACCCCGGGGATCGGCAGCAGCTTGTTGACGCTGCCGACGGCGAGCACCAGCCGGTCGTACGCGACGCGGTTGCGATCCCCTTCCGGCTGGGTGAAGCCCACCCAGCGGTTCTGCAGGTCCACCTCGTCGGCCTCGCCGATCACGACCCGGACCCCGTCGAGGGTGCCGGTCAGTGGCACCGCGACCCGGGTTGGCTCCACCACGCCGGCCGCGACCTCGGGCAGCAGCGGCAGGTAGAGGAAGTAGTCCGTCGAGTTCAGCAGCACGATCTCGGCCCGGCTGCCGGCCAGTCGGCTCAACGTCTTCGCCGCGTGGTAACCGGCGAACCCGGCCCCCACGATCACCACACGAGGCTTCGTCATTGCGATCACGTTCCCGCGGACACGCCGGACAAACGTGGCCTCAGTCGGGTAGGTCGGACGGGACTCCGCCGGAACCCGATCACATTCATGCTCGACGATCTGGACAGGGACCACCATCGATGGCGAGGATGCGGTCATGGGAAATTACGACAGCGGCGTCCGGTCCACGAGGCCCACCCGCCGCACCCTCCTGTCCGCCGCCACCGCCGCCACCGCCGCAGCCGTGGCCGTACCCGCGCTCACCGAGCCGGCCCGCGCCGCCGCCGGCGACGGCAAGACGCCCGGCCCCGGCCAACCGGTGCGGCCGCAGTCCCCGGACCGCGAGCTGCGTGAGCTGCTGCGCGCCGTCGACCAGCACCGGATCGAGGCGATCGTCCGCCGGTTGGCCGCGTTCGGCACCCGGCACACCCTCTCGGCGCAGGACGACCCCGAGCGCGGCATCGGGGCGGCCCGGGACTGGATCTACGACCGGATGCGGGAGTACGCGGCCGCCTCCGGTGGCCGGATGACCGTCGAACTCCAGTCGTACGTCCAGCAGCCGGCGTCCCGGATCCCGGTGCCCACCCGGATCACCAACGTGGTGGCGACCCTGCGCGGGGAGACGTCGCCGAACCGGACGTACGTGGTGACCGGCCACTACGACTCCCGGGCCACGAACGTGATGGACGCGGTGAGCGACGCGCCCGGCGCGGACGACGACGCGTCCGGCGTGGCGGTGGTCATGGAGCTGGCCCGGTTGATGGCCACCCGCCCCACGGCGGCGACCATCGTCTTCGCGGCGGTGGCCGCCGAGGAGCAGGGCCTCTACGGCTCCGCCCACCTGGCCCAACAGCTCAAGGCCGCCGGCGCCGACATCCAGGGCATGTTCAGCAACGACATCGTGGGCAGCAGCACGGCCGACGACGGCACCCGCGACCCGCGCGTCGTACGACTCTTCGCCGAGGGCGTGCCGACCGCGGAGACCCCCGGGGAGGCGAACACCCGAAGGTCGGTCGGCGGGGAGAACGACTCACCGTCACGGCAGCTCGCCCGCTTCGTCAAGGACGTCGCCGACAACGGCGCGACCGGCATGGACGTCCGGGTGATCTATCGCCGGGACCGCTACCTGCGGGGCAGCGACCACATCTCGTTCCTCGAGCAGGGCTGGCCGGCGGGCCGGTTTACCGAGCCGCACGAGGACTTCGCCCACCAGCACCAGGACGTGCGGACGGTGGACGGCAAGCAGTACGGCGACCTGCCGGAGTTCTGCGACTTCGGCTACATCAGCCGGGTGGCCCGGGTGAACGGCGCGGCGCTCTGGTCGCTCGCGCAGGCGCCCGGCACCCCGAAGGGGGCGATCATCGTCACCACCGACCTGACCAACAACACCACCCTGCGCTGGCAGCGTGGCACCGAGCCCGACCTGGCCGGCTACGAGGTGCTCTGGCGCGAGACCACGGCCGCGGAGTGGCAGAAGGTGATTCCGGTCGGTGACGTCACGCAGGTCACGGTCGATCTGTCCAAGGACAACGTCTTCTTCGGCGTACGGGCGGTGGGCCGCTCCGGCCTGCGCAGCCCGGTGGCCTTCCCCCGCCCGGGCAGCTGAGACGACCCGTCGGTGAGCCGGCCTCACCCTCTCCGGGTGAGGCCGGCTCACCCGGGCCCGTGCGACGGTCGTCGCGGGAGGAGGCAGCGTGATGAGCATGCCGATGTCCAACGACCAGCGGCAGCCGATCTACCTGCGGCAGAGCGGGCGCAAGCAGCTCACGGCACGACAGCGGCGGCGGGTCGAGCAGAAGCAGGGCCGCATCGAACGCCTCGGCGGTCAGGCGAAGGAGACACGCGGTCCCGGCCGCTGAGCCGGGCGGCGCGTACGACCCGGCCGGCCGAGCAGACGCCGGCCGGGTCCCGGCCGGCGCGGCACCGACGGTGGGAGGTCACCGAAGCCACGCACGGTGACGGCTCAGGACTTCGCGGTGATCGCCCAACGCTCGTGGTCACGCCACGCCCTGTCGACGAACAGGTAGTCCGGCGAGAAGCCTTCCAGCCGGAAGCCCAGCCCACGGGCCAACCGCCTGGACGCCTCGTTGCCCGGCTGGATGTTCGCCTCGAGCCGGTGCAGGCCGAGCACCGTGAACGCGTGCTCGATCACCAGCCGGACACCGGCCGACGCGTGCCCCGTGCCGCGGTACGGCAGAAACGCGGCGTAGCCCAGGTAGCCGCCGCGCAACGCGCCCAACACGATGCCGCTGATGTTCGCGTACCCGGCGATCGCGCCGCTGCCCCGGTCACAGATCAGGTACCCGTCGTTCTCCCGCCGGCGGTTCTTACGCAGGTACGCCGCGTAGTCCTCAGGCGTGTCCGGGGCGGCGAGCCAGGGGTGGTGCAACTCTCGGCTGCGCCGGGCCGCGGCGATGAACTCGTCCTCGTCGGCTGGTCGGGGGCGGCGGATGCCGACGCGTCCGTCGGTACGCAGATACCTCACGGCGGATCACTCTGACGAGCCGCCGCCACGGCGTCCATCGCATTCCGCACCGGTGTGACCGACGTCTCCGCCCGCGTGGCGGCGTGGGGCCGGACGGCACGCGACCGACCGGGTCGCCCGTCGCCACCGACGATCGTGCCGGGGCGGATCACATGGGACCGGGATGCGGCTGGTCGAGCGGCATGGGCACCTGCAGGAACGTCAATCCGCGCATGTCGAGCCGGGCCCAGTTGGGCGAGCGGACGAACCGGAGCATGACCTGGGCGCAGCTCGGGCAGCGCCCGATCAGCCCCGGCGCGTGGCTGTAGACGCGCATGGTGCCCATCGGGCCGACCATGCCACAGTTCTCGCACCGCCCCGTGGCCCCGCTCAGATCGACGGCGAACAGCTCGCGCAGCGGCCCGTCGATCATGTTGCCGTCCAGGTAGGACATGTCGGTCATCGGTGTCTCCTCGCCGGTCAGCCGGTCGGCCCGAACCGTTCGGTCTTCACGCGCCGCGTCTGGTGCCCCAAGCCGACGAGCAGGTCGGCCACGGTCTCCACGAACCCGGTCGGGCCGCAGACGTAGTTCACCGGCTCCAGGCCGGGCGGCCAGCCGTGATTGTTGACGTCGGCCAGCCCGATACGGTGCGGGTCGCCCCGCCAGCCGTCCGGCGCTTTGCGGGTGTACACGTACGCCACGTCCAGGCCGAGGTCGTCCCGGCCGCGCCGGCGCAGCTCGTCGGCGTAGATGACGTCGTCCGGCGTGCGTACGGAGTAGAGCAACCGGAACGGCACCCGGCTGCCGGCTGCCCGGCGGGCCCGCAGCATCGCCATCAGCGGCACGATCCCCGAGCCACCGCCGACCAGCAGGACGGGCGCGGTCTCCTCCGGACGCCACACGAACCAGCCGCCGACGGGCCCGCGTACCTCCACCGGGTCGCCCTCGCCGTAGACGTCGATGAGGTACGGCGACACTTCGCCGTCGGGCACCCGCTGCACGGTCAGCTCGATGCGCGGCCCGCCCGGGCCGTCCACCACCGGCCCCGCGATCGAGTACGAGCGAGCGGTCTGATACCCGTCGGCCGCGGTGAGCCGGACGTCGAGGTGCTGGCCCGGCAGGTGCCCCGGCCAGCCGGGCACCTCGAGCACGATGGTGTGCGCGGTCGGCGTCTCCACCCGACGTTCGACCAGCCGGGCGACCTGCCAGGTCAGCGGAGCGCGCGCCGGTGGGCGCACCGCGGCGGCGCGCTCAGTCACCCTGGTACCGCTGCTCGCGCCACGGGTCGCCGTAGTCGTGGTAACCGGCGGCCTCCCAGAATCCCGGCCGGTCGGCGGTCATCAGCCGCAGGCCGCGTACCCACTTGGCGGACTTCCAGAAGTAGAGGTGCGGCACCAGCAGGCGGGCCGGCCCGCCGTGCTCCGCCGGCAGGTCCCCACCCTCGAAGGTGTGCGCCACCCAGGCCCGTCCGCCGCGCAGGTCGTCGAGGGGAAGGTTGGTGGTGTAGCCGCCGTAGGAGTGTGCCGTCACGTAGGCGGCGTCGGTGTCGATGCCGTCGAGCAACGTGTCCACCGAGACGCCCTGCCAGGTGGTGCCGAGCTTGGACCACCTGGTGACGCAGTGGATGTCCACCTTCGGGGTCTCCTGCGGCAGCGCCATCAGCTCCGACCAGGACCAGCGGTACTCGGCGCCGGTCTCGGTGGTGATGACGAACTCCCAGCTGTCCAACGGCACCTTCGGCGTCGGCCCCGCCGAGAGCACCGGAAAGTCCTGGGTCAGGTACTGCCCCGGAGGTAGGGCCGGCTCCGACGAGCGGGGCCGGCCCTCGAAGCCTGGCGACACGATTCCCACCAGACAGTCGTACCACCTGTGCCGGTTGGCGCGGGACCGTTCCCCCTACGATGTGACGATTTCCGCGTGACCCGGCGACGGCACCGACCACCGTGGTTGGTCACCGACGCTCGACAACCACCTCGCGCTCCTCCGGCTCCTGGGTGCGGGTGGCGCGCAGGCTGGTGACCGTGACGATCGCGAGGACGGCGATGATGACGCCGAGCGAGGCCAGCGTCGGGATCTGCGGCACGCCCTCCCAGACGCCGTGCGCCCAGTGCAGGCCGAGCTTGACGCCGATGAACGCCAGGATGACCGCCAGGCCGTAGCTGAGGTGGACCAGTCGGCTGAGCGCGGCGTGCAGCACGAAGTAGAGCGCGCGCAGGCCGAGCAGTGCGAACGCGTTGGTGGCGAAGACCAGGTAGGGGTCCTCGGTGATGCCGTAGACGGCCGGCACCGAGTCGACCGCGAAGACCACGTCGGTGGCGAGCACCGCCACCACCACGAGCGCGAACGGTGTGAGCGCGCGCCGTCCGGCCTGGCGTACGGTCATCCGAGTGCCGTGGTAGTCGTCGACGACGGGCATGAACCGCCGCAGCAGGCGGACCGAGCGCATCTTGTTGATGTCCACCTCCTGCTCGTGCCCGGTGAGGGCGTCGCGCAGCAGCTTCACCGCCGTGGCGATGAGGATGATCGCGAAGAGCAGGAAGGCGAAGTCGAGTGTCTCCAGCGCGGCCGCGCCGAGAGCGATGAACACCGCCCGCAGCACCAGGGCGCCGGCGATGCCGTAGAGAAGCACCCGCTGGGCGAGCACGGCGGGCACCGCGAACGCGGCGAGCAGCAGCATGAAGACGAACAGGTTGTCGACGGAGAGCGACTTCTCCACCAGGTAACCGGTGAGGTACTGGACGCCGAGCTCGGAGTCGTAGCGGTTCCACACCCAGGCGCCGAAGGCCAGCGGCAGAGCGATGTAGAACGCCGACCAGGCGAACGCCTCGCGCAGGGAGACCTCGTGCGGGCGGCGGGTGACGAGGAAGTCGAGCACCAGCAGCGCGAGCACGCCACCGATCGTCACCGCCCAGAGGGTGGGGGTGCCGACCGTCGACAGCTCCGCAGCGGACAGGTACGACAGCTCGGACATAGGGCCTCCTCGAACACCGTGCCATGTTCGAGGTCTCCTTCACCCACTCCCGTGGGCAACCACCCGAGGCGCGCCTGGCACGCCGTACTGACCGGAATGGTTCGTGGGAAGTACTCCCCTCGCGTGTCAAGGTTAGGTCAGGCACCGGCCTCACGCCAGCCGGGGGCGTTGTCGCGTGTCGATGGTTGCCCAGGTCAACCGCATTCCGGCGGCCGGCCGTGGATCGACGCGCGGAGATATCGACCCGTCCCAGTCGTCCGGTGGCAGCTCAGGAACCGCTACGGCGCAGCGTGGAACCGGGCGCCATGGCCGGCTCCACCATCTCCCGGTAGTCCCGCGGCAGCTGGGTCATCACGTCGTCGAACTCGCCCGCGGTGATCGCCTCACGCAGCGTCGTGAGGACCGCCCGCACGCCGTCGCGAGCCGCGGCCTCGTCGACACCGGCACGCAGCGCGACCCGGGCGATGAACTCGCCCGCCCCGAACCGGTCGGCCGCCTCGATACGTGGACCCGGCTTCAGCACCACCTGCAACGGCTTGGGCAGCTGGGCCGCCAGGTCCAACACCTCACCCCCGGTCAGCCGCTCGGCGAGCGTCTCCAGGGTGGCCGACGTCAGGGCGACGGCGCGCTCGGAGGACACCTTTGTCCGATGTGCCACCTGGTCGATGAAGGTGTCGTGGTTCATCGCGTGCTCCTCGCCGGCTACGTCGAAGCCTCCGGGTACCCCCTGACCGGTTCGGGAAACGGCGCGGGAACGCTCCCAGAACTGCCGGTCATCGGCCTGCTCGACGGCTCGCGGTTCGTCCGCGTCCGGCCGATCCGGACCGGCAGGAGGCCCGCCCGCCCCGCTCGGCGATTTTCCGGCGCCGTCGGCGTGACGGCCCGGCAGGCGGGTAACCGCCGCCGGTCGTGACCGGATCGATGCCCCGAGGAGCCGACGCCATGGCGAGTTACGCCGACGTCCTGCAGTACCTGTCGAGCCTGGACTACCCGGCCGAGAAGGACGACGTGATTCGGGAGGCCGAACGGGAGGGAGCACCGCCGGACGTGCTGAAGGCCCTGCGGGCGCTGCCGCCGGTGGACTACGCCAACGGCAACGAGGTGGCTCGGTCCGCCGGAATCGAGGCCGCGCCCGAGCTCAGCGCGTCGCAGCGAGCGGCGCAGGCCCGCGACCGGCACCCGCGCGTCTCCCAGCACCTGCGCGGTATCTGAGCGGACGGCGCCCGGGCCCGTCACAGGGCGGGTACGGGGGCGGTGGACGACCGGACGGTGAGCTTCGTACGAGGCCGACCGTCCGGTCCAACGCATGCCGCACGAAAGGGCTTCGCCGATCGCCTCGGAACAGGCGGGCGCCCCGGGCCACGAACCGCGACCTGGGGCGCCACACAGAGCCTGCCCTGGTGGCCGGGCGGCCCGAACCGGGCCGCGGCCACCACGCAGTCCCTACGCCCGAACCGGGCAAGGCATGACTGCCTCGATCATCATACAGTTCGCATCGTCCGAACGGTCAATAACGCTGCAACTGTGGGCCAGCCCACGTCGCCGTTTCAGCTCATTACCTCCGCGTAACGCTTCTCCAGGTCGACCCGGGCCAGCGCGCCCACCAGCCAGGCGAGCCGCTCCGACTCGCCGCCGCCGGCGAGCCCGGCCAGGTCACCGGCGGAGCGGCCGAGCCCGAGCCGACGTGCCGCGGCCAACGCCCGCCGGTCAGCCACCGGAGCCACCTCACGCCAGAGCGCCTGCGCTTCCCGCAGGAACAACTCGACCACCTGGTCATCCACCCCGGGCAACTCCGTGAGCAGCTTCCGCTCCTGACCCGGGTCGTACTGCGCCTTCGCGCGTAGCCGGCGCAGATCGCCCCGGTACCGGTCGACGACGGTACGGGCGAGATCGCCCAGCGTGCTGGCGAGAGCGTCCACGTCACCGCGCTGACCGGCCTGACGCAGCACCCGCACCCGGTCCTCGTGCAGCGAGCGGGCCAGCCGGGCGGCACTGTCCCACCCGGCCTCCCGCAACGCCTGGGCGCTCTCCACCGCACGCCGGAAGTCCCCCCGCCGGGACAGCAGCGCCGACAGGTAGAGCAGTTGGAAGAGGCTGGACGGATTGTTGGTGACCTGGAAGCCGTACTGTTCGGCGAACCCACGTCCGCTGCCGGCGAGCCGGCGCACCAGGCGCTTCTTGTCCTCGATGCTGGAGATCGGCATGGATGCGACTACCCGCGCCGCCGCCGGTCACACTCGGTCGGCGACGGCGCGGAACGGACTCCGGCCGGGTCGAACCGGTTGACGGCGATCCCACCGGGACCACCGCGACGCCGGGTCAGCCGTGCAGAGCGCCACTGCGGTCGCGAGCCTTGAGCCGGGTGGTCGGCAGCGCCGGGGCGGGCAGCGGCGGCGCGGGGTCGTCGGCGACCACGCCGAAGCGCCGACCCGCCATCCAGTCCTCACGAGCGGCCGCCACCTCCTCGTGCGAACGCCCGACGAAGTTCCACCACATCACGAGAGGTTCCTCGAAGGGCACGCCGCCCAGCAACAGCAACTGGCTGCCGGGCGTGCCGCGCAGCGTGAACTGGTTGCGCCCCACACCGAGGTAGAGCAGTGCCCCCGGTTCGAAGGACACGCCGTCGACCTCCGCGGCGCCGGACATCGCCAGCAGCCCGTACTCGAAGTCGGGTCGTAGCGGCATGTCGGTCGGCGCCGAACTGGTCAACTCCAGCTGGGCACCGACGAGCGGGGTGTGCACCACCGCCGGCGACCGCTCCCCCGCGATCTCGCCGACCAGCAGGGTCGCGTCCAGCCCGCCGTCGCGCCAACGGGGCAGGTCGGCGTGGTGGGCGAAGGCGGGCGCGCCGGCCCGCGCGGAGTCCGGCAGCGCCACCCAGAGCTGCACGCCGTGCATCACCGGCGGGTGCGTCGCCGGTGACCGTTCCGAGTGCGCGATACCGTGACCCGAGGTCATCACGTTCAACTGGCCAGGCCGGATCGGCTGGACGCTACCCAGGCTGTCCCGGTGCAGAATCTCGCCGTCCAGCAGCCAGGTCACCGTCTGCAGGCCGGTGTGCGGGTGCGGCGGCACCTCCATGCCGGGCCGCTCGGCCACATCATCGGGCCCGAAGTGGTCGACGAAGCACCAGGCACCGACCATCCGCCTCTGCCGCTGCGGCAGCAGCCGCCGTACCGTCGTGTACCGACCCAACGGCACGTCGTGACCAGGCAACAGCACGCTGCCGGGATCGACCGCAGCCACGCCAGGTGGCCGGGTCTCTGCCGGCAATGATTCCGTACGCTTCACCGCCCGACTGTACGCTGCCCCCTCGCATCGTCGAGCGCCTTCCCCGCCCGTACGCGGACCCCTGCTCCGCGTACCCCAGCCTGCGCCTCGACGCCCGGTCCCCTCCCACCGTCAGGGCCCGCGGCACGCTGAACACCGGGCCGGTCGCGTGGCTCGGCTCGCCCGTGTACGGACGCACCGTCGGCTCGGCTCGGTTCGGGCGGTGGGTGGGCGCACAACCGCTGCTCAGCTCGGGCTGTGGGTGCGTGGGACCGCTGCCCGGCTGAGGCTGCAGGTGGGCGCACCGCTGCCCCGCTCGAGCTGCGGGTGGCCGCACCGCTGCCCGGCTCGGGCTGCGGGTGGCCGCACCGCTCGCGGCTCGGGCTGCGGGTGGGTGACCGCTGTCTCCCGGCCAGGTTCAGTCCGTGTGCACCGCCGCCCGGCCCGGCTCGGCGCGCGGACCGACGTGGCCGGCACCGCTACCTGGCTCGGCTCGGCCCGTGTGTGGATGCGCGACTGGCGGGCTCGGACTGTGGGTGGGTGCGTCGCCGCGTCCGCTCGGACTTGGCTGCGCCGCTCTCTGGCTCGGCTCGGGCTGTGTGTGGGTGTGTCGCCGCGTCCGCCTCGGGGCGCGCCGCTGCGCCGTGGCTCGGCTCGGGCCGGGGGGGTTGGCCGGGTCTGGACATGCCGTTGGCCGGCACCCTCTCGGGGTGCCGGCCGGCGGTTCATGCTCGTGCGCTGTGTGGTTGTCAGCTGTTCCAGTAGTGGCCGACGAGGTCGGCGGCCTGCTGTTCCCACTGGGCGTAGGCGTCCGGGTAGGCCGACACCTGCA
>NZ_JBFAAL010000035.1:0-10919 GCF_040639715.1 Micromonospora sp. NPDC023737
TACTGCACTCGGGAGGGTGTGGGAGAGTAGGACACCGCCGGACATTCTTTCCGTTCAGGGTCACCCCAAACTTGGGGTGGCCCTGAACGCGTTTCTGGCCCCGGAAGCGCTAGGAAGACCCGCGTCGGCGCACTCGGTCGAAGGTTTTCCGGGCGCCCGCCACGTCATAGCCGTGAAGGGCAGGCGGCCTGCTGAACGACTGGACCGGAAGCTGGTGCCGCAGAGTCGCACTGGCCTGGCTCTAGATGATGATGATCGGGTTGGTCATTGCCGCCATGTGTCCGGTGGGGTGGCGTACCTCGACGCGGACGAACATCGACTCCTTGGCGCTGGTGTGCCAGTCAATCGTGCCTGCGCCCTCGTGAGGCAACACGTCGTGGTGCACTGCGCCCCGGTCGGTGTGGAAGCTGACCGTGCCGGACGGCACACCCGTCACCTTCACCCGGGCCACGATGGGCGCGCCGCCGGTGTCCAACTGCTCACCGATCCCGACGCTGCGGTCGTCGGCGCGGGCGGTAAACGACAGCCGGACCGCGCCCGACTCGGCAATCCAGGTGTGCCCAGCCCGGATACCGGCGAGCACGGCGGCGGTGCCCAGTTCCTCGGCCAGCACGACCGTCTGCGGAGTGCCGATCTGACCTCGCAGATGTACGTCACTGTTGCCTATCGCAGGACGCCAACGCCCGTGGCGTATCTCGGCCGCCAGGCCGCGGCCCCACTCGGCAACCGCCGCCTCGTTGTCAGCGTTCCAGGGCAGGTCCGAACTCCACAGCCCGTTCCATACCTCGACCGCATCGAATCCCTGGAACGGATACATGAACGCGCCGGACGGGTACGGTGCGTGCGGGTGGGCCACGACGCAGAGACCACCGGCTTGATGGACGTGATCCAGAGCTTGGTCGATCAGGCCGTCGCGCGGGTTGTAGCGCCAGTCGATGACCTGGCCGGGCTCCAGGCCTAACGCGAGCCAGTGTCCGGTGTCGGTGATGATCTCTTGGCCAAGGACCACCAGCAGATCGTCACCGACGAGCGACCCCCAGGCATCATGGGTGTCCGCGGTGTTGTGCTCAGTGATGGCGATGAAGTCGAGCCCGACCTCGCGGGCGGCAGATGCAACCTGCTCCGGCGTCAGCTCACCGCCATGCGAGCGCTGCGAGTGCACGTGACAGTCGCCCCGATACCAGCCGCGCCCCCGTCCGGCCGCCCGCCTGGGCGGGAACTCTGCCTCAGCAGGGGTCGCCGTCGTCATGCTCGTGTCCCGGCCATGTCGGGCATTTAACCAGAAGATCACCGATGCGTTGAGCGCCGAGCTCTGGCGTACCAATCTCGGCGACTGCGGACGGGGCCGGCGGTGGTTCAGGGCTCAGGTAGCTATCACCCGGGCTGCCGCAAACCGCCAATCGATGGGAGACAGGAAAGTGAAGATCCGTTAGCCTCGATGGCTAGCCGGGCGGGCCGTCGCCTGGAGCTCGTCACGGGGAGGACGGATGAACCTTCGCAGGAAGATGTCGGCCGTATCGGCGGCCGGTGCACTGGCCATCATCACGACCGTCAGCGCGGGCGGATCGCCTGCGGCGGCACAGACCGGGACGGTTGCCGCCGCAACCGATGCCCCGGTCACCCACGAGGAGAACCCGCGGGTCCCCGAGGGGGCAGCGTGGACGGAGGCGTACTTCCCGTCCTCGGACGGCAGCGGGGTCGAGCTGCACGCCGACGTGCTGCGCCCGGCGCACCTGCCGCCCAATGCGAAGACGCCGGTGATCCTCTCGGTCGGCCCCTACTTCGCCCACGCCGGGCAGACCGACCCTGAGGGCTGGGACCGGGTCGGACCCTCGGCACGCTTCCAGGACTTCATCGACGGCGCCGACCTGATGGCCCGCGGCTACACCTTCGTCATGGTCGACCTGCGCGGCTTCGGCGGCAGCACCGGATGCCTGGACTTCCTCGGCCCAGGCGAACAAGCCGATGTCAAGGCGGCCGTCGAATGGTCTGCCAGCCGGCCCTGGTCGACCGGCAAGGTGGGCATGTACGGCAAGTCGTACGACGCCAACACCGGGTTGGCGGCCAACGTCCTCAAGCTCAAGCCGTTGCGTGCGATCGTCGCTCAGGAACCGACCTGGAACAGGTACAACTACCTGTTCAGCAACGGGGTGCCGCGTTCCAACGCGACCAGCAGCCCACGAGGGTACGGTTCGATCGCGACGATGGCACCGCTGGCTGATGACAGCGACCGTTACAAGGCGAACGCGCAGTACGAGGCGAGCCACCCCGAGTGCCTGAGCAACAACCAGACCGACACCCAGGACCCCGACCCGACGTCGCCGTACTGGCGGGCCCGCGACTTCGCCGCCCGCGCCGTCGGGACCCACACGCCGCTGTTCGTCACGTCGGGCTTCATCGAGGACAACACCAAGCCCGAGGACATGGAGCAGTACCTCGACAACCACAAGGGCCCGGAACGGGGCTGGCTCGGTCAGTGGGAGCACGTTCGCGGTAACGACACCACCGCCGACGGCCGGCTCAAGATGGGACGGGCGGGCTGGTTCGACGAGGTGATGCGGTTCTACGACCAGTACCTGCGCGGCATCAAGCCGTCGGTGAGCGACCCGGCGTTCGCCATTGAGGACAGTCTCGCCAACTGGCGGGCGCAGGCGACCTGGCCGAAGGCCGACAGCTCGTACCGGGTGCGGCTGTCGCCGGGGCGGTACGTCGACGACGGCGGCGCCGCACAGAGCGCGGCTCGGCTGACGTCTCCGCCGCAGGCCAAGGGCTGGGACATCGAGAACGCGCCGTCGGCCGGCCCGCTGGCAGCCGTGCAGACGGAGAACGCCGAGGCACCCGGAAACAGCTTCTGGACCTGGTCCACGCCCGTCACCGAGCAGGTGCGGATCACGGCCACGCCGGAGGTCACGTTGAAGACCACCGGTCAGGGCAACGTGCTGGTACGGCTGTGGGACGTCGCGCCGGACGGCACGGCGACGATGTTCGACGAGAACGCCGCGCTGCTGGACGGCAGCCGGTCGACCCTGGTCGAGCTGAAGGCGACGGACTGGACGTTCGAGCGTGGGCACCGGCTGGGGGTGCAGATCGGAACCGTCAGCGCATCCGGCTGGCGGGACGTTCCCTCCGGGCAGACGATCAAGGTCTCCGACGCGCGGCTCGCCCTCGACGTGCAGGACCCGCGGTTCGATGTGCCGACCCAGGGTGATCGTTCGCCGTACCTGGACCGGTACGTCGCGGCGAACACGACGACGCTCGGCAACGTCGGCCCGGGGACCTTCGAGCTGAAGCTTCCCCACAAGCGCTGACCGAACAGGGGGCCCGGCACCCGCTGGTGCCGGGCCCCCTGGGATCACTGCCCTCGGCGCAGCGACAGGCCGGCTACGGTGTCGGACGCGTGGGCGCAGATTGATCCGCGCGGCCGCGGTTCGGTCCTCCGCGCCACACATAACGAGCTGCTCAGGGCGCGGAGCCGTCAGAGGGTGCCCGCGCGCCGAGGTTCCGCGCACTGAGGAACCGTCAGAGGGCGCCCGCGCCCGCCTCGGCGACCGTCTGGTCCTGCTCGCCCGTGCCGCCGCTGACGCCGACCGCGCCGACGACCTCGCCGCCGCGGCGCAGCGGGATACCGCCGGCGAAGATCATCACGCGGCCGTGGTTGCTGGTGTGGATCCCGTAGAACTGCTGCCCTGGCTGCGAGTTCGCGCCGAGTTCCTTGGTCGCGATGTCGAACGCCCGCGACGTCCACGCCTTGTTGACGCTGATGTCGATGCTGCCCGTCCAGGCGCCGTCCATGCGTACGTGGGCGACGAGATTGCCGCCCACGTCGACCACGGCGATGTTCATCGGCTGACCGATCTCGGCGGCCCGCGCCTCCGCGGCCTCGATGATCCGGCGGGCGTCGGCGAGGTTGACGGTCGCCATGGATGCTCCCTGCGGGTGAGTGTTGGGTTGTCGGCTCAGGCGGCGGGCTTGAGGACCACCTTGGAGTAGCCCTCCTCACGCCTGTCGAATCGCGCGTACGCCTCCGGCGCGTCGTCGAGGGGAAGCTGCTTGCTGACCACGAAACTGGGCCGCGCCCGGCCGGCGATGATCAGGTCGCGCAGGTACCGGTTGTAGGCCTTCACGTTGGCCTGCCCGGTGCCGATCCGCTGGCCCTTCTCGAAGAGCTTGCCCACCCGAAACAGCAGTTCGCCGTTGGCCGAATGCGGGTCGGGTGCGCCCGGGTCCTGCGAGACGTACAACCCGACGACGCCGATCGTGCCGGTGGCGCGGACGATCTCGATCAGGCTGTTGAGCACGCTCGCCGGCTGTTCTTCGCCGCTGGTCGCGGTGGCCTGGTAGCCGACCGCGTCGACGCCCTTGTCGGTGCCGTCGCCGCCGGTCTGGTCGCGAATCTGCTCAACCGGGTCAGCCTTCGAGTAGTCGACCGGGATCGCGCCGATCGACTCGGCCAGCTGCAGGCGCGACGGTACCCGGTCGACCACGAACACCTTCGCCGCGCCCATGATCACCGCGGAGTAGGCGGCCATCAGCCCTACGGGCCCCGCGCCCATGACCGCGATCGTTTCCCCGGGACGCAGGTTCGTCATCGCGACGCCGTGGTAGCCGGTGGGGAAGATGTCGGCGAGCATCGCGAAGTCGTTCTCGTGCTCACCGCCCTTGGGCAACTGGAGGCAGTTGAAGTCAGCGAACGGTACGCGCAGGTATTCGGCCTGCCCGCCGCGGTACGGCCCCATCGCGACGTAGCCGTATGCCCCACCGCCGTAGCCCGGGTTGACCGTGAGGCAGTACCCCGTGTAGCCGGCGAGGCAGTTCTTGCAGAAGCCGCAGGCGACGTTGAAGGGCATCGACACCCGGTCGCCCTCCTTCACCGACGCGACGCCGGAGCCGACCTCCACGACCGTGCCCATGTTCTCGTGGCCGAAGACCAGTCCGGGCTCAGCCTTCGTACGGCCCTCGTACATGTGCAGATCGGAACCGCAGATGGCGGTGGAGGTGATCTTCACGATCACGTCGGTCGGGTCCTCGATGCGGGGATCCTCGACGGTATCGACGCTGACGGTGCGCGGCCCGTGGTAGACGACCGCCTTCATGACCCGGCCTCGCCGCACACGGTCTGCTGCGCGATGCTCATGCCGACGACGCTAGGTCGCGAGCGTCCGCCGCGCGCCCGAGATGGAAGATGATTCCGCTTTCGTGCGTCCCATGGTCGGGAGGCCGGACCCCGAGCGTGGCCTAATGTGCAATATCCGCGTCGTTGACGCCATCTCGGCCGGCCAGTGAGCATGGATGCATGCACCGACGCGTCGTGCTCGTCGTGTTCGACGGGTTCCAGTTGCTCGACCTCGCCGGCCCCGCCGACGTGTTCGGCACGGCCAGCCTGCTGTCGCCGAGCGGGTATCGGCTGGAAGTCACCGCTGTCCGGACGGGCACCGTCCCCGCTCACAACGGCCTTACGACGCAGGTCGACACGGCGATCCCGGACATCGACGGACCCATCGACACGTTGGTGGTGGTCGGTGGGCTGGCTGTGCCGGACCGTCTCGGCGACCGCGACCTGATCGAGGGGATCGCCCGCCTGGCCGGCGCGGCGCGGCGCGTGGCGTCCGTTTGCAACGGGGCCTTCCTGCTCGCCGAGGCCGGGCTCCTCGCCGGACGCCGGGCGACGACGCACTGGCTGGCCACCGGCGAGTTGGCCGAGCGGTACCCCGAGGTGGACGTCGACGGTGACCCGATCTACATCAACGACGGGCCGGTCTGGACGTCGGCCGGCGCCAGCGCGGGCGTCGACCTCGCACTCGCGCTTGTCGCCGCCGACCACGGCCACGCGCTGGCTCGGGACGTCGCCTGCGGCCTGGTCGTGTACCTGCATCGGCCCGGCGGGCAGAGCCAGTTCAGCACGGCCATGCGTGCCACCACACCGCGTGACGAGCCGCTGCGGCGGCTGCAGGTGTACATCGACGAGAACCCCACCGCCGATCTCACCGTCCCCACCCTGGCGCGCCGGGCCGCGATGAGCGAGCGCCACTTCTCCCGCGTCTTCACTGAGCAGACCGGCATCTCGCCGGGCCGCTACGTCGAGCGTAGCCGGGCCGATGCCGCGCGCCGGCTCCTCGAGGTCACCGGCCAACCCTTGGACGCCGTCGCCCGGCAGTCCGGGCTGGGCGCGCCCGAGACCCTGTACCGCGTCTTCCGCCGGCACTGGCGGATCTCTCCCGGCGACTACCGGCGCCGGTTCCAAGCGAAGGTGAGTTGAGCATGCACGTCGCCATTCCGCTGTACCCACGGTTCACCGCACTCGACGCGGTCGGACCGTACACCGTGCTGGCGTTCGCGCCGGACGTGACGGTCACCTTCGTCGCCGCGGCGATCGGCACGATCGTCGATGACGTCGGCAGCCTGGCCTTGACGGCGACCGCCACCTACGCCGACGTGCCGCGGCCGGACGTGGTGCTCGTCCCCGGTGGTCCCGGAACGCTTTCCGCCATGGCCGACGCGGCTCTGCTCGACTGGATCCGGCAGGCGCACGAACACAGCACCTGGACCACCTCGGTGTGCAGCGGCTCGTTCCTGCTCGGCGCCGCAGGCCTACTGAAAGGCCGGCGGGCGACCACACACTGGGGTTGGCTGCCGCGGCTCGCGACAGTAGGCGCCGAGCCGGTCAGCGAAAGGGTGGTCACCGATGGCAAGATCGTCACTGCGGCCGGGGTGGCGTCCGGCATCGACATGGCCCTCACGCTCCTCGCGCTCATGCGGGACCGTGTCACCGCGCAGGCGGTCCAACTCGCCATCGAGTACGCGCCCGACCCGCCGTTCCACACTGGTCACCCGGACGTCGCCCCGGCCGAGCTACGCGAGCCGGCCCTGCGCCTGATCGGCGCCGCTTGACCGGCGCTGGCCCCGCAACGCCTCAGTCACCATCTCAAGTCGCGACTGGCAAGCACCGCGGCCCCGCGAAGGCGGCCGCTCACCTGGTGGCTGAGGCAGCAGCGTGCGTGCCGGTGCCCCCCAGGCACAACGCGGGAACCCACTTCCCGTGGTGCAGCCAAACAGGCCTGTAGATCGCTTGGGATCTTGCCGTACTAGTCTTCGCCGCATGGCATTGCGACCCGACGAGTTCTACGACCACGCAGTCGCCGTCGCGGACAGCGAGCGTCGGCTCCCGCTGGCACGCATGACGGGATGGGACATCAGTCCGTTCGAGCCGGACGGACTGCGCGTGGCGCCGCTACGCCCGCCGGTGCTTCCGGAGCCGCCGCGGCACGGCGAGGATCCGTCGGACTGCGACGCCTGCCGCGATCGGGACGAGGGGATCTGGTTCAACGATCACTGGCGGCTGGTCCGGATTGGGGGAGTGGGTGTTCCGCTGGTGCTCATGCTGCATCCGCGCGACCACTACGACATGGCGGATCTACCTGACGAGCTGGCCGCCGAACTCGGGCTTCTGAGCACCCGCATCGTGCGCCACATGCAGGCACTGCCGCACATCGCGAGGGCTCACGTCTACCGCATCGGAGATGGCGGCGCCCACCTGCACGTCTGGTTCTTCGCCCGGCCCGAGGGGCAGGCGCAGCTGTACGGGTCGTGGCTGGTCGTCTGGGACGACCTGCTGCCGGAGTACCCAGCCGACGTCGCAGAAGCTGACGCTGAACTCGTGGCGGACGCATTGGTCGCGAGCCACGGAGGCTACCGGTCGCCCACGCGGGTACCGGCCGCCTGACCGGCCTGAGCAACGACCCGATCACGCCGACGGCTGTTGCCACCGCCGCCGTGCGGATTTGCCAAGGTCACGTGTTCGGATCTGCCGCTGGTCAGGTGCCGACCGATCGCGCCGGATCGCGCCGTGGTTCGAGCTGGGCGGGAGGCGGGGGCGGAAGGTGAGCTCGGGCCGTGGCGATTACCGTTCGGACTTTCCGATGTTCGGCGATTCGGCTCCTGCCGTTGGACCGCCGGATGCCCAAGACTGAAGCGGTGTCTCACGATCTCGGGGGTGCGCCGCGCGCCCAGGTGGCAGTCACGGCTCTGCTCATCGTCGCCGGCGTGCTCGTCCTCTTCGTCCCCGCCGGTGGTGAGGGCCGCGTCCTCGTGCCGGTCAGCGAAGGTCACGGACTGTCCGCCGTGGACGGGGTAGGCGCGGCCCTCCTGGCGGTGGGCGGCACCTGGCTGGAGGTGCTCGTGGTAAGGCGTCTGCCGTACCTCGCTCTGCCGCCACGGGCCCTGTTCGGCCTCGGCCTGCTGGCCGGCCTCGGCATCGGGCTCCTGATCGCCTCGGTCTTCTCCGGATTCTTCTGGTGGTGGGCTGTCGGCGCCACCGCACTCGGCGTTGCCGTCCTCGTCCTCGCGCCTCTCACGGCGCGCCGTTGAGGCCTGCGGACCGTACGTCTGCTTCTGCCGCCGTCCGCGCCACTCCCGCGAGACGCCGCCCTGGGCCGTCGGCGGTCAGACGGACAGGAGATGACATGACGCCCCGACAGTTCGGTAGCCGAACGTGGCTGATCGGATGCGGTCAGTAGTTCGGGCCGTAGCGCGTCCGCTTCCTGTCTCGTTTCGCCCTTCGGGTGGCGTGGATCCAGTTCCGCGCACCGGCGCCCGCTTGAGCGAACGGGGGAACTGATGAGGTCTGTCCGGCGACGATTGTCGGTGGCATCGGTGGGGTTACTGGCGGCTGGGGCGGCAGGCCTGGGACTGGCGCCGCCGGCGCTCGCGGCCCCGGGCGACGCCGCCGCCCGGGGCGTGGTCCTCGACCTGGTCGGGGACCCCGGCGACGAGTCCGTCCAGGCTCAGGGCACGTTTGGAAGTGTGACCGCCCCGCCCGGTGGCGGCACGGACGACGAGACGTCGGTGGACGTCAGCCCCGCCGATCCGGTGAACGTGGTCGCCACCGGTACGGTCGCGGAGGTCACCGCCACCCGCGGGCCGACCACATCGTCCGCGTCGTCCCGGCTCGCCGACTTCACGCTGAACGTCCTCGGCGTCGAGGTACTGGACGTCTCCGAGTTGGGGGTCACCGCCCAGTGCAGCGCCGGCAACACCAACGCCGGAGCCACCGGCGATGACATCGCGGTCTTCGGTCAGCAGATCAGCATCCGTGACACGGCGCAGGAGTTCAACGCGAACGTCGCCGTCACCGGCCTGACCAACGCCACTCTGCACGCCGTCGTCGACCGTCAGCTCACCGGCACGCCGAACAACGTGATCGCGATCAACGTGCGCGCGGTGCTCTCCGTCGCCGGCTTCGACGGTGCCGAACCGGTGCGGTTCTCACTCGGGCAGGTGATCCTCGCGGAGGCCTCCTGCCAGAGCCCGCCGGCGGTGCCGCCGACGGCGTCGACGATCTCGCCGACCTCCGGCCCGCAGTCGGGCGGTCAGCCGGTGACGATCACGGGCACGGGCTTCGTGCCTGATGCCACGGTGACGTTCGACGGCGTGGCGGCCACAAATGTGGTCGTGGCCGCCGACGGTACGTCGTTGACGGCCGTGACGCCGCCGGGGACGGTTGGCCCGGCGGCGGTGGTGGTCACCACGGCCGGTGGCTCGACGCCCTCGTTGCCGTACACCTATCTCGCCGACGGCACCGGCGCCGAGGTTACCGGTCTGACGCCGGGCGAGGGGCCGGCCGCCGGCGGCACGACGGTGACCATCACGGGTTCCGGGTTCGGCGGAGCGACCGGGGTGACCTTCGCCGGGTTGGCCGGCACCGGCTTCACCGTCAACCCGGCCGGCACCACGATCACGGTGGTGACCCCGCCGAACCCGGCGGGTCCGGCGAGCGTCGAGGTGGTCTTCCCGGCCGGTACCTCCAACGCCGGCACGTTCACCTACCGGGCGGTCGCGGCGGCGCCGACGATCGAGTCGCTCTCCCCGAACCAGGGCAGCGCCGTGGGCGGCACCGTCGTGACCGTCCGGGGCAGCGGGTTCGTCCCGGGCCGGACCACGATCGGCATCTGCGGACGAACGATCGCTGCGGGTGAGGTCACCGTCGCGGCGGACGGCCGGTCGTTGACGTTCCGCACGCCACCGTGCGCGGCAGGCAGCGCCGAGGTCCGGGTGACGACACCGGGTGGTACGTCGAACGAGGCCGCGTTCCACTACCAGGCGAACCTGCCGGTCACCGGCGACTCGCTCGGCCTGCCCGTGGCGGCCGGCCTCACCATGCTGTTCAGCGGTGCGGTGCTGCTGCTCGCGTCCCGTCTCCGCAGGCAGCGCGTCTGACCCGGTCGTGCGCTGGCGTCGAGGCCGGAGCGCGATCCGAGTCGGCCCGGGTGGCGAGGAGCTCCTCGCCACCCGGGCGCTTCGACAACCTGGCGACCCTGGAGGTCGCTGGACGGGACCGCCCGGGTCGAGTTCGCCGTCACCGCGTAGCGATGTGCTCCCGGATCATGCGGCGAGTCCGATGGCATCCCCGGCCTCCGGAAGCTAGTGTCCTAGGAAGCTTTAGAGGGTGTGCCAGCCGTCTCCAACCGGCACTGCGGCGTCCGTGCGCGAAGGAGACAGCGGCCATGGCCGGATACGTCGGGTCGGCCCGCCTGCCGGCACGACGCTTGTCCTCAGTAGTGAGCGAGCAGATCCGCGCAGGTGACCTCGGGCTCATTGCGCCGCAGGGCGTGGTGGGCCGCTGAGGTGCAAGTGATCTACTCGATCGGTGAGCAACCTGCGAAACCTCGTCGTCCGCTGGCAGCGTGGCTGGGGTGTGGCCCGCGCACTGCCCGTCGCCGACGACGTAGACGGTGCGCTGCGGGTCCGGTGCATGCAGCCCGGCCGCGATGTCGAATACGTCGCGCTCGATGCCGACGAGGACATCGCGTCGCTCACCAGGCTGGCCGGGCTAGGGCGTGTCCTGCCGATCTTGTAGTGGTTGATCGTTGACGATGTCGCGGTGGTGCGTCGTGGCGAGTTGACCGATGAGGCGTGGGCGGTGA
>NZ_JBFAAL010000036.1:0-10342 GCF_040639715.1 Micromonospora sp. NPDC023737
CACCCGCTACGCCAAACGCGCATCTCTCTACCGAGCCAGCCTGGTCCTGATCGCCGCCATCATCTGGCTTCCATGATCGACAGGACAGGCCCTAGCCACGCCGATCAATGGGGTTAGCGTTGTCTTTTCGCTGGTAGCTACCGGCGGCCCACTGGGTGTTGATGGCGGGTGAAGCCTCGGAAGTTCAGTCGGCTCCGCTGGTGTAGCGGCTCCAGGTGCCGCCGGCATTGGTGACCTGCCTGGTGGCGGCGGTGGGGTGGAAGCCGAGGGCGTCGGCGACGACCGGGGCGGGTGCTTGCAGGACGAGTTGGCGCAGCGCGGCGACGCGGGCTTCCTTGATCGGGAACCCGAGCGCGCGGAGCCGGTTGTGCAGGGTGGTGTAGCCGACGGGCTGCCCGGCGAGCCGGCCGGGGAACAGCAGAGCCGGCGGCGGGCCGGCCGCGTCGACGAGGTGCCGCAGCAGCGCGGCGAACGGTTCCGGAACTGGCGCGGGCGGGTCACCGAGGCGGATGAGCAGCTCGCCGTCGTGGTCGAGGACGTCCGCGGTGGTGAGGTGCTGGATGCGGCTGAGCGGTTGGGCGTAGAGCAGCAGCAGGCAGGCGGCGGTGCGGGTGCCGACGTCGGCGTGGTCGTCGGTGGTGAACCGGCGTAGCAGGGCCAGGCGGCGCTGCTGGGTGATGACGGCGCCGGGTGCACGCACGGCATCCGCTACTTCCACGGCTGTTACAGCTTCGCCGACGACCAACTCTGGGGCGTGATGCGCCGCCGCAAAGGCGGCGACCACACCCTGTCCGCCCTGAAATCGATCCGGGCCGCACGCCCGGACGGCGCGCCGATCTACGTCATCCTGGACAACCTGCCAGCGAACAAGACCCCGGCTATCCGTCGATGGGCGGCCCGGAACAAGGTCGAACTCTGCCTGACCCCGACCAGCGCCTCGTGGGCGAACCCGATCGAGGCCCAGTTCGGACCGCTACGCACCTTCACCATGGCGAACTCGAACCATCCGAACCACACCATTCTGGCCCGTGAGACGCAGAAATGCCTGCGCTGGCGCAACATCAACGCCCGTCACCCCGACGTCTTGGCCGCCCAACGCCGAGAACGCGCCCGCGTCCGCAGCGAACGCCAACACCGCTGGGGACGACCCCGCACCAAGGCCGCCTGACGCTCAGACGCGCCGGGCGGCTTGTGCCGTCCGGCTGCGCTCCAGGGGGTAACGGGACTCTCGTCAGCAGACGACCTCTGGAGAGTGCGGGTGGCCTGGCCGGTACGGCACCGCCGGGCTCAGGATGCCGGCGCGGTTGCGGGTTCGCCTGGGGTGGTCGGCGGTTCTGCAATGCCGATGAAGTTCCCGCCCATGGGCCGGATGCCGACGGACCACCCCAGCGCTGTGAGGACGTCCGTGAGGGTCTGAGCATCGTGGAATACCTTCACGATGCGGTACTGGCTGCCGTCATCGAGCCGGCGCAGCACCGCCGGGGTCGGCTGGTTCGCGAGGACTTCTTCGCCGGCGGCTACGGCGGGGCCGTCGTCGATGAAGACTGCTTTGCCGCTCGGCGCGAGCGCGGTGGCGACGGTGTTCCAGAAGTCGGGCAAGCGTGTCGGCGGGACATGGGAGAGCCAGAAGGCGAAGAACACGGTGTCGTAGCGTCGTGGCGGCTGCCACTCAAACAGGTCGGCCTCAATAAACTGGACGGTAGGAGATGCGGTGCGCGCCCGAGCCAGGGCTAACACTTCGGGTGCCGCATCGACAGATGTCACCGAATGTGCCCGCGCGGCGAGCAGAGAGGTCCACTGACCCGTTCCGCAGGCCAACTCGAGCACATCCCCGGCGATCGGAAGGTCATCGACGACAGGCAGCAACCTCTGCAGGTCTTCGTGCTCTGTATAGGGCCGGTCGTATTCGGCCGCACCGGCCCGGTAGTAGGCCATCTGTTCTGCCAGGAGATCGTCATCTATCAAGCCCCCCCCTCTCATTGGTGTTCGGTCAGCGACAAGCGCTCACCTCGCCAGCTCGCTCGCCACAGACAGTGTCAGCCTTCACCTTTGGGCAAGGTCAACAGTCATGAGCGCCTCGGCCGTCCTCGTCGACTGATCCCGCACCCGGCTGTTGCCAGCCGGCACAAGCCGTCCGACGTGTCTGAACCCGGCAAATGTTCGTGGACAGCCCACTAGTGGTTGCGGAACGGTGACGGGCTCGACGAGGTGCTCGCCGCCGGGGTGAGTGCCGGTGGGATCGAACGGTTTCCACACGAAGACCATGACTCCGGCAGTCCAGCCGCCCTGGAGTCAACGTACGGCCAAGGCGTCGCTGCTCTGACCGTCGTCGGCCGGGAGCTGCGTCGGTACCTTCGGGGGCCAGGGTGGGCAGCCCTTGGGCAGTTGGAGCTGGAGCAGTTTCGCGACCCGCAACCGGCCTTCCGGGCTGGCCCAGAGTAGACGGACGTCGAGCAGCGCGATGGTGGCATCGTCGAAGTCGGCGCCACGTTGCCGGGTCTTGGTCATCGCGCTGAGGAAGGCGTCCAGATCCGCGTTGCCCGGTGTGTCGGCGCCGAGGTCGGCGGGGAAGAGCGACCGGAAGTTGGCCAAGGGTTTCGCGCCGGGGAACACGTTGCCCCGATTCGCGGTAAGGCTCTGCCGGCCTTTCGCGTCCCGGGTGTTCACCAACGCCAACAACTGCGTGTTTGTGCGCCGGGTCAGCTCGGTGCGGCTGGCTGCCAGCGTCGGGTTCTCCAGCAGCACCTGACCGTAGTAGCCGCTGTGGAGGGCGTAGGCGATGAGCTCCTCCTTCGGGCTGATGTTCGGGTCCTGGTGCAGCGTCTCGTGCGCCATCGCCACCCCGAGTAGCCGGAAGTCCTCGTACCGGTACCGCTCGTTGAACAGGATCCGCGGACCTGGCGGCCGAACTTCCGCAATGGCGCTCGGGTCCAGGTCTGCAAAAAGGACCTCGGCGTAGAGGCCGGAGCGGATCGTCTCGACGCTGACCTCGGACGGTCCACCCACCAGCGATGCCAACGCGGCTCGCAGGTTCGGATCCGGGATGATCTTTCTGATCTTGGGGTCGTCGAAGACCAGCAGGCCGCGCACCACCACACCGGGATCCCGGTGAGCCCGCGGCAGCAATGCCTTGACCAGCTCCACCCGCAACTGCGTCTCGGTGATCTGTCGCGGCGGCGCCGGCACCATCGGCGACGCCTGCGGGTACGTCTGCGGGGTGAACAGGTTGACGTTCGTGGGCGGGAACGGCGGCTGCGCCAACAGCCGCTCCGCCGGACACTGCTTCCCCTGATCGGCGTGCGCGGGCGCGGCTGTCCCCGTGCCGAGCACACCGGCCAGGGCCAACCCGACAGCCAGCAACGAACCTGGGCGAAACATCCGTAACCCCCTCGACGGCGATGTGAAACCCCACGCCGGACCGAGAGGGATATCGCCAGCCAGTCACGCACCGGCCAGAGACGTGAGAATCGCTCGCTCCGGACAAGCGCAGTCAAGCACCACCGGACCCGCACCAACCCGCCGAACACACCATGATTGCCCACGCGGGTGATACCAGCCTGAGAGGCACTGCCGATGTCCTCCGCTATGCAGGCCAAGGGTGTCTCCGCAGGTACCGAGGCATCGCGAGGGGCCCGACTGTTTGTGCGGTCGTCCTGAGCCGCCACAGACCCATCGCCCGAGCATCGACCGACACCGGGAGCCCTCGAAGTAGTCATCACCGTCAGCTACCACGGAAAGGACCGCAGGCAGGAATACGAGACAGTTGGATTACATGACCCTGCCAGTCTCAAGGGCCGGGTAGGGCGCGAACTTCGTGACCCGTGAGTGTCCCGTTTTGCACGGCCGTCCAGACTCCTGGATCTGACTCAGCCGATGGCCGCGTTGCCCAGCTGCTCGATGGCAGTTTGAGCCCACGCCTGGGCTCCCTCACCCGCACCAGTGGCCAAACCGGTGGCGATCGGGGCAAGCAGTCCCTTAAGCGCGGCCACGCTGCGCCGGAGCCGGCTCGGATCCGGCGTCTCCTGGGTGACCTCCGTGAGGACCTCGTCGGCGGCAGCCTCCGCGTCCTGCAGGTCCTGCTCCGACAGCCCAACCGCCGACAGCCCTTGCCGGGTGCTGACCACGGCCTGGGCCAGGGCCTCGAAGCCAGGCGCGATCTGCTCGTTGCGCGTCTGCTGCTGGCTGACGGTGCCAGTGTTGTTCCAGGCCAGCTGAGCGCCCGCGGCTCCGCCGTGGATCACCGGCCCGTTGTAGGTGATCGTCGTCTGCCCGGGTGCACGCTCCACCCCGCGCAGGCCCGTCGGCGCATCAGCGACCGTCGTCACCTGGATGGGGTGCTTGTCGAACTCGCGCTGCATATCGCGCATCATCCGGGCGATCCCCTGGGCTGTGCCGGATCCTGGCGGTGTCCCGCTCCGGGTTCTACCGCTGGACAGCCAGCGAGCCCGCCCGCCAGACACGCGCCACCGCCGAGGACACCCTCGCCAAGCAGATCACCAGGATTCACGCCGACTCCGGCGGCACCTACGGCTCGCCGCGGGTGACCGTCGAGCTGCGTGACCAGGGTGTGCGGGTCAACCGCAAGCGGGTCGAGCGAATCATGCGCCAACGCGACGTGGTGGGCCGGCATCTGCGCCGCCGCAAACGCACCACGATCCCGGATCCGGCCGTCGCGCCGGTGCCGGACCTGATCGGCCGGGACTTCACCGCCACCGCACCGGACCAGCGCTGGTGCGGCGACATCACCTACCTGCGCGTCGGCGGCGGCTGGCTCTATCTGGCCAAGTCATCGACAGCGCCACCCGCCGGCTGATCGGCTGGTCAATCAACACCCACATGCGCACCAGCCTGATCATCGACGCCCTGCACGCCGCGGTCGCCGCCCGCGGCGGCCGAGTCGATGGCGTGATCTTCCACTCCGACAGGGGCGCCCAAGGCAATACGGCAGCGGTGACTTCGCCGACGCCTGCCAACGGCACGGCATCCGCCGCTCAATGGGCCGGGTCGGCTCGTCATACGGCAACGCCCTGGCCGAGGCGTTCTTCGCCACCCTCAAACGAGAACTCGACGTCGACCACCGCCATTGGGGTACCGAGGCCGACGCCCGCCGCGACGTCTTCTGCTGGATTGCCTTTTACAACCACCGACGCCGCCACTGCACACTCGGCTACCTCAGTCCCGCCGACTACGAACGGACCCTCACACCGACTACGCTGCATCAGATCGCGGCATAACCCGGTGTCCACATCCCGGGGGGAACCTCACTCAATCCTGAAATCGCCCTGCCAGACGGACTTGCTACGAGCCGTTGGCCTCAACTCATCCTGACAGACAGGGCACGGCCACCGCGCGATCTTCGATTGTCCTCACAGACCATCGATGATCAACGCGGTGGCCGTCCTCATGCCCCCGCCACGCCCAACGCCGTAGCCAGGCGACGTTGGAGTACTGGGGTGGTTAGGCGGTTTGGCGCCTACGCCGGACCAGCCGGTGACTCATCACGATAAGCAATCCACCGAGGCCGAGCATGGTCAGTGCCATCGTGGCGTAGGAGGAGATCCGGCTGCCGGTGACGGGCAGAATGCCTTTACGGACCGTGATGCTTGCCGAGGCAGGAGAGCCTGGGCCGCTCTCGATCGAGGTAGCGGCCGTCGTATTGACCTTCTTCCCCGCGGTCTTGCCGGTCACGTTCACCGACACTGTGCAACTCTCGTTGGCCGGCAGGGTCGCTCCGGCCAGAGTGATGCTGCTGCCGCCGGAAGCCGCGGTGACCGTTGCGGAGGCGCAGTTGGTCTGGGCGGCGTTGGGGGTGGCGACCACCAGCCCCGAAGGAAGGTTGTCGACGAAACCGACTCCGGTCAGCGACGTGGCCGGGTTGGGGTTGCGGAGGGTAAAGCGCAGTGACGTCGTCTCGTTGATGGAGATGATGTCATCCCGGAAGGCCTTGGCGATCGTCGGTGCTGCGACAGCGCCGACTGTGATGCTTGCCGAGGCAGCAGCACCGGGGCCGCTCTCGTTCGAGTCCACCGGACCGCTTGTATTTGACTTCGTTCCGCTGGTCGTACCGGTGACGTTCACCGAGAACGTGCAACTCTCACCAGCCGGCAACGTCGCACCGGTTAGGCGGATACTGCTGCCGCCGGCGGTCGCGCTGATCGTGCCACCACCGCACGAGCCACTCAAACCGTTGGGAGTGGCGACCACCAACCCCGCGGGGAGGTTGTCGACGAAGCCGACACCGGTCAGCGTCCTGCTCGCGTTCGGGTTGCTGAGCGTGAATTCGAGCGACGTCGTCCCGCCAACCGGGATCGTCCCATCTTCGAAGGCCTTGGAGATCGTCGGCGGCGCGACGACCGCAGCGCCGACCGTGACACTTGCCGAGGCAGGGGTGCCCGGACCGCTCTGGACCGAGGTGACGGCAGCGGTGGTGTTGACCTTCGTTCCGGTGGTTGTGCCGGTGACGTTGACTGACACGGTGCAGCTTGCGTTGGCCGCCAGAGTGGCGCCGAACAGGCTGATGCTGCTGCTTCCGGCAGTCGCGGCGATCGTGCCGGAGTCGCAGTCGGTCTCGGCGCCGTTGGGAGTGGCGACCACCAGGCCCGCAGGAAGGTTGTCGACGAAGCTCACGCCGGTCAGCGTCGTGTTCGCGTTGGGGTTGGTGAGGGTGAACTCCAGCGCCGTCGTTCCGTTAAGCGGGATGGTGGCGTCTCGGAACGCTTTCGCGATCGTCGGTGGTGCCGCAACCCTGACCGTGATGCTCGCCGCGGCGGGCGTACCCGGGCCGCTCTCGTTCGAGTCCACCGGGCTAGTCGTGTTGACCTTCGTACCGCTGGTCGTGCCGGTAACGTTCACCGAGAACGTGCAACTCCCACCAGCCGGCAGCGTCGCACCAGCCAAACTGATGCTGCCACCACCGGCCGTCGCGGCGATCGTGCCACCACCACACGAGCCAGTCAGACCATTCGGAGTGGCCACCACCAGCCCCGCAGGCAACGCGTCGGTGAAGGTGACGCCGGTCAACGGCGTGCTCGGGTTGGGGTTGCTGCTGGTGAAGCTCAGCGATGTCGTCCCGTCGGCGGCGATGGTCGTGGCCCCGAAGGCTTTGGAGATCGTCGGTGGTGTGGCGACGGCAACCGTGACGCTCGCCGATGCGACGGCACCCGGGCCGCTCTCGTTCGAGTCCACGGGGCTGCTCGTGTTGACCTTCGTACCGCTGGTCGTACCGGTGACGTTCACCGAGAACGTGCAACTCCCACCAGCCGGCAACGTCGCACCAGCCAAACTGATGCTGCCACCACCGGCCGTCGCGGCGATCGTGCCACCACCACACGAGCCAGTCAGACCATTCGGAGTGGCCACCACCAGCCCCGCAGGCAACGCATCGGTGAAGGTGACGCCGGTCAACGCCGTACCCACGTTGGGATTGGTGAGAGTGAAGCCCAGCGAGGTCGTCCCGCCAGCCGGAATGGTGGCGTCATCGAAAGCCTTGGCGATCGTCGGTGGCGCGACGACCTCCGCGCCGACCGTGACGCTCGCCGAAGCGGCGGCACCCGGGCCACTCTCGTTCGAGTCCACGGGGCTGCTCGTGTTGACCTTCGTACCGCTGGTCGTACCGGTGACGTTCACCGAGAACGTGCAACTCCCACCAGCCGGCAACGTCGCACCAGCCAAACTGATGCTGCCACCACCGGCCGTCGCGGCGATCGTGCCACCACCACACGAGCCAGTCAGACCATTCGGAGTGGCCACCACCAGCCCCGCAGGCAACGCATCGGTGAAGGTGACGCCGGTCAACGCCGTACCCACGTTGGGGTTGGTGAGAGTGAAACTCAGCGACGTCGTTCCGTTAACCGGGATCGTCGCATCTTCGAAAGCCTTCGAGATGGTCGGTGGCGCGATGGATGCGGCACAGAACGGTCGCGTGATCGTGTTGTGGATCAGCGTGACGGCGCCGTTGCGGGCCAACACCCGTCCGGCGACGGTGGCTCCCTCACCCAGCGTCGCCGATTGCAGCGCCAGGATGCTTCCGACGAAGACGGTTCGGGTGTTCAGGGTCGCCGAGCTGCTGACCTGCCAGAACACGTTGCACGCCTGGGCCCCGTTGACCAGCCTGACCCGGCTGTCAACCGCGGTGATCAGATCGGACCCCGCCTGAAAGATGAACACCGAGTTGGGATCGTCCTGTCCGTCCAGCGTGACGGTGCCGGTCAGAGACATGGTGGCGGGTGACGTGTACACCCCTGCGACCAGGGTTCGGCCGCCGAGTTCGCCCACCGTGCTGGTCGTGGGCTCGGCTGCGGCGAAGTTGTACGCCGCGGTCAGATCGGCCTGGGCCTGCATCGCCTCGGCGTCACCGACGTGCGTGGCGCCGTTTACCACCGGATCACCCGTGACCGACGTGCCCGGCCAGACACCCAGGTCCCCGTTGATGACAGAAGGACCGACGGGGGGCGGGACGTCAGTGACCGCTTGACCGGCCAACACCCCGTATGTCTCGGCATCCCCTAACGGGACCGGGGCCTGTGCCCATGCCGGTGTCCCAACGACGCCCACAAGGATCGTCGTGGCGGCGACGGCCCCCGCCATCAACATTGCAGTAGATCGACGGCGTACGCGACACGCGCGAGCCAAACGGATCATCGACACGGATTCCCCCACCAATCAAGATCCCGCCCCCGGGCAAGATTCAAAACGCGAAAGTTGTAGCTGATGCACTGCCGGGCGACGAGCACCCCAAAAGCCTCGGGCGGAGTGTATCTATGTCAACACGGGGCAAAGTAGGCAAATGCTACAAAAGCTGACGTGGGAGGTGCCCGCCGCGTCGACAGCGAGACGACCGTGCAGACCGGCCAGGGCCTTGGTGATCAGGCAGGGGACGTGCATCCGGGAGACACCGACCCGCTCGGCGATCTGGGCCTGGGTCAGGTTGCCGTAGAAGCGCAGGGTGCGCTCACGGTCGGCGAGAGCGGCTGACGCGGGATGAGGGAGAGCCGCCGCGCTGGTCCGCATGGGCCACGGCCCTCGCACCCGCGACTGCGTGACCGCGAAGGACGCACCAAACGCGAGATCATGCGCAGCCTCAAGCGCTACATCAGCCGGCACTCTTCCGGACCCTAAACGGCGCCCACTCAGCCACCAGCACCACTTGACAGCTATAGAAGCATCTCACTCATCGACATCGCGGTCCGGGAACAAGAGGCGGGGCTGCTGGAATGCTGGCATCTCGACTGCTATCGCCGCGACCGAGACGGCGGGCTCTGGAGAGTGCGTTGGTCGCAGGCGACTTCCATCGACCATCCTTAGCAGCGGGACTCGTCCACCGGGCACCGCCGCAGACGCTCGGACATGCCGCGAGGTGCTCACTACGCAGAGTTTACGGTAGGCGGCGTGGGCGGCATCCGGACCTGCCGATGCGCGTGTGGGGGGCTTGAGGGGTCGCAACGGCGAAGAGTCTCGTTATGGTGTCCAGTCTGTACTCCCATGCAGCCGATCTCTCGACTCTCGGGGAGAGCGTCATGACCGATACGTACAGGAGGCAAGCGTGAAGCTTCTTCTCACGTCCGCAGGCGTCCAGAACGCGAGCATCCGCGATGCGCTGGTCGAGCTGCTGGGCAAGCCGATCGCCGACTCCAGTGCCCTCTGCATCCCTACGGCGGCCCACCCCATGGGCGGGCCGGCCTCGGCCTGGCGCTTCATCAGCGGGCAGACGCCGCTACCCATGAGCGGTCTCGGTTGGAAGTCGCTGGGCGTCCTCGAGCTGACAGCGCTGCCCAGCATCGGCGAGGAGCGGTGGGTCCCCTGGGTCCGGGAGGCTGATGTCCTGCTCGTGCACGGCGGCGATGCGACGTACCTGTGCCACTGGATGCGGCAGTCCGGGCTGGCGGACCTCCTTCCGTCGCTGCGGGACACCGTCTGGGTGGGGTTGAGTGCTGGGAGCATGGTGCTGACCCCCCGGATCGGTGCGGAATTCGTGGAGTGGCAGTCCGCGCCCGACGACCGCACACTGGGGGTCGTCGGCTTCTCGATCTTCCCGCACCTGGGTCTCGAACCGGACAACACCATGGCTGGTGCCGAAAAATGGGCGGCCGAGATCGCGGGTCCGGCTTACGCAATCGACGACCAGACGGCCATCAAGGTGACCGACGGCACCGTCGAGGTCGTCTCCGAGGGGCACTGGAAGCTGTTCCCCGCGTAGCCGCGGGCCAATAGTGATCGGCGTGGCGAAGCACCCGCTCATGCCGAGAAGCGGATGTTGGGCAAGTGGGCGCTTGGTGCAGACCGCTACGCTTCGCACCTGAGTTGTGAACTCGACTCTCGACCTCCCAGGCTTTGGGGGTAGTGG
>NZ_JBFAAL010000037.1:0-7934 GCF_040639715.1 Micromonospora sp. NPDC023737
GTAGCCGGCCTGAGAGGGCGACCGGCCACACTGGGACTGAGACACGGCCCAGACTCCTACGGGAGGCAGCAGTGGGGAATATTGCACAATGGGCGCAAGCCTGATGCAGCGACGCCGCGTGAGGGATGACGGCCTTCGGGTTGTAAACCTCTTTCAGCAGGGAAGAAGCGCAAGTGACGGTACCTGCAGAAGAAGCGCCGGCTAACTACGTGCCAGCAGCCGCGGTAATACGTAGGGCGCAAGCGTTGTCCGGAATTATTGGGCGTAAAGAGCTCGTAGGCGGCTTGTCGCGTCGGTTGTGAAAGCCCGGGGCTTAACTCCGGGTCTGCAGTCGATACGGGCAGGCTAGAGTTCGGTAGGGGAGATCGGAATTCCTGGTGTAGCGGTGAAATGCGCAGATATCAGGAGGAACACCGGTGGCGAAGGCGGATCTCTGGGCCGATACTGACGCTGAGGAGCGAAAGCGTGGGGAGCGAACAGGATTAGATACCCTGGTAGTCCACGCCGTAAACGGTGGGCACTAGGTGTGGGCAGCATTCCACGTTGTCCGTGCCGTAGCTAACGCATTAAGTGCCCCGCCTGGGGAGTACGGCCGCAAGGCTAAAACTCAAAGGAATTGACGGGGGCCCGCACAAGCGGCGGAGCATGTGGCTTAATTCGACGCAACGCGAAGAACCTTACCAAGGCTTGACATACACCGGAAACATCCAGAGATGGGTGCCCCCTTGTGGTCGGTGTACAGGTGGTGCATGGCTGTCGTCAGCTCGTGTCGTGAGATGTTGGGTTAAGTCCCGCAACGAGCGCAACCCTTGTCCCGTGTTGCCAGCAGGCCCTTGTGGTGCTGGGGACTCACGGGAGACCGCCGGGGTCAACTCGGAGGAAGGTGGGGACGACGTCAAGTCATCATGCCCCTTATGTCTTGGGCTGCACACGTGCTACAATGGCCGGTACAAAGAGCTGCGATACCGTGAGGTGGAGCGAATCTCAAAAAGCCGGTCTCAGTTCGGATTGGGGTCTGCAACTCGACCCCATGAAGTCGGAGTCGCTAGTAATCGCAGATCAGCATTGCTGCGGTGAATACGTTCCCGGGCCTTGTACACACCGCCCGTCACGTCACGAAAGTCGGTAACACCCGAAGCCGGTGGCCCAACCCCTTGTGGGAGGGAGCTGTCGAAGGTGGGACTGGCGATTGGGACGAAGTCGTAACAAGGTAGCCGTACCGGAAGGTGCGGCTGGATCACCTCCTTTCTAAGGAGCACTTCTACCGTGGCTGCTTCGGGGGATGCAGTCAGAGGCCAGTATGTGAGCGAGTGTCTCGCACTGGTTGCTCATGGGTGGAACGTTGACTATTCGGTCAGGACCTGGTGTCGATGGCTGTTAGTACTGCTCTTCGGGGCGTGGAACGCGGTTCATTGGACGGGTTGTGGCCGGGCACGCTGTTGGGTCCTGAGGGAACGAGGTTTTCCTCAGTGCCGGCCCCAGTGAACTCGAACGGTTGTGTTCGGGGTGGTGGGTGGCTGGTCGTTGTTTGAGAACTGCACAGTGGACGCGAGCATCTGTGGCCAAGTTTTTAAGGGCGCACGGTGGATGCCTTGGCACCAGGAACCGATGAAGGACGTGGGAGGCCGCGATAGGCCCCGGGGAGTCGTCAACCAGGCTTTGATCCGGGGGTGTCCGAATGGGGAAACCCGGCAGTCGTCATGGGCTGTCACCCGCTGCTGAACACATAGGCAGTGTGGAGGGAACGCGGGGAAGTGAAACATCTCAGTACCCGCAGGAAGAGAAAACAACCGTGATTCCGGGAGTAGTGGCGAGCGAAACTGGATGAGGCCAAACCGTATGCGTGTGAGACCCGGCAGGGGTTGCGTATGCGGGGTTGTGGGGTTGCTCTTCCACGGTCTGTCGGCCGTGGGGCGAGTGAAAAACCGTATGGATAGGCGAAGGGCATGCGAAAGGCCTGGCGTAGAGGGTAAGACCCCCGTAGTCGAAATCTGTGCGGCTCGCTTGAGTGATTCCCAAGTAGCACGGGGCCCGAGAAATCCCGTGTGAATCTGGCGGGACCACCCGCTAAGCCTAAATATTCCCTGGTGACCGATAGCGGATAGTACCGTGAGGGAATGGTGAAAAGTACCCCGGGAGGGGAGTGAAATAGTACCTGAAACCGTGTGCCTACAAGCCGTGGGAGCGTCGCTGGCGGGTTTTCCCGTCAGTCGTGACTGCGTGCCTTTTGAAGAATGAGCCTGCGAGTTTGCGGTGTGTTGCGAGGTTAACCCGGGTGGGGTAGCCGTAGCGAAAGCGAGTCCGAAGAGGGCGTTTGAGTAGCACGCTCAAGACCCGAAGCGGGGTGATCTAGCCATGGGCAGGTTGAAGCGGAGGTAAGACTTCGTGGAGGACCGAACCCACCAGGGTTGAAAACCTGGGGGATGACCTGTGGTTAGGGGTGAAAGGCCAATCAAACTCCGTGATAGCTGGTTCTCCCCGAAATGCATTTAGGTGCAGCGTCGTGTGTTTCTTGCCGGAGGTAGAGCACTGGATAGGCGATGGGCCTTACCGGGTTACTGACCTTAGCCAAACTCCGAATGCCGGTAAGTGAGAGCGCGGCAGTGAGACTGTGGGGGATAAGCTCCATGGTCGAGAGGGAAACAGCCCAGAGCATCGACTAAGGCCCCTAAGCGTGCGCTAAGTGGGAAAGGATGTGGAGTCGCAGAGACAACCAGGAGGTTGGCTTAGAAGCAGCCATCCTTGAAAGAGTGCGTAATAGCTCACTGGTCTAGTGATTCCGCGCCGACAATGTAGCGGGGCTCAAGCGTACCGCCGAAGTCGTGTCAATCCAGCATGTGGGTTAACGCCCGCTGGGTTGGGTAGGGGAGCGTCGTCTGCCGGGTGAAGCAGCCGTGGAAGCGAGTTGTGGACGGTTGACGAGTGAGAATGCAGGCATGAGTAGCGATTCACACGTGAGAAACGTGTGCGCCGATTGACCAAGGGTTCCTGGGTCAAGCTGATCTGCCCAGGGTAAGTCGGGACCTAAGGCGAGGCCGACAGGCGTAGTCGATGGATAACCGGTTGATATTCCGGTACCCGCTGTGAAGCGCCCGACATCGAATCCAGTGATGCTAAGCCCGTGAAGCCGCCCGTCTTCAGCTTTGCTGTTGGTGGGAGTGGTGGAGCCGGTGGCCCGAGCTGGTAGTAGGTGAGTGATGGGGTGACGCAGGAAGGTAGTCCATCCCGGGCGGTGGTTGTCCCGGGGTAAGGGTGTAGCCCGAGTGGTAGGTAAATCCGCCGCTCATGGTGGGTGAGACCTGATGCCGAGCCGATTGTGGTGAAGTGGATGATCCTATGCTGTCGAGAAAAGCCTCTAGCGAGTTTCATGGCGGCCCGTACCCTAAACCGACTCAGGTGGTCAGGTAGAGAATACCGAGGCGTTCGGGTGAACTATGGTTAAGGAACTCGGCAAAATGCCCCCGTAACTTCGGGAGAAGGGGGGCCAGTCCTGGTGATGGGCCTTGCGCTCGGAGCTGGGGTTGGCCGCAGAGACCAGCGAGAAGCGACTGTTTACTAAAAACACAGGTCCGTGCGAAGCCGTAAGGCGATGTATACGGACTGACGCCTGCCCGGTGCTGGAACGTTAAGGGGACCGGTTAGCTGGCTTTCGGGCCGGCGAAGCTGAGAACTTAAGCGCCAGTAAACGGCGGTGGTAACTATAACCATCCTAAGGTAGCGAAATTCCTTGTCGGGTAAGTTCCGACCTGCACGAATGGCGTAACGACTTCTCGACTGTCTCAACCATAGGCCCGGTGAAATTGCACTACGAGTAAAGATGCTCGTTTCGCGCAGCAGGACGGAAAGACCCCGGGACCTTTACTACAGTTTGATATTGGTGTTCGGTTCGGCTTGTGTAGGATAGCTGGGAGACTGTGAAGCCTGGACGCCAGTTCGGGTGGAGTCGTCGTTGAAATACCAGTCTGGTCGTGCTGGATGTCTAACCTGGGTCCGTGATCCGGATCAGGGACAGTGTCTGATGGGTAGTTTAACTGGGGCGGTTGCCTCCTAAAGGGTAACGGAGGCGCCCAAAGGTTCCCTCAGCCTGGTTGGCAATCAGGTGTTGAGTGTAAGTGCACAAGGGAGCTTGACTGTGAGACCGACGGGTCGAGCAGGGACGAAAGTCGGGACTAGTGATCCGGCGGTGGCTTGTGGAAGCGCCGTCGCTCAACGGATAAAAGGTACCCCGGGGATAACAGGCTGATCTTCCCCAAGAGTCCATATCGACGGGATGGTTTGGCACCTCGATGTCGGCTCGTCGCATCCTGGGGCTGGAGTCGGTCCCAAGGGTTGGGCTGTTCGCCCATTAAAGCGGTACGCGAGCTGGGTTTAGAACGTCGTGAGACAGTTCGGTCCCTATCCGCTGTGCGCGTAGGAGTCTTGAGAAGGGCTGTCCCTAGTACGAGAGGACCGGGACGGACGAACCTCTGGTGTGCCAGTTGTTCTGCCAAGGGCATGGCTGGTTGGCTACGTTCGGGAGGGATAACCGCTGAAAGCATCTAAGCGGGAAGCCTGCTTCGAGATGAGGGCTCCCACCCACTTGATGGGGTAAGGCTCCCAGTAGATGACTGGGTTGATAGGCCGGATCTGGAAGCCAGGTGACTGGTGGAGGTGACCGGTACTAATAGGCCGAGGGCTTGTCCTCAGGTGCTCGCGTTCACTGTGTTGGTTCTGAAGCAATGAACAGCCGATGGCTGGTTGGTTGATTGTTTCATAGTGTTTCGGTGGTCATAGCGTAGGGGAAACGCCCGGTTACATTCCGAACCCGGAAGCTAAGCCTTACAGCGCCGATGGTACTGCAGGGGGGACCCTGTGGGAGAGTAGGACGCCGCCGGACTATTTTTGGGAAAGGCCCACACCGTACGGTGTGGGCCTTTCTGCATTTCTAGTTGCGGAAACACCGCTGTTTGTGGTCGCGGCAGCCGGAGACGACCCGGACAGGACTGGGCCAGGACAGGGCACATCGAGGTCAGGGCCGGCACCCGCGTCAGAGTCGGCCAGCTGCCTTCAACGCCAGATAGGCGTCCGCCACAGCACCGGCCAGAGTGTCCGGTACTTCGTCGACCACGGTGACCCCCTGGCGCCGCAGGTGTTCCGCGACCCGGTGACGTTCGGTCAGGGCCTGCGCTGCCGCCGCGGCCTCGTACACCGCATTTACAGTTCCCCGAGCCGCGGCCATACGTGCGACCTGCGGATCCGCCACTGAGGCGAGGAGAACCGTGTGCCGCTTGAGGAGTTGAGGCAGCACCGGCATCAGCCCCTCCTCGACAGGCGCCGCGTCCAGTGTCGTCAGCAGCACGATCAGAGACTGCCGTGGTGCCGAACGCAGTGCCGTGGCCGCCAGCCCGTGCGTGTCCGTTTCGACGAGTTCCGGCTCCAGCGTGGCCATGGCGCCCACCAGAGCGGGAAGCAGCTGCCCCGCGTTCTGTCCCTTGACATGGGCACGTACTCGGCGGTCGTAGGCCAGCAGGTCGACACGGTCGCCGGCGCGGGAGGCGAGGGCGGCGAGGAGCAGCGCCGCGTCCATGGCGGCGTCCAGGCGCACAGCGTCGTCCACCCGTCCCGCGGCGGTGCGTCCCGTGTCGAGGACGATCAGGATGTGCCGGTCCCGTTCCGGGCGCCAGGTGCGGACCGCGACCGAGGACTGGCGGGCCGTGGCGCGCCAGTCGATGGAACGGGTGTCGTCGCCCGGCACGTACTCGCGGAGGCTGTCGAACTCCGTGCCCTGTCCACGGACCAGCACACTGGTGCGGCCGTCGAGTTCCCTCAACCGGGCGAGTTTGGCGGGCAGCTGCTTGCGGCTGGGGAAGGCGGGCAGGACTCGTACCGTCCAGGGCACCCGGTGGCTGCCCTGGCGCGCGAACAGGCCGAGAGGACCGTAGGAGCGGATGGTGACCCGATCCGCCTCACGGTCCCCGCGGCGGGTGGGGGTGAGGCGGGTGGTGACACGGCGGCGTTCGCCGGGCGGCACCGTCAGGCGGTGGCGGGAGGCCCGGATCTCCGTACCCGGCTGCCAGCTGCTCGGCGGCCAGGCGTCGCGCAGACGGGCGCGCAGCGGGCGGCGCGAGGGGTTGCTGACCGTGAGGGTCACCTCGGCGCTCTCCCCCAGGCGCACGGAGGTGTCGCCGGTGCGCGACAGACGCAGGCGGCGTACGGGTGCGGCGAGGGCGTAGTCGCAGGCGCAGGCGACGGCCAGAGGTGCGTTGACGGCGAGCAGGCCGGTCCAGCCGGCGTCCCAGATGCCGACGGGTACGGAGCCGAGGGCCGCGAGCAGTGCGGCGCGTCCGGTGAAGCCCATCAGCGCGGCACCGGGACCTGGGCGAGGACCGCGTTGATCACCGAGTCGGTGGTCACGCCTTCCATCTCGGCCTCCGGGCGCAGCTGCACACGGTGGCGCAGCGTGGGCAGGGCCAGGGCCTTGACGTCGTCGGGAATGACGTAGTCGCGGCCGGTCAGCCACGCCCAGGCCCGGGAGGTGGACAGCAGGGCGGTCGCGCCGCGCGGGGAGACGCCGAGAGTCAGGGAGGGCGACTCGCGGGTGGCGCGGCAGATGTCCACGACGTAGGCGGCGATCTCGGGGGAGACGGTGGTCCGGGCGATCGCGGCGCGTGCCGCCCGGAGGTCCGCCGCGCCGGCGACGGGGCGCACGCCGGCGGCGCGCAGGTCGCGTGGGTCGAAACCGGCGGCATGGCGGGTGAGGACGTCGATCTCGTCCTGGCGGGAGGGCAACGGGACGGTCAGTTTCAGCAGGAAGCGGTCGAGCTGCGCCTCGGGGAGCGGATAGGTGCCTTCGTACTCGACCGGGTTCTGGGTGGCGACGACCAGGAACGGCTCGGGGAGGGGACGCGGGGTGCCGTCGACGGTGACCTGGCGTTCCTCCATGGCCTCCAGCAGGGAGGACTGGGTCTTCGGCGGGGTGCGGTTGATCTCGTCGGCGAGCAGGAGATGGGTGAAGACCGGGCCGGGCTGGAAGGAGAACTCGGCGGTGCGGGCGTCGTAGACCAGGGAGCCGGTGACGTCGCTGGGCATCAGGTCCGGGGTGAACTGGACGCGCTTGGTGCCGAGGTCGAGGGCGGCGGCCAGGGCGCGGACGAGGAGGGTCTTGGCGACCCCGGGGACGCCTTCCAGCAGGACGTGGCCGCGGCAGAGCAGCGCGACGACCAGGCCGGTCACGGCGGGATCCTGGCCGACCACGGCCTTGGCGATCTCGGCGCGCAGGGCCTCCAGCGCGGACCGCGCGGTGTCCGCGTCCCCGGGTCGCCCGGCGTTGTCAGTGGTCGGGTCCATCATGGACGGCGTACCTCTCTTTCGAGGGCGTCGAGTCGGTCGGCGAGAAGGACAAGGGCCGCGTCGTCGCCGGGCGGCGGGCCGAAGAGCAGGTCGTTCAGGGCCGCCCCTCGCTCGGCGGCAAGCCGGGCGGACAGGGCGGGGAGCAGGGTTTCGGGTGTGTGCGCCTGGGCGGCGGGCACACCCACGAGGGGGGCGAGACGGATGCGGGTGGCGGAGCGGAGAGCGGCGGCCGCGCGGTCGCGGGCGTGGAGCGTGCGGTAGAGGCGGGCGCGGCCTTCGGTCGTCTCGGAGGCGCGGATCGCGACGGGAAGCCGTTCGGGCACGAGGGGGCCGAGCCGGCGTGCCCGCCACAGGGCGGCGACGGCGGCGGCGAGAAACAGCTGCAGGGCGGCCCAGAGCCAGCCGGAGGGCAGCAGGTCGAAGAAGCTGCGCTGCCCGGTGCGGGGGGCGGTGTCGTCGGCGAGCGAGGGGAGGTACCAGACCAGATGGGGGCGGGAGCCGAGGAGCTGCAGGGCGAGCGAGGCGTTGCCGTGGTCGCCGAGGTGCTTGTTGAGGAGGATGTCGGGGGAGCCGAGGACGACGGTGTCACCGCCGCGCGGCCGGGC
>NZ_JBFAAL010000038.1:0-6096 GCF_040639715.1 Micromonospora sp. NPDC023737
TCGCCCGGCACCCTGCCGACCGTCGACCATACCCGGCCGGTTCCGCCTCACCAAATCCGCCTCACAGCGAACCCGGGGCACCGCCCAGATCCCGAATCAGAGAAGCCCAGCCCCTCCGACCCGAAAGTCTCCGCCACGCTCCGGCCTCCAGGACTTTCGCCCCATTTCGTCCGTTCCGCGCTGGCAGAGAGAAAGTTACGCGTCCCGCGGACCGATCGTCAAATCCGCGGGACGCGTCGCGCGTCACACCGTCGACAAACGACTATCGCCGCAGCTCAACACCCGCGAACGAGCGCTTACCGCGGCGCAGCACCAGGTACCGGCCGTGCAGGAGATCCTCCGCCGACACCGTGGCGTCCACCTCCGTCACCCGGTTGTTGTTGACGTACGCACCACCCTCGGCGATCACCCGGCGGGCTTCCTTCATGCTCGGTACCAGCCCCGACTCCTTGAGCAGGCCGGCGACGTCCGGCAGCTCGTCGAGATGGACCAGACCAGCCTCGGTGAGCGCGGCGCGCAGGGTCTCGGGCGAGAGTTCATCGAGCGCACCCCGACCGAAGAGCGCCTGGCTGGCCGCCACCGCCTGGGCCATCTCCCGCTCCCCGTGCACCAGCGTGGTGAGCTCCTCGGCGAGTGCCCGCTGGGCCAGCCGGGCCTGCGGGCGCTCGGCGGTGGCCTTCTCCAACTCCTCCAGCTCCTCCCGCGAGCGGAAGCTGAAGTAGCGCAGGTAGCGGGTGACGTCGCGGTCGTCGGCGTTCAGCCAGAACTGGTAGAAGGCGTACGGGCTGGTCATCTCGGGGTCGAGCCAGACCGCGCCGGTCTCGCTCTTACCGAACTTGGTGCCGTCGGACTTGGTGACCAGGGGCGTGGTGAAGGCCTCCACCGGCCCGGCGCCGCGGCGTCGGATGTAGTCCACGCCGGCGGTGATGTTGCCCCACTGGTCGGAGCCGCCGTATTGCAGTTGGCAGCCGTGCCGGCGGTGCAGCTCGAAGAAGTCGTTCGCCTGGAGCAGCTGGTAGCTGAACTCGGTGAAGCTGATGCCGGTCTCCAGCCGCGCCTTGACCACCTCGCGGGCCAGCATCTTGTTCACCGGGAAGTGCTTGCCGACGTCCCGGAGGAACTCCACCACGGACATCTCGCCGGTCCAGTCCAGGTTGTTGACCAACCGGGCCGCGTTCTCCCCCTCGTACGAGACGAAGGGCGACAGCTGGTCGCGAATGCGCTGAACCCAGCCGGCGATCACCTCCGGCGGGTTCAGGTTGCGCTCCGCGCTCTCCTTCGGGTCGCCGATCTGGCCGGTGGCGCCGCCCACCAGCAGCAGCGGCCGGTGCCCGGCCAGCTGGAGCCGACGGCCCATCACGACCTGCATCAGGTTGCCGACGTGCAGGCTGGGCGCCGTCGGGTCGAAGCCCACATAGAAGGTGGTGCTCCCGCCGTCGAGCAGCTCACGCAGCTCGTCGAGGCCGGTCGAGTCCTGGATCAGGCCCCGCCACAGCAGGTCGTCGGTCAGGGAGTCCCGCCCGTGCGGGAGGTTGCTGTCGGTCACGGTCACCAATTCTCCCCCATCTCCGGCCCTGACCCGTACCGGGTTTGGCGAGGCTCGCGGAGACTAGGCTGGCTCTCCAACGAAGGTGAGGAGGAGTCGCCGTGGAGATGCCGGATCCGACCGGGGGCTTCGTCGCCCTGCTCGGCCTGAAGTTCGACGAGGTCAGCGGCGACCGGGTGGTGATCCGCTGGCAGGTCCGCCCCGAGCTGCACCAGCCGTTCGGCATCCAGCACGGCGGGGTCTACTGCTCGGTCGTGGAGACCGCGGCGAGCGTGGGGGCCTCTGTATGGCTGGGCGACCGCGGCACCGTGGTCGGGGTTTCGAACCAGACCGACTTCCTGCGCGCGGTACGCGACGGCGAGCTGACCGCAGTCGGCACTCCGATCCATCGGGGGCGCAGTCAGCAGCTGTGGCAGGTGGAGATCACCGACGGCGATGAACGCCTCGTCGCGCGCGGCCAGGTCCGGTTGCAGAATCTCGCCCCCGCCGCCTGACGACCGGGTCAGCCACGTGCGCCGTCGAGGAGCGGCTGCGCGTCGGGCAGGTCCACGGCCGGATCGGCACCGCGGCGCAGCCGCACCTCCGTGATGGCCCGGTGGTCGATGCGGGCGACCTCCAGTCGCCAGGCGTCGACCGTGACGTCCTCACCCGTGGCCGTGGGGATGTGCCCGAGACAGGCGAGGACCAGCCCGGCGATCGTGGTGTAGTCGCCGGCCGGCCGGCCCGGCAGCTCGACGCCGACGTCGGGCAGGTCGTGTACCGGGAAGGTGCCGGGCAGGCGCAGCGCGCCGTCCGGATCGGTGCGCACCGCGCGTACGTCCCGGTCGGTCTCGTCGTAGATCTCCCCGACGATCTCCTCCAGGATGTCCTCGAGGGTGACGATGCCGTCGACCGCGCCGCGCTCGTCCACCACCAGCGCGATGTGCTGGCGTTCGGCCTTGAACTGGCGCAGCGCGTCGACGACGGGCAGCGAGTCGGGCAGCAGCATCGGCGGGCGTACGCGCTCGTCGACCGGCCGGTCCGCCGGTACACCGACGAGGTCCCGTAGGTGGATCACACCCACCGCGTCGTCCAGCCCGCCGTGGCGGACGACCGGCGCGCGGGAGTGGCCACTGGCGGCCAGCACCAGCCGGGCCGCCTCCGCGGTCGTCCCGCTGTCCAGGCAGAAGACCTGCAACCGGGGCACCAGCACGGCCCGCAACCGCCGGTCGGCGATCTCCACGGCACCGGCGATGATGGTCTGCTGTTCCTTCGTGAAGCCGTGGTTGCCGGAGACGATGTCCCGCAGCTCGTCCGGGCTGATCTCGTCGCGCTGCGGGCGCGGGTCGAGCCCGACCAGGCGTACGACGAGGTCGCTGGTGGCGCCGAGCGCCCAGACGGCCGGGCGGGTGAGGCCGGCGAGCAGGTCCAGGGGACGGGCCACCAGCAGCGCCCACCGTTCGGCGGACTGCATGGCGATCCTCTTCGGGGCCAGCTCGCCGAAGACCAGGGTGACGAAGGTGAGCGCGAGGGTTACCAGCACGATGGCGACCGGCTCGGCCGCCGCGCCGAGCGGCCCGAGCAGCGGGATCAGCGGGCGTGCCAGCGCAACCGCGGCGGCGGCCGAGGCGAGGAAACCGGCGAGCGTGATCCCGATCTGGATCGTGGCCAGGAAGCGGTTCGGGTCGGTGGCCAGCCGGGCCAGCACCCGCCCGGCGCGGCTGGTCCGTTCCAGCCGCTGGATCTGGCTGTCCCGCAGCGAGACCAGGGCCATCTCACTGCCGGCGAAGGCGGCGTTGAGCACGACAAGGACCCCGACCAAGGCCAGTTGGCCCCAGTAGCTCTGCACGCCCGAATCTCCCTCGCGCGACCGCGCCGGACTCCACCGGCGCCACCGCCCGGCGGCCCCGGTCGGCGTACGCGCATCTGTGCCCAGGCGGCGGGGCCGTGAATCCTCGCCGGGTGGGTACGGATCCGGACGGCCGGCGGGTCAGGAGCCGACCGGCAGGTCGAGGACGTACGCGTCGCCGGTGCGGCGGAAGCCGAGCCGGTGGTAGTACGGGGCGACCATGCCGGGCGGGCTGACCACCCGGCGGAAACCCCGGTCGGTGAAGAGGCGGCTCTGCCGGTACACGAACTCTCCCGGCGTGAAGTCGCGGAACCGCTGGGTGACGTAGTCCAGGTCGATCTGGGCGACGTCGTGCGCCTCGGCGTGTGCCAGCACCACACCGACCACCTCGTCGGCGCGGACCACCAGGAACGCGGATCGCTCCGCCGTGCCGGTCGGCCGGTCGTCGTCGGCCGGCCAGCGGAAGCCGGGGTTGAACTTCGCGATGTCCACGGCGTGCACCCGCAGCGTGTGGGCGAGGAACTGGTCGTGCACGCCGACCTCGACGACCTGGTAGGTCGCCTCGTCGTGCCGGGTGGCGAGCATCCGGCGCAGGTACCAGATGTTGATCACGGCGAGTACGACGTTGAGCCCGACCATGGGCCACACCCGGAGGGCGGCGTTGTAACCGATCAGGATCAGACAACCGATCAGGTTCAACGCACGCAACCGCAGGACGCGCGTCTGCAGCAGCGACCAGACCAGCACCGCGGAGCCGACCCAGCCGAAGAGTTCCAGCCAGTTCACCCCGCGAGGGTAGTAGCCCCCCGGGTGCGGGTGCTCGGCGGGCGGGCCGCTGTCAGGCGGTGAGTTCCAGCACGTACTCCTCGACGTCGCCGCCACGGCCGGCGGCGTAGGCGTGGTCCTCTCCCCGGATGACGAACCCGCATTTGCGCAGGACCGCGAGGGAGCCGAGGTTGTCCTTGGCGGCCCGGGCGTGCACCGGACGCTGCGGCAGCTCGCGCAGCAGGCCACCGAGCGCGCGGGTGGCGTACCCCTGGCCCCAGTGCCGCCGGTCGATCCAGTAGCTGACCTCCGTCTGCTCGCCGACGGGGAAGGCGAGCACGTGACCGACCACCTGCCCGTCGACGGTGACCGTCCGCGAGACGATCCCCGGGTCGGTGCGCACCCGGCGCCAGTGGTCGGCGAAGGACTGCCGGTCGGCGGGGTCGTCGGCGGTGAAGGCCGCCATCCGGATCGCCTCGGGATCCAGCTGGTGGCGGTAGAACTCGATCAGGTCGTCGTCGCGCACCGGACGCAGACGCAGCTCAGCGGTCACGCGAAGAGGATAGGCCGGGGGCCGGGGACCGGGGGCGTGGGTGCCGTGGGCACGCCGGCGGCGGCGTGCCCGGCCGGGGATGGGGTGATCCCCTCATTCGACCGCGGCGGGCGCCTCCGGGGACAGGATGTTGGACCGGGGTCACACGGACGCGACGCCGAGGCTGCGGTGACCGGGTGCGGCGGTACCTTCGGGCGGTCGCGCAGCAGCACGGCGACCAGACGCGTAACGCGTGAGGACAGCGGGCCGAGCCGGGTGACCCGGGACCAACGGCCCGCGATCCGGGACGAGCTGCCCTGACCGACCGTCGGCCGGCGAGGAATGCTCGAACCGGACGAAGGAGGTAGTCATGACCATCAACACCGGAGCCCCCGTCGTGGTGGGCGTGGACGGTTCCGACGCGGCCCTGGACGCGGTCCGGGTGGCCGCCCGGGAGGCCGAACACCGGCACCGTCCACTGCGGGTCGTCCACGCGTTCAGCTGGCCGCTCACCGTTGCCGATCTCGGCCCCGCGCCGTTCGCCGCCGAGACCGCCGGGCTGCGTGACGAGGCGGAGAAGTTCGTCGCCCAGGCCGTGGCCGAGGCCGGCAAGGTGACCCCGGACGTGTCGGTCACCGGCGCCGTGGTCGACGGGGCCGCGACCCGGGTTCTGCTCGACGAGTCCCGCGACGCCGCGCTCGTGGTGCTCGGGCACCGCGGCCTGGGCGGCTTCGCCGGTCTGCTGATCGGGTCGGTCACCGTCCAGGTGTCCGCCCGGGCGCAGTGCCCGGTGCTCGTGGTACGGGGTGAGCCCCGCGCCGACGGTCCGGTCGTGGTCGGCGTGGACGGATCCGAACTGTCCACCGAGGCGGTCGGCTTCGCGTTCGAGGAGGCGGCCCGCCGGGGCACCTCGCTCGTCGCGGTGCACGCCTGGCTGGACCCGGTCGTGCTCTTCCCCGGCACGGTGGCCCCGTCGACGGACGAGCTTGCGGCGTACGCGGAGGACGAGCAGCGGGTGCTCGCCGAGTCCGTGGCCGGTCACGGCGAGCGCTACCCGGAGGTGTCGGTGCGGCAGGCGCTGGTCCACGGTTCCCCGGCTCAGGCGCTCGTCGAGCAGTCGCGCGACGCCCAGCTGGTGGTCGTCGGTGCGCACGGTCGTGGCGCGCTCGGCGGTCTGCTGCTCGGCTCGGTCAGCCACGCGGTCCTGCACCACACGCACTCGCCGGTGGCGATCGTGCGGCACGTGCGTACCGACGAAGGGTCCTGACGCGGGCGGCGGCAGGTACCGCCGCCGTTCCTGACTGCGGCCGTGGGGGGGGGGGGGGGGGGGGGGGCGGGGGGGCCGGGGGGGGGGGGGCCGGGGGGGGCCCCCGGCCCGGGGCGCCCCGCCCGGCCGACGAGCGAGGGCCGGAGCGCGGCGGGAGG
>NZ_JBFAAL010000039.1:0-4322 GCF_040639715.1 Micromonospora sp. NPDC023737
CCCGCGCCGCTCACCGCCCGGCCGTCCGCGCCGGCCGCGGCGCCGCCCCGCCCGTCGACGTACCACCGGCTGCCCACGAGCGTCGCCGGCAGCAGCACCGCCACCACCGGCAGGTACGACACCCACAGCGTCAGGTGCCAGTGGGCACCTGCCCAGGCCAGCGAGGCGCCCAGGATGCCGCCGAGGCTGTAGGCCGCGTGGAAGCCGAGCATGATGCTGCGGCCGTAGGCGTGCTGCAGGCTCACTCCGAGCATGTTCATCGCCGCGTCCAGCGCCCCGACGGCCAGCCCGAAGGCGGCCATCAGCGCGGCCAGGTGGGCCATCCGGTCGCCGGCTCCGGCACCGACCAGCGCCAGCATCGCCACCGGCTGGGACCAGCGCAGCACACGGCTGGGCCTCACCCGCTTGACCAGGTGTTCCGTGGCCACGCTGCCGATGCCGGCCAGCACGGGCACGGCGGCCAGGAACACGGGCAGGACGGCGTCCGAGACGCCGTAGCGGTCCTGGACGGCGGGGATGCGTGTGACGAGCAGCGCGAAGACGCAGCCCTGCGCGCCGAACGCGAACGCCAACGAGGCCCTGCCGCGCCGCAGCACATCCGTCATGGCGGCGAGCGTAGGGCCCCGGGAGCACCGGTGAACAGATCCGGTCGCGGACGTATCGGGCCGGTTCTCACCCGGCGTTCGCGGGCGTGCCGGCCACGGGGGAGGCCGTGGTGCGGGCGGCCTCGGTCTCCGCGATGACCATCCGCGCCATGGGGCGGGCGGCGATCGCGCCGCTGACGAAGAAGGCGAGCGCCATCGACACCGCGAGGATCACGGTGCCCAGCCACACCATGGTGTCGACCGGCAGCGTGTAGGCGCCCACCACGCGCACGACGCACTCGCCGAGCAGTGCCACGCCCCACACCAGGGAGAACGTCCGCTCCGCCCGGCGGAACGGCACCGAATGGGCCCTCAGCCGCCGCCAAGCGGCGTCGCGTTCGGCATCGCCCTGCACCAGCCAGGGCTTCATCACCTCGGACATCATCGGCCTGCCCAGCATCACCGAGACGAGGACGCCGATGCCGATGGCGCTGCTGACGCCGCTGTCCTTGGCGAGCATCAGCCGCGGGTCCCCGGTGACCGTGCTGAGCAGCACCCCGACCACGTTCACGAAGAGGATGAGCGCGGCGAGCGCGTTGAGGGTGCGCTCCCGCACCGCGCTCCACACGATCCGCAGGGCCGGCACCGCACTGCTCCAGCCGAGGGCGGCGAGCGTGCTCAACCCGACGGCGTCCTTCAGCAGGTAGTACCCGCCGACCGGCACCGCGACGTCCACCAGCAGAGGGACGAGGTTTCCGCGCTTCCTGTTCGTCGTCATGCTCTCAGGGTCGCGCCCGAGAGGGGTCCCGCAGTAGAAACGATCGTCCGGAGTACCGCATGACAAATGTCAATACGCCCGTCGTGCGGCCCGTCATGACGTGCTGTCAGGCCAGCAGGCCGGGCAGCTCGTGCATCTGTGAGAAGAAGTGACGCGCGCCGGTGAGGCGGGCCGCGGGTGTCATGGCGGTGAAGGCGAGCACGTCCATCCCGGCCGCCACGCCCGCCCGCACGCCCAGCGGTGAGTCCTCCACGACGACGCACCGCTCGGGGGCCACGCCCATCTGCCGTGCCGCGTGCAGGAAGAGGTCGGGCGCCGGCTTGCCCCGGCCCACGTCCTGGGCGCTGAAGATCCGGGTGTCGTCGAACCACCGGTCGAGGCCCGTGGTCCGGTGCCCGACCCGGATGCGCTCATGACTGCCCGAGGACGCGACACAGTACGGCGTCCCGTCCGCCGCCAGCTTCTCCAGGACGGCCTCGACGCCGGGCACGGGTTTCAGTTCCCGCTGGAACGCGGCGAACACACGGGCGTGGAAGACGTCGTCGAAGTCGTCCGGGAGACGCTTCCCGGTGCGCTCGAGCACGAGGTCGTGGACCCGGTGCATGGCCGACCCCATGTAGTCGCGGATGGAGTCCTCGTAGGAGGTGGGGTGCCCCAGCTCGGTGAGGTAGGCGGCGAGCAGCCGGTTGGAGATGGGCTCGCTGTCGACGAGGACACCGTCGTTGTCGAATATCACGAGGTCGTAGCGCACGGACTCAACCCTAGAGGGTGTCCCGTAAATGATCTGAGGTATGCAGGCTGACCTGCTCGTTTGCCTGTCATCCGGTGAGGGTGAGGTTGTGCAGGCGGGCGATGCCGAGCATGGCGTGGTGGACGCCGTCGCCCTTGAGGCGGCAGTCGCGGAGGATCTTCCAGCTCTTCATGCGGGCGAAGGTGTGCTCGACGCGGGCCCGGACCTTGCGGTGGGAGGCGTTGTGCTCCTCCTTCCAGGCCGGCAGTTCCTCGTCCTTGTGCCGGCGGTAGTGCGGGATGGTCAGCCCGGTGCCCCGGTACCCGCCGTCGGCGATCACCGTGGGGGTGGTGCCGACAGCGGCCTTCGCGCCGGACTCCTGCCAGGCCCGGCAGTCGTTGAGGTTGCCGGGCAGCGGCTTGCCGACGGCGACCACGAGGCGGGTGTCGGCGTCGATGACGACCTGGTGGTTGGTGGAGTAGCGGTAGTTCTTGCTGGAGGCGGCCACGGTCCGGTCGCGGGTGGGCACCAGCGTGCCGTCCACGATGAGCACGGTCTCCTTGCGGAACCGCCGCCGGGGCTGGAGGGCGAGAGCCGGCCCGAGGTGGGCGACGATCCGGTCGGCCGCCGACTTCGAGACGCCGAACAGCGGGCCAAGTTGACGCAGGGTGAGGTTGGTTCGCCAGTACGCGGCCACCAGCAGCACCCGGTCCTCCAACGGCAGCGACCACGGCCGGCCCTTGCGGACCGGATCGGCCCCCTCACGCCGCAGCGCGGTGATCAGCTTGTTGAACTGCCGCGGGCTCAGCCCGGTGAACGGACCTATCCAGGAGGGCTCCGACGCCGTGATCACACCAGCCACAGCAAGATCATCTCACCTCTGACCAGCAGTTACGGGACAACCTCTAGAGGGGCCGGCCAACCCGCGGGCAGGCAGGGCAGTGGTACCCGGCCCCGGACGAGCACAGGTCCTGGTGATCACGGAGCTGCGACACTTGTGATCACCGGGGCGGCCCGTGCCTGCCCTCCCGTTGATGACCCGCCGCATCACCCGCGACAGAAAGCGCGCAGCCCGAAGGGCTGAGGCCTGTCGCTCGGATCAGCCGGCCGCGAAGTGCGGTGCCTCCCGGACGGCCCGCGCGGGTTCTGGTGCGTGCGGCTGCACGGCGGAGGACGGTGTCGACGCGGAGCGTCTGCGCGTGACGACACGCGGCAGATGGGCGTGCCAGCCCTCGCGACGCCGGGACGATCCGAACGACAGGCTAGATCACAACCTTTTCTTCAGTGACCATCACCGCCACCGACTTCATATCGATGAACGTACTCTCGTCCGGGTTCACCAACTCCGTGTAGTTCTTGGACGTGAAGAAGGCGTCGTGATCCGCCCAGCTGTCGAACCAGATCTCAGTGATGCCGTCGTAGGCAGGACTCGGATACCCTTCAGCGGGCACCGGGTGGGAGACGGTGTACTTCCTCACGTACCGCCGCGCCTCCGGAATCGAGGTGAACAACGGGGCGTGGCGGTTTCGGTGATGCTCAACGAATTCCTCGGTGGTCATCCCGTCGAGACGGTTGATCATGAAAACGAATTTGATCACGGACTTCTGCCTTTCGTGCTCGCCGATGCGAGACGCCGGCGACCGGATTTCCTGGCTGCGGGTCGCGAGCCGTAGAGTCAACCTAAATGCTCACATCGATGTCAGGGGCAAGTAGCTGTGACCCGATACACACGGATGGGTTGGCATGCGGATCGGTGAACTGTCCGCCCGGACCGGAGTAAGCCGTCGATCACTGCGCTACTACGAGCAGCAGGGCTTGCTGGTCAGCACGAGATCCCCCAGTGGCCAGCGGTACTACGACGACGATCACGTCCAGCGGGTGGCACTGATTCAGACATTCCTGGCCGCAGGCATGTCCAGCAGAACCATCGCGGAAATGGTCCCCTGCATGACGGAGCCAAACATGAGCAGAGCCAGGCAGGCCCTGGCCGCGATGAATCGGGAGCGAACCCGCCTTTCATCCACCATTGACGGCCTCATCGCCGCCAGAGAAGCACTTGACCGCCTGATCGACGTCAACCGGGCCTATCTGGCGAACACGGCGGATGACTAGGGTCGACCGGAGAACGCCTTGTCGGCTCGCCGCCTCCGGGAGTTCGATGATGGAGCCGTCGACGGTTGTCCGGCCGAGGACGAGGCCGACGATCCGGTCGCCAAAGTCCAACGCGATC
>NZ_JBFAAL010000040.1:0-2975 GCF_040639715.1 Micromonospora sp. NPDC023737
AGGGGTAGTCGGCGAGCACCTTGGGGCGAAGGTGGCGGGCGGCCGTCGGAGACGGTCAAGGAGGGCCTGGCCGACCTGGTGGTGGTGCCTTCGGCGGCGGGACTGGGCTTCGGCAAGCAGTCGTTCGAGCGGATCCCGGCGGTACGCAAGGCGGGCGGCGACGCCGCCGGTGCCGGTGTGCGGTCGACGCGGACCACAGGAAGGTCTTGGCCCCGGCCGAGTAGCTGGCGTCAGCGCCAAATCCGACCCGACATCGAACACGGGGTAGGCCGGTCCCCATCAGCGTCGGGCTCGCCTTATTCTGACTGCTCGGGGAAGCCCTCCCTCGCGCGCCGCTGGCTCGATGAGACGCAGGCGTCCCCGTCCATGTGGCCCCCGTTGCCCGCGCGGGGTCGTAAACAGAGATCACCACCGGAAGGCAGGCCGAATGAGCAGCGCCCTTCGCGGCATCCGGAGCACCTGCGTTCCCAGGCCGGATGTGCTCGCGGGTGGCATGAGTGACAACCAGTTCGCCGCTCAGCTTGACAAGGTCGTCCGTGACCCGAGCGGCTACGAGGTCTACTCCGACGCCCACCGGTTTTTCGACCTGACGTACCCGACGAGCGGGTTGAAGCAGCTCCTCGCCAAGACGTTCGGACGCCTTGCGGGCGTCGCCGGTGATGACGGCGACCACGGCGTCCTCCGCGCTGAGACGTCGTTCGGCGGCGGCAAGACCCACAGTTTGGTGGCCGTGTACCACCTCGCTAAGGGTGCCCGCCCGGCGAACGTCAACGACTTTCTCGACACGTCGCTGCTGCCCGAGGGGCCTGTTAGCGTCGCCGCCGTCGTCGGCGACGCCCTCGACCCGGTGAACGGTCTCGCCACCAACGGCCTGACGAGCCGTACTCTCTGGGGCGAAGTGGGTGCTCAGCTCGGGCCCGCCGCCCACCAAGCGCTCGCTCAGTCCGACCTGGAACGCACGGCCCCCGGGACCGAGACCCTTCGCAAGGCCCTGGGCGGCCGACCGACCGTCATCATCATCGACGAGATCGCCCAGCACCTGCGCCAGGTCGCGGAGTCCGGCAACGAGAGTGTCCGCCGCTCCGCGGCCCAGGTGCCCGTCTTTCTCAAGAACTTGTTCGAACTCGCGATGGGCGACCCCGGCGTGGTTGTCATCATCAGCCTCGCCTCCTCCGGCGACGCCTACGCCAAGGAGACCAGCGAACTCGGCCAGCTCCTCGACGGCGCCACCAGGGCTGCGACGGCCCACGCAGAGAGTGCCAGCGTGCTCTCCCGGTCAGGGCGGGTGATCCAGCCGGCGACCGACAGCGAGATCGCGGAAATCCTCAAGCGGCGGCTGTTCGAGAGCATCGATCCCGCTGCGGCGAAGGAGGCCGGGGAGGCGTACCGCGGCCTGTACGAACAAATCGGGCAAACCGTCACGCTGGTCGGCGGCGCGGAGAGCCCGGCTCACTACGGTGACGCCGTCGCCGCCAGCTATCCGTTCCACCCCGAGACGATCCGTGTTCTAGACAAGCGGCTGGGGAGCATCCCGAACTTCCAGCGCGCCCGCGGCTCGCTCAAGCTCCTTGCGGAAGTAGTAGCGGACCTGTGGGAAGGCACGGCCAACCCCGAGGTCATCAACGTCGCCGACATCAACCTCGCTCGGCTGAACACGCTCAACCACCTCACAATCGCGATCGACCGAGCGGCCTTCTCTGGTGTCGCGAAGGTCGATCTCGCCGGCCCGGAGTCGCACTGCCACGCTGTCGATGCCGCCCGCTTCCCCGGTAAGCCGCCGTTCGCAACCCGCGCCGCCACCACGGTGTTCATGCACTCGCTGGAGATGCGCGCAGGTGTCGGCGCCGGGCGCAGTGAGTACGTTCTAGGGACGCTGCGCGTCGGCGAAGACCCGGAGATTCTTGACGAGGCGCTGGCGGAGGCAGAGAGGGTCTGCTGGCACCTGACCTACGACGGCGCGCGGTGGCGCTTCCATACGGAGCCGAACGTCAACAAGATCGTCGAGGATGGCAAGCGCGATATCCCAAGCACCCGAGTTACAGAGGAGACCAAGGCCCGCATCGCCAAGTCCTTCACCAGCGATGCCGGCGTTACTGCCGTCGTTTTTCCCACCAGCCCTGCCTCGGTGCCAGACGAGCCGCGCCTTCGGATCGTCGCCTTCGACTACGACCACCTATCGGTAGAGGGCACCTCGTCGGCGACGCCGCCTGCCCAGGTAGTGGAAATGCGGGACCGCGCCGGAGCCGCAGGGAGCCTGCGCGCCTATCGCAACGCGGTTGTGTTCGTCGTCGCGGACACCGAAGCGGTCGAGGACCTCAAGGACCGAGTCCGCTCCCAGCTCGCACTGGAAGCCCTCGTCTCCGAGCCGGCCCGCCTCGCCACGTTCGCGAACGGGGTTAAGGACAGGGTCCGCGAGATGTACGACGACAGCGGCCTGAACGTCCGCATCGCTGTCACCCGCTGCTACAAGCACGTGTACTACCCGGTCAAGGACGCCAGCAGCAACCACCTCGCGCACCGCGAGCTTCCCGCGGCGCAGAAGGGCGACACGGCCAAGAGCGTCGTCCGTACTGTCCGTGAGCTGCTTGTCAACGAGGGCAAGGTCCGCACCGAGCCCATCCCGACAAACTGGCTGCGACAGCGCGCCTGGGACAAGCCCGAGTCGACCACAACGAAAAAGATCAACGACTGGTTCTGGAGGGACCAGTCCGCGTTGCTGCTGCTCGACCCGACGCTGCTCACGGATGCGATTAAGAAGGGCATTGCGAACGACGGTTGGGTCTACTACGACACACTCGCTGAGAAGGCGTACAGCGCGACGTCAGCGACTCCGGCGGTTCAGCTCGTGGATACCGCCGAGCTTTACAGCGCCGAAGAGGCGGCCGCTAGGGGGGTCCTCGGCCGCGCGCCGTCCCTCGGGGATGTGCTTGCCAGCGTCAATCCCGCGACCACCGGTCCCGCGTTGCGCGCCGCCC
>NZ_JBFAAL010000041.1:0-1411 GCF_040639715.1 Micromonospora sp. NPDC023737
TACTCCAACGTCATTTGGCTTCGGCGTTGGGCGTGGCGCAGGCATGGAGACGGCCACCGCGTTGATCATCGATGGTTTGTGAGGACAACCGAAGATCGTGCGGTGGCCGCGTGCCACAGCGTAGACCTTGATCGTTGGCGGGTCATCCTGGACGAGGCGGTGATGCGTGTCGCTGCCCGGTTCGTGCGGGCGGAGCCACGCCGGACCGCCGGGCAGTTCGTGGAAGGGCTGCTGTCGGACGCCGAACGCAAGACCTGCTGGTCGCTTGCAGAGCGGGCAGGTCACGATGATCCGCAGGCGATGCAGCGGCTGCTGCGCACGGCGGTGTGGGACGCCGACGCCGTCCGCGATGACGTGCGTTCCTGGCTGATCGAGCAGCTCGGCCACCCCGAGGGAGTGCTGGCCACTGACGAGACGGGTTTCCTGAAGAAGGGCGTGTGCTCGGTCGGGGTGCAGCGGCAGTACACCGGCACCGCCGGTCGGGTCGAGAACAGCCAGGTCGGGGTCTTCCTGGCCTACGTCTCGCCCCTGGGTCGGGCGCTGATCGACCGTCGGCTCTACCTGCCCGAGGCGACGTGGTGCGAGCGGCCCGAGCGTCTCGCCGCCGCCGGCGTCCCCGACCAGGTCGAGTTCGCCACGAAACCTGCGCTGGCCCGGCAGATGATCGCTGCCGCCCTGCAGGCTGGTGTCCCGTTCGGGTGGGTGACCGGCGACGAGGTCTACGGCGCCGACCCCGGCCTGCGCGGCGACCTCGAGCACCGTCAGATCGGCTACGTCCTGGCCGTCGGTTGCGACCGACGCGTGCACGTCAACGACGGCCGCACCCTCGTGCGTGTCGACGACCTCGCCGAGCGGATCCCCACCCGCGAGTGGCAGCGGCACAGCTGCGGACCAGGGGCGAAAGGTCCCCGCGACTACCTGTGGGCCTGGATCACCACCGCCACCAGCCCCGGTGAACACCGATGGCTGCTCATCCGCCGCAACCGCACCACCGGCGAGCTGGCCTACTACCTGTGCTGGTCACCCCGACCGGTCCCGCTGCACACCCTCGTGCGTGTCGCCGGCTCCCGCTGGAGCATCGAAGAGCTGTTCCAAACCGGCAAAGGCCAGGTCGGCCTGGACCACTACCAGGTCCGCGGCTGGACCGGCTGGCACCGCTTCATCACCCTGGCCATGCTCGCTCTCGCCGTCCTGACCATCCTCGCCGCCACCGCGCAGCAACCCAATTCAGACCCGGAGATCATCGCGTTGACCGTCGCCGAGATCCGCCGACTCCTCAACGCCCTCCTATTCGCCGCATCGCTACCCCCAGAGCACACCCTGCACTGGTCGATCTGGCGACGAACATCCCAAGCCCGAGCCCGCCGATCCCACTACCAGCGCAGACAGGCCAACTGACGTTGGAGTACTA
>NZ_JBFAAL010000042.1:0-1249 GCF_040639715.1 Micromonospora sp. NPDC023737
AGAGTCGCCCCCGCGTGTCCTCCCGGACCCGTCCTGGCCAGCTTCGCGTCGGCCACCATCTGCCGGTAGACGATGTCGGACAGACGCCGCTTTAGAGGTCCTAACAAATTCGTGCGACGTGTCGGTACGTGATGATGCAGGTGGCGAGGGCGAGGAAGGCTTCGTGGATGTCGTCGCGGCGTTCCCAGCGGATGCGTAGTCGTCGCATGCCGTGGTACCAGGCGATCGTCCGCTCGATTACCCACCGGAACACTCCGAGTCCGGATCCGTGGGGCTGGCCGCGGCGGGCGATGCGCGGGCGGATGCCCTTGCCGCGTACCGCCTTGCGGTACTTGTCGTGGTCGTAGGCGCGGTCGGCGAAGAGCTGGTCGGGGCGCTGTCGGGGGCGTCCGCGTCGTCCGCGTACCGGCGGGATCTTGTCGATCAGCGGGAGCAGTTGAGTGACGTCGTTGCGGTTGCCGCCGGTCAGTGACACGGCCAAGGGGATGCCGGCGCCCTCGGTCAGGACGTGGTGCTTCGAGCCCGGGCGGGCGCGGTCGACCGGGCTCGGGCCGCTTTTGGGCCACGTCGGGCGGCCCGCACATGCGAGGAGTCGATCACGGCGCGAGACCAGTCGAGCTTGCCGGCTGCCTGCAGCTCGGCCAGGAGCAGCTCGTGCAGCCGCTGCCACACTCCGGCCCGGTTCCATTCCTCCAGCCGCCGCCAGCAGGTCATCCCCGAGCCGAACCCCAACTCCTGGGGCAGGAACTCCCACTGGATACCGGTGTGCAGCACGAACAAGATCCCGCACAGCACCTGCCGGTCCGGGATCCGCTTACGTCCCGGGTGCCGCGGATTGCGCTCACGTTTGGGCAGCAACGGCTCGATGCGCTGCCACAGCCCGTCCGGCACGATCCACGGCGGCTGCTCACCACGCCTCACGACGCGACATCGTAGATCACCCTCTACAAGGGATGACAGGTCTAGAGATCATTTTGTTAGGAACTCTTAGTGCCCGTAGGGCCTCCATCGGGGTCTTGCCCGCGGCTAGTCTGCGCCGGTAGTAGCGGCGTCCTTCGGTGTCACGGCGCAGCTGGACGATGGCCATGATGTGCAAGGCCCGGTTGATGCGCCGGTTCCCGGCTCTGGAGAGCCGGTGCCGGTTCTGCTCGCCGGACGAGGCGTCGATCGGTGCGGTGCCGTTCCACGAGGCGAAGTGGGCGCGGCTGGTGAACCGGGCGATGTCTGCGATGTCGCCGAGCAGGCGGGC